>NZ_PCNZ01000026.1:0-37823 GCF_002975175.1 Bacillus sp. MYb209
ATCCATGTGTGCACATGGTCTTTTTTACACTGTCTACCTAAAGGGGATAATACCAATCATAGCCTGTTTTCATTATAGCTATAGCTGAAATTAGGGCTAATGGATATTTAATAAATGGTTTTTTTGGGAACTCCTGTATATTTTTCATATTGTAAACCTCCATTCTCGATTTATTCAACACCATTTATTGTAGTCTCATTTTGAGAAATCATAACTTTTAAATGCTCTGTTATGACCATCATGTTATCAATAGCATATCTAATTAGACTCAATATGTCTTCTTCTATATTAAGTCCTTTTTTAAACGTTTCGCCCAAGTTATCAATATTCTCAATATCACTATTTTCAAAATCAAGATTAATTCTTGTAAACGTCATAACATAATCAGCCGTTTCAATATTTTCTATCATTTCTTTCATTAAAGTTTTATGAAGTTCTTTTGTCTTTTGAATATCCTCAAATACTACATTTTTATTAAATCCAAATCTTTCATATTCTTTATATGTTGTATTTAGAGGATGAGCAATTATATATGATCTAATCGCTTTGAAATAATCATATTTATCCCTATTTTCACTTTTAACACCATAAAACTCGTCTTTGTCGTTCTTTTTGTCATAGACTGTTAATGATTTTAACAAGTATTCTATTGATGTTAATATTTTGTCTGAAACTGATATTAATTCATACACATTAATATCATCATTTTTATTGTTTATATCTTGCAAAGCATAATTTATAACTGCTCTAGCCGACATAATTTTAGTGTTTATTTCAAAATGTTTATTTGCGTCTTTTTCAAAGTAATCATTACACACTTGATTAAATTCATTAAATGCTTCTCTATTAATTTTCATTAATATAACAATCAAATCCTTCTATTAAATTATTTTTATAATATATATTTATAATTTATCATATTCACTTTTTTATCAAGAATATTTTTGTTAATGTATTGCGCTTACCAAACTTTTACTAAAATTTTGAGTTACGCTGTTTTCCCCTTTTAATTAAAGAATTCCAAGTGAATTTTAATCAAACATTTTTATAAAAAAGAATGTTTATTTGAATAGAAAAGACTCCATTTTGATTAATCTTTTTTCAAAACGGAGTCTTCTTATCTATCATATAATATAGGTTTGTGGAGCTTTTTTGATTAAACTTTATTTCAAATCAACATCTTTTAATATAATATTAAAAAATGGATATGCTTAATCGCATATCCACTGTCAAGAAAGTATATATTTCACCTTATACATACTTTCTTCCTATTTATATACTTACCTTGGCTTCTCCAACACCCTGTTTTTTAATTAAATCTAAGTAAAAATGTGAGACAGTTGTGTTGTAATAAGGAGAAATGAAAATAAATGATAGATTAAATGTAAACATTCCTATAAATGCGGCCAATAAAAACCAACCAATAAATGATAACCAAAGAACAAATAACTTTAGTTTTTGTCCTTTCATTATTCTTTTACTTTCTCTCAATGCTTCACTTGCTGTATAATCAGGATTCTCTACTAATATGTAATACGACATGGAATAAGAAAAATATTTAATTATACCTGGAACAATTAATAAGAGACTCCATAAAAAAAGAAAAATAGCTTGCAACAGGCCCAATTTTATTGATCTAAACAAATTGCTTTTCTTAAACCCAAGAAATACATCGTCCACTTTAGCGTCTTCATTTTTCCCTAAATGTAAGGTGAAAGCAGAATATCCATAATTAAAGATGCCTTGTATGGAACTGTAAATTAAGAAACAAATAAGTCCTAAAAAAATATAACTTAGAATAAGTAAAACTAGTGCAGTAGGGTCTACTTGGGGTTGCCCACTAATTGAATAAACAAAGATTACATCCAAACCAATTACCCCAATAAACAGGCCAACTATTAAATACATGAAAGTCGCGATTGCTGATGCACTAAGAGTAGGTACAAAATAGTTTAACGCTGATACTCCTATACCTACCCCCCATTTACCATCTAACGAATTAAGTGCTGCTTTCTTTAAATTTCTTGTCATACTTGTATTCCCTCCTTTTTTCTTATTTTCCTTTACTGAAAAAATAAAAGAACTTGTAGCAGGCCCCGCCACAAGTTCTTTTAGCCAAATACTTTAGCTCATCAAAAAATCATTTATTCTACACAATCGGGGGTAATGCCTAAAATATGGTTTGTTAACATCATTATATAACATAATTATGAATTTTTGTTAAAAATTCTATATATTTAGACAAATAATTCTCCACTTTTTTACTTATTTTCATGTAGTTTTATCTATTGAAAATAAGTAAAAAACCTCTGCACTATTTCAATCAAAAGATCATTTAATAAACATTAAAAGACCACCTATAAAATTTAACAGGTAATCTTTTTTGTGATTTTGCACTTGTGCACTACTTTAAAAATATATCACAAATTTATCTAGTCTCCTAAACATTTGAATCTATAAATTTGTACGGAGATAATAAAGTTGTTTAAATATTAAGAATGAATATTCAGAATTATTTTGGGGTGGAACAGTAAAAAAGCAATCTTTATATGTTTTACTTAACCTTGAAGATATTATGCATCCCCTAATTTTATGTGTAAACGTAAAAAGACCGCCTATTACGAGCGGTCACTTTTCTTAGAACATAGACAAAGGATGCAAAGTGCAACAAAAAATATTGGTAACAAAATTATAAGCGATAGCCTTACAACAGAGTCTTCATAAAACAAGTATCGAATCATAGGCATATCCCAATATGAAACTTTTAAAACTGCAACTGTATTTTCTCTCGATGTTTCATTTAATTTTGTACCTATAACTTTTCCGTATACAGTAAATTCTCCTATATAAGCTGGATCATCAACATGAAGGAAAGGTGTATCACCTTCAAGCTCAATGTCCGTAGATTTTACATTAGGATATGTATCTTTAATTTTTTCTTTTAATATAGCTAAATCACTTTTACTTATTTTTTGAGATACTCCCGTAGTGGCTTGTGCGTATACGTGTAATTTTATGTCATCTTTTTGGATAGCTGACCTCCCTACTATTCTACTTGGAGAAAATATAAGTAATATCACATACAAAATAAAAAAGATTACAAAGACTTTAGAGAGTTTTTCTAACTTGTTCAATTATCACACCACCTAAATTGCCTAGGTTCATTCATTTCTAGTAACTTTTTATATAAATTAAATGTAAGTTCCGCTCTCTGTTTACTAACTATATTGTCTTCTGTTTTCTCAATTAGTTTAACAGCTTTATCTATTAACTCTGTTCTTAATTTTAAAATAGTAATCACATCACTTTTCAAACGAAAATAATTAATTAAAGTTTTACACTTTCTCAATATTACAGTATCAAATTTCTTATATAATTAAATTATTCTCTTTATTTATTTTATGTATCTGTTCCCTTTGAACCCTACTATTATAGGGTTCCTTTTTTTATAATCATATATTTATTAATTAATTTATCAATTTCCTGACTTAAATGGAGGACTTTCGTATGACTAAAGCCATGTTTATTTACCAGTTCTACTAATTCTAATTTTTTATTTTCTATTAGATCATTTAACTTCGCCACTAACATAAACTTTTTTCTTTCACACTCCCCCTAAACAAAATAAAAAGAGCTGCTCCCAGCCCTTGTATACTAAAAATCTATATTATTGCATTATGAATTTTCCCATAATCTATTATAAATGAATATTTACGAAGCCAACAACAATAATTTTAGTGTATTAAGAAATAAAAAAGCAGCAACATTTCATTACTGCTACAACTTCTTTATAAATTCATTATTTATAAAAACATATTCTTCTGGTCCATCAGCTTCACCATACCAAACTTCCAGCTTTATAATATGTGCTGCTACTTCTTTTAATATCACATTCATAAATGATGTAATAGGTGTCACATTATGTTCTGTATCTCTGTAATTCTTTAGATTGGCTATAAATGACCATTCATAACCTTTTAAATTTGTATAATAGTCATTCTCTTCTTCCCAGTTTCCTACGTGCCACCTCATATATAGAAAATCATCTTCTGCTAATGCTTCATTTATCTGTTTCTTAGTAAATGGAATGGTCTTACTTTGATTAACTTTTGTATATTCTTTAACGAATGGAAATTTTAAAGCTGCTTCTTCCTAGCTTCCTGTATTTGTTAATTCCACCAATTGTTTATATTTGTCCTTTATAATTACTTTACCTCGAAAGGCTGTATACATTTCAAATGGCACTTTTTTCACCCTCTTGAACCCATTATGAATTTAATTAACATATATCCTTAACTACACAATAGAAGGTTTTAGAAATCGTATTACGTTTCCCTTTTCGTTAAATTCACTCTCGTTGTTGCAATTCTTTGAGGTAAGATTAACTATATAACTCTCTGAAATTTTAAAAGTTCTTTCCTCATTAAACATTGTCAACGGAACTGATACTCCAACATTATTATCCAAATGACTAAGTACCATTACTGGGATAGTTTCTCCTTTTAATAAATCAACATATGAGGTCTTAACTTTATAATATTGCCCTTCTAAAAAATGCATTTTTCCGTTTATTAAATCTACTGCAACTCCATTATTACAATACGCTAAGCTTTGATTTGAAAAATGAATATCCTCCGATACTTTAATAAATCTCATTGTTTTATTATCAAATATATAGAAACCTTCTCTTACTACAAAAAGATTATATGGATTAATAAACTCTAAAAGATAATGTGTGATTTCAAAACTAGTATCTCCCTCAATCATTTCTCTGTATTCTACATAAAGTTTCTCTAATTTTTTAAATGTACTTAATTTGATCCCCTGATTTGGTCTTGATGCAAGTGTTAAGTCATCTAATACCCATTTAGCCACATATGTTGACGTTGGAATCATTTACAATATACCTCCTTCAAAATTCTATATATAAACATATAAACTCTTTAAATTTAATAAATTAGGCTCTACTTAAAGTATAGGCAGAATCTATTTAATAACTAAGATAATTCTCAAACTTTTTTATATAAAAAACTAATACAATTGGATTTACACTTAAAAAAATGTACAAATTGTTGTTATTATGTCGAGACAATTGAACTATATGAAATGAAAACAATACACGGGCAATCATATAAGGATTTATGTAGCGATTGTGACTATGTTTTACGTAATTACGTGTGAAATTCTTATTGATATTACCTTCCATGAGGGTACATTAATCCCTTAATTACTTTATCTATGAATAAATATTAAAATTATGGTACGTGAAATTGAATTGTATTGTATTGAATTGAATTGTATTGGTAATGAAAACTATTATTTAGCAAGAATTGAAAAAAGATATGTTATTAATAGGCTTGATACATTAGATACATGGGGCAACTTACGTGTACCATCAATAGTTTTATCCCTAAATGTGTCAATCTCCTTTGTGTTTGAAAAGGAGGATATACTATGAAAATATTTAATCTTTATCGACAATGCTATGGAACTGCAAGTATAGATAAAATTCTTCCTTCAATAATAACTAAAAGTATTTGGGATTTCTTTAAAACGCAAATAATTATGAGAAGTAATACTAAGTCTTTATTAAGCTATAAACACATCTTTAATTTAAAATTAGAAGATAACTACTTGGTATTAAATTATCAGCAAGAAAACCTAGATTTTGAAATACGTTCAAAAACGAATGTAATAGTAGATAACCTTCCAATGGAACAAAGTATTTGGATCATTGATAATGGCAAAAGTTTTATTATGATGTTACCTTCAGATTATTAATAGGAGTTACACTACATGCCTATTATGCTAAGAAAAGTAAACACCTCAAAATAATAATATTTAAGTAAATGAATTGTTTTTTAGTAAATTTATAAATTAGCTGTAATAAAAAAGTACCGACTCTTAATTGAGTCGGCTTTTCTTATTATGTATTAAATTTTACTATTGATAAGTAATGCTTTTAATTCTTCTGTAGATAATTCATTTTCTAACTCTAAGTGGTCTGTATTAAACCATAAAGTTGAAGCAATTCCCCATTCAGCAAATGTACAAGCTGATAATAACATGATAGGTAAAGCTAACGTACTAGTTTCTTTGCTTTCATTTTTCCATTACCCTTTATTAAGTCGAATGATTGTATGTATTGTTACAAGTTACTACATTATTTTGCATGTTCTTTCATTAGTTTATCAAGTGCTTTACCATAAGCATCTTTGTTTTCCTGACCTAACTCATAAATTGCTTTGTCCCAATGTTCTCCGTCTACACCTGATAAATATGGAGTACTTTTTAGTACGGCTTCTTGCATATTCGGTTTATCTTCTTTACTAGCGTCTTTGATTAACTTCGTTGCTTTTCTTGCATCTGTTACCCCTACTTGTATATCTTTGTGAATGTCTTTGTATTTATCAGGAACTTTTATGTGTTCCATATTGTCTAAAATCTTATCCATCTCGTTTGCTGTTTTTTAAATATCTTTTTCTTTTTCCTTGTCTTTCATAGCTTCCCCTAAGTTTACTAATAGTGAATCCTTCCTGAATTGAAACTCTACTAATTGTTCACAAATGTAATAGGGATACTGTTTCTCTGATATTACTGTTTTCATTATTGCTTTACTAGTTTGCTCAGTCTTAGGAGTAGAATCTTTATCTCCTACCCCACAACCTACTAATAATAGAATAGGTATTGCAAGAGTTACTATTTTATTTGACTTCAATATTATGCTCCTTATAAGTTGATAACTGAAACGGTAGTTACTAGTTACCTATTTACCTACCGTTTCAGCAATGTCTTCAATCTCTTTTAAATAAATATCGTTTACATCACTTACACCCTCTAAATACAAGTCAAATGCCTCGTTCATACCGTCTGTAGCTTCTTTAAGCTTAGTTGAGTCTTCTTTCTTAATGGCGTCTAATTGCTTATCAAATGATTTATCTAACGCTGTTGTTGCTTTAGATATTTTTTTATGAGCGTCTTTATATTTTGAACTTGGTGTTAATCTTCTCATTTGTGCTGTTACTGACTTTGCTTGTTTAAATTTCTCTTCAAACTCTTCCTTAGAGGAATCAGAAGTATACCCCTTTTCCTCTACTGTAGCTAGATCTTCAATAACAGTATTAAACTCTTTTTTTAATTCGAGTAGGTTTCCTGCATAAATGTCTTCCTTCTTTGCATCTTCTATTGAAACAATAGCATGGTCTTCATCTATTGCATTGCTTTCACAACCAACTACCCCAGTTAGTAGCATGAAGGGTAAAGCAAGTGTTAGTGCCTTTCGTTTCATATCTTTCCCTACTTTCTTTAAACTCATATACTAATAGTCTTATTGTTGACTAAACTACCAGTGTATGAATTTACTTTTCTATTTAATGTCTTTCAACATCTTGTTTGCTTCGTCTATCTTCTTAGAAGCCTTGACTACTGCATCATTACCTATTTCCATTAAGTTTCTGTCTTTTAACTCTAGACCGTCTCCAATTGATTTAAGTGACATATCTAGTAAGCCCATAGCAGTATCCATTGTAAATTGTACATCTTTATATTTTTCGTCATGCTTTAATTTCTTAACCTTTTCAGATGTTTCAAGTAAGTCTTTAGAAGCTAAATTAAATTCTTTCTTCTTCTCTTCTACTGACTTTTGGCTTGTTAATATGTTACTTACAACTTTAGACTGTTCAGAAATATCTTTCATCAAGTAGGCTAAGTTCTCTTTATAGTCTTCTTTCTTATTTTGCTCAATAGAAACTTTACTGTCTACTTGCTTTTCTTTTGCACTACATCCTACTGGTCCCCCTGATACTAACATAAGTGAAAATGCTAAACATATTAGTTTCTTTGCCCTCATACCCCATACCCCTTCCAAAAATAATTGTAAGTAATTAACATATGAAACCATAACATAAATTACATAAATAGAATATATAAATTCCCCATCCTTAATAGAAATTTTGATTGTTTTAGCAATATGGAGACATGTATTGCGGTTACAGAAAATCCCCCTCTTGTCGATTTGAAATAAAGTTACATTGTTTCTAATAAAGTCGTGATGTTTTAAAGTTTGTTTAGATCCTGTTTTACAGGATATTTTTTATTTATCTAAATGGGCAGTTTAGTAGCAAAAGGATTTTACAATAATTGCATTGAATTTATTAGGTAAAGTATAGGGCATTATTGTAATTTATTTTAAGGAGAGAAAATAATTGAACCTAAAAGATATATCTTTGTGATAATAAAATTGTGAAAGTGTTTAAGAAACATTCTCCAAATACAGAATCTTTATATAAGGCAAAGAAAAAATAACAATATCTATTATTAATATTCTTGTCTTAGATTTTTAGTAAAAAAACAGATAAAAAAAGAATAAATATAAAGTATGAATAGGGATGTAGTAAAAATGACATTGATAAAATTTAATTCTTATCATCAAAAAGTAGAAATTAAGAGGAATTTAGAACTTATTAACTTAGAACATGAAAAAATTAGAGAATATGTAAATTTTGATATATTTTCTTTTGAACAATTAGATGAATTTCAAGTAGGATATAGCATTGACACCAATGGAAACTCCCTTGTAACCAATGAGGAAGATACTTGGGATGCAAATTGGATTGTTATTGCATATGAAACTATGTGTGGAGATCCAATTATTATTGATTTAAATGAGGATGGATACCCTATATCTTCATTAATGCACGGAATGGACAGTTGGGGTGTTGGCGGTTTCCTTGCTGATTCTATGGACTCGTTTATCAATTTTATAAAAGATATAGGTAATTTTCTTACTGAGAAACAAGTTTTAGAAGGAAAAAGAATTATACAAAATAGAGAATTAGAAACATTGTTAAATAAGTTTTTGGAAAAAAATAAATTTGCTGATTTTGAAATATGGCACTCTTTATTGAGTCCATTATTTGATATTGCAGAAGAATACGAGCAAACATTGGAGACAAAAGTAAAAAAGATGAAGAAAGAAGGAAAGAAAATAACGAAAATTGCTCACATGCTTAATATAAAACCCAAAGAAGTGTATGAGTATATTAAGAAAGTTTAATAGAAACTATTCACTTTCTAGAGAACAATCGGGCGCGATTATGGAGCAATAGAGGCAGGAAATTACAAATAAAAAGGATCTAATATAAATATCAGATCCTTTTTCACTTAGTATACTTATTTCACTGCCTCTTTTAATTCTTTTCCAGCTTTAAATGCAGGCGCCTTAGAAGCAGCAATTTGCATTTCTTCACCTGTCTGCGGGTTACGACCTGTTCGCGCAGATCTTTCACGTACTTCAAATGTACCAAATCCAAGAATCTGTACTTTCTCTTCATTTGAAAGAGCATTTGTTATAGCGTCTAATACAGCTTGTGTCGCTGCAGCAGCATCCTTTTGTGTAAGTTCTGCTTTATCCGCAACTACTTTTGTTAATTCTGTTTTATTCATTTTCTGCACCTCTTTATATGTAATTAGGGATTATTATAACGTTCCTATACTCCTAGTGCAATTAATAATAACATATAGAGATAGCACCACATCACCATCAAACTATGAAAAGCAAATACCCCAAAACGAAAATATAAGCCGTTTTCTTTCAAAAACACATGGAATTTTTAACCTGGATTGTTATAAAACTCTTAAGTTGATGGGCATGGGTGAGACTTCGAAATATTGTGCTTTCACATCAAATAACAAACATGAATAGGACTTTACATTTAATTCGTAGGAAACCTCTCTTTTACAAGATCTTCGATGTTATTCGCTTCTTTAATTTCTTTTGATGATAACCAAGCTGTATATAATGTTCCAGTCTTATTGGTTAAATCTATGGCATAATTTTTATTATACAGTTCTTCTTTAAGTATTGTGGTTACTTTGATTAAATCCTCAATTAAAGGAGGATTGTTTTCAAATATACCGTCGCTATTAAGTTTTAAAATCACTATATATTTTCGAAGTCCCTCATGATCCGAACTTATATAAGTAATATCTTTAATTGCAAATCGATCGTTTTGCATTTCATGTAATCTTTCTTCTACTTTGGAGTGCGTTCTAATCCAACCTTCCCAATATTTGTTTATGGCATCTGACATCGTAGTTTTCATTGTTAGTAACAGTTCTTCTTTTGTTATTATATTTTGTACATTTTTAAAAGGTCCACCTAAAGATTTACCATTTTGATCCTTAATCTCTAGTTCTGTTATCTTTTTATTATTCTTCTGAATGAGTTGAAATAGAGCATATAAACGATCTAATTCTACGGAATCCAATTGGCTAAAGTCAATCTCGTTGCTCATTTTCAAAGTTAATAGCAATTCATCTGTCGGGCTTCCTTCTTCTGGATTTTCATTATCAAACATATATTGAAGAGCATTTTCTTCTTCAGTTTCCACGTACCCTAATTTTTTAATTTCTTCTAGAGTTGGTTGGAATTTCTTATATTCCTCATATGTTTTTTTCCCATATTTGTATTCATCACCTACTATAGATGAATAGAGGAAACCTTGTACCTTTACTCGGAATTTTAGATATTTGTTATCTTTTTCTTGCACAGTATGGTAGGTATTACCGCCATTATTTTCATTTATCGAGCTCCATTTTGTTACATCAACATCGATACCGTGTTTTTCTTTTATATAGTTTTGTACCTCAGCTTCATTTTTTGAATTACAACCACTTAAAAATATGAAACATACTACTAGCAATATTACATTTTTCATACTTTTCATATAAGCACTCCCTACGTAAGAATTAATTCTTGAATGTGCAGTACACTGCAAAGCCCTCTTTCCTTAGTCGTTTACTTCAACTTTTATATAGTGTGAATCTTAAATCATTTAAGTTCTTGACGTTCCCATCTATACTACTTGGAGCATTACTGTCTTAAAATATATAACTTATTTATTTTAAGGTCTTTCTCAGTTCTAAAAGCATATGGTTCATTGGGCAAATATCTAAATTGTACATTCATACCATGAGACCTATTTTACTATAAAATCTGGTTATATTATTAAAATATTCCTTTTTTTATTTTTTTGTCTCCTAGTATAGATGTTCCTTCTACTTCAATGAGGGAGGATTTATGGAAAGACATTATACAATCTCAAATTATGCACTACATATAAGAAGAAAAAACATGACTCTAACCATAACATAACAAAAATCATATATATGCATAATTACATTTAAAATCACCGATGATAATGTTATACTGATATCAACCAAGAAGCATCCAAAAAACTATTATTAATCACTACATTTTCTTTCAGAATAGGTCAACGTATAAAAAGGCACTATATATAGTGTCTTTTTATATACCTAAATTATTACTAGGTTAGAAGTACACCTATTTATAAACCGTAAATAGGACACGGCAGTATAGGAGAATATATCAATGATTCAGAAGACACAACATTATTTTTATCATTTAAAAACACAATGGTTTATTATGTTCATGACTTTTGCATCTTTCTTGTTACCACTCCCCACCAGTTTTCTACCAGGAGGATTACAAAAAAACCCCATTGAAGATGAATATTTATGGATTCAAATAGTGGATGGCATAGTCATTGCACCTTTATTAGAAACAGCTCTATACCAAATGTTTATATTTTGGATTTTAAAATTGATCCCCGGTATGGAAAAAAACAACAAATCAATTATCTTTATTTCAGCTATTATATTTGGATTGAGCCACAATTTTAGCTATACTTATATGTTATATGCTTGCATTATGGGTTTGGTATTTGCGTACTCTTATTGGATTTATACAAGAAAATATGAGAATAGACATACAAAATTTCCACCATTTTGGATTGTATGGTGTATACATGTTTTACATAATATTGTTGTATTTTTTATTAAAAATTTATAAATATATTATTAATATAACGAGGTTAAAAAATCATCTTAGGCTGGCATCAACTGCTATTCAGCTAATCTTTTGATATATCCTTTAATTAAAAACTTTTTTCTATAGATAATACTAAAACAATGTTGTCCGATAAAAAAAGAAGCTGGTGGATAAATTCTCCACCAGCTTCTTTCTATCTTGCTATTCAATTAGAAGCTAACCGTCGCTGCTTCCTCTCCTGAACTAATCATTCGTTGTTCAATCTTTCCTAGCAGTCCCTTTATCTTACTTGAATAAAGTTTAACTGCTTTCGTAGATTGAGCATTCTTAAGCTCTTCTGTCCATTCTGCTAAATCTTCCTTTTCTTGATCATCTAGATAATCAAAAACTTCCTTTCGAGACATCGGGCTCACCTCTACTCAACTCTCTTTATTTGGCCGTTACATAACCAAATCTCCTCATCTCTCTACTTCTATTTATACCAGATTACTCCTCTTTTATTCCTTATTCTTTTTTTCGAGTTCGGTCAATTTCTTTGAAATAGACTGAATCTCGTCGGTTTTTACTTGTTCCGTTGCCAAGCGATTGTGCAGCAGGAAAGCTTGCCCTGAAATCCCAGCAAGAATACTCACCTTAAGAATATCCATCATTGTTTCAGGGTTAAACATTGCAACACCAACGAGTGAAGCAATACTGCCTACAAACATCTCTCCCAAGAAACCCGGGTGAAATGCAAGCTTGCTCTTACGAGGCAACAAAAACTTTTTGTTTGTGATGTAATGACTAGCCAATCCTGAGACCATACCAGCCACAACTGACACAATTACTGTAACCAACATAATATGCACCCCTTTTCGAAAAACTTTTGACATTGCAGCAGCAGTTTCTATTTAATAATTAGTTCCTATGACATAGCATCACCCCTTTCAGGCAAAAACAAATAACCTTCCAGGAAAATGAATTGTTTACACAATAAAATAAAGCAACATAAAGTTCCTTTTTGTGTAATTTCATTAACCCGAAAGGTTATAAGTAGTTAGTGATATAAAAAAGAAAAAGACAAAAATGCAACTAAATTATATCATAACGAGGCTTTTTTATCTTTTAATTCAGAAAATTCATTTCGTAATCTAACTTTCTCAAGTTATCAAATTAAATTATTAGATACTTTTACACCTTCTAATACTTTGAAAGCCTGATTACTATTTATTGTTTCGAATCTTTCATCAATTATACTGTAGATCATATTACAATTTTGATGAATATAAAATTCCAGTATCTCAAGTGCTACCTTTTTATCCTCTACATTTTCAAAGTTACATAAATTTATTATTCTAGTTCCTGTGATTTCGCCTAAATTAGTATGATTTTTAAACGATTCAGGTCTCCTATACTCTGCAGCTGCGACTATTGATTCAAGTTGAAAGTTCCGATTCAATAATTCTTTAACTGAGAATGACTCTTTACGTATAAACTTTAGAACTTCCGCTAAATCAATAGGTACCATTATAACGGCCACTTTTTTAATATTTTCTAAGAAGGGTAGATATATCCACCCTTCTTAGAAAATATTAAAGACAAGGAATTAATCCTCGTCTTTTTCATAACTGCAGTTAAATTTTTTCTTCATATTCAATTACCATAACCAAAAGCGGTTGGCCTTGTTCACGTTCCATGAACCCGCTTGATGTTATTTTTTTAACTATTTTCTCGTAATTAGCACAATACTTCAAAAAGCCATTCACTTCTTCATCAATTCTTAATGCATCAGCAATAACAGTTCTAATTTGTAACATAATAAATCCCTCCAAATAATTTTTCATTTTAAATATGTAATCTCAGAAATTCGAAACCCATCTATTTCTGGTACATATTTAAATTCCAGAATTAAGTCGTTTTGTTTTACCAAAAATAATCCTTTTTTTACTTTTGTAACAGTTCTTGGTTTTTCATAATTAAATAGAATTGGTTTACTTTTATAAGTAACTTTGTAATTCTTATTTGTACTAAAATAGTCTGATGTAAATTCATCAGCTAATTCTGCAGTAGTTACATGATTTCCTAAAAACATTTCTAGTTCTTTTTTATTTTGATAAATGGTTAAGTGGCCGTTCTTATCAATATCATCAAATATTAATTTGAATTGCCCTCCTAAGTCATTAATCACATTTTGTGATAATTCATCTTCAAACAAATAATCGTATTGAATTTTTTGTTTCAAATCTTCTACTTTGATTGGAGTTAAAGCATCTGTTTGAGGTTCATCCTTTATAAAGGTGTTATAAAAAACAAACATCATAGCTAAAACGCCTAACACTAAAAACAATCTCTTAATCTTCATAAAATCTTCATCCTTTCACAATGTGATGTTCTCCAAAAAACGCAAAAAAAGCCCTTTTCGGAGTTATATTTAAAAAGAAAGTAAAAGTAAAAAACTTAAACTATCTTTGAAAATCGAAACCCCGAAAGGGCTATAGTAGTTATAGATATAAAAAATTGAAATTAAAACAAGGTATACTTAATTTTAACAAATTACACCTACAAAAACAACAATATTCAAAATATTCAATCCATCAATTTCATGTTATGATGAATACTATAAACCTTCAGAATGGAGTTTGATCTACACTTGAAAAAACGTCTAATTTCTGTTTTTCCAATGTTAATATTTATAATTGGTGTTACCTTACTCTTACTAAGACAGTTCGTTTTTTTTCCATATAAGGTTTCTGGAGTTTCTATGGAAAACTCCTTATTTAATAATGACAAGGTTTTAATTAATCACTTTACCCATTCAATTGAAGATCTGCAAAGATTTGATATAGTTGTTGTTAATTCCCCCCTAGAAAACACTTCTAATAAAAAAACAATTATAAAAAGAGTAGTTGGTTTACCTGGAGATACAATAGAATATAAATCACAGCAGCTTTATATAAATGGACTTCAGGTAAAAGATGCATACTCAAAAGGTAAAACAGCTGATTTTTCATTAAAAAATACTTATGGTTTCGAAAGGGTTCCGAATGATACAATTTTTGTATTAGGAGATAATCGTGAAGAAAGCTTAGACAGCAGATTTAAAGAAATAGGATTTATATCTTTGAATAATATTGAAGGTAAGGTAGTTTTACGCTATAAACCATTCAATAAATTCATGAAATTTTAATACAATTAATTAAACATATAAAAAAGCTCCAACTGTAGGACAGTCGGAGCTTTTTACAATATAATTTTGATTAATTAAGTTTTACTGATACAAAAACTTATAGATGAACCTTCTAAAATCTTCGCTATTATAATTTTCCGCTAAAATCTTATTTAGCTACATCATTAGAATTTGATGCAAGTAATCCATTACCCTGCTCTTTAGAAGTTGTTCCTGCAGGTTTCTGTTCTGGCTTTTGCTCTGGTTTCTGTTCTGGCTTTTCTTTCTCAAGAACTACCACATTTACTGTTTCAGTTGAGCTGTTTCCTGCCTTATCGGTTGCCGTTACTTGAACTGATATTGTGCCTGGCTTACTTGTATCATACGCTCCTACTGTTACTACTGGATTTGGATCTTTATTATCTTTTACACTCACTAAACTTCCTGGACTTAATTTATCTCCCACATTTACGGTTACACCTTGTTTCGCCTTTATTACTGGTGCTTCTGTATCCTTCTCTTCTTCTTTTTCTACTACTTTTACTGTTACCGTTGCAGTTGAGCTGTTACCCGCATTATCAGTTGCCGTTACTTGAACTGATATTGTACCTGGCTTACTTGTATCATACGTCCCCACTGTTACTATTGGGTTTGGATCTTTATTATCTTTTACACTCACTAAGTCTCCCGTATTTAAGCTATCTCCTACATGTACGATTACACCTTGCTTCGCTGTAATTACTGGTGCCTCTGTATCCTTCTCTTCTTCTTTTTCTACTACTTTTACTGTTACTGTTGTACTTGAACTATTTCCTGATGCGTCTGTTGCCGTTACTGTTACTTGAATTTCTCCTGCCTTACTTGTATCGTACGCTCCTACTGTCACTACTGGATTTGGATCTTTATTATCTTTTACTTCTACTAAATCGCCTGCATTTAAGCTATCTCCTACATGTACGGTGACACCTTGCTTCGCTGTAATTACCGGTGCTTCTGTATCCTTTTCTTCTTCTTTTTCCACTACGTTAACGGTTACTGTTGTACTTGAGCTATTTCCTGAGGCATCTGTTGCCGTTACTGTTACTTGAATTTCTCCTGCCTTACTTGTATCGTACGCTCCCACTGTTACTACTGGGTTCGGGTCTTTATTATCTCTTACTTCTACTAAGTCTCCTGCATTTAGACTATCTCCGACATGCACTGTCACACCTTGCTTCGCTGTAATTACTGGTGCTTCTGTATCCTTTTCTTCTTCTTTTTCTACTACTTTTACTGTTACCGTTGTACTTGAGCTATTTCCTGAGGCATCTGTTGCCGTTACCGTTACTTGAATTTCTCCTGCCTTACTTGTATCGTACGCTCCTACTGTTACTACTGGGTTTGGATCTTTATTATCTTTTACTTCTACTAAATCGCCTGCACTTAGACCATCCCCGACATATACTGTCACACCTTGTTTTGCTGTAATTACTGGTGCCACTGTATCTTTTTCAGGTTTCTCTGGTTTTGTTGTACCACCATCGTTACCATCGCCGCCTGTTGGTGGGGTTGTACCTCCTCCACCATCGTTACCATCTCCACCTGTTGGTGGGTTTGTATTTCCTCCACCGTCGTTACCATCTCCACCTGTTGGTGGGTTTGTATTTCCTCCACCGTCGTTACCATCTCCACCTGTTGGTGGGTTTGTATTTCCTCCACCGTCGTTACCATCTCCACCTGTTGGTGGGTTTGTATTTCCTCCACCGTCGTTACCATCTCCACCTGTTGGTGGGTTTGTATTTCCTCCACCGTCGTTACCATCGCCGCCTGTTGGCGGTTTTGTATTTCCTCCACCATCGTTACCGTCACCGCCTGTTGGCGGTTTCTTATCATTATTAATTGGAGGTATTGAGTTATCTGCAATAGCTACTCCATCATTGATGTTTAGATCGCCACCAAATACAAAGTTCTTACTATCCTTATTATCCGAGACAGCAGGATAGTTTGTCGCTGATGCTATTGAAGTATTCAAATCTGAAAAGCGATTACTTGATTTATCACCGTCAATAACTGATGCTAGGTTTCTATCTGAATTTATAGCTGCGGTCGCAATTGAATCAGTTAAATCATCAAATTTCTTTTTGGTTTTGTTATTTTCAATGATTCCAGCTAAATTTTGATCTGAGCTACGTTTTGCATTATCAATGATTTCATCAAAATCATTACTATTTAAATTTTCAGTTGTTTCATTCTTACTTTCATCTTTTTTCTCATCTTTCTCCTTTTCTTTTTCACTTTCCTTTTTCTTTTTAGATACTGATGCTGTTTTGGTACTCTTCTTTTCCGAAGAAAACAGCGAGCAGCCTGAAACTACCCCAACACTTAAGGTAGTAGCAGTAGTCGCAAGTAAAACTTTCTTAAAAATTTTCGAATAATCTAAAGGCACAATCAATTCCTCCCCATTACTTAACCTGCACTTATAGTTGCTACAGAGGTAGCAGAACTATTAGGTGTAGAATTGTTAATTTTTTTCGAGCAAATCTTTATTTCCAACCTTTTGAGCAAACTTCTTAGCTTCCTCAGATTTATTTAATTTCAAATAACTATTAACAATAATTCCTTCTCTTCTTCCATCTAGTGGAACACTATCTTTTAATTTAATAACTTCTTCATGTTTGTCATCTAATGCTGCAATTTCAAAATTAATTAGTGGATTTTTTGTTTTAAGTTCTTTTACTTTTTTCAAATTATCTACTGCTATATAATATGAAACTACTGATTCTGCAAAATCTTGCTCTGAGTCAATAGCCTTTTGTGCTTTACCGCTTAATAGATAAGTAAATAAAACTGCCTTTTTATCTTCTTTCCCTAGTTTTTTATAATCAACTTTATCAAACTCCAAGGCAGCATCTTGATATTTTTGAACTGCAGATAATCTTAATCCATTTATTAAATTCGCATTAACTTCTAAACTATTTACATTATTTGCAGATGCAGCCTGTAAATTCTTCAAATTGCTAAAGGTAAAACCTGCTAATACTAATAAAACAATCGATGCGACTCCTATAATAGCGTACTTATATTTTTTCATATTATTTAAGATTCCTTTTTTTTCGATTACTACTTTCTCTTCTTGTTCAAATTTTGTTTCATTTGGTAGATTTCTTTCCTTATTTAAATTAATTTCATCACTTTCTGGTTCCCTTTTAGCCTCAACTATTTTTTGTCTCTTTTGTGCTTCTTCTATTCTCTTTTCTTCCTCTAATCTTCTTTTTCTTACTTCTTCAAGTTTCTTCTCTTCTTCTTTCCGTCGTGCTTCAGTCTGTTTCCTTGCTTCTTCTTCCGCCTTTCTACGCGCTTCCGCTTCTTCACTTTTCCTTGCTTCTTCCTCTGCCTTTCTACGTGCCTCCGCTTCTTCACGTTTCCTCGCTTCTTCCTCTGCTTTTCTACGTGCTTCCGCTTCTTCACGTTCCCTTGCTTCTTCTTCCGCCTTTCTACGTGCTTCCGCTTCTTTACGTTTCCTTGCTTCTTCCTCTGCTTTTCTACCTTCTTCTACTTCTGGTTGTTCTTTATTAAAATCGCTTTCAGAAGTGCTTGACTGTTTTTGAATTGTCGTAATCCAATCAAGAGCCGGATTACTATTTGAAGCTTCATTTTTAGGTGTATTTAAAACTACACTTTCTTCTCTATTTCCACTTTGTTTCAACTGTTGTTCTAAATGCTCTTGCTGAAATTGCTCACTTACTTGATCCTCATGGATATCCCCATATTGTTCTTCTTCCTCTGCTAGTAATCGTTCTCGTCGTTCTTTTTCTTGTCTAATCCTTTCTTTAATTACGTTTCTTTTTCTATTATTTTGCATATAACAACAATGGCCTCCTTTCTATTGGTACCTCATAAATAAGATTAATTAAATTATTTATCCTTCATAATTAATCATGAGATATTTCTATAGAAAAACTAAGGAAAAATAAAGATAATATTATTTTTTAAGCATGATAAATAAAAAGAAGGATAAACAGGTAGCACCCATTTATCCTTCTTTTTATTTATCATCCATTGAGTTTATAGTACATGTTATAGCCTTAATACACCACTTTGTTCCCAACTTTTAGATAGAAAAAGATATAACACACTCGTTATACTGTATATTCTGATAAATATGAATATATATTTTCACGCCATATTAAGTTCATCCATTACTTTCAACTTTTCATGTAGTAGATTAAAAATTTCATCTTTATAGTCACACTTCTTCAATTTTTTAATTGCTTCATCCTTTATTTGCGACACTCTTTCAGTTGTTATCATAAGTGCTTTTGCAATTTCTTTATGCAAATACACTTTACCATCCAGAAGACCAAAACATAGATTTAGTACCATCTTTTGCTTTGGGTTTAATACTTCATCAAATATTAACCATATCTCGTAATTTAAGTCCTCAATTACCATCTCATTTGTTGAAGGAATTGCTGAACTTTCATCATAGAATGGATTTGATATACCTATATCTTCATTTATTGTATCTATATCCAAAGTCATAGTAGTAGCTCGCTTATAATATACGTTGTGCCTAATGACTGTTTCGCTAGTTACATTTAACTCTTTTACTACTTCTTCCACTGAAGGGGTTCTGTTGTACATTTGTAGATATTTATCTTCTAACTCGACATATTTTAAATTAAATTGATTCACATAATTAGGTATTTTAAAAGGCCCAGACTTTTTTTTACATATAATTCCTAACATACTTTTTTGTATCCACCAAAAAGCGTATGTGGAAAAGCAATAGCCTAAAGCCGGATTAAAATCGTCCATTGCCCGTAACATTCCCTCATTTCCTTCTTGAACCAGATCATCAAACTCTATATCAGGGTGCTTGTTTTTGTACTTTCTTGCAATAGATAATACTAGTCCTACATTCACATGAAACAAATAATCACGTAGATCCTTTTCACCATGTTTGTACCGCTGAAATAATTTTAAACTTTCTTGTTTTGATAGTACCTTATAATTTCCTATTTCCTTAATTTCAAAAGTGTTTCCTTCTGGATAAGCCTTTGGCTTAATACTTCTTGCAGTAGAACCTTGTGTTATAGTTTTATTTAATGACTCATCGCGATTCAAGCTGCTATATGATTGATTCATACCTATTCCTCCCTTCTCATTTTTAACGAATTGTTTCTAAAAACATCTTTGTCTCCTTTTGTACGTTACTAATCAACTTACAATTCCTTGCGCATGTATTGGCCACTTCTTTATGTGCTTTCGTTTTTCTCAATTCTATATAAATATCGCATCCTTTGCAGATGCTACTAATACCTTCCATTATTTCTAATTGTCTTCTTCTTTCATATAAAAACTGCTCTTTTGTTTTCTTCTCGCTTACTCGTCTCCCCATTTGTTTCACCTCGTATACATGAATAGTATTATTTAGTCATTAAAAACTACTATCGATATTACATAGATACGAAACTTCACCTTAAAACTCTTCCAAATTTATCCTGTATGTATATGATATAGGATTATAACAAAATGTAAAACAAATTATTCCAAAAATTTCAAAAATTACTGAGATATTAAAATATCCATCATTTCCTTATGATTAAACTAATTATATTTATATAAATCTTGATAATCATCAAGGTTTATATACAATTTAAACCCTGATGACTATCAAGAACACGTATAAAATAATGGATGTTTTGTATTCTTCTATACAAAACATCCGTTTAGAAAGAGTAAAAAATAAATTTACCTTTAAAGCTTCCAAATTTATATTTCCTCGAATCTCATATGTAATTTTTTGTATAATTAACATAGAAATTTCGATTTTATAAAAACCACTCATTCTAGTTATGGTATAGAAAAGTAATTAATCATTTCTATCCCTTATTAATATGTTTTTTAACTTATTTCAATTAAAATAGCGTTTATCTCACTTTCTCTATTGCTGGAATATAATCGTTTAACAGCAAATCATCTAGCCCCTTTCCAAGATTAATATCCCAACTTGCATAATTAATACTTATCCCTTCTTGATAAAGCGCTTGCGCACATTCTAATAACGACCGCTGAACATCAGAATTTGTAATCATATCCATATCTAAAGCGAACGTCGCCTGTTTAACCCCCATTTTTTTTAATGGTTCAATTAATATTCTCCATACTTTAACCCCAGGTATTGATACGACTGTGGTACCATACATTACTTTTTCCTCATTTGTTAGAAGCTCGTCTAAGTTTTCAGCAGAAATATCAGACTTTAGACTCCCTTCTGAAATCCATACATTATCCTTTTTTATTAGTTCTCCACGTTCCAAACTTTTCAACTCTCGACTAGGTACTGCTACATGTATTGGTAATGGGTTCCCAACTCCTGTTCCATAAAATTTCCCACCTGAGCTGATCCAAATATATTTACTTTCTAACTTTAATTGTACTTCACCTAATTTTTCACCTTCATAATTAATTTCATACCATTCTTTAACATCGACTTTACCTTTAAATATAGACTCTATCTTCCCATTGATTTTATAGGTCACCTCTATAGTATTGGGTTGCTCAATAACTTCTGCCTTAAAGCTTGGTTTATGATTTTTTACAACTGTCATATATTCAGGATTATCAATTCTACATTGAAAACCGCATATCTGATTATATATATTTCTCTGCGGTATTAATAAAGAATCTCTCCTTCCTGCAAACGTGAAATATCTTCCATCCTTTGTTTCTTTTGCATAAAATCCTGGAATTCCAACAATATAGCTTGTTTTCCCCCCTACTTTTTTTATTAGCTCTTTCGTAGTATCCCAAGGTTTAATAGGAAAACTTTTGTAATTTCTAGCATTTATTACTTCTCTTGTAATCCTACGTTTTGATCCCGTTAACATTTTAATATGTTCATCTCTCACGTCTAAAAATTCTAGGAATAAAGTGTAAATAATATCAAGGGTGTAATCATTTTTCTTCCTATGTTCCTTAATCATCTGATTTTGAGAAAAGTCATATCCCCTTTTTTGATTTTCAGCTACTACATGTAAATAGCCTGCTTCCCCGAATTCTGTTTCTGATGAAATTCGTCCACATATTATTTTGGTTTCAGAATCATTAACCATGCACCATCCTTGCTTACCACATATAGGGCACGTTGTTCTATAATATTCGAACCATCTCTCATTACTCCCCTTATTCATGCTTCTCACCGGTCTTAATATTCTACTTGCTGTTAACTTTTCAATTGACATCACATATCTCCTTTTCCCTTAATCAAATAGAAAAGCCCTTTGGAATACGGAGGTTAAATACCACACAAACGTGTAATTTAATCCGTAACCCGAAGGGCTTTATGTAATCACTAGAAACTAAAAAAATTAACAAGTTATAATAAGAATATACTAAAAATTCTTTATTTAATCAAATAATCTTCCAATATTATTAAACTCCACACTATAATTATACATGGGCATCTCACTACTTAAACCCTTTTGGACCTTTTGAAGCGAAAACTTCTTCGGAATCAGATACTATTTTAGCAATCTATATTTACCAAGCTATAAGGGTCCCCCTTATTAACCGTTCACTAATGTTTTTCTGCTTACTTTTTTTGGTACAGTATACTCTCTACTAACCAATTAATTGCGCTATTAAGCGCATTCTTCTTGACCATAATCCATTCCTTGTAAATAAGCATCATAACATTATATTTTGTTCAAAATTAATTAGTCCTACTTAAAAACAATTTAGAACAAGGACTATAAAACAGTCATATAATTATCAATCTCATGTTGATACCAACAGAAAATCAATACATCTCACCCGCATTTGACATTGACATATAAACTGAGATTAACATGTCAAATAAGGCGCACCAACTTTATCATTGGTATCCATCGATTAACATTAACATAACGTTGACAAGCGGGCACTTATCAAAAATGTTTGTACCTATCTAAACTTCAAGATCTATATTAGTTGAACATTAGTCCATTGCAACGGATTGTACGGAAGTAAGTTAATTAATAACCTACCTTTGAAAATGTTTTAATGCTAGTAATACATAAAAAAAGAAACACCATGAAACTATCAATCGCATGTTGATACCGATGAAAAGATAACCGATTTTTAATCTCTTATTTGTTATTAATATGTCAACCAAGATTAACATGTTAGATGATTGTTTTCTTTTGTTATCAATATCATTTCGATTAAGATTGACATAACATTAACAATAAGGTGTCAAAAAAGAAGAAACGTTTATAGCTTTCAAGATTTCAAAATCTATATCGGTTGAATTTTTTATTCTGTGGCAGTTTTCTCGAAGTGAATCTAGTGACGATCTATCCTAGAAAATGTTTCGACACCATCAAAACACAGTTAAAAATTTAATCGGGATAATAAATGATGACAGTAATTCAATGATTTTTACCCTTTGTTTATCATTGACCTATAGTCTGAAACAACACATAGAGAAGAATACTGTCTATATTATTAATCTCATATCAACAATTCGTATTTAACATCAATATGACATTAACAATTAAGTAGTTGAAATACGCATAGATGCAGACCTTGAGTCTTCGAAATCTGCATTAGTTATAAATTTATCTACCACAACAGATTTCTATTGAAAAATAAAAAAGAAACACTTTAAAAGAACTATAATTGTGGTTAGAAACTAACAAGAACTCCATACAATTGATAATTTTTTATTAGTGGCACCCAAAAATTTAGAAGTTTCCCCTTTGTTTATCATTGATATATAACCTGAGATTAACATGTTAAGCATTTGTTTTCTTTTGTTATCAATATTATTCTAGTTGATATTGATATAACATTAACAATAATGTGTCAAAAAAGGAAAAGTGTTTATAGCTTTCAAGATTTCAAAATCTATATTAGTGAAAATTTTCTTCTGTGACGGTTTTCTCGAATTGAATCTAGTGATGATCTATCCTTAAAAATATTTCGACACTATCAAAACATAGTGAAAATTTAATCGCAATAATAAATGACGACAGCAATTCAATGGTTTTCACCCTTTGTTTATCATTGATATATAGTCTAAAAGCAATACGTATAGAGAAATGCTGTCTATATTGTTAATCTCATATCAACAATTTGTATGTAACATCAATATGACATCAACAATTAAATAGTTGAAATACGCATAGATGCAGATCTCGGGTCTTCGAAATCTGCATTAGTTAAAAGTTTATCTACCACAACCGATTTCTATTGAAAAATAAAAAAAGAAAACACCCTAAAAGAACTATAATTGTGGCTAGAAACTAACAAGAACTCCATACAATTGACAGTTTCTTATTAGTAACACAAAAAAATCAACAGTTTTCTCTTTATTTATCATTGATATATAACCTGAGATTGACATGTTAATAGGGCTAGTTATCAATTAATGATAGTTTCATATCAACTATCACCAATCCGTATTAACATGACATTAACAATTATCGATTCTAAAATTGAGAATATACATACAAATAGAGTTTTAGATTCTACATCTATTAAAAGGCTTTTTTCTATAGCAAAATTCACTGAATAAACCGGAGAAGATATCATTCTTAAAAGCATTTTGATAGTAGCCAAAAACAATAAATCGTTTTTTATTACTTCCGATTTAAAAGTAGCCATTGTATGAATCAATTTTGATTATATAGAGATCACTTGTAAAGGGCGGTGACCCCTAGAAAAAGTGTGTTTATATTAAACCACATTAAAAGTAGTTCAATAACCTATAATAACCTTCATGTGCATTCTAATGACCTATTGAAACCAATTAACTATACAGTTCTTAGTTTTCTACTACCAAGTATCATAAATTATAATAAATATAGGCCTTTATTTACTATTAGTATGGGCTTTTCGCTTTACATTTATACATACTTTTTAGCTTTTAAGTCTTTAAGTTTAATGCTATATCCTTATAATTTATTTACAAATCACTAATATTTTCTTATCATTAATATATTGTAGACTAATTTGTTAATTTCATAGCAACAATAACCATTAATGACTAACAAATTATTAACAAGACATTAACAATAGTTAGTTTTAAACCCTTATTTATCAACGTCATGTTAATAAGTGATACTTTACATGTTAATGATATATTTCATGTGAATGTCAATCGATAGAGGTATTTAGGTTTATATCGTCGAAAAACACTTAACATGTTAATCTCACTTTCTATGTTAATTCCATTTTACTGTCGCCATTATATTTCAAGGAGGTATAACAATGATTGAACAAGGTAACCAAAATACAACTGAACATACTGAGCCAAATAATACAAACTCTAGCCATGAAGATGCTTTTGAAAAAGCATGGCGAATAACAGAGTTTTCAAAACTAGTAGGCCGACATCATAACACTGTATACAATTGGTTCAATATCCTAGAGGAAAAGGGGTTACACGGAACATTAAGAACCAATAATACAAATGAAAAGCTATATAACACACTGGATTTAGACATAGCTTTATTTATCAAGCTAAAGAGGGATGAAAAGTGGTCGCTAGATGCAATTATTGAGCTTTTACCACATCAATTTGAACTAAGACCAGTTTCTCCAGAAAATCAAACCAGTGAAGTCTCAACCCAATTAAACATGCAGGAAGCTGCAGCGACTATTGAAAAAATAGTAGAGCAAAAGATTCAAATGCATTTACAAAACATTGAATTAGAGTATCAAGGAAAGTTTGAAGATGCTATACGTGCAGTGCTACCTGAACCAGAAGACCCTGAAATGTTAATAGAGCGCCAAAGACAAGAAAGACTAGATAATATGATAATTCAACATAGAGCACGTACAGAGTTAAGAAAACAAGCTGAAAGAGAGTGGAGTGCACAACCAGAAGAAACTCGTATTAAAAAAGTTGGTTGGTTTAAAAAAGAGGAAGATCTTGCGAGAAAACAACTTTTCATAGAAAACTATATTGATGAGAACATGATTGAATATATGAAAAGTGTAATGAAAACAGAAAAATAAGCCTGGAAAATTCCAGGCTTATTTTTTATTTTGTTCCAAACATCTTATCTGGATCCATAAATGCTGCTAATTCTTCATCATTTTGCGCTTGTGGTTCTTCATCTTTAACTAGTTCTAATTCAAAGTAATCACCAAAGTTAATATTGAAATCATCATCCGAGTCTTGCGCTTCAATAGTATTAATTTGAGACTTTGTATATTGAATTTGACTTTGTTTTTCTTTAAATTCATTATATTCTTCAACTAATCCTTTAGATAATCGTGATGGTAGTGCATCTGTTTTATAGAAAGTATACACGCTACCCATAAAGTCATTTTTACTAACTAAATAACCATTAAAAACAGTTCCATTGATTGGGAGTTTATTTGTTACTTCTACTTTAGCATCATCCATAAATGAATCATCAATGTTCTTTTGTTCATCTAAAATTGCTAACATGCCAAAATGATGCACCTTTGATGCCTCTAAATCTCCATTTTCATTTGTCTTCATCAGGTCAATTGGATGGTGGAATGAGCTTCCTTTCAATGATTCTGAGAACATATCTACAATTTCTTTACTATTTTCAATTTGATTCATATTACGTGAAACCTTATTAATTACTAAACATCCTGATTTTTCTAGCAAAATTCGTTTAAAGTCTTGGGAATCTAGAATTACTGATGTTCCTGAACCGTTTGCAGCTGTATTTAACTCATGAATAATATCTCCAATGCGTTGGTTTGCATAGTCTCGTGAGTTTCCAATGCCTTTTTTCTCATTTTCGTTTAATCCCTTAAACTCATCATAGAAGTGTTGGTTATCTGCAAATACAACAAATGCAACGCCTTTCGCTGGATCATTAGCTAACTTCCAAATTTCTTGTGAAAATTTATTCACCTGTCTTAGTACATCAGGCCCATCCGCTCTAACTGGAAGTGTAACTACAATACCCATTTTAATGAAATCTTTACGCTCAATAGCATTATTGAAAGCAATCCTTGCATACTTTTGTTGATTTTTTATTAATTCTTCTCTAGGAATTTTCATTGCCATACTTTTAAGTTCTTCAGCAATTACAGGTTTATTATGAAAAGCAGAGAATTCTTCAATTGCTTGAATAATTGTAGATGTACCTGTACCACCGCCTAAACCTGCAAAAAATAGTACTAATTCATCAGTTGGTCTAACACGTTCCGTTATAAATTCTTTTAGTTTATCTTTAGCTTCTTCATTAGATTCTAACACCTTTACAGCACGCTCAGGATTCTTACCTAAACCACCTAATTTTAGTGAAACTTGGTTACTTTTCGGCACATTTTTCAGTTCAGCTAAATCCCCATCATTACTATTCAATGCTAGGCAATTATAAACTGCTGTACCGTCTGTATGCTTACACTCAGCAAACTTATCTACCATTCTAGTTCCAGCTTGACCAAAACCAACCATAGTCATTTTCACTGCTACTTCGTTTTTTAGAAAGTTTTTTGCCATTATTTTATCTCTCCCTTATTCTCATTACTTTTTTTACGTTTCCCTAATTCAACTAATACTTGTTGTCCCCTAATAGTTGAAATTAAAAACTTATACGGATGCATAATTTTTTCTGTTATTAATGACATTGAAGCTAAAGTAGCAACACTACCTTCCGCTGATCTTCTTGAAATGTTAGTTCTTTCAAGTTCTAATGAATAGGATTTACCCTTAGGTTTCTTTACTCTCCTATCAATAACAACACTTTCTACTATCTCATTTATTGAAATACCTCTCATATATTTTGTCTCTTGGTATTGTTTGTTTACTTGAGATCCTATGTAATGAAATACATTGTAGAGTATTTCGTCTCCTTCAATAATGTCTGCAAACATTTCCACAACTTCTTCAGTGAATTTGTTTTGTTTATATTTTTCACTTAATACCTCGTTCAAGTTGTCCCCCCCTTAAAACGTTGGTTAATTATTCCTAAAAATATATTACATCATTGTAAGACGTATATCAAGTCATTATATATAAGCCTTATATTAAGTTGTTATATACAAGACTTATATAAGACTTGTACGTTTTAAAATTGAATTAATCTCTTATATATCAACATTTAACATATAAGACGTATATGTAAGTCGTTCATATACGTAGTAAACAGAACATGTTAATATCAGATTTCATATAACTAACAATAACTATCGGATACTAAATAAGAATACAGTATTTATGTAGAATTTTATCTAGATTTATATTTTCAATATATGATACTCCTAAAATATAATGCTATTATCATGCTTACTACACTTATACAACCTATATATGCGAACTATATATAAGACTTATATATAAACACCTATAAATAAAGGGTTTATATACTTTTATATTAATTTCATGTCAATATAATATTATCACAAATCATTACACGTCTTATTTATAAGACTTATATATAAGGCGTATAAATAAGTCTATAAAAAAAGAGTAATACTTAATAAGTATTACTCTTTTAACTATAAAGTTTTATATAAAACACTTAATTTATTGAAAATAACTTCATGATCCCGCTTTTTATTTACCAACTCATTTCTCTCTCTGTTGTCAACAGAAAGGAAAGGGGATGTTAATGTCATGTTATATTTAGTTATTTCTTTTATTAATTCCGTAGTTATTTCTGAGATTTGCAGGAATAATACATAAAATTGTGATTCATTTTCATTCAATTGGCTCTCTTTGTAGTTAAGTTCTGTAAACTTCTCAGTATAACTTGTCAATTTCATATCAATATAATCGCTATAACTAACATGTAAAGTCATGATGTTGTTAAACTCAGCCAAACTAATTAATTTCTTTGTTAAACATAGATTTACTAAATAAATCTTGTATACAGCTTTAAATGAAATAACATATTTAGTTCTCTTTTTTATTAATTGGATGTATTCACCGTATTTATTGATTAAATATCTTAATTGATTAGATTTTATCCTCAAAATTCTACTAACTTGTGAGGTATTATACGTTTTATAAGGATCTAGAGCTGCAAACTTTATTGGAATTATCTCAGATTCGTTATTTAATGTGTTGATTACTTTGGTATAAAGAAAGTCCGTTTCAAATTCACTTTGTATAATCTTTTTTATTAACCCATATTCTGTGTTCCAATTCCGCATTTTTTCACCCCTTAAATCAGATTGTAACATGCAAAATATGAAATATACACAATTTTCATTTACTTTATTATGTTTATTAACTTATTTCTTTTATGATGTGATTTTTCCTTCTGACAAACAGCTACCTCTACAGAACTAAATAAAATTCAGTTCAATACTTAATTTCATCTATGCAAAAGTATATTCACTGTACATTTTATCTATTTTTGATACTCTACAACATATACGACGAAATACACATGACGAACCCTTATTTCATCATTAGAGTTCGTCATATGTCCTCTTATTTATGTCGAAGTATATATGACGAACTCTAATAACAAATTTCTACTTGATACCATTGAATTTTATTACTCACACCTGACGATACAATATGTGTTTTTAAATCAAGAGTCCATAGGGGATAATGGATTACTTTTTTGCAAATTTCAGTTAAAATATACTTTAATCATTTTTATGTTCTGAACTGCTTAATTTATCCAACATTAATTGCTTTTATTTCATGACAATTGCACTCGATTTCATGCAAGTTTCCGTATATTATTTCCATATCAAGGGAGTGTTTAAAATTGAAAAAATCATTTGATCATGCCGTTAAATATATCGTCGGGGAAAATGATCGTGGAGTTTATTTTAATCGTTCTGACATTTTTACAGTTTTATTTTTATATGAACAGCGAACAGTATCTCAAATTCAATTACGCAAATTTTATGAATTGATAAGTGGGGAGCCTATAAGTCGAACTACATTTTCATCAAAGTTAACTAAGTGGGCAAAAATGAAATTAATAAAAAAAGAAAATATAAGTGTGAGAAAAAAGCGAGGCTTTACATTGGATTTCGTTTCTATCTCTTCAAAAGGAGCTGAAATATTATATCGATTAAAATTAATTTCTGATTGTAGTACCTCATTTGTTACCAAAAGACAATATGAACACAATATAGCTATTACGCAATTTGTATTAAATTTACTTGAAGCAGAATCCCAAAATGAACATACCGGTGCAATTGTAGGCGGTAATGGTGATTATCTTTTTCCGCTAAACTCAATTGTGAAGCAAAACTTACATTTGCTCAACCTGATGTATTCCGATTCAAATGATGTTTACTTTTTATACGAAGATGAAGAGTTTCGCGAAATGTTTCAGCCAGAACTTCAACCCGTTTCCTTCCAACCAAATCTACCTCAACTCGTTTATTCATTTCGTCCATCTAAAGAGTTTTATCCAGACTCAATGGGAAACCCATTAATAATTCCGGATTGGGTTATTACTTGTAACGATTCTATTATCAATATTGAAGTTGATACAGGATCGGAAAACATTCCGTTTTTAGAAAATAAATTAAAAAAATATCTCGATATTGCTGCTGCTAACCCATCTAAGCAGTATTACGTGTTATTTTCTGTTATCGATGACTCCTACCACACCATTTCTACTTACAAAAAACGGACTACACGTGTAACAAATTTGAAAAAAGCCTTTAGCAATATACCACGTTTATGTGTAGTGGATAACCTAAATGTTTACGTATGTAATATGGGTAGTTCGGCACTTGTAGTAAATAATATTCTTCAAGAAATTCGCGAAATTAATAGTTTAAACAGAAGTCATCTGCTCAAAAAAGTCACTGAACGTTTAAACATAAATTCTTCTTTCCCTTATTCGGTAGAGTGGATATCTAATAAAAATGAAATTCAAGCGCATGGGATTCATCATTCTAAACTACTTGAGCTAACAGATGACATTTTGGTATTACGAAAAAAAGCACCTGCTGATGAAAAAAAATCTACAGATTACTTAGAAATAGTTTGTATATTAACAATACTTAAGGTAGGGGAGGTTAACACACACTTTAAATTACAACAATTATCAGGATTGTTGGCCGTGCAGAATCAACACCGAACACTAAACCCAATTAAGATATTGGGGATATATGAAACGGATGAATTAGAGCATGGGCAGCGGGCCATTTTCACTGACTTATATCATAATTCCATAGCACCAGAGAATATTTTATTGGCTACTTCTGCTGAATTGCTTAATTTCACCGCTGCTTTTTATTCGTTAAAGGAGAGGGTGAAACAAGAATTTGGAGAATGCAGTTCAAAAGAATACTGAACTCAATACAACACCAGGTAATGGGGAGGATCCAAAAGCAGGAAAGAGCAAACAAAAATCCTATACAGTCACAATCGACATTACAAAAAGTTGGAAATATCGATTAGCAGCTCGCTCATCATACTACGTTATTACATTACTACTGCTACTAGCTTGGTATTTTGCTTTCAGAGGGATATATAAGTACGCTTCTTTCTGGTCATTTCAAATGGGAGCTCCATTACCTACCTTAAGTATCTTTGGTAATCCGTTCGATACTCATTATTACATTGAAACATTTTTTAGCTTTTGGATATTAATTTATACTTGGCAGCTTTCAACTAAGGTTAAGACATATCAGGAGATAAAACGTAGATGGTTTATTTTCTCAATGATGTTAATCGGAATTGTTGCCCAGTACTTATGGGCGTTTAGTGTTCCATTAGCTAAGATATTCATACCATTCTTAAATTCAAAAGCTGGAGAAGTTTCACTAAATGACCAAGGATTAGAGGATACTATACTTTTAAATTTTAGTAATATCATGCACCTTGTATTTGCTATACCTGTAATTATTATTATTCTCGTGCTCTTATGGCTCTTTAAGATTTTTTATGAACATAAAAAAGAGCTATTAGATGAATTCGGAAAATGGGAATACGTGTTTAAAATACCTGGTTGGATGCTTTCCTTTTTGAATGATAATCGCCAACGAAAACTTGCTACTTCATTACACAGATTTTTCACTGAAAAAAATCCGTCAAAATTGCCAGAACCTGATATCTTTCTCGGTCCTAACAGCGCTACACGGGAAATGGCAGTAATACAGGGCAAGTCTTTAACACTAAATATAATGATCATCGGTAACATTGGTACAGGTAAATCCGCTGCACTAGGTTTACCAATTGCTAATCAAATTCTTGATTATATGGCTTCAATGATTAATAACTTTAAAATCTTATATGCAAGAAAAGATTATCATTCAGAGGATGTAAAAGGAACGCAGGTAAATGGTCTTACAGTTATTGAGCCATCTAATGACTTCTGCGAAAAAGTATATAAATTGGTATTAGCACACAAGATTCCCGAAAGTGTTATTTTCTATTTAGATCCAACGAATCCTGATACCCCTTCTATAAATTTTGTACGTGGGCCAGTTGATAAAGTTGCTGAGATGTTATGTTCAGTATTAACCGGGCTCTCTGATAATGGAGCAGGAAATCCGTTCTTCGTTCAATCTGAGCGTTCTCATCTTAAACAACATATTTATTTGTTAAAACTCCACGATTCAAACTTTGAAGCTAGATTTGAACATTTAATCGATATGTATAATGATGCTAACCTCGTTTTTGAGATGCATCTCAAATTAAAAGAACGACTTCCAAATGATATTGAATCTATCCCTGATAGAGATGAACGAAATCATTGGCGCATAATGAAACAGGTTGATGAATGGTTTGGCTTAAATTATGTGCCTGAAATTTCAGGTGGTCGTGGGGGAGGGGAAGTTGTTTATCATACTGAAGGGAAATACTATGGGCAACCAAAGATTATTGATAAACAAGAAACCTTCGTTCGTGGTTTACGAAACACATTAAATGATATTTCTGCTCAACCTCTGCTCCGACGTGTATTATGTGGTCCATCGGATTTTGACTTTAAAAAACATTTGGAATTTGGAGGTATCCTTTTAATCAATACAGCAAAAGGTGAACTTTCTGACCTATCTGATGTATTCGGTAAATTATGTTTATACGCTGTGCAAAATGCTGTTTTCCGTCGTAAACCTAACGTATCTCCATACCATCCAGTTTTGGTCGATGAATTTGCTGATTACATTTATAAAGCATTTAAAAGTTTTCCTGCTCAATCACGTAAATATAAAGCACCTTTAATTGTTATTGCACAAACAATTAGCCAACTAGCAATTGAACATGGTCCGAGATTTATGGATATTCTATTAGGTACATTTCGTAACAAACTTGTATATGGCGATGTAACTAATGAAGACGCTAAATTGTTTAGCAAGCTTATGGGTACAAAAACTATTTATGAGGCGCGTGAAGGTGATCAAGAAATTGATATGGTCACAGCTGAAACGAAAACACAAAGTACACGTAGAACTTCATACTCTTATTCGAAAACAGAGGTACCAATTCTTTCTGAAAATGACATATTGATTCAAAAAGCATTTCAGTGCGCTGCTAAAATTGTAAAAGATAATGCCCCTCAAGGAGGAATACAAGTAAACGCAAACTTTGTTCCTTCTATTGAGTTTAAAGCAGCTAAAATTCAAGTTGATGCAGAGGCAGCTGCTTATTGGTTGAAAATTCGAGAAGAGTCATTGAACGCAGAAATTAAATATGATGACTATGTAACAGATACAGATGTTGATAGTGAAAAAAATGTAATTGAAGAATTAAGCAAACCTGCAACTGCTCCTACTGCTATCGAAGGTTGGTTAAAGACTTTAAATCCTGATACTTACGATTATTATAGTAACGAGGATGAAACTAACAATGAAGTGGAGTTAACAAATAGTCAGCCTGTGCAAGATAACTCAAAAAAATCTGCTCCAAGACTTGAAAAAGAGGAAACTATAGCATCAATTCCTGGTAACAATACATTAGATCATGTAACAATTAATGAAGTGGTGAATACTCAAAAAGAGGATGTAACAGTATTAAGAACACATAGAGAGCCTATTGATTTCAACGACAAAGCACCAGTTATTACTGAAACTCCAATAGAAGTGCCAAAGACAAAACATACACCACAGTATAGAGAGCCAGCTTATACATCTACTGTCACTCATAATCAGCAAGAACAGGAAATTCAGCGAACTGCAGAAATCAATGGTAAAAATACAACATCTAACTTAACAATGCAATGGTTACAACAACAAATGGCTGCTACTGTTTCTCAAGATGATGAAAATACAATACCTTCAGATGAAATGGAAGAGGGCTCTCGACTTCACAATCGGAAAGTGGCAGAAGTAACTCCAGAAAGTGCAGCAATTAAAGATAAACTCAGTCAATATATCGAAGGTGACATTGATCAGGATTGAAATGCTATGTACTATGAAAATATGATACTGAATATTTCTATGGATAAGAAGGTGTGGGTTACAAACTCATACCTTCTTATTATTACATATGTATATTTCCTAAAGGAGATTAGTTCTTTATGATAAACTTTAAATGAGTTTGTGAAGAAACGAAGAAATATATTAAACATTAAAATTTGGAGGGAAGACATTGGAAATAGACAAATTAAATTTATCCCTAGATAGTAAAAATTTTATACTTAATCATCAAATTAAAGAAAATGAATTCGAATGTCTCAATGTAGATTTTTATACTTATTCTAATGGTTTTCTTTTAGATGTAGTAGAATGGACAAAACAAAATGATTTTTCTTTATCTATATTAGATAAGGAATATACAGAAAAGTTTTTAGCAAGTTTAGAGAAGTTTAAATCATACCTCGTTATTGGGAGCAATATGGATTCAGGTAATTTAATTACTATCTACCAGCCAACAGGAGAAATATATGAGTTAGAACATGAAATTACGGAAAGAGTAGAAAGAAATTTTGTCAATTCTTCTATAGAGAAGATGTATTGCTGCTTCAATTATTTTAAAAATTATTGGGTTCAACTAATAGAGCAAGAACACTACAAAGATTGTGACCTAATAAACACTTTTCATGAATTAAAGAACAAATTAGTGGAGTTTGATAATAACATATTAATAAATGATGATAACTACAATAGACAATTTTGGAATTCTTTATATCAAGGCAATTTAAACTTCCTTTTAGAAAAGTCAAACTGAAAATAGATTATTTCAAATTGAGATACTTACATGAAATAAACTTTATTGCAAAGCAAAAAACGACTTTTAAAAAAACAAAACCAGATTACGGAATAACTCCTTACTAAATAAAATTTTAAAAAAGAAAAATTAAAACTCAGTAAGGAGTCATTTCTTAATCTCGCATTGCCCCAGCTTCTCGGGAAGTCATTGCTCCTTGTCCTTCTCTTACATCATTTTGAATTTCTTGTTTCACTTTTTGCGCATCAGTTTCTGCAAAATTTGGTTTCATAATAGAACCAGACTTCTCTATAGCTTTTTTATGATGTTGCATACAAACCCTCCTCAATTTAACGTTTAACAATCTTATTTTGTACAAAAGTACACTCGGTATACCCCGAGTAGTTGAACCAATTTCACGTATAGTAAATAGAAATTATTCCAAAGTCGAGTGCAGTTATGGTGCAATACATATGGAAAATGAACAAACTAAAAAGAAGCAGGTACCTCTGTAAAGGTATCTGCTTCTTTTCACATAGATTCTATAATCATTTGTCTTTCATACCACTTGTTAAGTTTTTCATTAACACTTTTTGAAATGCGTTTCATTTTTTTATTACAAAATCTTGATAGCGTAGCAGGGGATAGATCTATTTCATCTGCTATCTCACGCATTGTTTTATTTTGATGCATATGTTGATACATAATTTTTTCTCGAATCATATCCTCTGATCCTTTAGTAGTTTGTTTTACTGTATCTGCAATATAATGGTCCTCCTGCTTATCTTGCATATCTATTGTTTTTTTCTTCACCATACTATCTATATTATTCATCAGTTCTTTTGGAGGTAAGATAATGATTCCCAACTTTTCATAGTAATTCTTAAACCAATTACGTTCTCCTATCTTTGTTTCATCCAATTCTTCTGCATATGCCCAATGTGAAATGACATTTTCTTTTTCTAAGTCAATTAAAACATTTTCCAGTTGTTCTCGGATTCGAGTTGGGCGACCCTTCGTTGTTTTAATACCTATTACAGATAGTAGACCTTTTTCTCCACCAATGGAGTATGGCCTTTTTAAAGTACTGTATTGTTGACGAATTCGCCACTGCCAGGATAAATAACGTATTAAACGTTTATGAAACTTGTGTCTATAGCTATTATACTCTAATGCTTTTTTCGACAATAAAGCAGTTGTACTATTAGATCCATACAAATAACCTGATAAGAAACTACCTGGCTTAATCTTACAGGATTCTATTCCCATGTATTCATTAGTATTCTTATCTCTCCATAACACTACAGAATCAAGTACGAACAGCCTTTTGATTACTTCACGTTTCATTTCGAATTGTTTCCCAGTTTCTGCTTGATCGTTCAATACTACAACTTCATTATCATCATTCAAATAAATAAAGATACTAGCTAAAGCTGCAATACGTTGTGCTATTTTTATCTTATCTTCTGCGCGATAATACTCTACACCATTTGCGGATGCTTTTGGCATATTGCACAATTCCAATACGTTTTCATAACTAAAATCTATGAATTCATCTGGTGATTTAGCTTGATTTAACCACTGGATTGTAATGGTATCCAAACAATCTGCTGTAAGGTCATCCATATTACTAATTACTCCATCGACCAATATGGACCATCTCTCTGCTTCGTTTGTGTTAACTAGTCTCAAATCCTCATCCTTATGTGAGGATAGTTGTGCAACTCCACTTGAATTTTTCGTTTCTAATGGCAATACCGGTTTTGCTACTGCTTCATCTTCCTCAAAATGATTTTTTGCTATTCCATCACGTAATTGATAGTACATTGCGTCATTAGTTACAGGATAGTAATCATCCGATATATCTTCTATATGTTCTTTTACCTGACTATCTTCAAAAATTGAAATTTGAGTTGGCTCAACTGCTTCAACTTTTCCTCCGAATTCTTGTTCAATGATCTTATCTAGTACATTTTGAATCTCAATTTTATATTTATCCAGATTGGCATAAATGTTCAATACCGATACTCCTTGCTCTTGTTTCTGACCTAACCAAGAAACAAGCGTTGAAAAGGAAGGGGACATATTAGCAGATGTTACTAATTTATCGTGATTCTCTTGTACTTCTTTATAATATTTATTCCATTTGCCCCATAACTGCTTATTTTCTTCATAAATTGGAGCAGCAAGTAGGAGGGCATCACTGAACAATACTAATACTTTTTCCATATTTAAATACCTCCTAACAATGTTAATTACAAACATAATTTGCATCTTAAAAATGTGAAACGTCATAGCTATATGATGGCTACATAGCCTTGAAGTTAAAATATTATCAGAATAGTCCTTACAAGTGTCAGCTTTCTTATACAATCTAATTATGGACTCATTTAATTTCTTCTGTGCTTGTCTTTATTATATAAAACTGTTTCTATTTGTAAAATTACTACTTTACAATACAGTTTCAATTTTTAAAAGTAAATTAACTATTTACACTGATTTTCTTCCTACAGCTTAGATAACTTACTACATTAGGTTACACCCTTTATAACCAGCTGCTTCTTACTTGAAATCATACAGCCTTATCATGGCTATAACTCTTTACTTGAAATTACATAGCCTTATCATGGCTATAACTCCTTACTTGAAATCATACAGCCTTATTGTGGCTATAACTCCTTACTTGAAATCATGCAGCCTTATCATGGCTATAACTCCTTACTTGAAATCATACAGCCTTATCATGGCTATAACTCCTTACTTGAAATCATACAGCCTTATTGTGGCTATAACTC
>NZ_PCNZ01000026.1:37838-59034 GCF_002975175.1 Bacillus sp. MYb209
CCTTACTTGAAATCATACAGCCTTATTGTGGCTATAACTCCTTACTTGAAATCATACAGCCTTATTGTGGCTATAACTCCTTACTTGAAATCATACAGCCTTATTGTGGCTATAACTCCTTACTTGAAATCATACAGCCTTATTGTGGCTATAACTCCTTACTTGAAATCATGCAGCCTTATCATGGCTATAACTCCTTACTTGAAATCATACAGCCTTATCATGGCTATAACTCCTTACTTGAAATCATACAGCCTTATTGTGGCTATAACTCCTTACTTGAAATCATACAGCCTTATTGTGGCTATAACTCCTTACTTGAAATCATACAGCCTTATTGTGGCTATAACTCCTTACTTGAAATCATGCAGCCTTATCATGGCTATAACTCCTTACTTGAAATCATACAGCCTTATCATGGCTATAACTCCTTACTTGAAATCATACAGCCTTATTGTGGCTATAACTCCTTACTTGAAATCATGCAGCCTTATCATGGCTATAACTCCTTACTTGAAATCATACAGCCTTATCATGGCTATAACTCCTTACTTGAAATCATACAGCCTTATTGTGGCTATAACTCTTTACTTGAAATCATGCAGCCTTATTGTGGCTATAACTCTTTATTTGAAATTACATAGCCTTATTGTGGCTGCAACTCCTTATCTTTAATTAGACATAGCTCTATTGTGGCAACAATTTAGTAATTTATGAAACGTTATAGCTATATGATGGCTACAACTCTTAAAAAATGAAACGAGCATGCCCTGATCATTATCCTTCTAAAAAAAATTTTATTCTATATGATTTTATGATAAACGTTGATATAAAGCCATTTCATAAAATATGATTGAAAACTCGATTAAACCATTATAGCTATATGATGGCTACAACTATCATCATAAAAACTCACGCAAATCCTTATATACCAAGGGTTACAGCGGTTTTTTATATAATTTAAGTTGTTTTGAAAACATGAAACGCTATAGCTATATGACGGCAGGAAATATGAAATGAAATGAAACGTTTATAGCGGTATGATGGCTACAACTTTTCAAGTAAAAGCAAAGCTACACCCCTATATAACAACGTTTATGTGGTATTTACAAAATATTATTATTCAACCAAAACATGAAACGTTATAGCTATATGATGGCTACAACTGTAAAACGAAATCAGCGAAAAACCCTATTAAATCAATGCTTAATAAAGATTTACCACAATTTATACCACGTTTCATATTTACTAAACTTCATAGACCTATGGTGGCAACAAACTTTTTTTCATGAAACGTCAAACCCCTTGTCGCACAAGGGATTGAGGCACGTTTCATTTTTTTGTTTTTCCTCTTAAAGGGACAAATTTCACCAGCATTCGATTTGATATAATCAAAAATGTAATTCTATACCTAATTGTGGGGAAAACTGCAACTTAAAATAAAAGGAGGTGAAAAAGATGGCAAAACCTTTCGTTATAAAGAACAAACGTAGTTTGAATGGTGAAACAACAACACCGGTAATTGTAACAATTAAATCATGGCAAAAGTTAGTAGAAGCTTTGGAAGGTAAGTATTACAGTTTTAAAGATACTTATTTAGAAGACATTGTGAAGTCAATGTCCTATGAAGAACGAATTGCAGATGAAGAGGGGTTTGTTGAACAAGCAAAGCCATCTTTTTCACTGAAAATGAAAAAAGTTTTAGATAAAGTAAGTGTATTTGATAAAAATGAGGGCAGAAAACATAAGCTATATGGTATTACAAATGCTGATTTAGAAGTATTTCTATTTCTTCATAAAAAATGTAATACATATGGTGAGCTTTCGCATGTATCGATCCACATGCTTTGGGAAGATTATAAAAATTATAAAGAAGCATTTGCACATATTCACCACTCACAATTTTATGTGGCTTTGAAGAAGTTAAGTTTCCATAACATCATTACAATTGAAAATGAGTACAGTGGTAAATATAAGATTGCCTTAACTGATTTCATGAATAAGGAAACAAATAAAGCAAATGCATATACATTTATCAGCCCGATAGTATTTACCAAAGAATTCTTTGAGTTATCCATTGCAGCTAAGAAACTATTCATGGATGTAGCAATGCAGCAGAAACGCGAAACTACCCTGAAACGTTCTTTATTCAAAGTTGATGAACAAGGAAACTCAACACACTTTGGTGGTATGTATCGTTACTTACATAAGAAATACCCACATCAGATTCGTGCTGTACTTGAGGAATTAGAAACAAAACTTTCTGCTACTGGATCTTCTTTATTTAAAATTTGCAAGTTAGAAAAAGGGAAGAAGAATAAAAAGCAATATACAACATTGCATTTATCTGTACATCCTGATTTCTTATGCGCGAAAGAAGAAGGAGCAGAATACCGTGATCCATTTACACCACGAGATACATATAAGCGTAAAGCTAAATTCATTGAAAACTTGTTAGTTGAAATGAATATTGCTGAATTTGCAAAGGATATGAACCAATTTATTAACGTTTTAAAACACTCTTGTCACCGTCAAATTCGCCAAGTAGTTCGTGGCTTACGAGAAATGATTGATCGACAAGAAGGATATCCGAAAAAGCTTGTTTATACGCTAAGTAAATTATTAAAGCAATCTTCTCAATATCGTGTATTAGACACAGCTGCTAAAACTGGAATTTATCCTTTAATTACACACAATATACCTAAACATGATCAAGAAGAGGCCATTTTTAAATTTGGTACTCATTTTGCTATATACTCTTTACGAAATGTTCAAAAGCTATTCCGTAAAGCGCATGACCTGCTTCATGCGAAATATGCTGTACCTGTAACTATAGATGCTTACCATCGTAATTACATGCAGTATCAAGAGGAATCACTATTTAGAAAATATGCTTATGAGCAAGGAGTAAATATTAACGCATATACAGCATTAGAAATTGAAATTCGCGAACTATTAAAATCTAGTGGGCATAAAGGAAATCAAATCCCTAGCGATATTCGTGAACTGTTCATTGAAAAAATTGATAAATTGCCGAAGGAAAAGATTCGTGTAATTGAGGTCGCTGAAGACTTTGATTTAATTCAGTTTCTACAGTCCTTAGAAGCATATTACCGTTCAACTAGTGAAGTACCGCATACGGTCGATCAGCTGCTTCCAGCAATGTAAAGATACAGCTCTCTATTTTTGAAAAAAACAAAAGTAGAGGGCTATTCGTGTTGGAGATAACGTGTAGAGTGTATTACTTCAAACAAAACAGAGAGAAAGTTTTCAATTTAAATGATCACGACTCTCTATTTTTTATGCAATTACATACATTGCACGTGAAACAAAATGAGATATTCACAATTTCCGAGTTGAAGAATCTGAATTTTTAATTTTTTACGCCATTTCATCTACAAAAAAGCATAAATATTTTTTATTATTCTGTTGATTTCTTAATAATTTTGACCTGATGTGTATAATAGAAAGCTTTAAGTACTGTTCTTATCATGTTCTACCTCTAAATCTACTTAAAATCAGAAAAAATTCTGTTAGTTATGTTTAAAAAGTGGATTCTGTTCCTAACTATGATCAATTTGTTAATAAATTGTGTGTAGTTTTTAAGAAATGTGGAAAGTTTGTTTGTAAGTCAGCGAAATTTGCATTTATTATTTATTCATTCACTCGCATCAAATTAACGATGATTATATGTAGTTTTTATATACCTACTTTACGATATTTTGTAGTTTTTAATCATCATCCAGCTCATTAAGTACGTTCCCAGTATTTACTTTTTATGATTTTTTGCGGCTAGAGTAATTATGAACCCTTAACACAGCAATGTTTTAACACTATTTTCCCTCTGTATAAAAGTATTATCTTTTTTCTTTATATATATTAAAGATATATATTATATTAGGTTTTAATATTGTTTAATGCTTACTATAGAGAATAGGTCCTGTGTAAAACCAATTTCATTTCTTAATGGAATTGGTTTTTTTATGTACTGTAATAAACATTTTATTTAGTATTAATCATTCCTAAAAAACTTTGATATAAAATATATTTTTTTTTTTATATTCTCTTAGATTTCCGAAAAAAGTAAATCATACTTAAAGTAGATAGTTGATTAATGGAAATTACAATAAAATTTGTAATTTCCTAACCATTTAATAAGAGAGGTGAAGACATGGTAAAAAAGAAATCCCAGAAAAACTCCGAAAAAAAGAAATTTACATTTTTTAAAAAAGCAAAGAATAAAACAACTGAAATATTAGATATGCAACAAGAAAATTCAGAAGCGCTTAAAGAAAAGAAGAAACGTAAAACAAGGGAGAAAGTTCCAGCTATTACAGGGAAAAAAGTAGGTAAGATTACATTTTGGTGTGTGATGGGATTCGTGTTTGCAGGAAGCTCCCTTTCATTTATCCAACTTGCCGGTCCTCCTAGAGCAGTAGCTGTTCAAGAAAAGAAGGAGGAACCCGTAAAAATTAAAATGTCAGAAGCAGAATTAATTGCATATGCTAATAGTTTTGCCGCTGATTATTTTAACTGGAAGGTTGATATGAATGTAGCTGAAGCGCGGAAAAAACGATTAGAGAAGTATCTAGTCGAAGGATCCGATGAGCAAGGTGGATTAAATAGAGATACTTTAAAAAACGCTTCTAGTACCTTAGTTAAGTCGGAAGCAGTAGAAGTCCGTCAAAAAGGTAATGAAGCAGAAGTTACATTGAAAATAATTCAGAAGCTGGAACCTGTTAACAATCCTGCTCCTGGAACGACTCAAGCCCCAGATACACCAAAAGAACCTAAAGAAGTTACAAGGTACTTCTCTATTCCAATTTTAATGGAGAAAGGGAAGATGGTAGTTCCTAATAATCCTACAATCGTCCATGGAGAGAAAGCAAAGGCTACTTACAAAGTAGCCACATTCAAACCAGAAGGACGAGAGATTAATAACGATGCAGAAGTGAAAAAAGTAGAACAATTTTTACAATCTGTTTTTAAAGTATACACAGAAGGAACACCAGAAGAAATTGCTTATTACTTTGAAAAGAGTAATATATCAAACGGACTTAAAGGCATTATGACATTTAGCAAATTAGAAAACTTGCGTATTTATGAAGATAAAGATAAAGGTTACAAAGTCTTAGTTGATGCAAAATTGAAAGACAATGATAGCAGTTTAGAGTACACATACACATATGACTTAAATTTAGTAAATAAAGATAACAAGTTTTCAATTAGCTCTATGAAAAAATTTGAAAATACGTTAGAGAAAGTGGAGGGTAAATAATTATGGAGCTTTTGGGATTAGATATGTTAGCTCACCAATTACCTGCTATTACAGACGCAGCTGTAATAGGTAATATTAATTTTGGAGTAAATATTAAAAACTGGTTAGTAGCTCAATTAGGTCCAATCTTTTTAGTTGTAGCACTTATTGGAGTAATCATCTTTGCAGTTAAACGACAAATGGCTGGTTTACTTGGTTGGATAATTGTTTGTGCACTATTATCAGTTTTTGTATTCTCACCAGACGTTTTCAAAGATCTTGGTACAAAATTATATAATTTAGTATTCAAGTGATAAATTAAAAATCTCTGAAAATATTAAAGGGGTTGGTAGAAATGACTCAAAAGCCGACTCGTAAAGAAGTTAGGACATACAACTCGATATGGGATATTCCTAAGAGTTTATACGGGATAAGGGACTTAACCCTCCCTTTCCCAGTTCCTTATAGACAGTTGGGCTTCTTTGTTGGATCTTTACTTTTAATTTTAATTCTAGATCAGTTTTTACCTTTAGGAAATAATGTGTTTTTAAAATATCTAATATTACCAGGTGGAATAGCATATTTCTTTGGCAATGTAGAATTGGATGGAAAAAGCCCACATAAATTTTTATTTCGATTTTTCGTGTTTATGTTCGAAAGTAAGAAGATTAGCCGCTATAAAGATACAACAGGTAATATTGGAAACTATCAATATAAAACTTTAATACGATTCAAGGATGATTCAAACAACAATAAGTAATTAATTAATCTATACGGAAGAGCTATTTTAGGCTCATATTCTTCTCTAAGGAGGTAAAAATGAATCAGGTTGAATTTCCAGTCAAATACTTTCACGATAATTTGATTTTTAACCAAGATGGTTCTTGCTGGGCGTATTATGAGGCATACGGAATACCATACGAATTCCGAGGAGATGATGATAAAAATACCTTATTCATGCGTCAACTTGGCTTGTTTTGGAATTTTGATGAAGAAAAGCACCTCTTAATGATTCCTGTTTATCAGAACTTCCAAGAAAAAGCAGATGAATTCAAAGAAACAGTAAGCGGAGAATTAAAAGAACTTGCAATTGATCATACAGATGATGTCGTACATGAGTTAGAACGAAAATTTGGTAAAAATGCAGTAGAGTACCGATATTTTATTGGCGTGAAATTAAAGGTAAGACACATACAAGAAGGGCTTAAAGAAATGTTGTATACAGCATTTCACACCTTTAAAAATACTGCAGAACAGTTTGGGTTACTTGGTGATACCAAAATACTAAAAACTGATTTGGAGATGTTTAAAAGAGAAGCTAGCGCTTTTAAAAATAAGATAAGAAAACATTTGGCTGTAAGGGCTCTAGAAACTAATGAAGCGCAATGGATTATATTAAGAAACTTCTATCGCACATTAGAGGCGCCAGTAACTGCTGGATGGACACCTCCCGTACAAAATGACGACTCTGCAATAATACCAAATCAAGAAAGCTTATTACGATTATCCGAAGCAGAATTTGATGTTAAAGGAAGACATATTGAAATGTCTCAGATTGGTACCGACGGATTAGAATATCCAGCATATATGAGTTTTTTATCGGCATCAAAGATTCCATATACAATGGAATTTCCAGACCAAGAGTGGATGTATATGATTCAAAATATAGATTTCCCTATTGAATTAAGTGTCCGTACAGAAAACATAAATCATCGTAAAGCACTATCTAAACTAAATAAGAAGAAAAAGGATTTAGAAGATCAAGAAATGCATGCAAGGGAAAATGCACAAACTGTTGGATTAAACGTGTATGAAGGTGTTCAGGAAGCTACTGAGCTACAAGCCCTCATACAAAAGACACGTATGCCGTTAGTAAAAACATCAGTATCTTTCTGTATATGTGCCGAAGATTTGGATACAATGCGTCGGAATACAAATTCACTCATTTCTATTTATAGAGAGATGATGATTGAACTAGTAAGACCATATGGAGATCAGTTCCTCCTGTTTAATGAACATATTCCTGGTGCTAGAAGATATGTAAATGATTATATACACTTTATGGAACCTGGAGTACTTGCGGCTGGTATGTTTGGAGCAACACAAGATTTAGGGGATAATATCGGATTCTATATTGGAACAACTGGTATTTTAAACAAAGCAGTTTATATGACACCTTCTCTTGCAGCAACAAATACCGTTGCAAATCAAAAAACAAGCGCACTTTCAGTTGCAGTAACAGGAAGTACTGGATCGGGTAAATCATTTGGAACGAACCTAATTGTTTATCTTGCAGTACTTGGAGGAGCTCAAACACTGATAGTCGATCCAAAAGGTGAGAGGGGAAACTGGACAGAAGATTTACACGGTTTAGAAGGTAAAGTAAACGTTATTACACTAGGGACTGATAGACGAGATGAAGGGAAACTAGACCCATTTATCATTCATAAACATAGTCGAAAAGATGCAATTGAGTTAGCAATGACAATTCTTACTTTTATTACAGGTATTAAACCTGATAACTCGGAAAAGTTCCCACGCTTGGCTTCAGCTGTAGAATTTGTTGCAGGAATGGAAGAACCATGCTTAACAGCTGTATCTCAATATCTTGAAGATAGCGAGGATAAAGTCGATCAACAATTATCTGCTCATATTCAAGCATTTGAGAATTTATCATTTGCACACTTAATCTTTGGTGATGGAACAAATAGAGATATTGAACTTGATACCGCGGTAAATATCATACAAATTCAGCATCTTGACATGCCAGATATCGGTAAAGACCCAAAAGATTATACATTGCAAGAGAATTTATCCGTTAGTATGCTGATGTCTCTATCTTCTTTTGCAAGAAAATTCTTTCAAAAAGACCCTACTAAATTCAAAATTGTTTTACTGGACGAAGCATGGGCAATCATGGGGACTTCTCAAGGTCGAGAATTGGCTCGTAAGCTAGTTCGTGAAGGGCGTGCCTTAAACTCTGCAGTATACTTTGCTACTCAAAGTGCGAGTGACCTTGGAGATGAGACATTTAAAAATAATATCGGTATGAAGTTCTCTTTCCGTAATACAGACAGTAAAGAAATCTCTTCAATCCTAGACTTCTTTGGATTACCTGATAACGAAGAGAATCATGCAATTATTACAAACCTAGAAACAGGACAATGTTTATTCCAGGATATCCAGGGAAGAACAGGCGTTGTCACAATGGATGTAGTGTTCAAGGATCTATACGATGCATTTGATACAAGACCAAATGCAAGAAAGAATTATAGAAAGTCAAATGATGATGAAAAGCAGGAAGTTAATGCAACCTTTGTCGAAGGAGGGGAAGAAAAAATAAATGTAGGAGTGAGTTAATATGTTAAAAACTAAATTTAAAAAAATTATGCTAACAAGTCTATGTGTAGGTACTCTTATCCTGAGTGCAGCATGTGGTAATAGTGAAAAAAATGTTGGAGAAGAAAAGGATAAACAAGGGCACACTCCAAGGGAAGTTATGCTTGATTTTGTAAAAGCTGATTTACAGCGTGATCATAAAACAATACTTAAGCTTGTAGTGGATGGGGATAAAGATACTATATTGGACCGAAATCAAGGACCTAAAAATAATTTATCTTACAAAGATTATAAAGTAAAAGAGTATGTGGTAGATAAGGATACAATTATGTATAACTTTAGCTCGAAAAAACCCCCTAAAAACATCGATAAAGAAGTGAAGTGGATAAGGGTAGTTCGAACAGGTGAAGGTTTTAAAGTACGTAGTTATGCTGCTCCTTATCGAAACGAAATTGATGAAGTGGCAGATACTAAACCAACAAGTGAGTTTAGTTCAAACGATTAGTAGGTTTTCCCATAAAAAGGGGGAGTAACATGTAATGAAAAAGTTTATTACCCTATTCTTGTTAGTTTGTACATTCGTATTAGCATTTAATTTACTATTTAAAGCAGCACCAGTATATGCAGATGAGGAACCCAGACCATCTCTTTTAGATGATATTATCCCTAAAAACAAAGAAAAATTAAAATTCGAAGAACACCCTCCAAGTAGTTATGGGATTGATATTTACACACCAGAAGGTGGATTTGGTGAATCTCTTAAATTTTGGAGATGGGGAGATAAAGTAAAAGAACAAATGGTCGCTGTATTATTTAGCCTCATTAGTATTGGATGGACTCTTAATCTTGCAGTTAGTACTTTTGTAACAAGTATGGTTGGGCAATCTATGAGTCTTAATATAGTGGCCGATGTTGGGGATAAATTAGGAGATGTTATTTCAAAAGCGGCAGGATTTAATGGTTCTTGGGGTACTGGTATCTATAGTGAACTAATAGGCCTTATGTTAGCTTTCCTAGCTTGCTGGGTTATATGGGTTGGATTTGTAGAGCGACGTCAATCAGAAATGTTAGGCGGCTTATTGAAAACTTTAGGTATTCTAGTTTTTACATTGGGTTTCTTTGCAAACTCAAGCTATATCATTAAAGGTCTGAACAATTTTTCCGAACAAACAAATAAGACAGTTCTTGATGCTACTCAAAGTATTGCGGGAACTAAAGAAGGTTATTCAAGTGGTGTAGATTCCATTACGGATTTAACACATACTCTATTAATTAAACAACCTTATACATTATTACAATTTGGTACAACAGATATGAAGAAAATTGGTGATGAAAGAATTAAAAAGATGCTAACAACTACTAATACTGATGAGAGACAAAAGCTTCTAGAACATGAAGTGAAAGATGAAAATAATAAAATTCTAGAATTAGACGCTACCTTTGAACGTGGTGCATTAGTACTATTACTTTTTGTAATTAATGGACCATTATGGGTAGTTTTATGCTTATGTAGTATGGCGATGCTATTCTATCAACTGATGTTCATCATTGTGGCTTTAATGTCACCAGTAATGTTATTGATGGCTTTAGTACCAGCGTGGACTGGGACAGCGAAGAAATTCTTGGCTGAACTGTTTAGAACATTACTTATGAAAGTTGCGATTGGTTTTCTATTAACTTTAATGTTTTGGGTTTCTTCAATCTTATATAGTGCAACTGATAAGTATGGTTATTTAGTAGTTGCCGCATTACAGGTACTTTCGTTCTTAGGAGTATGGTTATATCGTAAAACAATTTTTGATGCAATTACTACAGTACCAGCAAGTGCAGGAGCAGCACGTGCATCAGATGCTATGAGTAATATTAGAGATAAATATCGAGATGTTAAACGAGGATCTAAGGCTGTTGGAAGAAGTGTGGCAGTAGCTGGTACAGGTGTTGCAATGGCTGGAAAAATGGGCAAATCAGGTTATAGTAAGTTTAAACAGTTGAAAGAAAATTATGCAGATAGAAAAGAAAAAGTAGCAGAAGGTAAGCGTAAGGGAAAAGAGCAAATGCAAGCAGAAAAAGAAAAGAATATTAATCAAATGAAAAATGAAGAAAACTTAGGTGTCCGTGATAGAAAAGGAAACCAGGAGCAAGAAAGGGTTAAGGAAGAAGTAGCCGCTACTAAAGAAAATCCGGAATTAGCAGTACGAGGGAAACATCAAGATAATAACTCAGAAATACAACAAGCAGAATTAAAAGATAAAGAAGAGGATGTAAAGGCGGATATTAAACCAGTAGCACAATCAAATGAGGAACTAAGTAATAAAGAAGAAGATGTAAAAGCTCAAAATAGACCAGTTGCAAATCAAAATAATGGTGGTCTTGAGAATAAGCAAGAAGATGTGAAGGCGGAAGCAAAACCAGTAGCCGGAATTAAAACACCAACGGGTCAAGCAAGATCAACTGAGAGCAAGCCAATTACAACACCACAATCAGGAACAACACCATTACAATCGAGTCCGAGTGAGAGCAAGCCAATTACAACACCACAATCAGGAACAACACCATTACAATCGAATCCGAGTGAGAGCAAGCCAATTACAACACCACAATCAGGAACAACACCATTACAATCGAATCCGAGTGAGAGCAAGCCAATTACAACACCACAATCAGGAACAACACCATTACAATCGAATCCGAGTGAGAGCAAGCCAATTACAACACCACAATCAGGAACAACACCATTACAATCGAATCCGAGTGAGAGTAAGCCAATTACAGCACCACAATCAGGAACAACACCATTACAATTGAATCCGATGGAGAGTAAACCAATTACAGCACCACAATCGGGGACAACGCCATTACAATCAAACCCGATGGAGAGCAAACCAGTCACTACTTCCCATGTGAGTACACCACAAAAACAAGTAGAGGTAAAACCAGTTAATCAACAACAAAATAAAAATGTTCCTAAAGTGAATAATCAACAACATGTAAAAGAAGGTGCAGATATAAAGAAAGTTAATGCGAAAGCACAAACACAACAAGAAGCTTTAAAAAATGTAAAAGCAAAAGAAACAATAAAACCAAAATAATTCAGCTCGTGAAGGAGGGTTTATACATTGGGTGCGGAACCAAATCGCGACTTTGAACATGAACATCATCCTGAAGCTGAACTGGAGAATGTTAAGCCTGCCTTGAAAAAGGCAGGCCATTCTTTAGGGAAGGCGGCTGGGAAAGGGTCAAAAATAGCGGGTAAAGCAGTTGCACAAGTAGGTAAGAAAGTAGCAGTCAAAGTAGCCCAAAAGGCAGCTACAGTTGCTGTTGCAAAACCAATATTAATAGCGGCCGGTGTTATTATGGCTGCTGTTTTAGGTTTAGGTGTAGTGATATTTTTACTAACGTCCACAATGAGTGAAGATGAGGTCAGTCCTGGAGGAATTGGTGGTCCTTTTGCACCAGGTACTGCAAGTGTTAGCCCAGAAGTAATGAGATGGGAGCCGTTGGTAAGGAAATATGCAGCACAGCATGGCATTGAAGCAATGACTCCTTTAATTCTTGCTCTTATCCAACAAGAAAGTTCTGGAACACAATTGGATGTTATGCAAAGTTCAGAATCACAAGGGTATCCTCCAGGGTATTTTACTGATCCAGAGGAAAGTATAAAATATGGTTTAATGCATTTTGCTGATTGTCATAAAAAATCTAATGGTGATCAAAATATTACATTACAATGTTATAACTACGGGACCGGCTACGCTAACTATGCAGTTTCGAAAGGTGGATATTCACACGAGAATGCAAGGACATTTTCTGCAGAGCAATCAGCTAAAAATGGTTATAGATGTGCATCATGGCGAAGTGCGGAAGCAGTATCTAATAATTGGTGCTATGGTGATCCAGATTATGTTCCGCATGTTATGAAATATTATCAACCTGGTCAAAGTCCCGAAGGTTCTGGTGGAATTGCCGGTGGTAGCGTTTTAGGTGATGATGTATTCCAAGCAATTATGGCAGAAGCACTAAAGTATCAAGGATGGCCATATGTTTTCGGAGGACGAACCCCAAATACATCATTTGATTGTAGTGGAATAGTTGAATATACGTATTCAAGGGTTGGTATTAATTTATTTGGTACTGCACAAACCCAATGGGATAAAACTCAACGTGTAACGGATCCAAAGCCAGGAGACCTAGTTTTTTTCCATAGCACATATGCCACAAGCAACTATATTACACACGTTGGAATTTATGTTGGGAATAATACAATGTATCATGCTGGGGATCCAATTGGATATGCCGATTTAAGTAAAGCATATTTTCAACAGCATTTTGCGGGTTATGGTCGTGTAGTTAGATAGTAATGCAAATAAAGCTTAGCAAATCATGAAACTGCGAAAAGGAGGTAGATGATGAAGAAAATCACTATTATACTAGCAATCTTATTAATAGGCAGCGTAGGATTTTTAATGAAATACCAATCTGAAAATGAAAAACTTAAAAATGATAAGATAAAATTAACGGGAAAAGTGGAAAAGGTAGAGGCACAATACAACGATACCAAAAAGGAGTTGTCAGCTTTAAAGAGTAATAATCAACAACAAGTAAAAGAAGCTGCAGAGCGATTCCTTAAAGCTTTCCGTACGTATGATACCGGTAAAGGTGAGTCGTATCTCGCTAATATCGAAGCTTATATAACACCTAATGCTAAGAAAGAATTAACTCCACCAGGTGGACCAACACAATCTGCTCCAGGAACTGTAGATGAAAAAGAAAAGAAAAAAGTCTCCTTTCAGTCTGAATACACAGGTGGCGAGTTGTACTATGCGTTCTTAGACACTACTAAAGCTAATATATTAGCGAAGGTGAAAAGTAAAATTACAGTTAATGGTGTTTCATCCGATAATATGTCATTAATGCAAATAAATCTTATCTATGATGGAAATAAGAATTTATGGCTTGTTGACAAGGTCATACCTTTAGCAGATTTAAAAGATCGTATGCCTTAGGATTTGTACACACTTAACATGTAGAGTACTAGAAAAAGTGCCTCTTTTCATTTTTAATGAGAGGGGCCTTTTTGGACTTTTGTAAACTTAAAATAGGGTCGTGAAGTGATTACTAATGTATGGGTGTTTTATCTCTTCAATTATGTAGATAATACCTGATAGGCTGTTCTGAAAATTATTAATTAATAATTAAAACTATGATAAAATTTACATATATAGGAAAGGTGGTCTAGGGAATGGAGAAAACAGAGAAAATTTTGAGTAGTCCAGTTACATCTTTTATATATTTAATAATTATTTTTGGATTTGTGATTAATTGGGGGGATTTATCAAAATCAGATTATGTATTAATGGGAACAACTATATTTTATGTATTGGCGACACTGTTATGTCTGCTTTCGGAAGTAATAAAAAAACAAGTATCAAAGTGGTGATTAATAATGTATGAATTAGAAACTAGGGAAGATGTTAAACAATTTGTGGATGGATATATTTTAACGGCTGCGGAAGTAATGGAATTACTCAATATAGCTCGTGCTAGATTAAATCAACTTGTGAAAACTGAAAGACTGATTCCGTTAAAACAAGTAAACAAAGTTAATTTGTTTTGGAAACCAGATGTAGAAAAATTAGGTGAAGAATTGACTGTGTTAAGAAAGAAATATTATCGTGAATAGACACGCTGAAGAGATATGGATTTGGTGTTAAGAGATAATAAAGTTGTTTAAAAAATAATAAAATCCTTTGAAAAATAATAAAGTTCTTTAATTCTTATAGAACTAACCATGCAGGTTAGCTCTATAAAAAAATTTCAATTTATTACAAAGTGTAGAAAAGCATAATTTTTCAAAGGCAAAGCAAGAATGGTAGTAGGTTCTGAATGTATCAAGAAGTTTACAGAAGAATTTACAGAAACTTTCTATGATACAAAAGGAAACGTAGTTACAGAGAAACGTCTAACAGAAGATAAGAATGATTATTTAAAACGATTCTTAAACCGTGAATTAGATGAGAAAATTGTACCAAAGAATAATAACTTCTATAATAGTATTGTAAAACAAATAAAGGAAGATGGTAAACTATCTCCTTTACAGATTAGTTATTTAAAAGGTTTCTACAATACATTAAATGAAACAGGTCAGCAAGCCTTTAAAATGGTAGGCAAAGTAAACTTGAAAACAAATAAACAAAAACAGCAAATGAAAGAGTTTAACTGGCATGAACTACAATTTGTAGGGCAATTTATGAGTTCACAACAAAGAGAACGCTATAATATCATATTAAAATAAGAGAGGGGTAGAACATGCCATTCCATATAGGTAGTGCAAGAGCAGGTTTTACTAGAGTATGTGGTCTAGGAGAAGATTTAGGGGTAGACGTAACATATAAGTATATGGGACACAGAGAAAACAATAAAGACGTGATGCAACGGCATGAAGCATATGTTGAGGATATTCATGTAGAAGCTATAACGAAATACGGTAAAGCATACTGGAATACGATTGACAGTGAACTAGAGTATGCAGAAAAGAGAAGAGAACTAGGGTATACAGAAAAGGAAGAAACTCTTAGGGATGTATTACTTAGAGCAGATAGATGTTTGAGAGACTATGGTTACGCTATAAAATAAACCATGCAAGGGGTATTTGTATGTTAGAGGTAAAACATGTAAGAGTAGGGAATGGGAAGACATCTTACTTTGTCCTAAACAAAGAAGGAGATATAATATTAAGTACAGAGAAAGAGTTTGTACTGGATACATGGTGTAACCATTTAGGTATAGTAAAACCACAAGAAACAAAAGTAGCAACTATAGATGGGGTTACAATAACTACTTATAAAATGGATAGAGTCATTAAACACAAAGAATTCCTAGACAAGAAAGAAGTTCCGAAAGAAGTATTACCATGCATTATTCCAGTACAAATGAAAGACTGTGAAGAATACATGGAAGTTATTGCTTATGTTCACATAGACGATAAAGCCACCACAATTTATACACCTAGTGAAACTTCAGATTTATTTGTAGAGTTGTATGCAGAAGATATAGAGGAGTCTAGTAAAGAACTACCGTTTTTAAACTATAACTTATAAAGGGGAGTTTCAGATGGGTAAATTCGTAAAAGACCAAAAGGTAGTTGCACTTACATTAGTAGGGTTAGCACCATGTACAGTAGTGAGAGTTGGTTGGTTCTTTATTATGGTAGAGGACGAGGAAGACAAACACCTGTATTCTGTCACAAAGAAGAAGTTAACACCTATAGAGGAAGAAGCACACTATTTAGTAGAAGAAAGTATTGATGAAGAAGGGATATTTGATATTGGTAGACTGTTTGCTAAGATTGAAGCAGAAGACATGGAAGTTGCAAAGAAATCGTTTGAAGAGAATGAAGACTTCAAGAAATACGAAGATTTCCATAATCCATCAGAAGGGAAACTATATGGTGGAGAGTACTATGTTACAATCAAAACAGGTAGGGAGTTATTAGAACAATATTTCAATCGACAAGGGCTAGAGCGTAATGGTACAAATTAAATTAGATGTGAAAACAGTTAAAGGTCAAGAACTTAAATTAGGTGATGTGTTAAGTGCTGATGGGTTATTAGACACGGTTGTAGTAATCGACAAAGAAGGTAAGTTACACGCTCAAGTAAAGAGTGAACCATCAATTGCATTCGAGTTAGAAGGTTTTATCATTGTAGAGTGAAAATGACCTAATTTTGATATTTACGGACATATTTCAAGTGGGAAAATATGTTAAACTCATCCTATCAATAATTACAATGGGATTATCTGCTTACATTTGCTTGAACAAAAAGATGAAATGAGGCTTTCGATAAAAGTGAATAATCTTATTTATGTTAGGTATATAGACTAATAAAAAAATTTTATATTTTATTATTGGGAGGACGAAATAATGGATTTGGTAAACAAATTTTTAAACGGCTTGAGAGCAGCATTATCAACAGATGATCTCGAGGCACTAAATAAAGCGTACGGTGCTACAAAAGAGGATATTGATACATTAAGGTCAGAATATCCAAATTGTCCAGAATCACTAATCTCTTTACTTGAAAATATTGATGGTACATATTGGCGGAAATATGGAGAAAACAAAGTTGCGGTATGTATTTTAGGCTCAGATGTTGAAGAGTATCCATATTATTTGCTTTCTACACAGCAGATGCTCGAAAGTTCAAAAGAAGAAGAAGACGTCTCCTATCTTTTAGAATACCAAGATGACGAGGATGCTGTTGATTCTAAGATAAATCCAAAAGGACTTCTCCCTGGCACTTATATTCATTTTTCAGACTGTATGAACAATGGTGGAACATCAAGACTCTATATTGATTTTAACCCTTCTGATGAAGGTGTATGTGGTCAAATAATTCGTTTTTTGCACGACCCTGATGAATATGAAGTGATTGCAAACAGCTTTGATGAGTATTTACAGGATCTTATTGATGGTGATTTTAATTTTCTAGAAGAAGAATCTCAATAATTTGTGAAGAATTACACTTCAACTAATGGGAGCTTTAGTTGAACAAGATTTAAACAAATTTATTATTTATATTTGTCTACAAACTCATTTAAAAGGTTAGAAATTAAACAACTTTAAAGAGCCTTACTACAATATGATTTGTAGCGAGGCTCTTATATTTTTAAATCAGAATTAAATAACATTATTATCACTTTACACATTAATAAAGTAAAAAACTATTTTGTAGAATCTCTATCCAAAATGGTTTTTTACTTTATTCAAAATTTATTTCAAAGTTGCAGGTATTACAGTAAATGATAGTTTATTGACGTCTGGCGATAGCGTCGGCTAATTTAATAAATTCCTCCATTGTAATATTCCCTCTCAACTTATCTTTCATTATTTTTTCCATTTCTTTTGTAACAGTCAATCCCTCAATTGCAAAAGACGCCTTTGCTTCTTCAAAAGCCTTATGTAGTTCTATTTCATTTTTAAACATAATTTGGTAGCCCTCTTTCAATCTATTTTTTCATAAATGAAGATCATGATAGTGATTGAATTGTAATTCTTTAAATGATTGTTATACAACTTGTTAAAACCATTCTGGACATAATAGAAAAAACGAAGGAATTAAGAGAAGAGAAAAGTGAAGAAAGGATAGAAAATAGTAAAATAAAAGCCCTGTGGTTCGCCGCAACCTACCAAGAAGCAAACGAATAACAAGGCGCTAAAGTAAGGGGGAGGGCAACCTCCCTCTTGTTTAAATTATAACACAATTCCCAATCCTAAATACATATGGAACATTAACGTTAATCCTTATAAATAAAGTAAGTGGCAGGTCTAGTATAAAAAACAATTAAAAATTTTAGAAAATATTTCTAAAAAACTTAGTTTCTAAATTAAAAGTAACAATAATTTAAGTAGGAGTATTATTTTTGAATTTTATAAATATTGAACAAGGGAGAGGAGATATTTTTATGGATTCAAAAACTTATGAAAAGCTACAGGCACTACGTAGATATAAAGAGCCAATTCAGGCAGTATTGAGAACGGTTAAAAGACACGATAAAGACAATCCAGATACTGAATATGCTGAATTCGCCCTTGAAAACGGAAAGATTATAGGTATTTGTAAAAAAGAGGACTTCTCTGATTACTCTTTTAGAAGTATTACACAATTCACAGGTAATATTTTTAACGTAGTAATTACTCAAATGCCTGATGAACTGGATGGAAATAAAGTTCAAGTTTCGGTAAAAGAAGCTAGTAGAAGATCTGCAGATGCGTTAATTCGTGAGTTAATAGAATTGGAGCAAAATGAAAGACTTCAAGAGCCTGCTTACGAAGCTGAGGTAACTGGATATAACATGAATGCTCAGGTTCCAACTATATTCTTACGCATTAATGGTGCGGAATGCTTTATGAAATTACACGAACTAAACTATGGAAGAGTGTATAAAAACGCTGTGGATCGCTATGCACCAATTGGTGAACGTATCCCAGTTAAGGTTCTACAATTTAATCCAGAACAACGACTAATCCATGTTTCTAGAAAAGCAGCCGTGGAAAATCCTTATCAGTTATTATCTGAATTAGCTGAGGGTGACACGATTGTGGGAAGGGTTGTAAATGTTGACCCGCGTTTTGGAGTTTTTGTTGAATTAGACCAAGGCTGCACAATTAAAGGAATTGTCCCTAAAACAATGGAACAGCCAGTATTGGATGACGTAGTAAGTATGAGAATTGTAAGTGTGGATGTGGAAAAAGAGAGAGGGTCGGGGGTTATATTTAAGTTTCCTTTTGGACGCAAAAAAGTTAACGACCCAACGGCGTTTTTATATAACTAATGAGTGCGCTGCAGGTTTCCGTACAAGAGAATGGAAAGGCGGTTCAATATTGGCTTAATAGGGACGAATCGTTATCACTTTGGGATGACCCCTCTTTACAGGGGGGACCAATTCTTCCAGATAAATTTAAACCACTCACAGATTTACGTAGTATTTATGACAGAATTAATTCAGGATTTATAAATGAAAAAGACAACTTAATACTAAAACTTATTTGGGATTCATTAGCGATTACCGAAGCTCAAATTAAAAATTTTGTGGAATCTAAAATTAGTAGGTCCCAGGTTTCAGAATCGCTGAAAAAACTGGTACTGTATGGATTTGTTAGTCGATGGGAGATAAAATCGGGGCTGTTTCCGGATCAACCCAAAACCTCTGCTCCAATCACTCTAAATACTGCTGGTCATTTGATGATGTGGGCTTATCATAACCGTAATACAAACTATTCTTTAAAGCCAGAACAGTGGTTAAAACTTGGTGTAGCAGGGATACAAAGATTTGTCACTATGAATCAAATAAAATATGAGTTTGCAATAGGCCAACAGTTATTAAAAAACTGGTGCTGGTATCCAAAGCTAAAAGGTACTGGTAATGGATATAATCCAATTGCTGTTGGAGAAATTAAAACCCCAATCGGGAATCAAAATTTCATATTTGAGAGGGTACAACAAGGCCAACGATATGCGCAACATTTAAAATTGCGATTGAAAATTTGGGAAGACCAAATTGAAAATGGCCCAAATAATTTATTGAATTTCGAGAACACGAAGAGTTTACCAGGTATTTTTATTTTATCCATATCTAATCTTGCTTTAGCAGAACATGTTAGAAAGGAGCTCATGTTAGACTTACGTGAGATTCCGATAATGCTTGTAATAGATGAATGTATTCACAATGAGGGATTCGCAAAATCTTTTTATATCTCAACTCAAAATGGAATTCAGCAAGCACCATTACCATTTTTGAGATAACAAGAGCTGCTTCAGGGAAATATGCTGAAGCAGCTTTTTTTGGTTAAAAGGTAAAGTGACGCTCATCGTAAAAATCGGGTTTAATAAATGTTTTTAATCAAACTAAACTACGCCCTACACTTCATTTCGGTTTTATTATGTTGGTTATGTATGAATTTTAATTAAAATCAAACTATATTCCATTTAGGGAGATTTCGAAGAAGCTAGATAGTATCATTCTAATAAAACATTATGTATAATAAAAAAAATTCTAATTTTATAAACATGGAATAAATTCACTTTTCAAAACCTCTAACATCCTTCTATTGTACCTTTTAAAAAAAAGTTGCATTATTTTATTCCTTTTCGATTAAAGAATTCTTAGTGAGTTTTGATCAAACTTTTTTATAAAAAACTCGTTCTTAATTATAAAAAAAACTCCATTTTGATCAACCCTTTTTTGAAAATGGAATTTTTGTATTTGATGTAAAATAAGTTTGAAGGTAACTGTTTAATCCACCTTAATTCTAAAATTACACTTGTTGATTTTATTTCTTTTTGTTTTAAAGAGTTTTATAATTATCATACTTAAAAAACGTAGGGAAAGTCCCTACGTTTTTCATTTGCTTGTAATTCACTGACATCTTTCATATCGCCTATACGTACTTAACCTTCATGATAGTACTCAATCACATATCCTACATCTTGAGAATAGATCCATGTATCAAAACTTACTGCTGTAACATCGTCAATCACTTGTAGAATTTGATGTAAATTCGTTTTTATGATGGGTAATGACGCTTCATCCCAAATTATATAAACGATAGTAGAGTGTAAACCGTAACGATTATACAAATATGGCTCTATTTCATCGATATGATATATATCAAGGTAAGCGTCAAATATTCCCCACCTACTATTTGTAAATAACCCATGAGATAATCTCCTTACATACTATATGTGGAGGTTTTTTTATGAAAAGGCACCTATTAAAGAAAGAATGGGAAACTTATATTCAAGACTATAAAAACAGTGGATTATCCAAAGGTGTCTGGTGTCAAAAACAGAACCTACCGGTTCATCGGCTATATTACTGGTTGAAAAAATTATCGCCTGAAACTGAAGATCAAAATAAAAATGAGCGTGTGAATTGGATTTCTATGAATGTCCCTGTCATAAAAGAAAACATACATGCCACCATTCGAATTCACATTCAAGAAACAACCATTGAATTGGATGTACCTTTTACTCCACAAGTGCTCCTACAAGTGATGCAGGCGGTGAAACAACAATGATGTCAGAAATCGCAATTGAAAAA
>NZ_PCNZ01000027.1 GCF_002975175.1 Bacillus sp. MYb209
TAATAGATCGAGGACTTAACCATATAATATGAAGCAAATGTTATCTAGTTTTGAAAGAATATAAAAAACTTATTGACCTTTAAAAGTGAATGAGTTACAATAATTCTTGTCTTAAATGAATATAGTCTGGTAATGATGGCAGAGAGGTCACACCCGTTCCCATACCGAACACGGAAGTTAAGCTCTCTAGCGCCGATGGTAGTTGGGACCTTGTCCCTGTGAGAGTAGGACGTTGCCAGGCAACTAAAACACGAATCAAATGATTCGTGTTTTTTCGTGTTTTCTTTTAGAATTTATGTTAATTTAAAAATCCCTGCTTAAAGAATAGTTCGCATGATTAAACATTGGAAAATGTGGCTAGGATAGTGAATAAGCAAAAGAGTTGCAAATTTTTTTAATACGTATATAATTAAAGTCAAAGATAGTCAAAGTCAATAAAGGTGGCGGATAAATGAGAAATATATCTGATATCATTGAGAAATATCTAAAGCAAGTTATTGACTTAAGCAATAATAATGTGATTGAAATCAAGAGGAATGAGGTGGCGGATCGATTCGATTGTGTGCCGTCTCAAATCAACTATGTAATCAATACCCGTTTTACACTAGAAAGAGGATTTGTAGTAGAAAGTAAACGAGGTGGAGGAGGTTACATTCGCATTATAAAAGTCAAACTGCATGATGATATAGACATTATTGATCAAATGCTTCATATGATTGATCATAGCGTTGCACAAGGAAATGCAGAAAGTATGATTATACGTTTAATAGAAGAGGGTATTATAACAAATCGTGAAGCTAAACTTATGTTAAGCGTACTAGATCGTTCTGTATTGGTAATGGATGTTCCTTCTCGAGATGAACTTAGGGCTCGAATATTATGCGCAATGTTAAGAACACTGAAATATAAATAAATATAACTTTTGTAAAGAATGATAACTAAGGTAGTGCAGTTTATTATTGTAGGGATTTTGAAAGATGACATGTGCTTTTATGAAATGGATTAAGGAAAGCGAACAATCTAGTAATGTATGAAAAGTAGCATGAGATAGATCGTTCCTGTTGTAAAGGTGGGGATAGCGATGACTTGTCAAAACTGTAATATGAGACCAGCAACTTTACATTATACAAAAGTAATCAACGAAAAAAAGGCGGAAGTTCATCTTTGCGAGCAATGTGCAGAACAAAGTGGCTATACGTCTTTCTTTCAATCATCACAGTCTAATTTTTCATTCCATGACCTATTAGCCGGATTATTACATGGTGAACCAGCAATGTTTGAAGAAGGGCAAGATGCATTTTTAAATACAAATATATCAAGGTGTCCGAATTGCAAGATGACATATGAACAATTTACAAAAGTGGGACGCTTTGGATGTGCTTCTTGTTACGATACATTTAAGGAGCATTTAAAACCGTTATTAAAACGTCTCCACGGTGGACATACAGATCATTGTGGAAAGATTCCGGAACGAATAGAAGGAAATATCCACTTAAAGAAAGAATTAGATGAACTAAAACTCAATCTGAAGCAATATGTACAGAAAGAGGAATTTGAGAAAGCAGCTAAAGCACGAGATAAAATTCGAGCCCTTGAAAATCTGCGTAGTGAGCATAGAGAGGGGGAATAGTTCTATGTCACTGGACCGAATTATGAATGAAGCGATTAGTCCATGGATGAAGGGGGATGGCCCTGATTCTGATATTGTTTTAAGTAGTCGAATTCGTTTGGCTCGTAATTTAAAAAAATATCAATTCTCTACTATGCAAAACGAGGAAGAAGCTAAACAGATTCATGAATTATTTAAGAAGAAGTTTGTAAATAAACCGATAGAACCTTTTGGAGAGTTTGAACTGTTAAAAATGAATGAATTAACTCCTCTTCAAAGGAGAGTTTTAGTTGAGAAGCATTTAATTAGTCCGAATCTTGCAGGAACAGAATACGGAGCATGCCTACTATCAGAAAGTGAACATATTAATATCATGCTTAATGAAGAGGATCATGTTAGGATTCAGTGCCTATTTTCAGGTTTGCAGTTATCAGAGGCGCTTCAAAGTGCCAATCAAATAGATAATTGGATTGAGGAACAGGTTGAATATGCTTTTGATGAATCGCTTGGATATATTACGAGTTGTCCCACTAACGTCGGTACAGGATTAAGGGCTTCGGTAATGATTCATTTGCCGGGACTGGTTTTAACGAAAAGAATTAACCGTATTATACAAGTAATTCAAAAATTAGGGTTAGTAGTAAGAGGAATATACGGTGAAGGTAGCGAAGCGTTAGGTAATATATTTCAAGTGTCAAATCAAATGACACTAGGGAAATCAGAAGAAGATATTATTGCAGATTTAAAGAGTGTTATTCAACAAATTATGCAACAAGAAAAAATGGCTAGAGAATTAATTGTACAAAATTCAAGTATTGAGCTTGAAGATAAAGTATATCGTTCTTACGGAATACTAGCTAACAGTCGTTTAATTCAATCTGCGGAGGCAGCCACTTGCTTATCAGATCTACGACTTGGTATTGACTTAGGATATATACAAGGTATATCGAGAAATATATTAACTGAGTTAATGGTTCTTACTCAGCCAGGCATTTTGCAACAATATGCAGGAGGACCTCTAGGACCAGAAGAAAGAGATTATCGAAGAGCAACCTTAATCCGTGAGCGATTACGAATTGAACAAAATTAAGCGCAAGTAGGAGGCGATTTCTATGATGTTTGGAAGATTTACAGAACGAGCACAGAAAGTATTAGCTTTATCTCAAGAGGAAGCAATTCGCATTGGGCATAATAATATTGGAACAGAACATATTTTACTTGGGCTTGTACGCGAAGGTGAAGGGATTGCAGCAAAAGCGTTAGTTGCTCTTGGATTAAGTCCAGAGAAAGTTCAAAAAGAGGTAGAAGCACTAATTGGACGTGGAACCGAAGCTTCTCAAACAGTACACTACACACCTCGTGCTAAAAAAGTTATTGAGTTGTCTATGGACGAAGCTCGTAAATTGGGCCATTCCTACGTTGGAACAGAACATATTTTACTTGGTTTAATCCGTGAAGGTGAAGGTGTAGCAGCACGTGTTTTAAATAATTTAGGTGTAAGTCTAAATAAAGCAAGACAACAAGTGTTACAACTCCTTGGAAGTAATGAAGCTAGTTCAGGTCACCAAGGTGGTTCATCAACAAATGCGAATACACCTACACTTGACAGCCTAGCACGTGATTTAACAGTTGTTGCACGTGAAAATCGTTTAGATCCTGTTATTGGACGTAGTAAAGAAATTCAACGTGTAATTGAAGTGTTAAGCCGTAGAACAAAAAACAATCCAGTATTAATTGGAGAACCTGGTGTAGGTAAGACAGCAATTGCGGAAGGATTAGCACAGCAAATTGTAAATAATGAAGTTCCTGAAACTTTAAGAGATAAGCGTGTTATGACATTAGATATGGGTACAGTTGTTGCTGGAACAAAATATCGTGGTGAATTTGAGGATCGTTTAAAGAAAGTGATGGATGAGATTCGCCAAGCTGGTAATATCATTCTATTTATTGATGAGCTTCATACGTTAATTGGTGCAGGAGGAGCGGAAGGTGCAATTGATGCATCGAATATTTTAAAACCATCTTTAGCACGTGGTGAATTACAATGTATTGGTGCAACAACTTTAGACGAATATCGTAAATATATTGAAAAGGATGCGGCATTAGAAAGACGTTTCCAGCCAATTCATGTTGATGAACCAAACTTAGAAGAATCAGTTCAAATTTTAAAAGGTCTACGTGACCGTTATGAGGCGCATCACCGTGTATCTATTACAGATGATGCAATCGATGCGGCTGTAAAACTTTCAGATCGTTACATTACAGACCGTTTTTTACCTGATAAAGCAATCGATTTAATTGATGAGGCTGCATCAAAAGTGCGCTTACGTTCTTATACAACACCGCCAAACTTAAAAGAGCTTGAAGTGAAGCTTGAGGAAATTAGAAAAGAAAAAGATGCAGCTGTACAAAGCCAAGAATTTGAAAAGGCTGCTTCCTTACGTGATATGGAACAACGTTTACGTGAAAAGTTAGAAGATACAAAGCGTCAGTGGAAAGAGAAACAAGGACAAGAAAACTCAGAAGTAACAGTAGAAGATATTGCAAATGTCGTTTCCACATGGACACGTATTCCAGTTTCTAAACTTGCACAAACAGAGACAGATAAATTATTAAACTTGGAATCAATTTTACATGATCGTTTAATTGGGCAGGATGAAGCAGTTGTAGCTGTGGCAAAAGCTGTTCGTCGTGCGAGAGCGGGATTAAAAGATCCGAAACGTCCAATTGGCTCATTTATTTTCCTAGGACCGACTGGTGTAGGTAAAACAGAACTAGCGAGGGCATTAGCGGAATCTATGTTCGGTGATGAGGATGCAATGATCCGCATCGATATGTCTGAGTACATGGAGAAGCATTCTACTTCTCGTTTAGTTGGATCTCCTCCAGGATATGTTGGATATGAAGAAGGTGGACAATTAACAGAGAAAGTTCGTCGTAAGCCATATTCAGTTGTCTTATTAGATGAAGTAGAGAAAGCTCATCCTGATGTGTTTAATATTTTACTACAAGTATTAGAAGATGGCCGTTTAACAGATTCTAAAGGACGTACAGTTGATTTCCGTAATACAATTGTTATTATGACGTCTAATGTTGGTGCAGACGCATTAAAACGTAATAAACATCTTGGATTTAACGTACAAGATGAGAGCCGCGATTATTCAGATATGAAAGGTAAAGTAATGGATGAATTGAAAAAAGCATTTCGTCCAGAATTCTTAAACCGTATTGATGAAATTATCGTGTTCCATATGCTTGAGAAAAAACATATTCAAGAAATTGTAACTCTTATGGTGAATCAGTTAGTGAATCGCTTAAAAGAACAAGAGATTGAATTGCACTTAACAGAAGGAGCAATTTCAGCAATTGCTGATAAAGGATTTGATCGAGAGTACGGTGCTCGTCCGCTTCGTAGAGCAATTCAAAAACATGTAGAAGATAGACTATCAGAAGAACTGTTAAAAGGTGCTATTGAGAAAGGGCAAAAAGTTATCTTTGATGTAGAAGGAGAATCATTTGTCATTCATAGTGCGGAAAAGGTAAAATAAGTATAGACAAACAAAGAGGGCTACGCGATAGCCCTCTTTCTTGTACGAGAAGGATAAACGTTTGTAGATGAAAGTGAAGTGAACTATAAAAGATATGGCTAAAAAGAAAACAAAATTTACATGTCAAGAATGTGGTTATCAGTCGCCAAAATATATGGGGAAATGTCCTGGATGTGGTCAATGGAATACGCTTGTTGAAGAGATGGAACCAGTTGTATCATCAAGACGCCTTAATTATGCCAATGCAATTCAATCAGAAGTAACAAAACCAAGACGCTTAACAGAGGTAGAAACAAAGTCTGAGGCGCGTATTGAAACGAAATTTCAAGAGTTTAACCGTGTACTTGGTGGCGGGATTGTAGATGGATCTTTAGTACTTATTGGTGGAGACCCCGGGATTGGGAAATCAACATTGTTATTACAAATTTCATCGCAATTAGCAGATTCTTCATATGATGTACTATACATATCAGGTGAGGAGTCAGCAAAGCAGATTAAACTTCGTGCAGATCGTTTGGATGTAAAGGGTAGTAATCTATTTGTTGTAGCAGAGACTGATTTACAGCGAATTGCAGCGCACATTGAAGAGATGAATCCAGCTTTTGTTGTTATTGACTCCATTCAGACGATACATTTACCTGAAGTGACGTCAGCCCCAGGAAGTGTATCGCAAGTACGTGAATGTACAGCGGAATTAATGAAACTTGCAAAGACGAAAGGGATTCCCATTTTTATCGTGGGACATGTGACAAAAGAAGGGGCAATTGCAGGACCACGTATGCTAGAACATATGGTTGATGCAGTTCTTTACTTTGAAGGAGATCGTCACCATACATATCGTATTTTGCGAGCTGTGAAGAACCGTTTTGGTTCCACAAATGAAATGGGTATCTTTGAAATGAAGGAACTAGGTCTTGCAGAAGTACTAAATCCTTCTGAAATTTTCCTTGAGGAACGTCCAGTTGGAGTTGCAGGATCCACAGTGGTTGCTTCAATGGAAGGAACAAGACCGGTTTTAGTAGAAATACAAGCATTAATCTCCCCTACTAGTTTTGGAAATCCTCGAAGAATGGCGACGGGAATTGATCATAACCGCGTTTCACTTATTATGGCAGTGCTAGAAAAAAGAACAGGTTTATTGTTGCAAAATCAAGACGCATATTTAAAAGTTGCGGGTGGCTTGAAATTAGATGAGCCAGCAATCGATTTAGCTGTCGCCTTAAGTATTGCTTCAAGTTTCAGAGATAAAGCTACTGCACCAACCGATGCGGTAATAGGAGAAGTAGGCCTAACTGGAGAAATAAGAAGAGTATCAAGAATTGAACAACGTGTACAAGAAGCAGCGAAATTAGGATTTCAACGTGCTATTATTCCTAGAAAAAATTTGGGGGGATGGACAATTCCAGATGGGATTGAGGTGGTAGGTGTTTCTAATTTAGGAGAAGCGCTTCGTTTGACATTAGGAGGCTAGGCTATGGAGGAAAACAAGCAACGTGTCAAAAGTATGATTAACATTCTACAGCTCGTTGCCCCAGGAACACCACTACGCGAAGGGATAGATAACGTACTTCGTGCGCAAACTGGAGGGCTAATTGTTCTTGGGTATAATGAGCAGATTAAAAGTATTGTTGATGGAGGATTTCACATTAATTGTGCATTCTCACCGGCTAGTTTATATGAATTAGCAAAAATGGATGGGGCACTTATTTTAAATGAAACTGGGAGCAAAATTTTAATTGCAAATGCACAATTAGTTCCAGATCCATCCATTGATTCTATTGAAACAGGTATGCGTCACCGAACGGCAGAGCGTGTAGCAAAGCAGACGGCTAGCCTTGTTGTGGCTATTTCACAAAGACGTAACGTAATCACACTATATCAAGGGAACTTACGTTATACACTAAAAGATATAGGTGTAATTTTAACAAAGGCAAACCAAGCCATTCAAACGTTAGAAAAATATAAAGCTGTATGGAATGATGGGATTACGAATTTGGGCATTCTAGAATTTGAAGAGGTCGTTACAATGTCCGAGGTAGTTCACGTTTTACATAGTGTTGAAATGGTACTGCGTATTAAAAATGAAATATTGAGCTACATTCATGAGTTAGGAACGGAAGGGAGGTTAATTCGTTTACAACTTACAGAATTACTAGCCGACTTAGAAGCAGAGGCAGCGTTATTAATTAAGGATTATTATCAAGAAAAAACGCAGGATCACCATCAAATTTTGAAAAAGTTACAAGATCTTGCAAATACACAGCTTTTAGAGGATAGCGATTTAGTTAAATTGCTTGGCTATCCAGGGCAAACGAGCTTAGAAGAAAGCGTGACACCGAGGGGATACCGAATCGCAAGCAAAATTTCTCGTGTTCCACCACTTATCATTGAAAATTTAATTAATCGATTTAAAACACTACAAGGTGTTTGTCGTGCAACTATTAATGAATTGGATGATGTGGAAGGAATTGGGGAAGTTAGGGCGAAGAAAATACGAGAGGGCCTAAAAAGAATTCAAGAGCATCTCTATATGAGTAGACACAATTAAGAATATTACATTGATTCCATAATATAACGACACTAGAACATTTTTGTTATATGATATGGTATATTGGTAAATAAAACTATTTACAAAAAAACACGTCCGCTTTTGCATTCGGCGTTTTGATTAGCAAAACAATGGTTAATAATGAGTAGGAGGTGGTTGGATGTTAAAAAGAATCGTACAGCTCTTCTTTTTAGTGATCGGGGGAGCGTTAGGGATTTTTCTAATCCCAAAAGTTATTAATGTATTGGACGTTGGTGCTGTTCCTTTGCTGGAGGGATCGTACGTTCGTGCAATTATTGGTGCAATTATTTTATTTTTAACAACATTTTGGCTTGTGGATTATATTGTTCAACTTATTAAACATATCGAAGAAGCCCTTGTAAAGGCACCGGTAGCGGATGTTTTATTTGGTACATTAGGGTTGATCTCTGGTCTTATTGTTGCATATTTAATTTTGATACCAATTCGTGAATTCACGATTCCAGTCATTAGTACAGTATTACAAGTGTTCTTTACTCTTTTACTTGGTTATTTAGGATTCCAAGTAGGATTTAAAAAGAGAAATGAATTGCTAGGATTATTTACATTACCCCAGCGCGGAGGTAAGAAGAAAAACAATAGCGAGAACGAAGAGGTAGAAAAATCTACAACTCATTGGAAAATTCTTGATACAAGTGTAATTATTGATGGACGTATTGCGGATATTTGCCAAACGAAGTTTTTAGAAGGAACAATTGTGATTCCACAATTCGTATTAGAAGAGCTTCAGCATATTGCCGATTCTTCTGATGCTTTAAAGCGTAATCGTGGTCGCAGAGGATTAGACATTTTAAATCGTATTCAAAAAGAGATGCCAATTCCGGTAGAAATTTATGAAGGCGATTTCGAGGATATCCAAGAGGTGGATAGCAAGCTTGTAAAGTTAGCGAAAAACACTGGTGGAACTGTTGTAACAAATGATTTCAACTTAAACAAAGTTTCTGAATTACAAGGAGTAACAGTATTAAACATTAACGATTTAGCAAATGCAATTAAACCAGTCGTACTCCCTGGCGAAGAATTAAGTGTTTATGTTGTGAAAGATGGTAAAGAACAAAATCAGGGTGTGGCATATTTAGATGATGGCACGATGATTGTAGTAGAAGACGGTAGAGAATATGTCGGTTCGCAACTTAATGTACTAGTTACAAGTGTGCTGCAAACATCGGCTGGTCGTATGATTTTCGCAAAACGTAAATTATTAGAAAAAGCATTATAAGTAGAGGATTATTAATATGTATACGTTAATTATTCCGGCAGCGGGTCAAGGGAAACGGATGGGTGCTGGCAAAAACAAGTTGTTCTTACTTATAAATGGAGTACCTATCATTGTGCATACATTACGTGCTTTTGAAAAAGATAAAGCATGTAAACGTATTATCATGGCAATTAACGAAGAGGAACGCCCTTATTTTGAGGAGTTAATGCAGAAGTACCCGGTTGAAAAGCAGGTGCAATTTATTCAAGGCGGGGCTGAAAGACAAGATAGTGTGTATAATGCGCTTCAGTATGTGAGCGGAGTGGAGTATGTTCTCGTACACGATGGTGCGCGCCCGTTCGTAACGAATAAGATGATGCAAGATGTATTAACTGTAGCAGAGAAATATGGTGCTTCCATTTGTGCGGTGCCAGTGAAGGATACCATTAAGAAAGTAGAACAGGGTGTTGTTGTTGAAACGGTAGAACGTTCTCAGCTTAAAGCGGTTCAAACACCGCAAGGATTTTCTGTTCCTCTTTTATTAGAAGCTCATAGAAGTGCAAAGCAAAGTTGTTTTCTTGGCACAGATGATGCAAGTCTCGTAGAACGTGTAGGGAAGCAAGTAGGCGTAGTAGAGGGGAGTTACTATAATATTAAAGTGACGACTCCAGAGGATTTACTAATTGCTGAAAGTTTTCTTCATGTTCAGAAGAAATAGAAGTGATGGTATTATAGTAAAGAAAAGCTCGGCAGTTGCCGAGCTTTTCTTTATAGAGATAGCAATATAATATAGAATTCATAAAGTAGTTTAGATTGAGGAGGATGTAAAGAATGTTTCGAATTGGACAAGGTTTTGATGTACATGAATTTGCGGAAGGTAGACCGTTAATTATCGGCGGAATTACAATTCCTCATGAAAAAGGATTAATCGGTCACTCGGATGCAGATGTATTGTTACATACGATTGCTGACGCATGTCTAGGAGCAATTGCAGCAGGAGATATTGGAAAACATTTTCCTGATACAGATCCTGCCTTTAAAGATGCAGATTCAGCTGTATTGTTACAAAAGGTTTGGGAATTTGTGCGTAAACAAGGTTATGAGCTAGGGAACCTAGATTGTACAATTATTGCCCAAAAGCCAAAAATGGCACCGCATATTGAAAGCATGCGTAAACGCATTAGTGAACTATTAGAAACGTCTATTGATAATATTAATGTAAAGGCAACAACAACAGAAAAATTAGGATTTACAGGTAGAGAAGAAGGGATCGCTTCTCAAGCGGTTGTTTTATTACAGAAAAAATAGTGGTTTTTAATTCGTAAGATGGATAATCACGTTTTTTTGGTGTACAATTGTAGAATGTGTTGACATTAAGATTGGAAGGTGTACCAATTATGGAAAAGCAAGTGAGAGTGCGCTATGCGCCAAGTCCAACAGGACACTTACATATCGGAAATGCGCGTACGGCATTATTTAATTATTTATTTGCTCGTCATCAAGATGGTAAGTTTATTATTCGTATTGAAGATACTGATGTGAAACGTAATGTTGCTGGTGGAGAAGAAAGCCAATTAAAATACTTGAAATGGCTCGGTATGGACTGGGATGAAGGTGTTGATGTTGGTGGTGAATTTGGACCATATCGTCAAACAGAGCGTTTAGATATTTATAAAAAATTATATGAAGATTTATTAGAGCGTGATTTAGCTTACAAATGTTATATGACAGAAGAAGAGCTAGAGGCAGAGCGTGAAGGTCAAATCGCTCGTGGTGAAACACCGCGTTATGCAGGAAACCACCGTGATTTAACTGAGGAGCAAATTAAAGGATTTGAGGCTGAAGGCCGTATTCCAAGTATTCGCTTCCGCGTGCCGGCTGATAGCGACTACACGTTTAAAGATATCGTAAAAGATGAAGTTGCATTCCATTCAAATGATTTTGGTGATTTCGTTATCGTGAAAAAAGACGGAATTCCAACTTATAACTTTGCGGTAGCGGTAGATGATCACTTGATGGAGATTACACACGTGCTTCGTGGTGATGATCATATTTCAAACACGCCAAAACAAATGATGATTTATGAAGCTTTCGGTTGGGATATCCCGCAATTCGGTCATATGACTTTAATTGTAAACGAAAGCCGTAAAAAGCTAAGTAAGCGTGACGAATCTATTATTCAATTTATTGAGCAATATAAAGAGCTTGGATATCTTCCAGAAGCAATCTTTAACTTTATTGCATTACTAGGTTGGTCACCAGTAGGTGAAGAAGAAATCTTCTCTCAAGATGAGTTTATCAAAATGTTTGATGCAGCTCGTTTATCAAAATCACCTGCATTATTTGATTCTCAAAAACTAAAATGGATGAACAACCAATATATGAAAAAACAAGATTTAGATACGGTTGTTGAACTAAGCTTACCGCATTTAGTGAAAGCGGGTCGCGTAGGTGAAAACTTAAGCGAACAAGAACAAGCGTGGGTTCGTGATGTAATTGCTTTATATCATGACCAAATGAGCTTTGGAGCTGAAATTGTAGAGCTTTCTGAAATGTTCTTTAAAGATCATGTTGATCATGAAGAAGAGGGACAAGAAGTATTGAAAGGTGAACAAGTACCTGAAGTACTTCGTACATTTGCCGATCAATTAGAAGCTTTAGAAGTAATGGAGCCAGCGGCAGTTAAGGCGGCTATTAAAGCAGTTCAAAAGGAAACAGGACATAAAGGTAAAAACCTATTTATGCCAATCCGTGTTGCTACTACTGGACAAACACATGGTCCAGAGCTTCCTAACGCTATTGCTCTTCTTGGAAAAGAAAAAGTTTTAAATCGTATTCAAAAAGTAATTGGTTAACATTTTCTAGGTTTAGCAATATAATAAGTATACCTAAAATCTAATAAGGAAAAGCGACGAGAAGGAGAAGTAGAAAATCAGGCTTTTTACAGAGAGAACCACCCTTAGGCTGGAAGTGGTTTATAAGCGGATTTTTGAAATGCCCCTTCGAGTCTTCTGTTGAACAGCGAAGTATTTCGCGGAACGTCTTAGGGCGCAAAGTAAACAGAAGCGGTGTAAACCGTTATCATGGATGAGTTTGAGGCTTCTTTAGCCTAAACAGAGTGGAACCGCGCTTAAAAGGCGTCTCTGTCTATATGACAGAGACGTCTTTTTTTTATACCATGTAAATGGGTGTGAGTATAAGTTTTATCCCCTTGTATAAAGATTTAGGGGGAAGTGGGGGTTAGTTCACTCGAAAAAGGCAGCCCATAAAGGGAGGGAATATCGATGTTTAAGAGGCTTCGGGAAGATATTGAAGTCGTTTTTGAACAGGATCCAGCGGCACGAAGTTATTTCGAAGTCATTTTAACTTACTCTGGATTACATGCAGTTTGGGCCCATCGAATTGCACATGCTTTTTATAAAAGGAATTTTTTCTTTCTTGCACGCTTTGTTTCACAAGTGAGTCGTTTTTTTACTGGCATTGAGATTCATCCAGGAGCAACTATTGGTCGTCGTTTTTTCATTGATCATGGAATGGGGGTTGTAATTGGAGAAACGTGTGAAATTGGCGAAAACGTAACAATTTATCAAGGTGTCACATTAGGTGGTACAGGTAAAGAAAAAGGAAAGAGGCACCCTACAATTCAGGATAATGTATTAATTGCAACAGGTGCTAAAGTACTAGGTTCTATTACTATTGGAGAGAATTCTAAAATTGGAGCAGGATCTGTCGTGTTAAAGGAAGTTCCTGCGCATTCTACAGTTGTAGGTATACCTGGCCGAGTCGTTATTCAAAATGGAGTAAAGATTGGTCAAGAATTAAATCATTCTGATCTTCCGGATCCGATTTTTGATAAATTAAAGGTTATGGAAGCAGAACTTGATAAATTGAGAAAGCAACTCGAAGTAAAGGTAGAAAGGAAAGATAAAAATGACTATTCACATTTATAATACGTTAACGCGTCAAAAAGAAGAGTTTATGCCATTAGAAGAAAATAAGGTAAAGATGTATGTGTGCGGACCTACAGTGTATAACTACATTCACATTGGGAATGCAAGACCACCTATGGTATTTGATACAGTACGCCGTTACTTAGAATATAAAGGATACGATGTGCAGTATGTATCTAACTTTACTGACGTGGATGATAAATTAATTAAGGCGGCAAACGAATTAGGTGAAGATGTACCAATAATTGCAGATCGTTTTGTTGAAGCTTACTTTGAAGATGTAACGGCACTAGGTTGCAAACATGCAACGGTTCATCCACGTGTAACGGAAAATATGGATATCATTATTGAATTTATTCAAGAACTTGTGAATAAAGGGTATGCATATGAATCAGAAGGTGATGTGTACTTTAAAACGAAAGAATTCGAAGGTTACGGTAAATTATCACATCAACCGATTGCAGAATTACGTCACGGTGCACGTATTGAAGTAGGAGAAAAGAAACAAGACCCTCTTGACTTTGCTTTATGGAAAGCTGCGAAAGAAGGGGAAATCTTCTGGGAAAGCCCTTGGGGGAAAGGACGCCCAGGGTGGCATATTGAATGCTCAGCAATGGCGCGTAAATATTTAGGGGATACAATTGATATTCATGCTGGTGGTCAAGATTTAGCATTTCCTCATCATGAAAATGAAATTGCGCAGTCTGAGGCGTTGACAGGAAAAACATTTGCACGTTATTGGATGCATAATGGATATATTAATATTAATAACGAGAAGATGTCTAAGTCGCTTGGAAACTTCATTTTAGTTCATGATATCATTAAACAATATGATCCACAGTTAATCAGGTTCTTTATGCTATCGGTACATTACCGTCACCCAATTAACTTTAGCGAAGATTTATTGCAAAGTACTAATAATGGACTAGAAAGAATTAAAACAGCTTACGGTAACTTAAAGCATCGTATGGAAAGTAGTACGGATTTAACGGACCATAATGAAAAATGGTTAGCTGAAATGGAAAAGTTCCAGGTTGCATTCGAAGAAGCGATGGATGATGATTTCAATACGGCCAATGCGATTACTGAATTATATAACGTAGCAAATCACGCAAATCAATATTTGTTAGAAGAACATACTTCTAAAGTTGTAATTGAAGCGTATGTAAAACAACTTGAAACATTATTTAGTATTTTAGGATTAGAATTAGCACAAGAAGAGTTGCTTGATGAAGAAATTGAAGTACTAATCCAAAAGCGTATTGAAGCTCGTCAAAATCGTGACTTCGCATTATCTGATCAAATTCGCGATGATTTAAAAGGACGTAATATTATTTTAGAAGATACCGCTCAAGGTACAAGATGGAAAAGAGGATAAGAATGATTGATGCAAAGCAATTGAACAGCTTAGCGTTAGCGTATATGGGTGATGCGGTATATGAACAATATATCCGCTATCACCTCCTTCAAAAAGGGAAAGTTCGCCCTAATCAATTACATCGCTTAGGGACGAGCTTTGTTTCGGCAAAAGCACAGGCGAAAGTTGTTTATCATTTATTAGAGACGGCATTTTTGACAGAAGAAGAAGAGGCGGTATTAAGAAGAGGGCGTAATGCGAATTCGGGTACTGTTCCGAAAAATACAGATGTACAAACATATCGACACAGTACAGCCTTTGAAGCGCTAATCGGTTATCATCACTTGTTGAATAATCGTGAAAGATTGGACGAGATTGTATATAAGGCGATTGACGTTTTGGAAGAAAAGGAAGGGAGCACATCATCATGAGTAGTGAATATATTATCGGACGTAACCCTGTAATTGAAGCTTTAAGAGCGGGGCGAGATATTAATAAAATTTTGGTAGCGGAAGGTGCTGCCAAAGGACAAGTGCAGATTGTACTAGCATTAGCAAAAGAGAATAAGGTTATTTTGCAACACGCACCAAAGAAGAAATTAGATCAATTGGTTGAGGGAAATCATCAAGGTGTAATTGCTCAAGTAGCTGCATATCAATATGCTGAGTTAGAGGATTTGTTTAAATTAGCAGAAAAACGTAATGAAGACCCGTTCTTCTTAATTTTAGATGAAATTGAAGACCCGCATAACTTAGGTTCTATTATGCGTACTGCGGATGCAACAGGGGCTCATGGGGTTATTATTCCAAAAAGAAGAGCGGTGGGACTTACAGCGTCAGTTGCGAAAGCGTCGACTGGGGCAATTGAATATATTCCTGTTGCACGTGTAACAAATTTATCGCGTACAATTGATGAATTAAAAGAACGTGGACTTTGGATTGCTGGTACAGATGCCAAAGGGAAAACAGATTACCGTAATTTAGATGGTAATATGCCAATCGGTCTAGTAATTGGTAGTGAAGGAAAAGGTATGAGTCGTATTATTGGTGAAAAGTGTGATTTCCTAATTACTTTACCGATGGTCGGTAAAGTTACATCCTTAAATGCTTCAGTAGCCGCAAGTTTGTTAATGTATGAGGTATATCGTAAACGTCACGAAATTGGTAAATAAAAAATGGACGATATTTTAATCGTTGACGGTTACAACATTATCGGAGCTTGGGGAGACTTGAAGAAACTGCGGGATGTAGATTTACAATCATCAAGAGACGCGCTTATTGATAAGATGGCGGATTATCAAGGCTATACAGGCACAAAGGTAATGATTGTCTTTGATGCCTATACAGTCTATGGTATTGAAAAAAAGATGAAACAATCGCGGGTGGAAGTAATATTCACGAGAAAGAATCAAACTGCAGATGAAAAGATAGAACAACTTGCGATTGAGCTTAGAAATATAAATACACAAATATACGTTGCAACTTCGGATTATACGGAGCAATGGATTATATTTGCGCAAGGTGCACTTCGAAAATCTGCACGTGAATTAGAGTTAGAAGTGCAAGCGATGGAACAACAAGTAAGAAGGTGTACAAAAGATACGAAAGAAAAGCAACCCGCCATGCGAAAGATATTTAGCGAAGATATTACAGAAAAATTAGAAAAATTAAGGAGAGGAGAGCGTTGAAGCATTGACGCTCTTTATCTTTTTACTGTATAATATTGCTAAATATATAGCGGTCGGAGGGATCAAGGTGGAAGCAGGCTTCGTAAGTATAGGCGACGTTACATTTCGTGATTTAGAGGATGAGGCAATCGTTGAGTTAGTTCGAAAAGGTAATACTGACGCTCTAGAATATTTAATTCACAAATATAAGAACTTTGTTCGCGCGAAATCAAGATCTTATTTCTTAGTGGGTGCCGATCGAGAAGATATTGTTCAAGAAGGTATGATTGGATTGTTTAAAGCCATTCGTGATTATAAAGGGGACAAGCTGTCTTCGTTCAAAGCATTTGCTGAGCTGTGTATCACTCGACAAATTATTACCGCTATTAAAACAGCAACAAGGCAAAAGCATATTCCGTTAAATTCGTATGTGTCTTTAGACAAGCCAATTTACGATGAGGAATCTGATCGAACACTATTAGATGTTATTTCGGAAGCGAAAGTAACTGATCCAGAAGAGATGATTATAAGTAAGGAAGAATATACAGACATAGAATCAAAAATATCTGAATTATTAAGCGATTTAGAAAGAAAAGTACTCTCTTTATACTTAGATGGTCGTTCCTATCAAGAAATTTCAGAACAGTTAAACAGGCATGTGAAATCCATTGATAACGCATTGCAGCGTGTGAAAAGGAAATTAGAAAGATATATGGAGATGAGAGAGAGTACAACTTTAAATTCATAGCAAGTGCCGCAGGTGTAAAATAATTCACCTGTTTTCTTTTTGCGAAGAGAGTGAAAGTCATGACATTGACATTATCTTTTGTTGTATGATACATTTTTAGGGACATAATGTTACAAGGTTGGTGTAACTAATGAGGAAAAAAGTTGTACTCTCATGTGAAGAGTGTAAAAATCGAAACTACTCTACGATGAAAGATACGAGCTCAGTAGAGCGACTTGAGATAAAGAAGTTTTGTAAAACATGCAATAAGCATACAGTTCACAAAGAAACAAAATAAATAATACACTGGAGGTCCCGTAGATGCGTTTAACGAACTTTTTCGGCGATGTAGGTCGCGAAATGAAAAAAGTAAGTTGGCCTAAAAAAGATGAATTACTCCGCTCAACAACGACTGTTATCGCGACAGTTGTGTTCTTTGCGATTTTCTTCGCAGTAGTTGATATGGGCATTTCTTCTTTAATTCGGTTAATTCTTGGTTAATTCTTGAATAAGAAGCACTTATCCATGATATAATGTTATTTATAAGAACTGTGTAAAAGCCCGGTGAACGGGTTTTTTCATTTGCGCAAAAAAATGTACGTCAGGGAGGGAAGGACGCTCGTCCTAAATGAATGGAAAAAAGTTGGTATGTTGTCCATACTTATTCTGGATATGAAAATAAAGTAAAGGCAAACCTAGAGAAACGTGTAGAATCAATGGGTATGCAAGATAAAATTTTCCGTGTTGTTGTCCCGGAAGAAGTAGAAGTAGAAATGAAAAATGGTAAAGAAAAAATAACGAAAAGAAAAGTGTTCCCAGGTTACGTATTAGTAGAACTAATCATGACTGACGACTCTTGGTATGTTGTTCGTAATACGCCAGGTGTAACAGGTTTTGTCGGTTCTTCTGGTTCAGGATCTAAACCATCGCCTCTATTAGAAGAGGAAGTTGTTACCATCATGAAGCATATGGGAATGGACAATGAAGTGGTTGATTTCGAATTTGAACTTCATGAAACAGTGCGTGTAAATGAAGGGCCATTCGCGGATTATACAGGTGCGATTGAAGAAATTGATGTGGAAAAGAAAAAAGTTAGCGTGCTTGTAGACATGTTTGGTCGCGAGACTCCGGTTGAACTTGATTTCCATCAAATTGAAAAATTATAAAATGAAACTTGAAATGAATTGTAAAAAGTGATAATATCTTTTAAGTCAGTACGTCTTCGGTAACGGAGACGTTTTTTGAAAAAGATTTTATCATTATGATAAAATATGAAGTGGGAGGGCAAATCACTGCCCAATTGACCACATCACGGACTTAAGGAGGTGTGTCTCGTGGCTAAAAAGGTAATTAAAATGGTAAAACTTCAGATTCCTGCAGGTAAAGCTAATCCAGCTCCGCCGGTTGGTCCAGCATTAGGACAAGCAGGTGTTAACATCATGGGCTTCTGTAAAGAGTTTAACGCTCGTACAGCTGATCAAGCTGGTCTTATCATCCCTGTTGAAATTACGGTATTTGAGGACCGTTCATTCACTTTCATTACTAAAACTCCTCCTGCTGCTGTTCTTCTTAAGAAAGTAGCTGGTATTGAGTCTGGTTCTGGTGAACCAAACCGTAATAAAGTGGCAACTGTTAAGCGTGATAAAGTACGCGAAATCGCTGAAACTAAAATGCCTGACCTAAACGCTGCTAGTGTAGAAGCTGCAATGCGTATGGTTGAAGGTACTGCGCGCAGTATGGGCATCGTTATCGAAGACTAATTCGATTTGTTTTTTTTAAAAAGGTTGCGGGTCTGGAATTCCAATTCGCAACCTTTATTATCGTAAATGATTATCGTTTTTAAATAAATGGATGGGCGCACATCCTCGGGGGTTCCCGAAATGAAGGCGTAAACGTGGGAGGTTATTCCGCTAAAACCACATTCAAGGAGGAAACAAAAATGGCTAAAAGAGGTAAAAAGTACGTAGAAGCTGCAAAGCTTGTTGATCGTGCATCTGCTTACTCTGCAACAGAAGCAGTAGAATTAGTAAAGAAAACAAACACAGCTAAATTTGATGCAACTGTAGAAGCTGCATTCCGTTTAGGTGTTGACCCTAAGAAAGCTGACCAACAAATTCGTGGTGCAGTTGTTCTTCCACACGGTACTGGTAAAGTACAACGTGTATTAGTATTCGCTAAAGGCGAAAAAGCAAAAGAAGCTGAAGCTGCTGGCGCTGACTTCGTAGGCGATGCTGATTACATCGGTAAAATCCAACAAGGTTGGTTCGGTTTCGATGTAGTAGTAGCAACTCCTGACATGATGGGTGAAGTTGGTAAACTTGGTCGTGTATTAGGACCTAAAGGTTTAATGCCAAACCCTAAAACTGGAACAGTTACTTTCGATGTAACTAAAGCTGTTAACGAAATCAAAGCTGGTAAAGTTGAATACCGCGTTGATAAAGCTGGTAACATCCACGTTCCAATTGGTAAAGTATCTTTCGAAGATGCTAAATTAGTAGAAAACTTCAAGACAATTGCTGACACGCTACAAAAAGCTAAGCCAGCTGCTGCAAAAGGTACTTACATGAAGAACGCAACTGTTGCTTCTACAATGGGACCTGGCGTACGCGTAGACGTTTCTACACTTGCGTAAAAATTGGAAGTTGACTTCATAAAGAAGTTTTAATATAATCATTTATGTTGTGAATTTAAATAGTGTACCGTAGACAGTAGGAGTCGATTCGACTTAATTCCCTACCTAGGTGTTAATATACGAAGCGGAATCTTTTTTCTGTGACTATATGCCTCCATGTCTACAAGTTGGGCATGGAGGTTTTTAGTGCACTTTCGGTACATCTTCTATATAATCTACAGGAGGTGTAATAACATGAGCAAAGTAATCGAAACTAAACAACAAGTTGTAACTGAAATCGCTGAAAAACTTCGTGCGAGTAAATCTACAATCGTTGTTGACTACCGTGGTTTAACAGTTTCTGAAGCAACAGAATTACGTAAAAACTTACGTGAAGCTGGCGTTGAGTTCAAAGTTTACAAAAACTCTTTAACTCGTCGTGCTGCAGAATCTGCTGAAATGGCTGAGTTAAACGAATTCTTAACAGGACCAAACGCAATCGCGTTCAGTAATGAGGATGTAGTTGCTCCTGCGAAAGTATTAAACGACTTCGCTAAAAATCATGAAGCTTTAGAAATTAAAGCGGGCGTAATCGAAGGTAAACTTGTAACACTTGATGAGGTTAAAGCTATCGCTACTCTTCCATCACGTGAAGGCTTACTTTCTATGCTTCTTAGCGTTCTTCAAGCTCCAATCCGTAACCTTGCACTTGCTACTAAAGCAGTTGCAGATCAAAAGGAAGAGCAAGGCGCTTAATTTTTTAAAAGATAATTACTTGTTATCTATAAAACAATACAAACCTATTTAAGGGAGGATATTTACAATGACTAAAGAACAAATCATTGAAGCAGTTAAATCTATGACTGTATTAGAACTTAACGACTTAGTAAAAGCTATCGAGGAAGAATTCGGCGTAACTGCTGCTGCTCCTGTAGCTGTAGCTGGTGGCGCTGGTGAAGCTGCTGCTGAGCAAACTGAATTTGACGTAGTACTTGCAAGTGCTGGCGCTCAAAAAATCAAAGTTATCAAAGCTGTACGTGAAATCACTGGTCTTGGCTTAAAAGAAGCTAAAGAATTAGTTGACAACACTCCAAAAGCAATCAAAGAAGGCGTTACTAAAGAGGAAGCTGAAGAAATGAAAGCTAAACTTGAAGAAGTTGGCGCTGCTGTAGAAGTTAAGTAATTAACTTTTGGTGCTTTAAAAAAAGCTCGCTCTCATGCGAGCTTTTTTTTTAACTGTAAAGAAAAGAGGTGGCCATATGGCAGACCATTATTTTTCTAACGACCCTTCTAGTAAAAGTGATCGTAAACGATGGGAATTTACACTTCGTGAATCTCAATTTACTTTTTTATCTGACCATGGGGTGTTCTCGAAAAACGAAGTGGACTTTGGTTCTCGTCTTTTAATTGAAGCGTTTCAAATGCCAGATGTTAAAGGTAATGTGTTAGACGTAGGATGTGGGTACGGTCCAATCGGTTTGTCGTTAGCGAAAGAGTTTCAAGATCGTGAAATTCACATGGTGGATGTGAATGAAAGGGCCTTGGGACTTGCAAAAGAAAATGCCGCTAATAACAGAATTGAAAATATACGTATTTTGCAAAGTAGTGTCTATGAAAATGTAGATGGCAAGTATGCTGCTATTCTATCTAATCCTCCAATTCGTGCTGGTAAAGATATCGTGCATGAGATTTTAGAAAAGGCTATGGAGTATTTAGTTTCAGGTGGAGAACTGTGGATTGTTATTCAAAAGAAACAAGGTGCGCCATCTGCGCTGAAAAAACTAGAAGAAGTATTTTCTGAAGTTGAAGTTGTAGAAAAGAAAAAAGGATATTATATCATAAAATCAAAAAAGCGTTGACGGTTATTTTTGGCTATGTTAACATTATACAATGCCAATATATGATTTTCTGCGTTGAGAAAGATGTATATTTTTGCTTCTCTTGGAAAAGATAGTAAAATCAGCAGATTATGAAACAGAATGATGGTTTTCTTATAGAAGCCATTTTTCTTTTTTGAGCAGGTAGAAAGACTCAACGTATCTATCTTTAAGAGAAAAAACTACGCTAATAGCAGTAGTTGTATTTATTTGTGATTTTGCACAAATTTTTTTGTGTGTTTATAATACTCATGATTTGAGGGGTGAAGCAGTTGACAGGTCAACTAGTTCAATACGGACGCCACCGCCAACGAAGAAGTTATGCCCGTATTAGTGAAGTATTAGAGTTACCAAATCTTATCGAAATTCAAACCTCTTCTTATCAGTGGTTTCTTGATGAGGGTTTGCGAGAAATGTTCCAAGACATTTCTCCGATCGAAGACTTTACGGGAAATCTATCGCTTGAATTTATCGACTACAGCTTAGGTGAACCTAAATACTCTGTAGAAGAATGCAAAGAGCGTGATGTGACGTATGCAGCACCACTTCGTGTAAAAGTGCGTCTAATCAACAAGGAAACTGGTGAAGTAAAAGAACAAGATGTGTTCATGGGAGATTTCCCACTCATGACAGAGACTGGAACATTCGTAATTAACGGTGCAGAACGTGTTATCGTTTCCCAGTTAGTTCGCTCTCCAAGCGTATACTATAGTGGCAAAGTGGATAAAAACGGAAAACGTGGTTTTACTGCTACTGTAATTCCAAACCGCGGAGCTTGGTTAGAGTATGAAACAGATGCTAAGGATGTTGTATATGTGCGTATTGACCGTACGCGTAAACTTCCTGTAACTGTTTTGTTACGCGCATTAGGGTTTGGCTCTGATCAAGAAATCACCGAGCTTTTAGGTGATAACGAATACTTAAGCAATACGTTAGAAAAAGACAACACAGATAGCACAGAGAAAGCATTGCTTGAAATTTATGAGCGTCTACGCCCTGGTGAACCACCAACAGTAGAAAATGCAAAGAGCTTACTTGTGTCTCGTTTCTTTGATCCGAAGCGCTACGATTTAGCAAATGTAGGTCGCTATAAGATCAACAAAAAGCTACACATTAAAAACAGATTGTTTAACCAACGTTTAGCTGAAACACTGGTGGATCCAGAAACTGGTGAAATTTTAGCGGCAGAAGGAACAGTCTTAGATCGTCGTACACTGGATCGCATTCTACCTTACTTAGAGAAAAACATTGGATTCAAAACAGCGAAACCAATGGGTGGAGTGGTAGCAGGCGATGTTGAGCTGCAATCTATTAAGATTTATGCTCCAGAATCAGAAGGCGAACGATCTATAAACGTAATTGGGAATGCAAATATTACTCGTGATATAAAACACATCACACCAGGTGATATTCTTGCTTCTATTAGCTACTTCTTTAACTTGCTATATAAAGTAGGGGATACAGATGATATTGACCACTTAGGAAATCGTCGTCTGCGTTCTGTAGGAGAGTTACTACAAAACCAATTTCGTATCGGTCTTTCTCGTATGGAACGTGTTGTTCGTGAGAGAATGTCGATTCAAGATACAAATGCAATTACACCACAAGCGTTAATTAACATTCGCCCGGTTATTGCATCTATTAAAGAGTTCTTCGGAAGTTCTCAGTTATCTCAGTTCATGGATCAAACAAACCCATTAGCAGAGTTAACTCACAAACGAAGACTATCTGCGTTAGGACCCGGTGGTTTAACGCGTGAGCGCGCAGGCTTTGAAGTACGTGACGTTCACTACTCTCACTATGGTCGTATGTGTCCAATCGAAACACCAGAGGGACCAAACATCGGTTTGATCAACTCATTATCTTCGTTTGCGAAAGTAAATGAGTTTGGTTTCATTGAAACGCCATACCGTCGTGTTGACCCAGAAACTGGTCTTGTAACAGGGCATGTTGATTATTTAACAGCAGATGAAGAAGATAACTATGTTGTAGCCCAAGCGAATATGAAATTATCTGAAGAAGGGGAATTCCTTGATGAAGATATCGTAGCTCGTTTCCGTGGTGAAAACATTGTCACAAATAAAGAACGCATCGACTACATGGATGTATCTCCAAAACAAGTAGTGTCGGCAGCGACAGCTTGTATTCCGTTCTTAGAAAACGATGACTCTAACCGCGCACTTATGGGAGCGAACATGCAACGTCAGGCGGTTCCGTTAATGAATCCGGAATCACCGATTGTAGGTACAGGTATGGAGTACGTATCAGCAAAAGACTCAGGTGCTGCAGTAATCTGTAAACACCCTGGTGTTGTTGAACGCGTAGAAGCACGTGAAGTTTGGGTACGTCGCTATGTAGAAGTTGACGGTCAAACAGTAAAAGGCGACTTAGATCGCTACAAAATGCAAAAATTCATTCGTTCTAACCAAGGAACTTGCTACAACCAACGTCCAATCGTAAGTGTTGGAAATGAAGTTGTAAAAGGTGAAATCCTTGCGGATGGTCCTTCTATGGAATTAGGTGAACTAGCACTTGGACGTAACGTGCTTGTTGGCTTCATGACTTGGGACGGTTATAACTACGAGGATGCGATCATTATGAGTGAGCGCCTTGTAAAAGATGATGTGTACACTTCTATTCATATTGAAGAATATGAGTCAGAAGCTCGTGATACGAAGCTTGGACCAGAAGAAATTACACGTGACATTCCAAACGTTGGGGAAGATGCATTACGCAACCTTGACGAGCGCGGTATCATTCGCGTTGGTGCAGAAGTAAAAGATGGAGATTTACTTGTTGGTAAAGTAACACCTAAAGGTGTAACAGAATTAACAGCTGAAGAACGTCTATTACACGCTATCTTTGGAGAGAAAGCACGTGAAGTACGTGATACATCACTACGTGTACCACACGGTGGTGGCGGTATTATCTTAGACGTAAAAGTATTCAACCGTGAAGATGGCGATGAATTGCCACCAGGCGTGAATCAACTTGTACGTGCATATATCGTTCAAAAACGTAAAATTTCTGAAGGTGACAAGATGGCCGGACGTCATGGTAACAAAGGTGTTATCTCTCGTATTTTACCAGAAGAAGATATGCCTTACTTACCAGATGGTACGCCAATCGATATCATGTTAAACCCATTAGGGGTACCATCTCGTATGAATATCGGTCAGGTATTAGAGCTTCATCTTGGTATGGCAGCAAGATACCTTGGTATTCACATTGCAACACCAGTATTCGATGGTGCTCGTGAGGAAGATGTTTGGGGCACGATTGAAGAAGCTGGTATGGCAAATGACGCGAAAACAATCCTGTATGACGGACGTACTGGTGAGCCATTCGATAACCGCGTATCTGTTGGTGTCATGTATATGATCAAACTTGCGCACATGGTTGACGATAAACTTCATGCTCGTTCTACTGGACCATACTCACTTGTAACGCAGCAACCTCTTGGAGGTAAAGCTCAGTTCGGTGGACAGCGTTTCGGTGAGATGGAGGTTTGGGCACTTGAGGCTTATGGTGCTGCTTATACTCTTCAAGAAATCTTAACAGTGAAGTCTGATGATGTTATTGGACGTGTTAAGACGTATGAAGCAATTGTTAAAGGTGAAAATGTTCCAGAACCAGGCGTTCCTGAATCATTCAAAGTATTGATTAAAGAACTGCAAAGTTTAGGTATGGACGTTAAAATGATGTCTATCAACGATACAGAAATTGAAATGCGTGATACGGAAGATGACGATGATCATCAATCAGCAGATAAATTGAATGTTGAAGTTGAGACAACTAAGGAATAATTGGGATAACCTGTAGACTAAAAGGGAGGTAGGCCCCTTGATAGATGTAAATAACTTTGAATATATGAAGATTGGACTTGCTTCACCTGACAAGATTCGTTCTTGGTCATACGGTGAAGTTAAGAAACCAGAAACAATTAACTATCGTACGTTAAAGCCTGAAAAAGATGGCTTGTTCTGTGAGCGTATTTTCGGACCACAAAAGGACTGGGAATGTCATTGCGGAAAATATAAACGTGTACGTTATAAAGGTGTAGTTTGTGATCGATGTGGCGTTGAAGTAACGCGTGCAAAAGTTCGTCGTGAACGTATGGGTCATATCGAATTAGCTGCTCCTGTATCTCATATTTGGTATTTCAAAGGTATCCCGAGCCGCATGGGACTTGTCTTAGACATGTCCCCTCGCGCGCTTGAAGAAGTAATTTATTTCGCTTCTTATGTTGTAACAGAAAGTGGAGATACACCACTTGATAAGAAGCAATTACTTTCTGAAAAAGAATACCGTGCATATCGTGATCGATATGGCAGCACATTCCAAGCTGCTATGGGTGCAGAAGCGATTAAAAAGCTACTGCAAGACATCGATTTAGATAAAGAAGTAGACTTCTTAAAAGAAGAATTAAAAACAGCGCAAGGACAACGCCGTACTCGTGCTATTAAACGTCTAGAAGTATTAGAAGCATTCCGTAACTCTGGAAATCACCCATCTTGGATGATCTTAGAAGTTCTTCCAGTTATCCCACCAGAACTACGCCCGATGGTACAGTTAGATGGTGGACGTTTTGCTACTTCTGACTTAAACGACTTATATCGTCGTGTAATTAACCGTAACAACCGTTTAAAACGTCTATTGGACTTAGGTGCACCAAGCATCATCGTTCAAAACGAAAAACGTATGTTACAAGAAGCTGTAGACGCATTAATCGATAATGGTCGCCGTGGCCGTCCAGTTACTGGACCAGGTAACCGTCCATTAAAATCACTATCTCACATGCTTAAAGGTAAACAAGGACGTTTCCGTCAAAACTTATTAGGTAAACGTGTTGACTACTCTGGCCGTTCTGTAATCGTTGTAGGACCGAACTTAAAGATGTATCAATGTGGATTGCCGAAAGAAATGGCGCTTGAATTGTTTAAACCTTTCGTTATGAAAGAGTTAGTTGGAAAAGGATTAGCACACAACATTAAGAGTGCTAAACGTAAAATCGAGCGTGTACACCCTGAAGTTTGGGACGTTTTAGAATCTGTGATCAAAGAGCATCCAGTACTTCTAAACCGCGCACCAACACTTCACCGTCTTGGTATCCAGGCGTTTGAACCTACATTAGTAGAAGGTCGTGCAATCCGTCTTCACCCACTTGTATGTACAGCATACAACGCGGACTTTGACGGTGACCAAATGGCGGTTCACGTTCCGTTATCATCAGAAGCACAAGCAGAAGCTCGTATTCTTATGTTGGCGGCACAAAACATCTTGAATCCAAAAGACGGAAAACCAGTTGTTACTCCATCTCAGGATATGGTATTAGGTAACTATTACTTAACACTTGAGCGCGAGGGTGCAATCGGTGAAGGTATGGTCTTCAAAGATGCAAACGAAGCAATACTTGCATACCAAAATGGATATGTACATCTGCACACGCGTGTTGCAGTTGCAGCGAGTTCGGTAAATAATGTAACGTTTACTGAAGAGCAAAAGAGTAAGCTTCTATTAACAACAGTTGGTAAATTAATATTTAACGAAATCTTACCAGAGTCGTTCCCTTATATTAATGAACCAACAAACTCAAACCTTGAAAAAGAAACACCAGCGGAATATTTCGTTGAAAAAGGTGCGAACATTAAAGAAATTATTGCTAGTCGCGAAGAAGTGGCACCATTTAGCAAGAAAATCCTTGGTAACATTATTGCGGAAGTATTCAAACGTTTCCAAATTACAGAAACATCTCGCATGCTTGACCGTATGAAAAACTTAGGATTTAAATACTCTACAAAAGCTGGTATTACAGTTGGGGTATCAGACATTCTTGTATTAGGTGAAAAAGATGAAATTCTCCATGAAGCACAAGCAAAAGTAGATAATGTAATTAAACAATTCCGTCGTGGTTTAATCACGGAAGAAGAACGTTACGATCGCGTTATCTCTATTTGGAGTAATGCAAAAGATGTTATCCAAGGAAAACTGATGAAATCCTTGAATAAACGCAACCCAATCTTCATGATGAGTGATTCCGGTGCCCGTGGTAACGCATCGAACTTTACTCAGCTTGCTGGTATGCGTGGTCTGATGGCCAATCCATCTGGTCGTATCATTGAGCTTCCGATCAAATCAAGTTTCCGTGAAGGTTTAACAGTACTTGAGTACTTCATCTCTACGCATGGTGCGCGTAAAGGTCTTGCCGATACAGCACTTAAAACTGCCGATTCTGGTTACTTAACACGTCGTCTTGTAGACGTTGCACAAGATGTAATTGTTCGTCAAGATGATTGTGGAACAGATCGTGGTTTACTAATTGGTGCGATTAAAGAGGGTAATGAGGTTATTGAGTCACTATATGATCGTCTTGTTGGACGTTTTGCAAGAAAAACTGTAAAACATCCTGAAACAGGTGAAGTATTAGTTGTTGAAAATCAATTAATTACTGAAGATATTGCTCATATCGTTGAAAAGTCGGGTGTTGAAACTGTAAACATTCGTTCAGCGTTTACGTGTAATACTCGCCACGGTGTATGTAAGAAGTGTTACGGTCGTAACTTAGCAACTGGCACAGACGTAGAAGTAGGAGAGGCGGTAGGTATTATCGCAGCTCAATCTATCGGTGAGCCAGGTACACAGTTAACGATGCGTACGTTCCATACGGGCGGGGTTGCCGGAGATGATATCACACAAGGTTTACCTCGTATCCAAGAGATCTTCGAAGCTCGTAATCCGAAAGGTCAGGCAGTTATCAGTGAAATCGACGGTGTTATCGCAGCGATCAACGATGTTAAAGATCGCCAAGAAGTAGTTGTACAGGGTGAAGTTGAAGCTCGTACGTATGCTATTCCTTACGGTGCTCGTCTGAAAGTAACTCTAGGACAGCCAATTAGCCACGGTAAAGAGTTAACAGAAGGTTCTATTGATCCGAAAGAATTACTAAAAGTAACGGACATTACAGCCGTTCAAGAATACTTATTACGTGAAGTTCAAAAAGTATACCGTATGCAAGGGGTAGAAATTGGTGACAAACACGTAGAAGTAATGGTACGTCAAATGCTACGTAAAGTTCGTGTAAGTGACGCGGGTGAAACAGATGTATTACCAGGAACATTACTAGATATCCATCAGTTTACTGATGCGAACGCGAAGGTGTTACTGAAAGGTAAACAACCAGCAACAGCTAGACCGGTTCTACTTGGTATTACTAAAGCTTCACTTGAAACTGATTCGTTCTTATCTGCAGCATCGTTCCAAGAAACAACTCGTGTTCTAACAGATGCAGCAATTAAGGGTAAACGCGATGAACTTCTAGGATTGAAAGAAAATGTTATTATCGGTAAGCTTGTTCCTGCTGGAACAGGTATGAATCGTTATCGCAAAGTGGATCTTGTAAAAACAACACAAGATAACATGAATGTAGAAAACGATGAAGTTTATGTGGAACAGTAAAATTTTCCGTCGTAAATTTTGTATAAAAACAGCTAATCCTAGTTGACATTGTATGAGTCAAAATGTTACTATAATCAAGGTTGCTCCTTAACGATGCTTTGGAGGATATTTATATGTCTTATCAAAAAGTGTCAAATGCTGAAAATGTAGTCGTTGGTCATAAACGAACATTGGAAGCAATCAAAAATGGTATAGTTAAAGAAGTTGTTATTGCAGAAGATGCTGATGTGCGGTTAACCCATGTTATCATTCGTACTGCCTTGCAACATAACATACCCATAACCAAAGTTGAATCAGTTCGTAAACTTGGAAAAGTTTCGGGGATTCAAGTGGGAGCTTCAGCAATAGGAATAATAAGTTAAAACTGTTTTTGTGAGGAGAGAGCATTTGCTCTTCCTTGCAAAAACTTTGTTTTCAACTAATAATGAACCACCTGGATATGTGGTCATACAAACATGCGAAGGGAGGATAATCAAATGCCTACTATTAACCAATTAGTGAGAAATGGTCGTACTGATAAAGTATGGAAGTCTAAATCACCTGCGTTAAACAAAGGTTTTAATTCTTTAAAGAAAAAATCAACTGATATCTCTGCACCTCAAAAACGTGGTGTATGTACTCGTGTTGGTACAATGACTCCGAAGAAACCTAACTCAGCGTTACGTAAATACGCTCGTGTACGTTTAACAAATGGTATTGAAGTTACAGCTTACATCCCAGGTATCGGTCATAACCTACAAGAGCATAGCGTAGTATTAATTCGCGGTGGTCGAGTAAAGGATTTACCAGGGGTACGTTACCACATCGTTCGTGGTGCGCTTGATACAGCTGGTGTTGACAAACGTATGCAAGGACGTTCTAAATATGGTACTAAGCGACCAAAACCTGCTAAAAAATAATAAACTTATAATGAAAGGAGGAACTCAATATGCCTCGTAAAGGACCTGTTGCGAAACGTGACGTGTTACCAGATCCAATGTACAATTCTAAGCTTGTAACACGCCTAATCAACAAAATGATGGTTGACGGTAAAAAAGGTAAATCTCAAACAATTCTTTATAACGCTTTCGATATCGTTCGTGAACGTTCAGATAAAGAACCAATGGAAGTATTCGAGCAAGCTCTTAAGAACATCATGCCTGTTCTTGAAGTACGCGCTCGTCGTGTTGGTGGTGCTAACTACCAAGTTCCAGTTGAGGTTCGTCCAGAACGCCGTACAACTTTAGGTCTTCGCTGGTTAGTAAACTATGCTCGTCTTCGTGGTGAAAAAACTATGGAAGAGCGTCTAGCTTACGAAATCTTAGATGCAGCTAACAACGCTGGTGCATCTGTTAAGAAACGTGAAGACACTCATAAAATGGCAGAAGCTAACAAAGCATTTGCTCATTACCGTTGGTAGGATTCAACGTAAAATAAATGTAAGCATAAACCGCTTTATTTGTCGCTTATGGAAGTGTGGAGAGGGAGAATGCCTCTCCCTTTCGTTGGGCGCTCGTTTTACATAATGAGGGTACTGGACACTGGCATATGTAACAATATAAAGTGGCTTTTTTGCTACTTAAAATAAAATAATCCAATCCATATATGGAAGGAGCAAGACACCAAATGACAAGAGAGTTCTCTTTAGAAAACACTCGTAATATTGGTATCATGGCTCACATCGATGCTGGTAAAACAACAGCAACTGAGCGTATTCTGTATTACACAGGACGTATTCATAAAATCGGTGAAACTCATGAAGGTGCATCTCAGATGGACTGGATGGAGCAAGAGCAAGAACGTGGTATCACAATTACTTCTGCTGCAACTACAGCACAATGGAAGGGTCACCGTGTAAACATCATTGACACTCCAGGACACGTAGATTTCACAGTAGAAGTAGAACGTTCTTTACGCGTACTTGATGGCGCAGTAGCAGTACTTGATGCACAATCTGGTGTAGAACCACAAACAGAAACTGTTTGGCGTCAGGCTACTACTTATGGCGTTCCTCGTATCGTATTCGTTAACAAAATGGATAAGATCGGTGCAGATTTCTTATACTCTGTAGGGACAATCCACGATCGTTTACAAGCAAACGCACATCCAATTCAGTTACCAATCGGTGCTGAAGACGAGTTCAATGGTATCATTGACCTTGTTGAAGAGTGTGCTTACATGTACAGTAACGATTTAGGAACAGACATCGAGCGTGTTGAAATTCCTGAAGAGCATAAAGAATTAGCTGAAGAATACCGCGGAAAACTTATTGAAGCGGTAGCTGAGCTTGATGAAGAAATGATGATGAAGTACCTAGAAGGTGAAGAAATCACTGTAGAAGAGCTTAAAGCTGGTATCCGTAAGGCTACAACTTCTGTTGAATTCTTCCCAGTAATCTGTGGTTCTGCATTCAAAAATAAAGGTGTTCAAATTCTGTTAGACGCAGTTATTGACTACCTACCATCTCCATTAGATGTACCTGCTATTAAAGGTACTCTTCCGGATACAGATGAAGCTATTGAGCGTAAGTCTAGCGATGAAGAACCATTCGCAGCTCTAGCATTCAAAATCATGACTGACCCTTATGTTGGTAAGTTAACGTTCTTCCGTGTATATTCTGGTGTGTTAAACTCTGGATCATACGTGAAAAACTCAACTAAAGGTAAGCGTGAGCGTGTAGGTCGTATCCTACAAATGCACGCTAACAGCCGTGAAGAGATTTCAACAGTTTACGCTGGTGATATCGCTGCTGCTGTAGGTTTAAAAGATACTACTACTGGTGATACTCTTTGTGACGAGAAGAGTCTTGTTATCCTTGAGTCTATGGAATTCCCAGAGCCAGTTATCTCTGTAGCTATCGAACCAAAATCTAAAGCTGACCAAGATAAAATGGGTACAGCATTATCTAAGCTTTCTGAAGAAGATCCAACATTCCGTGCTCACACTGACCAAGAAACTGGCCAAACAATCATCGCTGGTATGGGTGAACTTCACCTTGATATCATCGTTGACCGTATGCGCCGTGAATTCAAAGTGGAAGCAAACGTTGGTGCTCCTCAGGTAGCATACCGTGAGACTTTCCGCGCTGCTGCGAAAGTTGAAGGTAAGTTCGCTCGTCAATCTGGTGGTCGTGGACAATTCGGTCACGTTTGGATTGAGTTTGAACCTAATGAAGAAGGTAAAGGTTTTGAATTCCAAAACAAAATCGTCGGTGGTGTAGTTCCACGTGAATACATCCCAGCTGTTGGAGCGGGTCTTGAAGACTCACTTAAAAATGGTGTACTAGCTGGTTATCCACTAGTCGACATCAAAGCTGCGTTAGTTGACGGCTCTTACCATGATGTCGATTCATCTGAGATGGCGTTCAAAATCGCTGCATCTATGGCGCTTAAAGCTGCGGTTTCTAAATGTAGCCCAGTAATTCTTGAGCCAATGATGAAAGTTGAAGTTGTAATTCCTGAAGAGTACATGGGTGACATTATGGGCGACGTAACATCTCGTCGTGGACGTGTAGAAGGTATGGAAGCTCGCGGTAACGCACAAGTTGTTCGCGCTATGGTTCCACTTTCTGAAATGTTCGGTTATGCAACGGCATTACGTTCTAACACTCAAGGACGCGGAACATTCTCAATGACATTTGATCATTATGAAGAAGTACCGAAGTCTGTTTCTGAAGAAATTATTAAAAAAAATAAAGGTGAATAATTGATTTTTATCGATTGTTCAAGTATAACTACTTATGTAAGCTTAGAAAGTGAGACTTAAGTTTCACTTTCTAGTCTAAATATAAAATAACCTATATAAACTAAGGAGGAATTTAGAATGGCTAAAGCTAAATTCGAACGTTCTAAACCCCATGTTAACATCGGTACAATCGGCCACGTTGACCATGGTAAAACTACATTAACTGCTGCGATCACTACAGTTCTTGCAAAAGCTGGTGGTGCTGAAGCACGCGGATACGATCAAATCGACGCTGCTCCAGAAGAAAGAGAGCGCGGAATCACAATCTCAACTGCACACGTTGAGTACGAAACTGAAACTCGTCACTATGCACACGTTGACTGCCCAGGTCATGCTGACTATGTTAAAAACATGATCACTGGTGCTGCTCAAATGGACGGCGGTATCTTAGTAGTATCTGCTGCTGATGGTCCAATGCCTCAAACACGTGAGCACATCCTTCTTTCTCGTCAAGTAGGTGTTCCTTACATCGTTGTATTCTTAAACAAATGCGACATGGTAGATGACGAAGAATTATTAGAATTAGTAGAAATGGAAGTTCGTGACCTATTATCTGAATACGGATTCCCAGGCGACGATATTCCTGTAATTAAAGGTTCTGCTCTTAAAGCTCTTCAAGGAGAAGCTGAGTGGGAAGAAAAAATCATCGAATTAATGACTGAAGTTGATGCTTACATCCCAACTCCAGAACGTGAAACTGACAAACCATTCTTAATGCCTATCGAGGATGTATTCTCTATCACAGGTCGTGGTACAGTTGCAACTGGTCGTGTTGAGCGCGGTATCGTTAAAGTTGGTGACGTAGTAGAAATCATCGGTCTTGCTGAAGAGAATGCTACGACAACTGTAACTGGTGTAGAAATGTTCCGTAAGCTTCTTGACCAAGCACAAGCTGGAGACAACATCGGTGCTCTACTTCGTGGGGTTGCTCGTGAAGATATCCAACGTGGACAAGTTCTTGCTAAAACTGGCTCTGTAAAAGCACACGCTAAATTCAAAGCTGAAGTTTTCGTATTATCTAAAGAAGAAGGTGGACGTCATACTCCATTCTTCGCTAACTACCGTCCTCAGTTCTACTTCCGTACAACTGACGTAACTGGTATCATCCAATTACCAGAAGGTACTGAAATGGTAATGCCTGGTGACAACATCGAAATGACTATCGAACTTATCGCTCCAATCGCTATCGAAGAGGGAACTAAATTCTCTATTCGTGAAGGTGGACGTACAGTAGGTTACGGTGTAGTTGCTACAATCGTTGCTGAGTAGTCTTTAATTAGATTATTAAAAACTCAAGGGATTCTCCCTTGAGTTTTTTTATTGCTTATTTATATAGAAGAAAGAGATGCATTTTCTATTTTTGAATGAGTTTCTTCTATAGTATATAAAACGAAAATAACACCCAAAAACTGTAAGTTAAATAAGAGTAGATGAAAACTTGATATTCTTTAAAGTGCCATGTATAATAGCAAAAGTAGAGAAAAGCAGATGCAAACAAAAAGATGCTTGCATCTAGACGAATAACATTGTATAATAGACAATGTTGGTCTTTGACTGCGATGAAGTGGAAGGTTGCTGACACACCCGGCCGCTTTGCCATGGCATGGTGTGGGGAAATTTCCATGGAGAAGGTCTATTTTAGAAATAGGCGAACGAAGGAGGGAAAATAATGGCAAAAGAAAAAATTCGTATCCGTTTAAAAGCTTATGATCACCGTATTCTTGATCAATCAGCTGAGAAAATTGTAGAAACAGCTAAGCGTTCTGGGGCAACAGTTTCTGGTCCAATCCCATTACCAACTGAGAAGACTATTTACACAATTCTTCGTGCTGTTCATAAGTACAAAGATTCTCGTGAACAATTCGAAATGCGCACGCACAAACGTCTAATCGACATCGTGAGTCCTACTCCGCAAACAGTAGATTCATTAATGCGTTTAGATTTACCATCTGGTGTAGATATCGAAATCAAACTATAATTTATATAACTTAAAAATGTAGGAGGTGTAACTCATGACCAAAGGAATCTTAGGAAGAAAGATCGGTATGACTCAAGTATTTGCTGAGAATGGTGAGTTAATCCCAGTAACGGTAATCGCTGCTAATCCAAACGTTGTTCTTCAAAAGAAAACAACTGAAACTGATGGCTACAACGCAATTCAGTTAGGATTTGAAGATAAACGTGAAAAGTTAACTAACAAACCTGAACAAGGCCACACTGCTAAAGCATCTACAACTCCTAAGCGCTTCATTCGCGAAATCCGCGATGCAGACGTGGACGGATTAGAGGTTGGTCAAGAGGTAAAAGTTGAAGTTTTCGCTGCAGGTGAAATCGTTGACGTAACAGGAATTTCTAAAGGTAAAGGTTTCCAAGGTGTTATTAAACGCCACGGACAATCTCGCGGACCTATGTCTCATGGTTCTCGCTATCACCGTCGTCCAGGTTCAATGGGGCCAGTTGCTCCGAACCGTGTATTCAAAGGCAAAAAACTTGCTGGACGTATGGGTGGAGACCAAGTTACTATCCAAAACTTAGAAATCGTTCAAGTTGACACTGAGCGCAACTTATTACTAGTAAAAGGTAACGTTCCAGGTGCTAAGAAATCTCTTGTAGTTGTTCAAGGCGCTGTGAAGGTTAGCAAATAATTCACAATAGGAAGGAGGAATTCCAATGCCAAAAGTTACTGTATATAACCAAACTGGTTCACAGGTTGGTGAAATCGAATTAGCTGAAGCTATTTTCGGTATCGAACCAAATGAAGCTGTACTTTTCGAAGCTGTAATGATGCAACGTGCATCTTTACGTCAAGGTACACACAAAGTAAAAACTCGCTCTGAAGTTCGCGGTGGTGGTCGTAAACCATGGCGTCAAAAAGGAACTGGACGTGCTCGTCAAGGTTCTATCCGCTCTCCTCAATGGCGTGGTGGTGGTACGGTATTCGGACCTACACCAAGAAGCTATGCGTACAAACTTCCTAAGAAAGTTCGTCGTTTAGCAATCAAATCTGCATTAGCTACTAAAGTAGTTGAGAACAACATTGTAGTTCTTGAGGACCTAGTGTTAAATGCACCAAAAACAAAAGACATGGTAGCAGTACTTAAAGGATTAACTGTTGAGAAGAAAGCTCTTATCGTAACTGCTGATGCAAACGAATCTGTAGAGTTATCTGCTCGCAATATCCCTGGAGTAACAGTAATCACTGCTGATGGCGTAAACGTGCTAGATGTGCTTCATCATGATAAGCTAATCATGACAAAAGCGGCAGTGGAAAAAGTAGAGGAGGTGCTTGCATAATGAGAGATCCTCGTGATATCATTAAGCGCCCAGTTATCACTGAACGTTCTATGGAAATGATGGCTGAAAAAAAATACACGTTCGACGTGGACGTTAAATCTAATAAAACAGAGGTTAAAGACGCTATAGAAGCGATCTTTGGTGTTAATGTAGACAAAGTAAATATCATGAACTACAAGCCGAAAGCAAAACGCGTTGGTCGTCACGCTGGTTTTACTAGCCGTCGTCGTAAAGCAATCGTTAAGCTAACTGCTGACAGCAAAGAAATCGAAATCTTCCAAGGCGTTTAATTCTTACTAAAGAAGGAGGGAAATTGAGATGGGAATTAAAAAGTATAATCCAACTACTAACGGTCGTCGTAACATGACTACGAATGATTTCGCTGAAATCACGACTGACAGACCGGAAAAGTCTTTACTTGCTCCTTTAAGCAAAAAGGCTGGTCGTAATAACCAAGGTAAAATTACTGTACGTCATCAAGGTGGCGGACATAAGCGTCAATACCGTATCATCGACTTTAAGCGTAACAAAGATGGAATTCCAGGACGCGTTGCTACGATCGAATATGATCCAAACCGCTCTGCGAATATCGCATTAATTAACTACGTTGACGGTGAAAAACGTTACATTCTTGCTCCTAAAACTTTAGAAGTAGGTATGGAAGTTATGTCTGGCCCTGAAGCTGACATTAAAATCGGTAACGCATTACCATTAATCAACATTCCAGTAGGTACTGTTGTTCATAACATCGAGCTTAAGCCTGGTCGTGGAGGACAATTAGTTCGTTCTGCTGGTACATCTGCTCAAGTACTTGGTAAAGAAGGAAAATACGTACTTGTACGTTTAACTTCTGGTGAAGTACGTCTTGTATTATCTGCTTGTCGCGCTTCAATCGGTCAAGTTGGTAACGAACAACACGAACTTATCAAAATCGGTAAAGCAGGTCGCTCTCGCTGGTTAGGTAAGCGCCCAACAGTTCGTGGTTCTGTAATGAACCCGGTTGATCACCCACACGGTGGTGGTGAAGGACGCTCTCCAATCGGACGTAAGTCTCCAATGTCTCCATGGGGTAAACCAACTCTCGGATTCAAGACTCGTAAGAAAAACAAAGCGTCTGATAAATTTATCGTTCGTCGTCGTAAAAAATAATGGGATTGTAGTACGGTTCATTTCAAGAACCGTACGCCAATCACGAAGGGAGGCACCAAAATGGCTCGTAGCTTAAAAAAAGGACCATTTGTCGATGATCACTTAATGAACAAAATGGAAAAATTAGTTGCATCTGAGCAAAAACAAGTTGTTAAAACTTGGTCTCGCCGTTCAACTATCTTCCCTCAGTTCATCGGACATACAATTGCTGTATATGATGGTCGTAAACACGTACCTGTGTACATCACTGAGGATATGGTTGGCCATAAGTTAGGTGAATTCGCACCAACTCGTACGTATAAAGGTCACCTTGCTGACGATAAGAAAACTAGAAGATAATGAGAGGAGGCACTTCAATGCAAGCTAAAGCAGTAGTGAGAACAGTTCGTATTGCTCCTCGTAAGGTTCGTTTAGTAGTAGACTTAATCCGAGGTAAGCAAGTGGGTGAAGCGATTGCTATCCTTAACCACACACCAAAAACTGCTTCTCCAGTTGTAGAAAAAGTTTTAAAATCTGCAATCGCAAATGCAGAGCACAATTATGAGATGGATATTAACAACCTAGTTGTTGAAAAAGTCTTCGTTGACGAAGGTCCAACGTTGAAACGTTTCCGTCCACGTGCAATGGGTCGTGCAAGCCAAATTAACAAACGCACAAGCCACATCACAGTTGTGGTATCAGAAAAGAAGGAGGGATAATCGATGGGTCAGAAGGTTAATCCAATTGGTCTTCGTGTCGGTATTATCCGCGACTGGGAATCTCGTTGGTTCGCTGAGAAAGATTATGCTACGTTATTACATGAAGACATCAAAATCCGTGAGTACATTACTGTACGCTTAAAAGATTCTGCTGTTGCTAAAGTAGAAATCGAACGTGCAGCAAATCGTGTAAATGTTACAATTCACACTGCGAAACCTGGTATGGTTATTGGTAAAGGTGGTACTGAAGTTGAAGCACTTCGTAAAGCTCTTAACCAATTAACAGGCAAGCGTGTACACATCAACATTTTAGAAGTTAAGAGAGCTGATCTTAACGCTAAATTAGTAGGCGAAAACATCGCTCGTCAATTAGAAAACCGTGTATCATTCCGTCGTGCACAAAAGCAAGTTATTCAACGTGCTATGCGTGCAGGAGCAAAAGGTATTAAAACACAGGTTTCTGGTCGTCTTGGCGGAGCTGATATCGCTCGTGCAGAATCTTACAGTGAAGGAACTGTTCCACTTCATACACTTCGCGCTGATATTGACTATGCAGCAGTTGAAGCTGATACAACATACGGTAAATTAGGCGTAAAAGTATGGATCTACCGTGGAGAAGTCCTTCCTACAAAAAAGAAAGCTTCTGAGGAAGGAGGAAAATAATATGTTAATGCCAAAACGCGTAAAATATCGTAGAGAGCATCGTGGTAAAATGCGTGGTCGTGCAAAAGGTGGAACTGAAATTGCTTTTGGTGAATTCGGTTTACAAGCACAAGCTGCTTCATGGATTACAAACCGTCAAATCGAAGCTGCTCGTCGTGCAATGACTCGTTACATGAAACGTGGCGGTAAAGTATGGATTAAAATTTTCCCTTCTAAACCTTACACTGCAAAACCTCTAGAAGTACGTATGGGTTCCGGTAAAGGGGCACCAGAAGGCTGGGTAGCAGTAGTAAAACCTGGGAAAATTATGTTTGAAATTGCGGGTGTATCTGAAGAGGTAGCACGCGAAGCATTACGTCTTGCAGCTCACAAGTTACCTGTGAAATGTAAATTCGTAAAACGTGAAGAAAATGGTGGTGAATCTAATGAAAACTAATGATATTCGTGAATTAACCACTGCCGAAATCGAAACAAAAGTTAAAGCTTTAAAGGAAGAATTGTTCAATCTTCGCTTCCAACTTGCTACAGGACAATTAGAGAATCCAACTCGCATCCGTGAAGTGCGTAAAGCGATTGCTCGTATGAAAACTGTAGTTTGTGAAAGAGAGATCGGAATTAATCGATAAATTGAGGGGAGGTTTGCATAGTGAGCGAACGTAACCAACGCAAAGTTTATACTGGTCGTGTTGTGTCTGATAAAATGGACAAAACGATTACAGTTTTAGTTGAAACTTACAAAACTCATTCCTTGTACGGAAAACGTGTTAAGTATTCTAAAAAGTACAAAGCCCATGATGAGCAAAACCAAGCAAAACTTGGCGATATCGTTAAAATCATGGAAACTCGCCCGCTTTCTGCTACTAAGCGTTTCCGTTTAGTTGAAATCGTTGAAGAAGCGGTTGTTATCTAAATAGACGAATCGGAATTTTTAGTCCGAAGGGAGGTTTCATAACATGATCCAACAAGAATCTCGTTTGAAAGTTGCTGACAACTCTGGTGCACGTGAACTTTTAACAATTAAAGTATTAGGCGGCTCTGGTCGTAAATATGCTAATATTGGTGATATTATCGTTGCTACGGTAAAACAAGCAACACCAGGTGGCGTTGTTAAAAAAGGTGACGTTGTTAAGGCAGTAGTGGTACGTACGAAGAGCGGAGCTCGTCGTCCGGACGGTTCTTACATTAAATTTGATGAAAACGCAGCGGTTATCATCAAAGACGATAAGAGCCCACGTGGTACTCGTATCTTCGGACCAGTAGCTCGTGAATTACGTGATAGCAACTTCATGAAGATCGTTTCTTTAGCTCCAGAAGTTCTATAATTTAAGGTATTGCCTTGCTAAGGAGGTGCAGAATTAAGATGCATGTAAAAAAAGGTGATAAAGTTCAGGTAATCACTGGTAAAGACAAAGGAAAACAAGGTGTTATCCTTGTGGCTTTCCCAAAGCAAAACCGTGTTATCGTTGAGGGTGTTAACATCGTTAAAAAACACTCTAAGCCATCTCAATTAAATCCACAAGGTGGAATTATTACGAAAGAAGCACCTATTCACGTTTCTAATGTTATGGTATTAGATCCGAAAACAGGCGAACCTACTCGCGTAGGCTTCAAAGTAGAAGATGGTAAAAAAGTGCGTATTGCAAAAAAATCTGGTGAATTATTAGATAAATAATTTTCTTAAGAAAGGAGGTCACTTCATTGAATCGCCTTAAAGAGAAGTTCCAAAAGGAAATTACTCCTGCTCTAATGAGCAAGTTTAACTATAAATCTGTGATGGAAGTACCGAAAATCGAAAAGATCGTAATCAACACTGGTGTTGGTGACGCGGTATCTAACTCAAAAGCTTTAGACAATGCAGTAGAAGAATTAACGCAAATCGCAGGTCAAAAACCTGTTGTAACTCGCGCTAAAAAATCAATCGCTGGTTTCCGTCTTCGTGAAGGTATGCCAATCGGTGCGAAAGTCACTTTACGCGGACAACAAATGTATGAGTTCTTCGACAAATTAGTATCAGTTTCTTTACCACGTGTACGTGATTTCCGTGGTGTTTCTAAGAAATCATTCGATGGTCGTGGAAACTACACATTAGGTGTTAAAGAGCAACTAATTTTCCCTGAGATTGATTATGATAAAGTAAGTAAAGTCCGCGGTATGGACATCGTAATCGTTACTACAGCGAAAACTGATGAAGAAGCTCGCGAACTTTTAACACAATTCGGTATGCCATTCCAAAAATAATGGAAGCCAACGCTAAGTAGAGGAGGCGAAAACGTGGCTAAAAAATCTATGATCGCGAAACAAAAACGTACTCCTAAGTTTAAAGTACAAGAGTATACACGTTGCGAACGCTGCGGTCGTCCGCATTCTGTATACCGCAAATTTAAGCTTTGCCGTATTTGTTTCCGTGAACTTGCATATAAAGGTCAAATTCCTGGTGTTAAAAAAGCTAGTTGGTAAAACCCACAAATGGGAAGGAGGTAAAACACATGGTGATGACAGATCCAATTGCAGACATGCTTACTCGCATCCGTAATGCGAACATGGTACGTCATGAGAAATTAGAGGTTCCTGCTTCTAAAATCAAAAAAGAGATCGCTGAACTTTTAAAACGTGAAGGCTTCATTCGTGATGTAGAATACATCGGGGATAACAAACAAGGTATCCTTCGTATTTTCCTGAAATATGGTGCAAACAATGAACGTGTAATCACTGGATTGAAACGTATCAGTAAACCTGGCTTACGCGTTTACGCAAAAGCTGATGAAGTACCACGTGTACTTAACGGATTAGGTATCGCTCTTGTTTCTACATCTAAGGGAGTAATGACAGACAAAGACGCTCGTCAATTACAAACTGGTGGAGAAGTAGTAGCATACGTTTGGTAATATATATTTAAAACGAACGGAGGTGTGACCACATGTCTCGTATTGGTAAAAAGATTCTTGAAATCCCTGCAGGTGTTACTATTACAGTTGCAGAAGACAATACTGTAACAGTAAAAGGCCCTAAAGGTGAATTAACTCGTACTTTCAAAACTGATATGTCTATCAAAATTGAAGAAAATACACTAACAGTTGAGCGTCCATCTGAACAGAAGGAACACCGTGCATTACACGGTACAACTCGTGCTTTAATCGGAAACATGGTTGAAGGTGTAACTACAGGTTTCGTACGCGGACTTGAATTAGTCGGTGTTGGTTACCGTGCTCAAAAACAAGGTGATAAACTTGTTTTAAGCGTAGGTTATTCTCATCCAGTAGAAATGACTCCAGAAGCAGGACTTGAAGTTGAAGTACCTGTACCAACTAAAATCGTAATTAAAGGTATCGACAAGCAACGTGTTGGCGAATTTGCTGCTAACATCCGTGCTGTACGTGCTCCTGAACCATATAAAGGTAAAGGTATTCGTTACGAAGGCGAAGTTGTTCGTCGTAAAGAAGGTAAAACTGCTAAGTAAACCCGTTAGGTGAAAGAAAGGAGTGACAAGAATGATCACTAAAGCTGCTAAAAATGCGACTCGTAAGAAAAGACATGCACGTGTACGTGCTAAACTTACTGGTACTGCAGAACGTCCACGTTTAAACGTGTACCGTTCTAACCAACATATTTACGCTCAAGTTATTGATGATGTAAATGGTGTAACATTAGTAAGTGCATCTACTCTTGATAAAGACCTTGCTCTTAACGGTACTAGTAATACTGAAGCTGCTACGAAAGTTGGAGAATCAGTTGCTAAGCGTGCTGTAGAGAAAGGCGTTAAAGAAGTAGTATTTGATCGCGGTGGTTACTTATACCATGGCCGTGTTAAAGCTCTAGCTGAAGCTGCTCGTGAGGCTGGATTACAATTTTAATGGTCAAAGGAGGGAAAATTGATGCAACGCATTGACCCAAGTAAATTAGAACTTGAAGAACGTGTAGTTACGATAAATCGTGTCGCGAAAGTTGTTAAGGGTGGTCGTCGTTTCCGCTTTGCTGCACTAGTTGTAGTTGGCGATAAAAACGGTCATGTTGGATTCGGTACTGGTAAAGCACAAGAGGTACCAGACGCAATTCGTAAAGCTATCGAAGACGCTAAGAAAAACCTAATCGCAGTACCATTAGTTGGTACAACAATTCCACACACAATCAACGGTCATTTTGGAGCTGGTGAAGTATTCTTAAAACCTGCTGCTGAGGGTACTGGTGTTATTGCTGGTGGACCTGTTCGTGCGGTACTAGAATTAGCTGGTGTACAAGATATTCTTTCAAAATCTCTTGGTTCTAACACACCAATCAACATGATTCGCGCTACTGTGAACGGATTAAGCGAACTTAAGCGCGCTGAAGATGTTGCAAAATTACGCGGTAAATCTGTAGAAGAGCTACTAGGTTAAGGAGGGAAAACAAATGGCGAAAAAGTTAGAAATTACCCTCACTCGTAGTGTAATTGGTCGTCCACAAGATCAACGTGCGACGGTAGAAGCTTTAGGTCTTAAAAAGTTGAATTCAACTGTAGTTAAGGAAGAAACTCCTGCTATTCTTGGTATGATCAACAAAGTTTCTCACCTTATAACTGTAAAAGAAGCTTAAGGATAACTCATTAATATAAGGAGGTGCCTGGGAATGAAACTTCATGAATTAAAACCTGCAGAAGGTTCTCGTAAAGTACGTAACCGTGTCGGTCGTGGTATCGGTTCTGGTAACGGTAAAACTGCTGGTAGAGGTCATAAAGGACAAAACGCACGTTCTGGCGGCGGTGTTCGTCTTGGCTTCGAAGGTGGTCAAACTCCACTATTCCGTCGTTTACCAAAACGCGGCTTCACAAACATTAACCGTAAAGAGTTTACTATTGTAAACTTATCAACGTTAAATCGTTTTGAAGATGGTACAGAAGTAACACCTGAATTATTGCTGGAAACTGGCGTTATCAGCAAATTAAACGACGGTGTTAAAATTCTTGCAAGCGGAGCAGTAGAGAAAAAATTAACTGTTAAAGCGCACAAGTTCTCTTCAAGTGCTAAAGAAGCAATTGAAGCAGCTGGCGGATCAGTTGAGGTGATCTAATGTTTCGTACAATCTCCAACTTTATGCGCGTTGCTGAGATAAGACGTAAAATATTATTCACTTTAGCGATGTTAGTCGTATTCAGGATTGGCACTTTTATCCCAGTGCCATTTACAAATGGAGACGTACTGAAAGCACAAGATCAATTAAATGCCTTAGGTATCCTAAATACATTTGGCGGTGGCGCCTTGAAAAACTTCTCCATCTTTGCGATGGGAATCATGCCGTATATTACAGCATCCATCATCGTGCAATTATTGCAGATGGATGTTGTTCCTAAATTTTCGGAATGGTCGAAGCAAGGCGAAATGGGCCGTCGTAAACTAACGCAATTCACGCGTTACTTTACAATTGTTCTTGCGTTTATTCAGGGGTTTGGTATGTCAATCGGTTTTAACGGTATGGTAGGTGGGCAATTAATTTTGAATCCAGGTTGGAGCACTTATTTATACATTGCTACGGTACTGACTGCTGGTACTGCATTTTTAATGTGGTTAGGTGAACAGATTACAGCTAAAGGTGTAGGCAATGGTATTTCCATTCTTATCTTTGGTGGTATTGCCGCAGCGATCCCAAGTGTTATATCTCAAGTGTATCAACAACAGTTTCAAAATATCGGAGATCAATTGTTCATGAGTATCGTTAAAGTTGCATTGATCTTACTAGCTGTGCTAGCAGTTATTGTTGGTGTTATTTTCATTCAACAGGCTGTTAGAAAGATCCCAATTCAATACGCGAAGCGTGTAACAGGAGGGAATGGGAATCATGCTGGAGCACAAAACACTCATTTACCACTTAAGGTAAATAGTGCGGGTGTTATTCCAGTCATTTTTGCTGTTTCATTCTTAATTACGCCTCCAACTATTGCACAGTTCTTCCCGAAACATGATGTGTCGCAGTGGATTATTGCAAACTTTAACTATTCTCACCCAGTGGGAATGATCATATATGTTGCGCTCATTGTAGCCTTCACATATTTCTATGCATTTGTTCAGGTTAATCCAGAGCAAATGTCAGAGAATCTAAACAAGCAAGGTGGATATGTTCCAGGTATTCGTCCGGGTAAGAATACAGAACAATATCTAACAAAAATCTTGTATCGTTTGACCTTTGTAGGATCAATTTTCCTAGCAGCGATTGCAATCTTACCAGTTATCTTTACGAAATTGGGAAATCTTCCTCCATCTGCACAGATTGGTGGAACGAGTATGTTAATCGTTGTCGGCGTTGCTTTAGAAACAATGAAGCAGCTAGAAAGCCAATTGGTAAAACGCCATTACAAAGGGTTTATCAAGCAGTGAGTAAGTGGGAAGAAGTGTCTTCCCTACATGCTCATGTACTGAGGGGGAACAAGGATGAACTTGATTTTAATGGGGCTTCCTGGTGCTGGTAAAGGTACACAAGCCGAACAGATTGTTGCCAAGTATAACATCCCTCACATCTCAACAGGAGATATGTTCCGTGCAGCTATGAAGGCTGAAACTGAACTTGGTTTACAAGCAAAATCTTTTATTGATAAAGGTGCGCTTGTTCCAGATGAAGTTACAATTGGAATTGTTCGTGAACGTTTAAGTCAAGAAGACTGTATTAAAGGCTTCTTATTAGATGGTTTCCCGCGAACTGTTGCACAAGCATCAGCTCTTGAAGAGATTATGAAAGATCTTGGCAAAAAAATCGACTATGTTTTAAACATTAATGTGGATTCAGGGTTGTTATTAACACGCCTTACAGGCCGTCGCATTTGTAAAGAATGCGGTGCGACTTACCACTTAGAATTCAATCCGCCAGCAAAAGCTGATGTGTGCGATAAATGTGGTGGCGAATTATATCAACGCTCTGATGACAATGAAGAAACTGTAGCAAATCGTTTAGATGTAAATATTAAGCAAACAAAACCTTTGCTTGATTTCTACGAGGAGCTAGGTTACTTACAAAGCATTAATGGTGAGCAAGATATCAATAAAGTATTTGCTGATATCGATGTTCTCATCGGAGGCTTAGCGTAATGATCATCTGCAAAACTCCTCGCGAGATAGAAATCATGCGAGAAGCTGGCAGGATCGTTGCTTTAACTCATCAAGAGTTGAAACAACATATTACTCCAGGAATTACAACGAAAGAGCTCGATCAAATAGCGGAAAAGACGATTCAAAAATATGGTGCTACGCCATCTTTTAAAGGATACAACGGATTTCCGGGGAGCATATGTGCTTCTGTAAATGAAGAGCTTGTACACGGGATTCCAGGGAAGCGTAAGCTCGAAGAGGGCGATATCATCAGTATCGATATTGGTGCGAAATACAATGGGTACCATGGAGATTCTGCATGGACGTATCCAGTTGGAAACATTTCTGAATCTGTTCAAAAGCTACTTGATGTCACAGAAAAATCGTTGTATCTTGGTCTAGAACAAGTAAAACCAGGCGAAAGATTATCAAATATCTCGCATGCGGTTCAAACACATGCTGAAGAGAATGGGTTCTCGATCGTTAGGGAGTATGTTGGTCACGGAATCGGGCAAGACTTACATGAGGACCCTCAAATTCCGCACTATGGTCCACCAAATAGAGGCCCTAGATTAAAGCCGGGAATGGTCATCTGTGTTGAGCCGATGGTGAATCAAGGAAGACGATATGTAAAAACACTATCTGATGACTGGACAGTGGTAACGGTAGATGGTAAATGGTGTGCCCATTTTGAGCACACGATTGCTCTTACAGAAGCAGGATACGAAATCCTTACCACTTTATAAGTAGCTGGCTCTCCGGGATTTCAGAGCAGTGTAAAATGTTACTGATTTGAAGAAGGGAGAACTATTGAATGGCTAAAGATGATGTAATTGAAGTCGAAGGTACCGTTCTTGAAACGTTGCCAAATGCTATGTTCAAAGTAGAATTAGAGAATGGGCATGTCGTATTGGCTCACGTTTCTGGTAAAATCCGTATGAACTTCATTCGTATTTTACCAGGAGACAAAGTTACGGTAGAATTATCTCCGTACGATTTAAATCGTGGTCGTATTACGTACCGTTTTAAATAATATAGCACTCCGTAATCTTTAAGGAGGTTCGAGACATGAAAGTAAGACCGTCAGTTAAACCAATCTGCGAAAAATGTAAAGTTATTCGTAGACGTGGAAAAGTAATGGTTATTTGTGAAAACCCTAAACATAAACAAAAACAAGGTTAATCAGAAGGAGGTGCATTCAGAATGGCACGTATCGCAGGTGTAGATATTCCTCGTGACAAGCGCGTTGTTATTTCTTTAACTTACGTATTCGGCATTGGTCGCACAACTGCTGAAAAAATTCTTACAGAAGCTGGTATTTCTTCGGAAACACGAGTTCGTGATTTATCGGAAGATGAATTAGGACGTATCCGTGATATCATCGATCGTATTAAAGTTGAGGGAGATCTTCGTCGTGAAGTATCTCTTAACATTAAACGTCTAATGGAGATCGGTTCTTACCGTGGTCTTCGTCACCGTCGTGGTTTACCAGTTCGTGGTCAAAACTCTAAAAACAATGCTCGTACACGTAAAGGTCCACGTCGTACAGTAGCAAATAAAAAGAAATAATAAGTAAAGGAGGTTGAACTAACAATGGCACGTAAAACAAACACTCGTAAAAAACGTGTGAAAAAGAATATTGAAGCTGGTATAGCTCATATTCGTTCTACTTTCAACAACACAATCGTAACACTTACAGATACTCACGGTAACGCACTTTCTTGGTCTAGTGCTGGTGCACTTGGTTTCCGTGGATCTCGTAAATCTACTCCATTCGCTGCGCAAATGGCTGCTGAAGCTGCTTCTAAAGTTGCAATGGAGCATGGTTTAAAAACTTTAGAGGTTACTGTTAAAGGTCCTGGTGCTGGTCGTGAAGCTGCAATTCGTGCTCTTCAAGCGGCAGGTCTAGAAGTAACAGCAATTAGAGATGTTACTCCAGTTCCTCATAATGGATGTCGTCCACCAAAACGTCGTCGTGTGTAATTTTTCTGTATAGAATTTTCCCTTTTGTCTATAATGGATATGATGCATTATCGAGAAATTTCGTACAGAAACATCGCTTGTTGTGCACAATCGGGAACTGCCTAAGGGGGACTTTCGGTTAAACAGAGGTTCTTCCTTTGTTTAACCGGGGTTTCGACGTTTTGAAGGAGGGTTTAGTTAATGATTGAAATCGAAAAACCGAAAATCGAAACGGTTGAACTTAACGAAGATGCTAAGTATGGCAAATTCGTGATTGAACCGCTTGAGCGTGGATATGGTACTACTTTGGGTAACTCCTTACGTCGTATTCTTTTATCCTCACTCCCTGGTGCCGCTGTAACTGCTATCCAAATCGATGGCGTTTTACACGAATTTTCAACAGTTGAGGGCGTAGTAGAAGACGTTACGACGATGATCTTAAACTTGAAAAAGTTAGCTCTTAAAATCTACTCTGAAGAAGAGAAGACGTTGGAAATCGATGTACAGGGCGAAGGTATTGTCACAGCTGCTGATATTACTCACGATAGTGATGTTGAAATCTTAAATCCAGATTTACACATTGCGACGTTAGCAAAAAATGCGCATTTCCGCATGCGTTTAACTGCAAAGCGTGGCCGTGGGTATACGCCAGCTGATGCAAATAAAAGCGAAGATCAACCAATAGGAGTAATTCCTATTGATTCTATTTATACTCCAGTATCACGTGTGACTTACCAAGTGGAAAAGACACGTGTCGGACAAGTGGCTAATTATGATAAGCTTACGCTTGATGTATGGACGGATGGAAGCATCGGGCCAAAAGAAGCTATCTCTTTAGGTGCCAAAATCTTAACTGAGCATTTAAATATCTTTGTTGGTTTAACTGACGAAGCACAAAATGCTGAGATTATGGTCGAGAAGGAAGAAGATCAAAAAGAAAAAGTTCTAGAGATGACTATTGAAGAACTGGATCTTTCTGTTCGTTCTTATAATTGCCTAAAACGTGCAGGAATTAATACTGTACAAGAGCTTGCGAACAAAACAGAAGAAGATATGATGAAAGTTCGTAACTTAGGACGTAAATCCTTAGAAGAAGTTAAACATAAACTTGAGGAATTAGGTTTAGGTTTACGTAAAGACGACTGAGGATTTAAACCCATCAACAAAGGAGGGAACTACGAATGGCATACAGAAAATTAGGCCGTACAAGTGCGCAACGTAAAGCTATGTTACGTGATTTAGCTACTGATTTAATTATCAACGAGCGCATCCAAACGACAGAAACTCGTGCAAAAGAACTTCGTTCTGTAGTGGAAAAAATGATCACTTTAGGTAAACGCGGAGATCTTCATGCTCGTCGTCAAGCAGCAGCTTTCATCCGTAATGAAGTTGCTAACGCTGAGACTGGTCAAGATGCACTTCAAAAATTATTCGCTGATGTAGCTCCACGCTATGCTGAGCGCCAAGGCGGATACACTCGTATTGCAAAAATTGGTCCACGTCGCGGAGACGCAGCACCAATGGTAATTATCGAGTTAGTATAATGATGATTAAAAGGGCAGGACAGTTCTTTTCAAGTAACTGGTCATGGCCCTTTTTTTTTAAGTATAAAAAAATAGGCTAACTTGGCGAAAGAAAGGGTGCCTTGTATTGAAAAAAGAGAAACTTCGGACAGAAAATATATCATTTCAATATCCTGGGGCAGCCTCTTATGCATTAAAAGATGTTTCGTTTTCCTTATATGAAGGAGAATGGGTATCTGTTATTGGACAAAATGGTTCAGGGAAGTCTACACTTGCAAAATTATTGAATGGCTTATTTTTACCGGAATCAGGGACAATTACTTTAAATGATACAATGATTTTATCAGGGGAAACAGTATGGGATGTTCGAAAGCAAATTGGGATGGTATTTCAAAATCCAGATAATCAATTTGTTGGAACGACAGTACAAGATGACGTTGTATTCGGCCTAGAGAACATCGGAATGCCAAGGGAGCAGATGATAGAAAGACTAGAACAAGCTCTGCAACTTGTCCGTATGGAAGATTTTTTAAATGAAGAACCCCATTCGTTATCTGGTGGACAAAAGCAGCGAGTCGCAATAGCAGGTGTTTTAGCACTTCAGCCATCTATTTTAATACTAGATGAAGCAACTTCAATGTTAGACCCTCAGGGGAGACGTGAAGTAGTAGAAACGGTCAGACAACTTGTTAATCAAAAGGGTATTACGGTGTTATCGATTACGCACGATTTAGAAGAAGCGGCACAGTCAGACCGTATTATTATTTTGAACAAGGGAGAAATATTAGAGGAAGGTACTCCAGAGCAAATTTTCAAATCCTCTCATATGCTCCAAGAGATTGGATTAGATGTACCTTTTTCGTTGAAAATAGCAGAATTATTAAAAAGAAATGAAATTCACTTGCAAAATACGCATCTTACAATGGAAAGCTTGGTGAACGAACTTTGGAGATTACATTCCAAAAAGTAGAACATCGTTATCAATATAAAACTCCATTTGAAAGACGCGCACTTTATGATGTAGACGTGTCGTTTCCAAGTGGGGGCTATTATGCCATTATCGGTCATACTGGTTCAGGTAAGTCGACGATGATTCAACATTTAAATGGTTTATTGCAGCCGACAAATGGTACGGTTCAAATTGGTGAATATTTAATTTCAGCAGGGAAAAAAGAGAAGAAACTTAAGCCGCTACGAAAAAAAGTAGGGGTTGTCTTTCAGTTTCCAGAACATCAACTATTTGAAGAAACAGTTGAAAAGGACATTTGTTTTGGACCTACTAATTTTGGTGTATCTGAAGAAGAGGCAAAACAAAAGGCGAAAGATGCAATCCAGCTTGTTGGATTGGACATAGAGTTATTAGCACGTTCTCCGTTTGAATTAAGCGGTGGGCAAATGAGGCGTGTTGCAATAGCAGGCGTACTTGCGATGGAACCCGAAGTGCTTGTATTAGATGAACCTACAGCAGGGCTTGATCCGAAAGGACAGCACGAGCTCATGGAGATGTTTTACAATTTGCATAAGGAACAGGGGCTTACAGTCATTCTTGTTACCCATAATATGGAGGATGCCGCTAAGTATGCAGATCAAATAGTGGTCATGCATAAAGGAACGGTCTTTTTGCAAGGAAGAGCAGAGGAAGTATTTTCACATGCTGATGAATTAGAACAAATCGGTGTGGATCTTCCAATGTCTTTAAAGTATAAACGTGCAATTGAAGAGAAGTTTGGTATTTCAATTTCGAAGGCTACCTTATCTTTAGAGGATCTTACTCATGAAGTTGTACAGGTGTTACGAAAAGGTGGTCATGAATCATGCAGCAGTTGATTATTGGGAGATATATTCCAGGTCAGTCACTCATTCATCAACTTGATCCTCGTACGAAGCTGTTGATTGTCTTTTTATATGTATTTGTTGTTTTCTTAGCAAATAATGCGATTTCATATGGATTTTTATTTTTATATGCACTCATTGCTTTATTTTTTGCAAAAGTGCCGATTCGTTATGTACTTTCGGGCTTAAAACCAATTTTATGGATTTTTCTTTTTACATTTTTCCTGCATATTTTTACAAATAAAGAAGGGGAAGTACTATTCCAGCTTGGTTGGTTTTCGATACATGAAAAAGGATTAGAGCAAGGAATCTACATTTCTATACGATTTTTCGTTATTATTTTAATGACGACATTATTAACGTTAACAACGACACCAATTGAGATTACAGATGGTTTAGAGACGTTATTAAAGCCGTTGAAGCGTATGAAAGTTCCTGTTCATGAAATCGCATTAATGATGTCAATTTCTCTTCGATTTATCCCCACATTAATGGATGAAACGAGTAAAATCATGAAAGCGCAGGCGTCACGTGGTATTGATTTTGCTGGGGGACCGATAAAAGATAGGATGAAAGCTATTATCTCACTACTCGTTCCACTATTTATCAGTGCTTTTAAGCGTGCAGAGGACTTAGCGATTGCGATGGAAGCTCGTGGATATAAAAGTGGCGAAGGACGTACTAAATTTAGGCAACTACGCTGGAAAATAAGTGATACAGTAACAATTGTAAGCTTACTTTGTTTAGCTTGTATTTTGGCATGGGTGCGGTCGTAATGGAGAGTAGAGAAATGGAAAGAATAAAATGTACAGTTGCATATGATGGCATTCATTTTTGTGGTTACCAAATTCAACCACAGCATCGTACTGTTCAACAAGAAATAGAGAAAGCATTGCAGAAGTTGCATAAAGGAGAACTTGTTCGTGTGCAGGCATCAGGCAGAACGGATTCTACCGTTCACGCCAAAGGACAAGTGATACACTTTGATACACCTTTGTCTCTTGAAGAGTGGCAATGGAGTAATGCTTTAAATACAATGTTGCCGGATGATATTGTTATCAGGCAGGTAGAGAAGAAAACAGAAGAATTTCATGCACGTTACGGTGTCGAGAAAAAAGAATATCGCTATCGTGTATTATTATCAAAGACTGCGGATGTATTCCGTAGAAATTACGTATATCAATATCCATATCCGCTCGAAATAAACTCTATAAGAAAAGCGATTCCTTATTTTATTGGAACGCATGACTTTACTTCTTTTTGTTCGGCAAAAACTGACAAAAAAGACAAAGTGCGAACAATTTATGAAATCGAATTAATTGAGCAAGACGATGAATTAATTTTTCGCTTTGTAGGTAATGGATTTTTATATAATATGGTCAGAATTATTGTTGGCACGTTACTTAGCGTAGGCCAAGGAAAGCTTGATCCTGATAGCATTCCAGAGATTTTAGCGAAACAAAATCGCCAGTTTGCTGGAAAGATGGCTCCAGGTCATGGACTTTACTTATGGCAGGTAAACTATAACAACTAATCCTGGTGTAACATTTGCTTGACATTAGAAACTCAAAAGTATATCATAACATATGGTATTGTTTCTAAAACCACGATTAGCCCCGGAAGGAAATCGTGTTTAAGATAAACAATAGATTTTTTCTATGGAAAAGATAACGAGGAGGGAAACACATGCGTACGACTTTTATGGCAAAAGCTAACGAAGTTGAGCGTAAATGGTATGTGGTTGATGCTGAAGGTCAAACTTTAGGTCGCCTGTCTACTGAAGTAGCATCCATTTTACGTGGTAAAAACAAACCTACATTTACACCACACGTTGACACGGGTGATCATGTAATTATTATTAACGCTGAGAAAATTCATTTAACAGGTAATAAATTAAACGATAAAATTTACTACCGTCACACTAACCACCCAGGTGGGCTTAAGCAAAGAACAGCTCTAGAAATGCGTACAAACTACCCTGTACAAATGTTAGAGCTTGCAATTAAAGGCATGCTTCCAAAAGGACGTTTAGGACGTCAAGTGTCTAAGAAATTAAACGTGTATGCTGGAGCAGAGCATCCACACCAAGCACAAAAACCAGAAGTTTACGAACTTCGCGGATAATTAATTAAAGGAGGGCTTACTTTGGCACAGGTTCAATACTATGGCACTGGACGTCGTAAGAGTTCAGTAGCGCGCGTACGCCTAGTTCCAGGCGAAGGACGCGTTATCATTAACGGTCGTGATTTTGAAAACTATATCCCATTTGCTGCATTACGTGAAGTAGTGAAACAACCTCTAGTTGCAACAGAAACTTTAGGTAACTACAATGTACTTGTAAACGTAAATGGTGGTGGATACACTGGTCAAGCTGGTGCTATTCGTCACGGTATTTCTCGCGCTTTATTAAAAGCTGATCCAGAATACCGTCTAACATTAAAACGTGCAGGTCTATTAACTCGTGACGCACGTATGAAAGAGCGTAAAAAATACGGTCTTAAAGGCGCACGTCGTGCACCTCAGTTCTCAAAACGTTAATTTTTGCGAACTTCAAACCCCAACCATTTTGGTTGGGGTTTTTTTATGTTTAATTCTTCTTTTGTAATTTTTGTAGCTTGGAATATTTTAGTGCTACGGTCCTGCGTATGCTTCTTCTTTAGAAGTTTAGACTAATACGTATTAGGGAGGTTTATAAGTACTATGAATGTCATTGTCAGCTTACAAGAAAAACAAAAAGAAAAGCAGTTAAAATATGAGCGGAAGATGCTGCGAGAATTATCATTAAAAACATTGCGTTCAAATATTCGTGATGCCTTTCAGATGCAAGAACTTCATCGTCAGTATGAAGATTATTGTATTGAATTAGGGATAGAATCTTATTTATTAGGAGCGAGATACAGTAAATTTGGTTATCATGGTGAATCATTCTTTGATGTGAAATATAGGGCTTTAGAAGAAGAACAACAATTAACTGAAACGTTATTTCAATTTTTAACGAGTATGACTATACGTGAAATTAAGTTGCAAGACGAGGAATTGCTTTTTGAATCTTGCCAGCAGTTTATCGGCTTGTGGTGGCAGGAAGGGTATGAAAAAGGCGAAAGAAGATATCGATTAAAGCTACACTAAGACAAGCATAAACTTTCCTCTTGTCCCATATAAGTAATTAGAGGGACTAGCTGGAGGAGGAAAGGTATGAAGAGAATTCGAATTATCTCTTTTGCGCTCGCTGCGGTTGTTTTGTTTTTTTTAGTTAAACAAGAATTTCAAATTACAAAATCGTGGCGAGCTTGGAATTTACCCTTATCAGGGAAAGTGATTGTACTAGATGCTGGGCATGGTGGGCCAGACGGAGGGGCTGTTGGTGGAAAGGATATTGTAGAAAAAGATATTACGCTTGAGATTACAAAAAAGGTACAAGATTATTTACAAGAACAAGGTGCTTTAGTTATTTTAACGCGTGAAGGAGATTATGATTTAGCTAATAAAGATACAAAGTCATATAGTAGACGTAAAGCAGAGGATTTAAAAAGGCGTGTTGAGATCATTAATAAGCCTGATGTAGACTTTTTTGCGAGTATTCATTTAAATGCCCTAACTAGTAGCGGATCCAAGGGGGCACAAACGTTCTACTATCGTTCTTCGATTGAAAATGAACGGGCTGCGAAATTTATACAAGCTGAATTGAGAACAAGCTTAGAAAATACGAATCGTTCTGCTAAAACAATTCCTCACGTGTATTTATTGAAGTATGCCAAAACACCAGGTGCTTTAATTGAGGCAGGCTTTTTATCAAATGTGAATGAAAGATATATGTTAAATTCGGAGAAATACCAACAAAAAGTAGCGGCTGCAATATATCGTGGTATATTACGTTATTTTACGGAAAAAGGAAATCCTCCAGAATAAGGAGGATTTTTTCGAGTTTCTCTCGTTAACGAAGTTTTCCGAAAATATGTTATACTGGAAATGTAAACGCATTTATTTCAAAAATAAAGAGAGAAAAATTTAATTAACATTACGTTATTTTTCATACAGGGGGCTGGGCTAATTATGGTAACAAAAGAGCAGGTAGTGGAAGCATTGGAAGGGATTGTAGATCCGTTTATACATAAAACGTTAAAAGAAACAAATGCAATTAAAGAGGTAACAGTCAAGCCTGAGAAGGAACATGTAAGTGTTAAAATTGCAATTGTAAAGACGGGTACAGCGGAACAAATGCAGTTGCAGTCTGGAATTGTAAAGTTAGTAAAAGAACTTGGAGCAGCAACAGTTGGACTTCGTTTTGCAGAATTTACAGAAGAGGAATTAGCTCAGTTTGCAGCACCGCAAGAGGAAGAGAAAAGTGAATCCTTATTATCACCGAACTCAAATACAACATTTTTAGCAGTGGCAAGTGGAAAAGGTGGAGTAGGGAAATCGACTGTTTCTGTTAACCTTGCAATTGCTTTAGCTCGTTTAGGAAAAAAGGTTGGTATCATTGATGCGGATATTTACGGTTTTAGTGTACCGGATATGATGGGTATAGAAAAACGTCCAATCGTAAGAGGCGATAAGATAATACCGGTGGAGCGTCTAGGCGTGAAAGTAATCTCAATGGGATTCTTTGTAGAAGATAACGCACCTGTTATTTGGAGAGGACCGATGCTTGGGAAAATGTTAAATCACTTTTTCACAGAAGTAGAATGGGGTGATTTAGATTACTTAGTATTGGATCTACCACCAGGTACGGGTGATGTTGCTCTAGATGTACATTCGATGTTGCCGGCTTGTAAAGAGATTATTGTAACAACGCCGCATCCAACAGCGGCATTTGTAGCAGCGCGCGCTGGAGCCATGGCTTTACGTACGGAGCATAGTATTCTTGGCGTTGTTGAAAATATGGCGTATTTTGAAAGTAAAGCAACTGGTGAAAAAGAGTATGTGTTTGGAAGAGGTGGAGGAGATAAATTAGCTACGGAACTTCAAACGGATATACTTGGCCGAATTCCACTTCAACAACCTGATTGGAATAAAGAGGACTTTGCGCCGTCGGTATATGAAGATACACATACAACGGGTCTTATTTATCGTACGATAGCTGAGACAGTTATTGATAAAACAGCTGTTACACAAAAATAAAGTAGTAATGAGTGGACAATATATACATTGTCCGCTCATTACTATAATTTTTATTGTTGTTCTTTGTTCCCATCTTGAGAACCACCTTCACTACCTGCGCCTTTCTTATCAGACCCACCTTTTTCGGCTTTTTGTACACCTTTACTAATGATGTCAATCATCTTAGCTTGGAAGAGTGGACTTTCGGCAGTTTCGGTTAGTACTTGCTGTAAATATTGACGATATTCTTTACTCTTCATTGTTTGTAACATAATTTTCTCTACTTCAGGATTTTTCATAATCTCTATAACACCTGATTGGTATTCAGGATCTTTTAGTAAAGTTTTCATTAAGTTTGTTTGTTCTTTTCCCATACTTTTAGCAAATTTCGATGAGAATTCAGGGTCTTTAAAGAGCTTTTCCCAGAATTGTTGCCCTTTTTCAGATACCATTGCATCTTCAATTGTTTTCTTTACTACTGTTTCATCTAGTATGAGTGCTTGTTTCATTTTTTCATCAGTTAATACATCTTGAATCGCTTTTTTTCCTTGATCGGTTTTTAAAATATCAACAATCATTTTTTTTGTTTGATCATAATCCAGTTCGGATTTTGCTTCTTTTTCTTGTGCACATGCCACTAGTGCTATAAATAGAAAAGAAGAAATCAAAACGAGCAGCATCCGTTTCATAAGTTGGAGCTCCTTTCAGCAAAGTTCTCTTTTTTTAATATAAATCTCTTTAAAGAATTTATACATTAACATGGCTAGCTTTTTGAAATTGTCATTGATACAATTTAATTAGAAATATAAGAATAATGGGGGATGTGTTGTGAATAGCCGCAAGTGGGTACGACTATTTTTTACGACGTTGTTTCTTGGTGGGATTAGCACAGTCTTTATTGGTTTTGTTTTAGAGTGGGACAAGTACGCTAAATTTTTTCAAAATTTCGACGGAAAAGAGATTTTAGCAATTTCTTTTTGGTTGATGGGCGTAGGATTTATTTTTAGTGTTATAAGTCAAATGGGGTTCTTTGCGTATTTAACGATCCATCGTTTTGGATTAGGGATGTTTCGGTCATCTTCTTTATGGAATACAGTGCAACTTTTCTTTATTGCGTTTGTATTGTTTGATTTCGTTTATTTAAGGTCAGTACTTATTGCAAATGGGGAAGTTTCATTAGGGAATAACATACTTGTTGCTGGGATGTTATTTGTGTTTGGGGCAATTGTCGCTTATATAAAGAGTAAAGAAACGAATAAAAAAGCATTTGTTCCCGCTCTGTTCTTTATGGTCGTTGTAACAATTCTTGAATGGGTACCGGCGCTCCGGATTAATGATACAGATTGGTTATATTTAATGGTGATACCACTTCTATTATGTAATGCATATCAGTTACTTGTATTGCATCGTTTAATTGGACAAAAGAGTAAGTCAGCTTAATGAGGAGAGTGGATTTTTAATTATCCAGATTCTTATCGTCTGTAAATACTAGGATAAAAAAAGCTCTGCTATCTTAACGAAAGATAGCAGAGCTTTTTATGTGTGAAGAACCGTGTAGAAAGGAACTATTTAATATCTTCACTTTTTGTACTTGTGTTGGAAATAAGTTGTGATACAGATGTTTGTTCATATCCGTCGCTCTTTAATTTTTGTAAGAGTAATGGTAAAGCCTTATTTGTTTGAAGGGCAGAATCAGAAGCATGTAATAAGACAATATCTCCCCCCTTTAAATTGCTAGAGACTGTGGAAATGATTTTATTTACGCCGGGATTTTTCCAGTCATTTGAATTGTTGCTCCAATGAACGATGGTGTATCCGAGTGATTCCGCTATTTTAAGAGTTGTTTTGTTAAAATCGCCACTAGGTGGACGTAATAGCTTGACTTGTTTTACGCCAAGTTTCGTAAAAACATCTTGTGCCCGCAAAAGATCTCTTCGTATTTCATTTGCTTCTAGTGAAGTGTAGGATGTGTAATTATAGCCCATACTACCAATCTCATGTCCATCTTTCATGATGCGTTCGACAATATCAGGGTGTCTTTCAGCCCATGCAGCAGAGAGAAAGAAGGTTGCATTCTTAATTTCTCTTTCTTTGAGGGTATTAAGGATTGGAATAGCTTTTTTGTCTCCCCAACTAATGTCAAACGTGAATGCAACTTGTTTTTTTGCAGTGTCCCCTTTGTAAATCACTTTAGGGCCAGTAGCAGTTTTAAAAGCAGATTCATGTGAATATGTTTTTAAAAAGAGTAGCCATGCTGTAAATAAGGAAAGTACGACTATTAAGCTAATGTGTTTAAATGTTCTTTTACTCGTAATAAAAAAGAAAAACATAATATTACGCCCCTTTGTCCAATCCTGTTCAGTTACATATATGCTTTAAATTTAAAAAAGAGAACAAGGGATTAATATCGTAGGTGGTGGATATAATGAGTGATAGAATTTTGTTTTTTGATGATACATTATTGATAATTGAAAATGAGTAGGGCGTTTATCGGTACACGTAAGGAGTTATTGGGGTGATAATTTGCTTGGGATTATGTTGACGAAGGAAGAGAGAAAAGAAATGGAATACATACTGAAGAGAGAGTTAGAGGAACTTTTATTTGATTTTGAAGATGAGCGTATACATAGCGTTGTAAAAAAGGCGATGGAAGAAAGGTATAAAATCATTTTTTGTTTATTTCGGAGAGTTGCTAATAGGGAAGAATGTATTCGTTATGTAAGAAAAAGAATTTTTTATTAAAAAGTATTGACTTTAAGAGTAAGTATATGATAAATTAATAAACGTCGCTGATGCAGAAACGCAGAAAACGGCAAAAAAGAAATTGAAAAACTTAGTTGACATCGAAAAATGAAGATGTTAACATAAGGAAGTCGCAAATGAGCGACCAAGTAGTTCTTTGAAAACTGAACGAAACAAACAACGTGAACGTCAATTTTTATTTTTAGATGCTAGACAAACTAACTTTATTGGAGAGTTTGA
>NZ_PCNZ01000028.1 GCF_002975175.1 Bacillus sp. MYb209
TCAAACTCTCCAATAAAGTTAGTTTGTCTAGCATCTAAAAATAAAAATTGACGTTCACGTTGTTTGTTTCGTTCAGTTTTCAAAGAACTTGTCTGTCGCTCAGAAGCGACTTTATTAATATAACATTTCGTTATATTTTCGTCAACAACTTTTTTCAATAAGTTGTTTTTCGTTTGTTTCTTATGTTGTCTTCCGTGACAACGAATATAAATATACCAGTTTGATTATTAAAATGCAATAGTTTTTCTAATAAAATTTTTAACTTAGTAAAAAAGCATAAAAACAGCACCTTTCTTCTATATAAGTATAGTTTTTTAATCTGGCATCCATTTAACGAGCAACAATCTCGCTTTCCTTTTAATAGAAGGTTTCTCTCCCCTCAAATAAAGAAAATAAAAAAAGCTTTGGAGAAATCTCCAAAGCTTAGTCTTGTTTATGGCGCATAGCTGGGAATAATAGCACGTCACGAATAGATGGTGCGTTTGTTAATAACATAACAAGACGATCAATACCGATTCCTAATCCGCCCGTAGGAGGCATACCATACTCAAGAGCTTCGATATAGTCATCATCCATCATATGAGCTTCATCATTACCTTGCTCACGCTCTTTTAATTGAGCTTCAAAACGTTCCTTTTGATCGATTGGATCATTTAACTCAGTGAATGCATTCGCATGTTCACGAGCAACAATGAATAATTCGAAACGATCTGTGAATCGTGGATCTTCATCATTCTTTTTCGCAAGTGGTGAAATCTCTACCGGATGACCGTAAATAAATGTCGGTTGAATTAACTTATCTTCTACTTTTTGTTCGAAGAATTCATTAATAATATGACCAACTTCCATTGTATCTTTAATTTCTACACTATGCTCTTTTGCAAGTTCACGCGCTTCTTCTACACTCATCGTCTTCCAGAAATCAGCTCCAGAGTATTGCTTAATTGCATCTACCATATGAAGACGTGTCCATTCTGGCTCTAAATTGATTTCTTGATCACCGTATTGGATTGTTGTTGTACCTAGTACTTGTTTCGCAATATGAGCAACCATGTTTTCTGTTAGTTTCATAATATCTTTATAATCAGCATACGCCTCATATAATTCAATCATTGTAAACTCAGGGTTATGACGTGTTGATACACCCTCATTACGGAATACACGGCCGATTTCATAAACTTTTTCTAATCCGCCCACAATAAGACGTTTTAAATGAAGTTCAATTGCGATACGCATATATAATTCCATATCTAACGCATTATGGTGTGTAGTGAAAGGACGAGCAGATGCTCCACCTGCAATTGCATGCATCATAGGCGTTTCCACTTCAAGATAACCATTATCGTCTAAGTATCTTCTCATCTCACGAATGATTTTACTACGAGTAACGAATGTTTCACGACTTTCCATACTTGTAATTAAATCTAAATAACGTTGACGGTAACGTTGTTCAATATCTTTTAATCCGTGATATTTATCCGGCAATGGACGAAGAGATTTCGTTAATAGCGTAAAGCCTGTTGCCTTTACTGAAAGTTCTCCAACATTTGTTTTAAAAACTTTACCTTCAATACCTACTAAGTCACCTAAATCAGCTGTCTTAAATAATTCATACTCATCATCACCAACAGCATCTTTACGAACATAGATTTGAACTTGTCCGTGTAAATCTTGAACGTGCGCAAATCCAGCTTTTCCTTTACCGCGTTTTGTCATAATGCGACCAGCGATAGAAACAGAGATTTCTTTCTCTTCTAATTCTTCTTTAGAGAACTCTCCATATAAGCTTAATAAGTCATTTGTTGAATTTGTGCGTTCAAATCGTTTACCGAACGGATCGATTCCTTGTTCACGTAAGTTATGTAACTTTTCACGACGAACAAGCAATTGGTCGTTTAATTCTTCGTGGTTCATGTTATCCATGATATTGATATCACTCCAGCTCTATTAAATTTTACAATATATACAGTATAGCATTTTCTACTCAACTAGAAAAACTGCCAGCAACCAACTGGCAGTTCTTCTTTCTTTCACGTAATTATAGGAAGTGTATAGAAGAATGTCAATCTCCTATGCCCCCTTATTAACCAACATAAATTGTTTGTTGTTTCGCTTCTACTTCTTCTACAAATGCACCTAATAAATTCGCAAGGTCTTCACGTGTGTTACAAATATTGATACCATTGCGCACACTCGCATTACCACGAACACCTTTTAAATACCAAGCTGCATGCTTTCTCATCTCTCTTACAGCGACATTTTCGTTCTTTAAATCGATAAGACGATCTAGATGCAACATACATACATCAATTTTCTCACGCACTGTTGGTTCCGGCATTAATTCACCTGTCTCTAAATACTTTACCGTACGATAAATCATCCACGGGTCTCCAAGAGCAGCGCGACCAATCATAACTCCATCTACACCAACTTCATCAAGCATACGCTTTGCATCTTGCGGTGTTTCCACATCACCATTTCCGATAACCGGGATATTCACAGATTGCTTTACTTGTTTAATAATATCCCAATCCGCTTTCCCTTCATACATTTGCACTCGTGTACGTCCATGAACTGCTACAGCTTGCCCACCAGCACGCTCAACAGCTCTAGCGTTTTCAACTGCGAAAATATGATCTTCATCCCAACCAATACGCATTTTAACTGTAACTGGTTTTTCAACTGCATCTACAACTGCCGCTACCATCTCATATATTTTATTTGGATCTAAAAGCCACTTTGCTCCCGCATCACACTTAGTGATTTTCGGTACTGGGCAACCCATATTAATATCAATAATGTCTGCTGTCGTATATTTATCTACGTATTTCGCAGCATCTACAAGAGTTTCTTTCTCTCCACCAAAAATTTGTAAACTTAATGGCTTTTCTCTCTCATCGATATATAACATATCTAATGTTCTTTTGTTATTAAGTAATATTGCCTTATCACTTACCATTTCAGCACAAACTAAACCTGCACCAAATTCTTTTACTGTCAAACGGAATGCAGAGTTACACACTCCCGCCATCGGTGCTAGTACAACTGGATTTTTCATCTCAATATTTGCAATCTTTAACACCCGACTTACTCCTTCCTTTACGGTCACTTTGGCATCAATTCGTCTATTGAAACGTTTAATGTTTTAGCGACTTCTACTACAAAATCTTGGGAAGGTGATCTATTGCCCCTCTCAACTTCACCTAAAACCGATACAGATACCCCTAATTCTTTCGCAAAACCTTCTTGCGTATAGCCTTTTAGCTTTCGAAAAGCACGAATGCGTCTTCCCCATTTTTCTGCTTCCATACCGTTACTCCCTCTCGCCTTTTCATTTCTTCTACTTGTGAACGTGAAATGTTTTGTTTTATATCTTGATTAATCTCTAACAACGGAACGATAACAAAAGCTCTTTCGAACATCCGCGGATGCGGAACAATAAGACTCTCTGCTTCAATATTTTCTTGATTATATAGTAAAATGTCAAGGTCGATGGTCCTCGGGCCCCATCTAATTTCCCTTTTTCTTCCTAGGTCATTCTCTACCTTTTGTGTTACTTTCAATAATTCTTGCGGTGATAAATTGGTAGAAATTTTTATAACTAAATTTAAAAAGCAATTTTGGTCAGTATAGCCAACCGGATCAGTTTCATATACAGACGAAACATCATCAACTTGGATATGCTGGTTTTTATTTAAAAACTGAATTGCTTCAGTTAAATAAATATAACGCTCCCCAATATTGGAACCTAATGCAATGTACGCTATATTATTCATGGACGTTCTCTCGTAATTTCTACCGCTACAGCACGATAATGTCCCGGTATCGGCGGATCCGGTTTAATTACCTTAATTGTACACTGTGAAATACTCTCATATTGTTTCAATATATCTGTAGCGATATTTTCAGCGATACTCTCTACAAGCTTATACGTTCTATCTTCAACAACTTTTCTACACAGTTCGAAAAGCTCCCCGTAATTGACAGAATGCTCTAAGTCGTCACTTTCTCCTGCACGTTTTAAATCCAACTCCACCGTTAAATCCACTTTAAATCTCTGACCCAATTTATTTTCTTCTAGGAATACACCATGATAACCGTAAAACTCCATATCATGGATATAAATTTTATCCAATTACTTTGCCCCCTTACCAATCATCGCGTCCATCATCTTAGCCATACGCGCCATTTCTTTCACATCATGAACACGGATAAACTCACAGCCCTTTTCAATACCAAGACAAACGGTAGCGCCCGTTCCTTCAAGACGTTCCTCCACTGGTAAATCTAACACATGGCCAATAAAGGACTTTCTTGAAGTACCTAAGAGAACTGGGTAACCCAGTACATTTAACTGTTCTAAATTACGCATCGCTTCTAAATTTTGCTCAGGTGTTTTCGCAAAACCGATACCTGGGTCTAAAATAATATTCTCATCTCGCACACCCGCGTCTTTAGCGATTTTAATACTTTCATACAAATCAGCAATCATATCAGCCATTAAGTTGCGGTATTTCATATTATCTCGGTTATGCATTAAGATAATGGGCACATCATAATAGGCTGCAACTTCAGCAATCTTCGGTTCCGCCTTCGCTCCCCAAATATCATTAATAATATGAGCACCAGCTTCAATCGCTTGTTTCGCAACCTCAGCTTTATACGTATCAATAGAAATAGGTAGCTTTACTTCTTTTGACACTGCCTGAATCATTGGAACAACTCGCTTTATTTCTTCTTCTACTGAAACTTTAGCGAAACCCGGGCGAGTAGATTCGCCGCCAATATCAATAATATGAGCACCTTCATTTTTCATTTCTTTCGCATGTCGCACCGCGGCATCTACTTCGTTGTAACTCCCACCATCAGAAAATGAATCTGGCGTTACATTTAAAATCCCCATAATTAATGTCTTTTCATTTAAGTTCAATGTATATTCGCCGCAGCGCAAATCATAATCCCACTTCAAACTACACATCTCCTCTTCGCAATTCATTTCTGCTCCACAATTTTTCTCTCTGCACTCCATAAAGATCCATAAGTCTTTTTGTAACCACTCCCACTTTACCCGGGAAATCTTTCTCCTCTATACGATAAAGGGGGACAATCTCTTGAATAGAGTTCGTTACGAACACTTCATCCGCTGAAAGCAATGCATCTTTTGTAAAGAAACCTTCCTTTACTTCTATACCTAGCCCTTCAGCAGCCTTTATAATAAACGCACGAGTGATTCCGTTTAAAATCCCTGTTTCTAATGAAGGAGTATATAAAATATCTCCTTTAACAAAAAAGAGATTCGAAACAATACCCTCTGCAACATAACCTGTTTCGGTAAGAAAAACGCCTTCCTTATTCACAACATTTCCAATTTCGCGTTTCCCTAAAATATTATTTAAATAATGATGGGACTTCAAGCGAAATGCACCCTCTGGTGTATTTCTCACTTGCTTTAAAATAACTCCTTCTTTTTCCACTACATTCCCTGGAGCTGCTAAAGGTTTTATAAAAACAATAACAGACGGTTCTTCATATACTTCCGTTTGTAATCCTATTTCATCTATACCCGCCGATACATTTAAGCGCACATATGCATGCTTTAACCCATTCTTAACAAGTAGATTCTTTAAAATAAGCATCACTTCATCTTTTGTCATTGTCCATTTGATTTGCAATATATCGAGCGCATCCACTAAGCGTTCATAATGATCATCCAATAAAAAGGAATGACCATTATAAATACGAAATGTCTCAAAAACCCCAAGCCCATATAGGTAACCGTGGTCATACGGAGAAATTTTCGCTTCACTCGCTTCTACATACGCGCCATTTACGTAAATTAACACGATGTCACACTTGGGCTATATTTGCGAATGAAATTCTGTAGCAACTCTTTCCCGTGAGAAGTCATAATAGATTCCGGATGGAATTGTACCCCTTCAATCGGCAACGTTTTATGACGAAGCGCCATAATTTCACCTTCTTCAGTCCAAGATGTTATCTCTAAACAATTCGGTAACGTCTCTTTTTTAACGATAAGAGAGTGATAACGTGTCGCGGTAAATGGATTTGGAATATCAGAAAAAATCGTCTGCCCATCATGATGCATTAAAGATGTTTTTCCATGCATCAAACGCTCTGCCCTGACAACATCCCCTCCAAATACTTGTGCAATTGATTGATGTCCAAGACAGACCCCAAAAATCGGAAGCTTACCTGCAAAATATTTAATAACATCCATACTGATTCCCGCCTCATTAGGACTACATGGACCTGGCGAAATCATTAAAAAATCCGGTTTCATATTCTCAATATCCGAAATAGTCACTTCATCATTACGCTTAACAACAAGCTCTTGTCCAAGTTCTCCAAGAAACTGCACTAAATTAAATGTAAAAGAATCATAATTATCAATCATTAATATCATTTCTCTCACCTAACCGTTTCTTCGCTACTTTCTTTTGCACGCCATAAAGCGATTGCTTTTTTTAACGACTCTTTATATTCATTTTTTGGATTTGAATCAATTACAATACCCGCTCCAGCTTGCACATGCGCTTGTCCATCTTTAGCAAGTAGTGTTCGGATTACAATATTCAATTCCGTATCTCCAGAATAACCAATCCAACCAATTGAACCCGTATAAATTCCTCGACGAACAGGTTCTAATTCTTCAATAATTTCCATCGTACGTATTTTCGGGGCACCGGTAATTGTCCCACCAGGAAATACAGCCTTCACCAAATCGAAAGCATCTTTATCTGCTTCCACCTCACCACGCACATTAGAAACAATATGCATAACGTGTGAGTATTTTTCAATTACCATAAATTCATCTACTTCAACAGTGCCATATTTACAAACCCGGCCCAAGTCATTTCGTTCTAAATCCACAAGCATTACATGCTCTGCTCTTTCCTTTTCGTTTTCAATTAATTCTTTCGCTAATTCCTCATCCTCTTGCTCACTTGCTCCTCGAGAGCGCGTACCGGCAATTGGCCTTGTACTCACTTCCTTTCCTTGCTTTTTAATTAGCAATTCAGGCGAAGCACTAACAATTTGAAAATCTCCAAACTCCAAGTAACCCATATATGGAGATGGATTAATTTCACGAAGACTTGTATATATTTCTAGTGGATGTGTTTGTAATGTTCTTTCTTGTCTTGTCGACAAGTTTACTTGAAACACATCACCCGCTCCAATATATTCTTGAATACGTTCAACGGCCTTCATAAAGCCCTCTTCCGTAAAAGCGACTGCTTCATTTTTCTTTTCAGGAGATTCAAACGGCATAGTCACTTCGGGGGCTTCTTTCATCCAAAGACCCTTCCATTCATTTAATCGTTCTTCTGCCTCTTCACACTCATCTACATAATGCGTAATAATCCATAATACTCTCTCCTGTTGATCATACACAAACACGTCATCAAATAACAAAAAGAATATGTCAGGTATATTAATATCATCCTTCGCAAGAGAAGAAAGTTTTTCAATATAACGGATACAATCATAACTAAAGTATCCAATTGCTCCACCTTGAAAAGGTGGGTACTCCGGATTATAATCCGTTTTCCATTTCTCCATATACGCTTGCATTAAATCTAATGGATTCCCTCGTTCTATTGTTTCCTTACCACTTTCACTTATATGTAACGTCTCATTCTTACCCTGAATTACCGCTACTGGATCCAGCCCAACAATGTTATAACGACCACCACGTCCACTTTCTAACAAAATATGTTGCGGCTTATCCTGAGAAAGAAATTTATATTGCTTAAAGAAATCTAACTGATATGGAATAGAAAGCGCTAAAGATTTTCTTCGTTGCATATCAACACCCCGTCTTCTGTTATCCCACCCTCTTAAGCCAATCAACTCAAACTACATAAAATTATTTATATAGAGAATGATTATACTTGAGGGCTAGTGAAAATAAATTAATTATACTACTTCTTATTTTACATGAAGTTTTCTAGTCATTCACTCTTTTCCTTTTTCCAATCAAAAAAGAAAAAGCATCCTTTTTTAAGGATGCTTTTCAAATCACATTCAATTATGACTCAAATTGATAAAGTGGTGTACTTAAATAACGTTCACCGTTACTTGGGATAATAACAAGTACCTTTTTCCCTTTACCTAATTTCTTCGCAACCTCTGTCGCTGCATAAACGACTGCTCCCGAAGAGATACCAACTAAAATACCTTCTTCTCTAGCCACTCTTCTCGCATATTCGAACGCTTGCTCCGTTTTCACTTGAATAATTTCATCATATACCTCTACATCCAATGTCTCCGGAACAAACCCCGCTCCAATTCCTTGGATCTTATGTGGCCCCGGCTTTCCACCAGATAATACTGGTGAATCCGCAGGTTCTACCGCGTAAATTTTGATATCTTTATAAGCTTCTTTCAGTACTTCACCGGCACCTGTAATTGTTCCACCTGTACCAATACCTGCGATAAACGCATCTAATTGATCCCCCATCTGTTCAATAATTTCTGGACCTGTTGTTATACGATGGATTTCTGGATTCGCTTGGTTTTGAAACTGTTGTGGTATAAAGTACCCATGTTCTTCTGCTAATTCAGTTGCCTTTCGAATTGCCCCGCCCATTCCTTCAGGTCCTGGAGTCAATACTAATTCAGCACCGTAAGCGCGTAATAAATTACGACGCTCAATACTCATTGTTTCTGGCATTACTAAAATTGCCTTATATCCTTTAGCAGCTGCTACCATCGCTAAGCCAATACCTGTGTTACCGCTTGTCGGCTCAATGATTGTATCGCCCTCTTTTAATAATCCTTTATTTTCAGCATCTTCAATCATAGCTAACGCGATACGATCTTTAACACTGCTCCCCGGATTCATAAATTCTAATTTTAAGTATACATCTGCGCTGTCTGATTCTACGATGCGGTTCAACTTAACGATCGGCGTTTTCCCGATTAATTCTGAAACTGATTGTGCCACTCGCATTCCTGTCACTCCTAACACCGAGTATTTTTATTGGTTTTATCTATATTTAGATTTTGTCAGAAAATTCCCTGTTTGTCAATCTATTTGGGTGGCTGATTCTCCAGCTAAACTTCTTTATTACAGGTTCTCAATTAGACTTGTAATATCTTCTTTAGCGAATTTATATCGTTCATTACAGAAGTGACAGTGAACTTCCGTCTCTTCTTCTTCTGCACGAATTTGTTCTAACTCCGCTTTCCCTAAACTAATTAGCACACTTTCAATGCGCTCGCGTGAACATGTACAATTAAATTGAACATCCATTGTTTCTAGCACTTTCACTTTATCTTCTCCAAGCACTTCATATAGTAGCTCTTCTGGAGAAAGCCCTTGTTCAATCAGTTGTGATACGGGAGGAATTTTTTGCAAACGCTCTTCAATAAATGAAATTGTTTCTTCCTGCGCACCTGGCATAATTTGAAGAATGAATCCACCCGCTGCCAATATGCTATCATCACCATTTACGAGAACACCGACACCTACAGAAGAAGGTGTCTGCTCAGAAACCGCGAAATAATATGTGAAATCTTCCCCTAGTTCTCCTGAAACAATTGGAGATTGACCGATAAACGGTTCACGCATACCGATATCTTTAATTACCGTTACAAATCCTTCTGTACCTACCGCTTGATATACACGTAATTTGCCTTGTTCCGTTCCCTCAAAATCAACATGTGGATTCGTTACATAACCACGTACATCCCCATTTGCATGAGCATCGACTAAGATAGGACCAATCGGGCCGTTACCCTCTACTTTAATCGTTAGCTTCTGCTCGCCTTTTAACATAGCACCCATCATTGTACCCGCAGTTAAAGAACGACCAAGTGCCGCTGAAGCTGTTCTCCATGTATCATGACGTTTTTGCGCCTCACTTACTGTATTTGTTGTACGTACACTATAAGCACGAACCTCTCCATTAAACGCTAACGCTTTTACTAAATAATCTTTCATACTTATTTATTCACCCTTCTCATGTTGTAAATTTGCATTACGTTCATATAACATATACAAACCTTTTAACGTTAAAAACGGATCTACAATATCAATTACATTTGATTCTTCTGAAATCAATTTTGCTAATCCACCTGTTGCAATAACTTTCGGCTCTTGCTTAGCTTCTTCTTTCATACGCTTAACAATACCTTCCACTTGTCCAACGTATCCATAAAGAATACCTGATTGCATTGCACTTACTGTATTCTTCCCGATAACACTACTCGGTTTTGTAATTTCAATACGAGGAAGCTTTGCTGCTCTGCTATATAAAGCCTCTGCCGAAATCATAATTCCTGGCGTAATGACGCCACCCATATAATGCTTCTCTTCGTTAATATAACAATATGTAGTAGCCGTACCAAAATCAACAATAATAAGCGGACTTCCATATAAGTGGATTCCTGCTACTGCATTTACAATTCGGTCCGCGCCTACTTCACGTGGATTTTCATATTTAATATTCAAGCCAGTTTTTATCCCAGGCCCCACTACAAGCGGTTTAATTTTAAAATACTTTTCACACATACGCTCTAAAGCGAACATAATTGGCGGTACGACTGAAGACACAATAATACCTTTCACATCTTCAAAAGAAAGACCTTCATGCTCAAGTAACTGCTTTACAAGCATCCCATACTCATCTTCTGTTTTATGACGATCTGTTTCCATGCGCCAATGCTGACGAAGTTTCCCCTCTTCAAACACACCTAGTACTGCATTTGTGTTCCCTACATCCAATACAAAAATCATATTCTCACCACTTATCTTATTTAATCTATATTTGTGCAGTATGTATAAAACTTATAAAAACATCATATCACACATACTTATATAATCAGTTTTTCTATACTCATCATTGTACAAAAAGATTACTCTCTATTTCAATTTTTAATAATAGTTTCATTTAAATTCTTTTGCCATTTAAATTCATTTCACAAAAAAAAGGAGTGACTATTGTCACTCCTTTTTTTCTTACTTATCTTCTGTATCTTCATCGTCTTTCTTCATATTGATGTTTACTTTCACATCATCTGAAGATGTTGGACGCTCAGGTAATCTGCCATAATCATATAAATGATTAATTTGCTCTGCATCTAATGTTTCTACTTCAAGTAACGTTTTCGCGATAATATCAAGCTTATCTCGTTTTTCAGTAAGAATTTGTTTCGCACGAGCATAGCAGTCTTTAATAATTGTTTGCATTTCCACATCAATTTCATGCGCGATTGCATCACTGTAGTTTTGTTCTGAATGGAAGTCTCTTCCTAAGAATACCTGACCACCTTGTGAGCTACCAAATTGCATCGGTCCAAGCTTATCACTCATCCCGAATTCTGTAACCATACGTCTTGCAATACCAGTCGCACGTTGGAAGTCGTTGTGAGCACCTGTACTCGCTTCACCAAATACAATCTCCTCAGCTACTCGACCACCAAGTAAACCGGTGATTTTATCAAGTAACTCTGGTTTTGTCATGAAGTAACGATCTTCCTTCGGAAGCATTACCGCATATCCACCAGCTTGACCACGAGGGACAATTGTTACTTTATGAACGATATCTGCTTCATCAAGGACAACACCAATTACAGTATGGCCAGCCTCATGGAATGCAACAATATTACGTTCTTTTTCAGAGATAACACGACTTTTCTTAGCTGGACCTGCAATAACACGATCCGTTGCTTCATCGATGTCACTCATATCAATTTTCTTCTTATCTTGACGCGCAGCTACTAAAGCAGCTTCGTTTAATAAGTTTTCAAGATCGGCACCAGAGAATCCTGGTGTACGAGTTGCAATCGCTCTTAGGTTGACATTCTCATCAAGCGGTTTATTACGAGCGTGTACCTTAAGTACAGCTTCACGACCATTTACATCTGGACGATCTACTGTAATTTGACGGTCAAAACGACCTGGACGTAATAACGCTGGATCAAGAATATCAGGACGGTTTGTCGCAGCGATGATAATAATACCTTCGTTTGCACCGAATCCATCCATTTCAACAAGCAATTGGTTCAACGTTTGTTCACGCTCATCATGACCACCGCCAAGACCCGCGCCACGTTGACGTCCTACTGCATCAATTTCATCAATGAAAATGATACAAGGAGCATTTTTCTTTGCATTTTCGAATAAATCACGTACACGGGATGCACCGACACCGACGAACATCTCTACGAAGTCAGAACCACTAATAGAGAAGAACGGAACGCCTGCTTCACCTGCAACAGCACGTGCTAGTAAAGTTTTACCTGTACCTGGAGGTCCCACTAATAGAACACCCTTCGGAATACGGGCACCAACTTCAGCGAACTTACGAGGGTCTTTCAAGAATTCAACTACCTCAACAAGTTCTTGTTTCTCTTCATCCGCTCCAGCAACATCTCTGAAACGAATTTTTTTCTTTTCATCATTGTATAGCTTCGCCTTGCTTTTCCCGAAGTTCATAACACGGCTACCGCCGCCCTGAGCTTGGTTTAATAAGAAGAAGAATAAAATGAAGATAATGACAAACGGAATGATGGAGGTAAAGAACGTTACCCAAGCACTTGTTTCTTCTGCTGGTTGATACTTAACTTCAGCCCCTTGCGCTTTATCATTAATTTTCTTTTGTAATTCCTCAGTATTTGGTGCATACGTAACAAATTGTTCTCCTTGGCTAGAAGTCTTGAATTGTCCCTTTACCTCAAACACACCATTTTTCGGTTGAAGCTGCACATTACGCACTTCACCTTTTTCAAGTTGAGTAATGAATTTATCGTAGCTAACTGATGTCGTTTTTTGCGTCGAACCATTAAAATAGCTTACGATCCCAATTACTACTAAGAATATCAGTAAATAAAAGATGGTATTACGGAAGATACGATTCATTCCTAACCTCCTCTCACGGCATAAACACTATAGTAAATCGTAACATAGAAAAAATTCCCTATACAATTGTAACGCCTATATTTAATTAATTTGAGTAAACACTTGGTTTTAATACTCCTACATAAGGAAGATTACGGTATTGCTCTTTATAATCTAATCCATATCCTACAACAAATTCATGAGGAACAGTAAATCCAACATAATCTGCTTTCAGATCAACCTTACGGCCTGTTGGCTTATCTAATAACGTAACAATCTTTACAGATTTCGCTTTACGATATTTAAACAGGTCTACTAAATAGCTTAGTGTAAGACCGCTATCAATAATATCTTCAACGATTAAAATATCGCGACCTTCTACAGAAGTATCAAGATCTTTTAAGATTTTTACTTCGCCTGTCGAAACTGTAGAGTGACCGTAGCTAGATACAGCCATAAAATCCATTTCAAGATATGTATCTGTTCTCTTTAATAAATCTGCCATAAATGGCATTGCGCCCTTTAGTACACCAATCGCAAGAGGTACTGTATTTTTGTAATCCTCTGCAATAACTGCACCTAGTTCGTGCACCTTTTCCTGTATTTGTTCTTCAGAAATTAATACTTTTTCGATATCTTGATTCATCATTTCATTATCCTCCCGGAAGACTCCTTGCTTTTGTAGTGAATAATCATGTATTTACCCTTCTTTGCTATCTCTTTCGAAGTAGCAAATGCAGATCGTTTCAACAAGGGCACCCAAATAATATTTCCACTTGCGTCACAAACGATCGGCCATTCTTCTCTTTTTTCTTTCGGTACTTTCGCTTCGATAAAAACAGCTTTTATCTTTTTTGTACCAACCATACCTTGCATTGACATGCGATCTCCATTTTCCCTAGACCGAATACGAAGTGGATACGATATATCATTATACTTAGCAACAAATACTGTTTCATTCATGTTACTCGGTATATCTTCGCTCACCTCTGTTACAAATTTATCCCCATTCGGCAATATAATTGTCCCAGGTACTGATAAATCTTGCGAAAAAGGAGAAACAATTTCTTGTTTAAATCCAAAACTACATTCTTCGTATGTGCGAACAATTTTCAAACCACCTGGGAAATCTAGTGAACCTGAAGGTTGTGCCCGCTTAAAAAATTCAATCACCTTGTCAATATGTATAGAAGAAAGCGAAGATGGAATCTTATATTCATAAAGATAGTTTAATATTAGTTGAATCCCTCTTCTTTGTAAAGACATAGACATGGATTCAAAGGCAGGAATTGATAAGCTAATTTGTTTATCGCTTTTTTTTGTAATTACTTTATTCATTTTCTCAAAAGCTAATTCCTGCAAATAAGCCTCATCCTCTTGCATCTGCACGCTGAATTTTTGAAATTTCTCATGCATTTGTGGATTTTCTTCTTTCAAATAAGGGAGGACATATTTACGTAATCGATTCCTTGTATATACTTCCTTTTTATTACTCGGATCTATACGTGGAATAACTTTTAATTTATTACAGTAATCAACAATTTCTTCCTTAGTTACCCCAAGTAACGGCCTAATTAAATATCCATTATGAAAAGAACGCTTCACTGCAATTCCTGCGTATCCTTTCGGAGTACTCCCTCGTACAAGGCGCATTAAAATCGTTTCTACTTGATCATCTCCATGGTGACCAAGAGCTACATATCTCGCATCATATTTCTTCATTATTCTTTCCAAAAATGCATATCTGCATTCTCTAGCAGCAACTTGTGCATTCATTCCATATTGCTGTTGATATTGCGACACATTAATCCTTAGCGTTTCACAAATAACTCCTAGCTCTTTGCAAAGATCCTGTACAAACTGCAGATCCTCATAAGATTCATTACCTCTAAACATATGATCCACATGTGCTACTACAATTTCGAGCTGTTTTTCTACCCTTTTTTCTAGCAAATAATATAAAAGAGCCAAAGAGTCAGGTCCACCAGAAACCCCTACAACAATTGTTGAATGTTTCTTTAATACATCATGCTGCTTTACAAAGTCATCTACTTTTTCAACAAATGCATCTTTCAACTTCGCAATCACCTTTCATTAAACAAGAACAACAACATTAGTTACCTTGTATATAATGGTACAACTTTTACAAACATTGTGCAAAAAAAAGATGTACAAAATTCACATTTTTATCTTACATCCCTCCTGTATATTTAACAAAGTAATCACATTACCTTTTTAATCAAAAAAACCTAGGTAGATACCTAGGTTTTTTTGATTATTTTATTGCGCCTGCATTCCTACTATTGGAATCGTAGCCCACTTCGGCATATTTTTCTTTACTTTCGCCACCACAATAGTCATATCATCATTTATATAACCATCACCAGAGCGAATCACTTCTTCCATAATAATATCAGCAATCTCCTGCGGATCCTCTGTTTGTAGTTCTTTAATTTTACGTTTTATCCATAATTCGTGATTCTCCACATGTTGCGCTCCCTCAAAAATGCCGTCACTCATCATGATAAGAAGATCACCCGTTTTTAATTGCTCACCAACCACATCAACTTCAACATCTTCAATGATTCCCATCGGCAAATTACTTGCCTCAATTTTCAAAATATTATTTCCGCGTTTAACAAAACTCGGCGTCGATCCAATCTTTAAAAACTTCGCACTCGCATCCCGTAAATCTACCATAGCCAAGTCAAGCGTTGTATACATCTCCTCTGTCGTCCTTAAAGAAAGGATTGAATTGATGGACTTAATCGCTATTTCTTCCTCAATACCTGATTGAAGTATCTTTTGTAATAATTTTACCGTTTCCCTACTCTCCATATGAGCCCTTTGTCCATTTCCCATACCATCACTAATCGCAAGTGCATATTTACCAACGCTCAAATCCATCATCGCGTAGGAATCACCTGAAACAAACCCACCACCTTTTGCAGCTGTGGCCAATCCTGTATCAAGAGAATACGTCTTCGCTGAACCAAATGATATTAAACTGTGCCCATTTGGATATGAGGATTTCTCTTCATGCTTAACGACGATATTCTCTTTTAAAATATCTGAAAGCATTGGAGCAACCAACTTCTCGCATTCCCCATGTTCATTAGATGCAGCTGGAATCAACATTTCAATATCAATACTTCCTCTATCTAAACAATAAATATCAACATGCTCCACTTCGACACCGAAATCACGAAACGCTTGTAAAATTTGCTCCTCCTGTGCTTGATGGTTCTCTCTTTCTCGTTGTATCTCCTTAGCGAAATCTTCCATCACTTTTGATACACCTAGTAATTGCTCCGCTACAATTCTACGATTTTCCTTCATTTGTTTTCTTAATTTCTGCCCCTCATAGAAGTGATCTAATTCACCCGCTACTAAATCTGTTACTTTCTTCCCTCTCACACAATGCTTGTCCCATTCACGAACTAACTTCCGATTATGCTGCAGCGTTCCTTCTTCTGTTTCACTCATTATTTGTTTCATATAATCGTATGTTTTATCAAAATTAACTACCCAACATTGATCCTTCTTAAAGCATGTTTGACATGTTTTTGCAGTAATTGTACTTAAAAATAAATCAGCTTCTGTTTCTTTATCTTCCTCCTCCACATACCCGTATACAGAAAAGCTATTTGACAAAGCAGCAAATACATTAGCAAATTGATTGATTTTGTTTGCTGTAACATCGCGCACTCTTCTTAAATATTGTTGTTGATCTTGTGAATGTTCCTGTGTACCCGGCATAAATTTAGCAATACGATCCATAACAAGCTTCGGTGTTAATAAGAAGAAAACAATCGCTACACCAGATTCAATTAAAGTTGTTACAATACTTGTTTGCTTGTCTACATATAATGTAATTAAGCCTGTACCAATTAATAAACCTAAACTAACTCCTATACGCTTCCCTTCTTTTAACAATCCCCCAAGCAATCCTGAAAAGGCAAGGAGACTAAGTTGAGACAAGCTAGCCACATTCGCTAAACTTAATATTAACCCAGTGACAACTCCTACTGTGGACCCTGTAGCTGCCCCTGCAATAAAGGCAAATACTAATACTAAATATCTAGTGAAAATATGTTGAATAGAAGCATCATAAACAAACCAATCCGTTGTGCCCGTTAAAACAGATGCTAGTAATATAATTAAACAAACAATTTCTTCTGTTTCTAACGCTTGTTGCTTCCCTTTCCTTTCCACTAAAAGCGGAACACTTTGTAAAAATATCATCGTTAATACGAAGCTAAGCCCTGCTTCGATCGTACTGACGAGCAGATCATACATGGTGACGGTTTGCTGTGCAAAATATACAACAACTAAATGTGCGGTTAATGCGGAGATAAATACTTGGAATGGTACAAGTCCAACAGTTTTACGTGTAAACCGACTAAAGAAGATATTATAAATAAAGAAGGTAAAGATAGATGCAAAAGTAAAAAATAAATTATCTATTGAAACTGAAAGTGCTCCCCCCATTAGGGCTAAGAACGCGAGCGGCATTTTATCTCGCTTCATAACATAAACAGCAGCAAAAAACGGCAATGCAAACGGTAAAATGTTTGTTAATATATATGCTCGTCCCAAAAGAAAACCAATAACAGCAATAATGAATCCCCATCTAAAGAAAACTTGTTCAAACTTCATTCGCAACTTACTCGTCCACTTTATTGTTCCAAGCTGATTTTCATTCATCGCCAATGCACTTGTATTCATAGTAGTCCTTCCTGCTTTAGGCATATTTTTAACACCACCTGCATAGTTTAATTACTGTTATTATAAAAGATGATTATTGGGATTTTTGTCAAAACAACAGTTTTGACTTTTATAATCGTTCGACTTTTTATTCGAAATAAATCTACATATATACATAGTATTTAATTTATTCAAAGCGAGTTAAAAGAATGTTCAGAAAATATAGGGTGATTTTGTAGAAGTATTGTACGTCTTAATTTATATTTAACAAAAAAAGATCATGCAAATTTGCATGATCTTTTCAGATGACCCGTACGGGATTCGAACCCGTGTTACCGCCGTGAAAGGGCGGTGTCTTAACCACTTGACCAACGGGCCGTTAAATTAAATATAGCGGCGGAGGGGATCGAACCCCCGACCTCACGGGTATGAACCGTACGCTCTAGCCAGCTGAGCTACACCGCCATGTCGTCGTATTTAACGGACAATTAGTATCTTACATCAGATACGTTTTAAAGTCAACACATCTCAAAAACTTTTTTGAAAATATATTCTCTCACATAAAAAAGTACCCGAGTAATTACTCTGGGTACCTCTCTATATGTTAAGAATTAAACGGACTTATTATCCGCGACGTGCGCCACGGCCACCACGTTTAGATTCTGTGTTACGCTTTAAAGAAGTTAAACGATCTTCACTATCTTTTAAAAAGCGTGCCATCTTTTGCTCAAATGTTTCTTTTGGAGCTCGTTCGCTACCGCCACCGCGGTTATCTCTGTTGGAAGAACGATTATTACGTTGTGGACGTCCAGAACGTTGTTGATCACCACCACGTTGGTATTCACCACGTGGACGATCTCCTTCTGTTTTTTCACGTTCTTTCGCTTTCTTAATAGATAGGCCAATTTTGCCATCTTTTTCAACATTGATAACTTTTACTTCTACTTGGTCGCCTACTTTTAAGTGATCGTTAATATCTTTCACATAATTATCAGCAACTTCACTAATATGAACAAGACCTGTTAAGCCTTCTGGCAGCTCCACAAAAGCCCCAAAATTTGTAATACCTGTTACTTTACCCTGTAACTTGCTGCCTACCTCGATTGACATAAAAAAAATGCTCCTCCTTAGTGGTTAAAAAGTCAAATTTTACTTTATTATATATAATCCTAAAATGTAGTGTCAATAAGACATACTCTACTTAGAAACAGGAAAAATTATCTCCCCTTTTCCGGAGAAGAAATAATCCCTTCTAGCAATCTTTAAAACGTACTCTTCATCATTCAACTTTTGAACTTCATCTTTTAGATTCTTTTCTTTTTTCGTTAATGAATCCAGTTCTTTTTTCATGTCCTTAACTTTTGCTTCTTTTGCTTTAATGGAACTGTTTTGTTGATAAAACGTCACACTAACACTAGCAATAATTGTAAAAGCAAAGACAAGAAAAACCGCTAAACGGCGATAAAGTCGCTTCCTGTTCTCATCCGTTTGTATTATATGTTCTTTAACAGGATTTGGACTCTGTTTTTCGATTGTTCTTTGTCTCAGTTCCCTCATTTCCGAGGTCCCCCTAACTTCTTTTTTATACGCTCCCATAATTGGAAGATATGTCCCTTCAATTTTGCTACATATTGCAGGAACCCTACATGCTTCATTATAAAAAGTTTAACACGATTAGGGAGAAGTTTCCATATGAGCGAAGCAATAAATCGAACAGGCGAGAAAAAAACTTTCCATATGAAAAGTAATATCCAAATCACCATTTTCCATAACACATGTCCAATTGAAAGCAGTATACGAAATAAGAATAATATAAATGCAATAAATAGCTGCGCTATAATAATAACAGGTTTTATCATGAGTAGCTGTATAATTCGAACAAAAAATTGTGTTGTTTGTACAAAAATATAGATGAGAAAATTTAACATCTTCATGTATAGTGCTTTCAATAAGCTTTGATATGCTGCAAAACCACATAGTAACGCCAAAAATACATATATACGTAGTTCGGCTTCATTCACACGCAGTAATACATAAAAAACGAATAATGCTTGGACAATCCAAAATAGTATATCCTGTATAAATACAAGCCAACGTTTACGCTCTTGGCGCTTTAAAAACCGTTGATATGTATCTAAAGAGGCACCAATCCAAGCACCCATTCCAATCATTGAAAGCATTGTATACAACTGAATTGTTAGGCTCATTTAAACAACTTACTAAAGAAGCCTTTAGTTTTCTCCCCTTGGTTCTCATCAATATACAGCATCTCATGAACTTTCCCTTTAATTGATACAACACCCTTTTCTACATCTAAATTCTTCATTTGCAAATTTTGACCACGAATTGTTAAAAAACCCATTACAGTCTCAAGTAAAAATTCTTCGCTATCAAAACTCTCTACTTGCTTTACACCAGTAATATCGATTACACGCCTGCCACGCATGATAATATCATGCTCTACAGAAACATTTTGTTGATTAGAAGACATAGGTGAGTAACCATTATTCACGAAAATCCCCCCATAGCTTTATACTAGCTAATAGTAATGTATGAAGGGATAACCTATTTTAGAACAAGCCTTCTTCCGCTTTCACTTTTTCCTCACGAACGATACTATACATGTTTGCTGCATCTTCTTTTTTAGTTGTTTCTTTCAATTCATTTACTTTCACAGTTACTATTTTTTGACCGAAACGAATTGTTAATTCATCCTCTACCTTCACATCTGAACTCGCTTTTGCCACTTGACCATTAATCGAAATTCTTCCTTGGTCAGATACTTCTTTTGCTAATGTTCTTCTTTTAATTAAACGTGATACTTTCAAAAATTTATCTAGACGCATATCAAATCCCCCTATTGACGCTCTGTTTGTTTTGCCTCTTCCCATAAAACATCTAACTGTTCTAATGATAAATCTTGCATTTCCTTATTCATTTCAGCTACTTTTGCTTCCATGTATAAAAAGCGAGCCATAAATTTCTCATTAGTTGAACGTAACGCTTCTTCTGGATCTAATTTATAATGACGAGCTATATTAACAAATGCAAATAGTAAATCACCAAATTCACCTAGCATCTTTTCCTCATCCATGTTTACAACTTCTTGTTGGAATTCTTGCCATTCTTCTAAGGCCTTCTCTATCATCGGCTGCACATCAACCCAATCAAATCCAACCTTTCCAGCTTTCTTCTGAATTTCATAAGCACGCATTAGCTGCGGCAAGCTTTTTGGAATACCCGTTAAAACAGACTCTTTCACAAGTCCCTTTTCTTGTTTTTTAATTTCTTCCCAATTTGCAATCACTTCATCAGCATTATTTACATCCGTATCACCAAACACATGCGGATGACGACGAACCATTTTCTCAGCTAAAGTCCGAATAATATCATCTATAGAGAACCAACCTTCATCCTCTCCAATTTGGGCATGAAGCATAACTTGTAATAATATATCACCTAGTTCTTCTACTAAATGATCATCATCCTCTTCATCAATCGCTTCTAGCACTTCATACGCTTCTTCAATTAAGTATTTCTTTAAAGATTGATGAGTTTGCTTTTTATCCCATGGGCAACCGTTCGGTCCACGAAGATCAGCAATAATTGCTCTAAGCACATCAAACTGCTGATATAAGGACGCACGTTCCTTAACTGGCGGTATATATACACTCGTTAAATTATTTAATTCTGTTTCATGATCTAACATGTATAACGGTACCTTTTTCACTTGCTCGAATGAAGTCCCTGCAGCTGTTACGATATACAGTTCGTAATCATCTGGCAAAATCTCCATTAACGTTAGCTTCACATCTGAAGCAACGAATGCATCATACACTTGGCAAAAGATTAAATGTTGACGTAATTCTAATTGCCCTCTTTCAAATGATGTAGCATCAATTAATTGGAACCCTTCAATCGGATCAATTTTTAGACTTGCAAACATCGGATCAAGGAAACTTTGTCCACCTTCAATTCGCACTTCAATATTTGCTACTTCTCCTTTTTCCAAAAGTAGCTGAACTGTTCTTTCTGCTACAAGCGGATGACCTGGAACAGCATAAATAATTTCTGCGCCTTTAGCTTGTTCTAGCAATGTATTCGCGATTGTTTCATATACGATTTCAAATGTATCATGTGCCTCATATACATTATCAAAGGCCGTATACTTTATACCTTCTTTCTCCAATTCTTCTATAACTGGATGTTCCTTCGTTCTAACAAACATACGGTCTGCTTCTTTTATCTTTCGATATACACCCATCGTTAACTGATCTAACTCACCAGCACCTAATCCTAAAATAGTAATGATTCCACTCACAACCAGTCACCTCTATCCACTCTTCTTCAATGAACCTTCTTTTTTCTCTTGTTTCATAACGGTTCCTAATTCTTCTTTTGTAAATACACGTAATTTTAAAATTAAAAACATATATGCTAATCCACCGATAGCTACACCTAACAGCGCTTCAAGCGTCGCAATTCCTCTATGTCCTGTATCCATTACTAATCCGGACATTCGCAACATACGCATAAAGATTATTAATACAAACCCCATACCGATACCACTAATAGCTACGCCTAACACATTCCGCCTATCAATAAGTGGCTCCGATACAGTTCGCATAAGTAACACACTATTTAGCAAGGCAATTACAATAAGCGCAACTAAAGTTGCAATTGCAGCTCCCTTTACACCAAAATACGGCATTAATATATAGTTTAAAACTAACTTCAAACAACCTCCAAATACAACGAATATTGCTGGTTTTAATGTTTGTCCCACTCCTTGCAAAATAGAAGCAGTTGTAATTGACAATGAACTAAATAAAATAGATAAAGATAAAATCGATAACACATCTGATCCATCACTATTTTCAAACAACATAATATTTGTAGGTTGAATAATACAAGTTAATCCAATAGCAGCTGCAAATCCAATAACAAATGTTATTTTCATTGCTAATTTTACCTTTTCTTGAATAAAAGAAAGATCTCCTCTTTCTTTCGCCGCTGTAATAATAGGAATAAGTGACAATGAGAAAGAAGTTGTCACAACAGTACCTAATTGCATAAGCGGGATACTTCTATCATAAACACCTTTTAGTATCTTTGCATTTTCAACTTGCTCTCCCGCGCGAATAAGTAAGGTATAAAAGGAAATAGAATCCGCCATTTGTATAAAAATAAGGACTAAATTACTAACACAAATCGCTAATCCCTGCCAAAAAAGGATTCGAATAATCCTTTTTTTACCTCCAATTCTCTTCCAACTTTTAAAGAAAATAGCCTGGAAATCATGACGCATATAAAGTAAAAGTACGATAATCCCAATAAGCCCGCCTGCAATTGAACCTAGCATAGCACCCGCACCAACTGTATATAAATCAAATCCATGAGCAATAAGGAATAGTGATAGAAATACAATAATAGAAACACGAATCGTTTGTTCAATTACTTGCGAAACAGCCGTCGGCATCATATTATTGAATCCTTGAAAATATCCTCTCGCTACAGATAAAAATGGCATTAGTAGGAATGAAAACGAAATAACACGTAATAATTTATCTAAATGTATATCACCCATAGCCGATGCAATTGTTTCGGCCCCAAAGAATAATGTGAAAAATCCTATAAAGCCAATTCCTAATAAAAACCAAAAAGATACACAAATAATTTCTTCTGCTTCCTTTTGTTTTCCTCGTTCTAATCTTTCTGCGACCATTTTTGAAATAATAATAGGAAACCCATAAGTAGCTAAAATTAAACAAAGTCCATAAAACGGATAAATTTGTTGGTAAATATAAAAACCAATATCACCCGCTATATTTTGATATGGAATACGGTAAAAAGCGCTTAATACTTTCGTAATAAAACTTGCGATTGTTAATATAATAGCCCCACGCCAAAAGGCTTGGTACTTCTTCGCTTCCATACAAGAAAACTCCTTTTTCTATTCTCACCCCTCGTATTATATCACAAAGAAAAACTGGCTCTCCTTCATATTCCTTACATTCACTGCCTTCTTTCAACAGCAAAAATATTCAATGAAAAAAGGTAGCAAAGCGCTACCTTCATTCAATATACTTATATCTCCAAATAGTTAATTTCTCAAATAGAAATATCATAATTAGGAAAGATTGCTACTTATAGAAATTACACTTCGCTACTGCTCCATTTGTTTCGCTAAAAAGCTTGCAGCTGTATTTACTGATTTATGCTCTACTTCACTTATAATAGCCTCTTTAGAGAAGATAACGACAGCTCCGATTGGATCTCCATTTGCAATAATCGAGCCAATTGTATAAGAGCTAACTTTTTCTGTTACTCCATCAATAATTGAAATTTCGCTTTCATCTGTCATAATAACAGATTTACGTTCTTCCATTGTCTTCTCAATTAAATCGCCAACACTTTTATTTAAGTATTCTTTTTTAGATATACCTGCTACTGCGATAATAGAATCACGATCGCATACAAGTACATTATGTCCTAAGCTATCGTATAAAGCTTCCGTATATTCTTTTGCAAAATTACCTAATTCACTAATCGGAGAATATTTTTTCAAAATGACTTCTCCATCGCGATCAACAAAAATCTCTAAGGGATCTCCCTCACGAATACGTAAAGTTCTACGAATTTCCTTTGGAATTACTACCCTACCTAAATCATCAATTCGACGTACGATTCCAGTTGCTTTCATTCTAATGCTGCCTCACTTTCTACTGATGATCAAAGTGGTGAATTTACCTGTTCATGTAAAAATCACCAACTGTTAAACATAGTATTTTACACATTAGTTCTTCTATGCACGTCGAATTGTATTTTTTATCTTATATTAGGCATTTATTACTTCTTTTTTTACATCTGGTAAGCCTTTTAATAAATTTTCAGCAATTGTTAACCATTTCGATGTCTCTAATCCATTCGTTTTCATCACAATTTTCAATTGTGCCCCCTCCATACCAAGACCGATCATACGACCAAAACTACTTCCTAGCATGAATAATTTTCCACCATCTATATTTTGGCTCGCTTGTTCAGAAAACAGGAATGTTACTTCAAATTTATTTTGCTTAATTAACTCAATTTGTTCTTTCATCGCCAACACTTTAATGTTTGCAATTTGTAATAAATAACCAACTTCTTGTGGGTAATCACCAAATCTGTCGATCATCTCTTCCTGCAACTCTTCAATATCTTCAATTGCAGAAATACCTCTAAATTGTTTATACATCATAATTTTTTGTTTACTATCTGAAATATACGCATCCGGTAAATATGCATCCACTTCTAAATCAATTTCAACATTAACGGTATTTTCAACTCCATCTGTTCCTCTACGTTGCTCAATTGCATCTTTTAACATTTGAGAATATAGATCAAATCCGACAGAATCAATAAATCCATGTTGTTCTGCCCCTAACAAATTACCCGCACCACGAATTGATAAGTCTCTCATCGCAATTTTGAAACCAGATCCAAGCTCTGTAAACTCTTTAATTGCCTGTAGACGCCTCTCTGCAACTTCCGATAACACTTTATCACGTTTGTATGCAAAATAGGCATATGCGACGCGATTAGAACGTCCAACACGCCCACGGAGCTGATACAACTGCGATAATCCCATACGATCTGCATCAAATACAATTAATGTATTTACATTCGGAATATCTACACCCGTCTCGATAATTGTTGTACTTACAAGAACATCATGCTGCCCTTCTAAAAACGATAGCATAACAGCCTCTAATTCACCTTCATTCATTTTCCCATGTGCGTATGTTACACGAGCATCTGGAACTAACATCGAAATTTCATCTGCTTTTCTTTCAATATCCTCCACACGGTTATATAGGAAGTAAATTTGACCGCCTCTTGCCAACTCTCGCTCTATCGCTTCTCGCATTAATGCTGGATTATACTCTACTACATATGTTTGTACTGGGAAACGATTCTCTGGTGGTGTCTCAATAACAGATAAATCGCGCACACCAAGCATAGACATATGAAGTGTACGTGGAATCGGAGTTGCCGTTAATGTTAACACGTCAACATTTGCTTTCAATTGTTTAATTTTTTCTTTATGCGTAACGCCGAATCTTTGTTCTTCATCAATAATAAGAAGTCCTAAATCTTTATACGTAACATCTTTAGATAAAATACGATGCGTTCCGATTACAATATCCACCGTTCCATCTTTTAAACCCTTAATCGTTTCATTTTGTTGTTTTCGTGTGCGGAATCTACTTAGTAACCCTATATTAATTGGGTAATCTTGAAAACGCTCTCGAATTGTTTCATAGTGTTGTTGTGCAAGGATTGTTGTCGGTACTAAAATCGCAACTTGTTTTTCATCCATAATTGCTTTAAATGCCGCACGAATAGCTACTTCAGTCTTTCCATATCCTACGTCGCCACAAAGAAGCCTATCCATCGGACGTCCGCGTTCCATATCTTTCTTAATCTCTTCAATAGAACGTAGTTGATCCTCTGTCTCTTGATATGGGAAAGAAGATTCAAATTCTTGTTGTTCTGCCGTATCTGGTGTATATGCATAACCTTTCGAAGCTTCACGCTCGGCATATAATTTAATTAGGTCATCTGCAATGTCTTGTACAGATTTTTCAACTTTCGTTTTGACCTTCTTCCAATCATTTCCGCCTAATTTATAAACTTTTGGATCCTTACCTTCAGACCCTACGTATTTTTGCACTTGATCAATTTGTTCAATTGGAACGTATAACTTATCATTACCTTGATATTTAATATTTAAATAATCTTTATGAACACCATTAATCTCTAATGTCTCAATACCTAAAAATTTACCTATACCATGATTTACATGAACTACATGGTCTCCAACTTTTAATTCCGAATAACTTTTAATCCGTTCAGCGTTAGATAACTTTTGCTTACGTTGTGATTTTTTAACTTTCTTATGAAAAAGCTCCTTTTCAGTAATGACAACAAACTTTTGCATCGGCATTTCAAAGCCTGCATGTAAATCGCCTACAGCAATTTGTAACCTTCCAGGCAATAAGATATCTGTGGCCTCTACAATGTCTGCATCAATATCATAATCACTTAAAATATGTTGGAGTTTTTTTACACGTTCATCATCTGTTCCAAGCACAACAGTCGTAAAATGCCCTTCATTCCATCTATCAATTTCAGTTTTTAACAACTGCATCTGTCCGTGGAAATCTTGCATCGTTTTACATGTCACATTCACAATATTTTGAGGATGTGTGTGTGCTATATGGCGTAAGAATAACGTTAAATATACAAAACTTCTTTTTTTATTATGAAGAAACTCCTCAAACGAGTGGGAGAAAGATAAATCCTGAATAATTGTTCCTTCGCCAAGAAGTGAGATATACCATTCCGCTTCTTCTGTTTCAAGATGTGATGCTGTTTCTTGAATACGGGAAATCTCATCTAAAATTACAACACCGTTTTCTGGTAAATAATCTATCAGACTAGCAGGTTCTTTATAGAAAATAGATAAATATTTAAACATTTGTTCTATACTTTGCCCGTTTTTCAACATTTCAATTTCATGACTAACCGTCTCAAGCACAGTAGTCTTTAATTTATCATCGGAAAGCTTTTGCATCGTCTTAGTCAAACCTTCTTCAAGATGCTTAATTCCCGATTTCAATTCTTCCTGTGAAAATAAAAACTCTGTTGCCGGACCAAACCGAACACTTTCCCTTTTATCTTGAGAGCGCTGTTCTTCCACATCAAATAATCGAATAGAATCAACCTGTGTATCAAAGAATTCAATACGAAATGGTAATTCTTCAGTTAATGGGTAAATATCTAATATTCCCCCGCGCAAACTAAACTCTCCTGGAGCTTCTACCATCGACTTACGCTCATAGCCAATATGATGTAAGGTATGCAAGAGTGCATCTAAATCAATCTCTTGCCCTAGATTGATTTCAATTTGCCTTTGCTTCCATAATTCTTTTATTGGTAAAAACCTACGCAGTCCTGCAACTGGCGCTACAATAATCCCATTCTCTCCCGCAGCTAAGCGATTTAACACTTCAATACGCTGCGCCTTCAGTTCTGGACTTGCAACACCAACTTCCGATGCTATCAATTCATTTACCGGATATAGCCAAACATCTTTTTCACCAAGTAACGCCACTAAATCTTCATGTACTTTTTGTGCTTGGTATAAATTGTGCGTCACAATAAGTTGTGATTGCTTTGTTTTTTTATATAAAGCTGCCATTAATAATGACCGAGAGGATGTTGCCATACCCGATACAAGTTGTTCTTTCAACCCATCTTCTAGCCCATTGATAACCGATTGTATTTCTTCATTTTTATAAAATTGCTCTAATAAACCTATCATTTTCAAAACTCCTCTCAACATAAAGAGCAAGTTACTATATTTTATGCAAATATTTTGGAAAAAGAAAACAGAAAAATGCTTTGGACATGCCAAAGCGACAACATTTTATTGCAGAAATTTTTCATATTCATAATACTCTGGATAAGATGCGAGCGTTTCTTGACACGATTCACAAATCGTTTTTATATATATATTTCCATTCTCATGAAAATGAATCATATCCACTACTTCTTGCTCTGTTAGTTGAAACAAAACGTCGCTATATACTTTTTCTGCGATAATGGAGCCCACATTGTTTCCACAATGTCTACAGTAATAATAACCTTCCATACTAGCCTCCTAAATATCCAATTGCTACTAGTATGGGATAAAACAAAATAAAATATTCCAGATTGTGCGCTTAACTATTAAAAGTATTCATGATTTGGAGAAAAGGTTTATTTAACCATTCCTCACATGCATCTGCTGCATTTTCAATGGATTGATTAACGCCAGATATTTCTTCAGATGTAAAACGTCCTAATACGTAATCCACTACTTTCATCCCATTTTTCGGACGATCGATTCCCATGCGGATACGTTGAAATTCTTGTGTTCCTAAATGCGAAATTGTTGATTTCACACCATTATGTCCACCCGCACTACCTTTCATGCGAAGGCGTAATTTACCTACAGGAATATCTAAATCATCGTACATAACAATGAAGTCCTCGACATCAATTTTATAATAATCCATGAGCGGACGGATACTTTCCCCAGATAAATTCATATATGTAAGTGGCTTTAGTAAGATTACTTTTTCCCCATTAACAAAGCCTGCGCCAAATACCCCTTTAAATTTTTGTTCATTCAAAGAAATACTCCAACGTTTTGCAAGTTCATCGATCGCCATAAATCCAATATTATGCCTTGTTAATTCATATTCTCTACCTGGGTTCCCAAGTCCTACTATTAATTTCATTCTTGTACCACTACTTTCTTTTTTCGATACGAAAAGACGTAACCAAGCTTGGTTACGTCTCATTCTATCCAATTAATTGAATAATACACTTACAGATTCTTCTTCGTATACACGAATGATTGCTTCTCCGATTAATGGAGCAACTGAAAGTTCATGTACTTTATCAATTTTCTTCTCTTCTGGTAATACGATAGAGTTCGTTACAACTAACTCTTTAATATTCGAATTTTGAATACGCTCAATTGCTGGACCAGATAATACTGGGTGTGTACAGCAAGCATATACTTCAGAAGCACCGTTCTCAACAAGAGCGTTTGCCGCTAATGTAATTGTACCAGCTGTATCAATGATGTCATCAATTAAAATTGCTGTTTTGCCTTCGATGTTACCGATAATGTTCATTACCTCTGATACATTCGGACGAGGACGACGCTTATCAATAATAGCGATTGGCGCTTTTAGGCGATCCGCCATTTTTCTAGCACGAGTTACACCACCGTGATCAGGAGATACGATTACGATATCTTTAAGGCCTTTTGTTTCAAAGTAATCTGAAAGAATCGGTACACCCATTAAGTGGTCGATCGGGATATCAAAGAATCCTTGAATTTGTGGAGCATGTAAATCTAGAGTGATTACACGAGTTGCACCTGCTGTTTCAAGCAAGTTTGCTACAAGTTTCGATGTAATTGGTTCACGAGAACGCGCTTTACGGTCTTGACGCGCATAACCATAGTAAGGAATAACAATATTAATTGTTTTTGCAGATGCACGTTTTAATGCATCAATCATAATAAGTAATTCCATGATATGCTCGTTTACTGGGAAGCTTGTAGATTGAATAATGAATACATCGCAACCACGGATACTTTCTTCGATGTTAATTTGAACTTCTCCATCACTAAAACGATCAACAGAACATTTTCCTAGTCCTACTCCAATATGCTTTGCGATTTGCTCAGCAAGTTCCTTATTAGAGTTTAAAGAGAATACTTTCAAATTAGAATTTAGATATTGAGTCGACATCTAGATTAACCCTCCACATTATGATTTTTTCTTATTCAGCAATTGATCAACATAGTCTTCTTTGTTAACTTGACGTGCACGTGCTACTGATAATGCTTTTGATGGAACATTCTCTGTTATTGTAGAGCCTGCTGCCACATAAGCACCATCTTCAACTGTTACAGGAGCAACAAGGTTTGAATTACATCCAATAAATACCCCGTTACCAATTACAGTTTTAAATTTATTCTTGCCGTCGTAGTTCACCGTAATTGAACCACAGCCAAGATTCACGTCTTCTCCAACTTGTGCATCCCCGATATAACTTAAGTGTGAAGCTTTACTTCTATTACCAAAAACAGTTTTTTTGATTTCTACGAAGTTTCCAACGCGCACTTCATCTCCAATAACTGAATCTGGGCGAATATGTGCAAATGGACCAACCGATACTTCTGTACCAAGTTTGCTGTCATGTACAGTAGATTGACGAATTACCGTACGATCTCCAATTTCACTATCGCGAATTACTGTATGCGGTCCAATTTCACAATCAGAACCAATTACAGCGTTACCCTCAATAACCGTTCCTGGGTGAAGAACTGTATCACTACCAATAATTGCATCCGCAGAAATGTATGTGTTACTTGGATCAATAATTGTAACACCATTTACCATGTTCTTTCGGTTGATACGATTTTTCATAATAATTTCCGCTTGCGATAGAGCGACTCTGTCGTTAACACCTAACGTTTCATCGAAGTGCTCTGTTTGATAAGCTGATACAATATGACCTTCATTTTTTAAAATTTCAATAACGTCCGGAAGGTAATATTCGCCCTGTACATTATCATTTGAAACTTTAGAAAGTGAAGCAAATAAAGCTTTATTATCAAAACAATACGTACCTGTATTGATTTCTTTAATAGCTAATTCTTTTTCATTTGCATCCTTATGCTCAACAATCTTTTCAACATGACCATTCTCATTACGAACGATACGGCCATATCCAGCAGGCTCTTCTATGTACGCTGTTAGTACCGTCGCCATTGCCCCCGCTTCTTCGTGTTGCTGAAGCAATGCTTCCATCGTTTCAGCAGTTATTAGAGGTGTATCACCACAAATAACTAAAGTTGTTCCTTCTTCATTTGCAAGTACACTTGCAGCTTGATCGACAGCATGAGCTGTACCAAGTTGTTCTGCTTGTAATGCAAACTCACTTACATTTCCTAGCTGTTCTTGTACCTTTTCAGCACCATGTCCAACGACTGTTACAAGTTTCTGCAATCCTAATTGAGATACTTCATTGACTACATGTTGTACCATTGGTTTTCCACATACAGGATGCAGCACTTTGTATAGCTTGGACTTCATACGTGTGCCTTTACCTGCAGCTAGAATCACTGCAAATCTGTTTGACATATAGACCCTCCATCGCAACCTATTTATCCATTAACGATATTATCCTAAATCATCATATATTTCAAGAAACACATTATAACTATTAAATTTTACCATAATTCTTATAAGATGTTTTACTCTTTAGTATCTTTTTTAAGGAATAAGCTATACTATTTTAAATGATTTTGAAAAAATTAGAAGTTTTTCATCTTTATTTTTTCAAAATATGAATTTTTATAATTAGAAACATGTATTATTCAAAAAAACAAACTCCTGTAAATGCTTACAGGAGTTTGCTACAAAATTATAAGGCTTTCTTTCAAAAGCCCTTTTCATTCGAATTTTACGAAGCGCCTGCTTCTTCAAACTCAACCTCTTCTAACTCGCCTAAACGGTGATACTCTGTTAAAACCGCATCTTGAATTTTAGAGCGTGTATTAGAATTAATTGGATGTGCAATGTCACGGAATTCTCCATCTGGAGTACGTTTACTTGGCATTGCTACAAATAATCCATTATTACCATCAATTACACGAATATCATGAACAACAAATTCATGGTCTAGAGTAATAGAGGCAATTGCTCTCATGCGGCCTTCTGTGTTTACGCGGCGTAATCTTACGTCAGTCACTTCCATCTTGTGTTCACCACCCTTTTCTAAATAAGCGATATATTTGTATAAATTCCACAAAATTTCTATTTTCCCTTTAATTTTTTAAAAATTTTTAAGATAAAAATTTTTATTGTAGTTGAATATAAGGATTAGTAGAGGTTATCGCTTACAAAGAGTTACTTAACTAGGGCAATTACTTCGATTTCAACAGAAACATCTTTCGGTAATTTTGCTACTTGTACACAAGAACGCGCTGGTTTATGAGTAGAGAAATAAGAACCGTATACTTCATTAACAGCATTAAAATCATCCATATCCTTTAAGAATACTGTTGTTTTTACCACGGTATCAAATGAAGCACCTGCTTCTGCTAATACCGCTTGTAAAATTTCAAATACTTGCTCTGTTTGTACTGTTACATCTCCTGTTACAAGTTCTCCACTTGCCGTTAACGGAATTTGTCCTGAACTATAGAACATATTATTTACAATAATCCCTTGTGAATATGGTCCGATTGCCTGTGGTGCTTTGCTTGTTTGAACAACTTTCATACTTTTCACCCTTTTATTATTTATTTTTACTCTTTAAAAATAGTGTACCAAAGGCAGTTTGTCCATCTATTTTGTAATTTATAAATAGGAATAAAAAAAGGTAAAGCTATCTGCTTTACCTTTTTACTCAGCCTCTACAAGCCCTTTATCAAATGGTGCAAGTGCATAATTCCCCTTTTCCACTTGAATCGCTTTTTCTTTCACATCAACTTCTGACAGACGAATTAATGATACAAAGTTATTAATAAGTCTTTCTTCAATATCCGTAGACTCTACTAATACGCCAATCCCAACAACATTAGCTTTAAACTCTTCTAGCATGCTCATCATACCTTGAATGGTTCCGCCAGCTTTCATAAAGTCATCAATAATTAAAACATTGGACCCTTCTGGAAGGCTACGCTTTGCTAAAGTCATCGTTTGGATTCGCTTAGAGGAACCTGATACATAGTTAATACTAACAGTGGGGCCTTCTGTTACCTTATTATCTTTTCTCGCAATTACTACCGGTACATCTAAGTAGTTCGCTACTGCATAAGCAAGCGGAATTCCTTTTGTCGCTACCGTCATAACCGCATCAATTGACTGCCTAGCAAAAACAGAAGCAAATAAACGACCTGCGCCATTAATCTGGCGAGGATTACTTAAAAGATCCGTCATATATAAGTAACCGCCAGGCAAAATACGGTCTGGGTTTTCAAATAAGCTACAAAGCTCATTAATAATCAGATTCGCCTCTTCTTCACTTATATAGGGAATATATTTCACTCCTCCTGCTGCTCCTGGTATCGTTTGCAATGTGCCGACCCCTTGTTGTTCAAACGTTTGCTTAATAATAACTAGATCTTCACTAATGGAAGATTTAGCTGATTGATACCTTTCAGCAAAAAAAGTGAGAGAAACTAGCTGACGAGGATTTTGTAACAAGTAATAAGTCATATCGACCAATCTTGTACTTCGTCTAATTTTCATACTCTCACCTCAAATCACGAATATTCTAAACAAATCATAACGTATTATACGTCTTTATTCAAGCGTTTCTCGCTCTCCTAATAAACGAACTGCATATACTTGCTCGCAAAATCCTTTTAATCCGTTATATATACGATGCATTCGCGAATCATGGTGCACAAGACCAAATACAGTTGGACCACTTCCACTCATTAATACGGCATCCGCACCGAATCGTTTCATCTGCGCCTTAATACGTGCAACCTCAGGATGCATCACAAACGTAACATCTTCTAAAACGTTACCAACAGTATCACAAATCCCCTTATAGTCCCCGTCATTAATGACTTCAACCATTTTATCTACATTTGGATGTGTAACACGATTTAATTTTAAATTTCCGTACACATCAGCAGTAGATACACCGATGTGGGGCTTTGCCAAAATAACCCAACAAGAAGGTGGAGTCTTTATATGTTCAATTTTTTCTCCTCTTCCAGTGGCAATTGCAGTTCCGCCATATACACAGAACGATACATCTGACCCAATTTCTGCGCCAAGCTCTGCTAATTCCTCAATTGTCAGCCCTAAATTCCATAACTTATTAAGGCCACGTAATGTCGCTGCTGCATCACTACTTCCACCTGCTAATCCTGCGGCTACTGGAATCGTTTTTTCAATAGTAATAGATACACCTTTTTTTACATTAAACTTCCCTTTTAATAATTTCGCTGCTTGATAAGCTAAATTGCGTTGGTCGTCTGGGACATACCGATTATGGGACAAAATTTCAATACGGTCTTCTGCTAATTCCATTAGCTCTAAACGATCTGCTAAGTCGATCGTTGTCATAATCATTTTCACTTCATGATATCCATCTTGCCTTTTTCCCAGTACATCTAACGACAGATTAATCTTTGCTGGTGCTTTCACTAGTAGCTTCAATCTATTCACCCACTCTATGTACTCAATCTTTTATCGTTTATTTTACCATAAATTTATAGTAAGACGATGACACTTCCCTAATTATAACGAAAAGCACTCAGAATGAAACTACTTATGTCAAATGATGGCACCTTTTAGCGTGCAAAAAGCCGAGGAATCTCTCCTCGGCTACCGTAGCATAGAAAGTATCTTACAACTACTGGTTTCGTTTCATTAATTGCTGTTCTGCAATTTCTATAGCACGTTTCACCATATTACCAGCATCTTTCGCACGAATTCCGCCCCATCCTTCTTTCTGAACAACATCATAAAAGCCAAGCTCTTTTGCAAGCTCTTCTTTAAATTGATTTGACATGACTCCTCTTCGTCTACTCAATGCAGAGTCCCTCCTTATTTTGCTACGGTATAATTAGTATGCAAAATAATATAGCGTTTCATTTGTGGGAATATATGTAACAAATAACACATTAATTATAAAATGCTTCATTATGAGGTTCATCGTAAAATGTTAACTCTACTGTCTCTGTTAAAACATCTGCATAACTATAAGATACACGTTGTAATGCATCTTCTTGCTGGTCTAACTGTACAACAAACACAGAACGATACGTTTCTGCAAGCACACCCGATTGCTCCACAGTTTTTCTTCTTCCACTATTCGCCTTTAACACAAGTCGCTGTCCAAGATGGTGATCTAATTCGCTTTTAATTTCATCTAAACGTTTTGACATATACCTTGCTACACCTCGCTGTAATTTAGATTGAACACTTAAAGCACGATATATCTATCCCAATTATTAACCGCAATTTACAGACAATATCATTATAAAAGCATTATGCGTTCAAATAGATAGAAGAAATACTATATTGTACAAGTATCATTGTATAGTCTGCACGTTCTTGTCGCTTTTTATCCAGATTCATTTAAATCATTTCCACATAAAAAAGCAAGATACGTATGTACCTTGCTCATTCATCATAATGTTGAAAGGGTAATCCCGTTCGTAAAATCCCTCTTGTTTCAATTCCGCCTAATCCCTTTTCACCAGTAATTGTATTACGCACAACGTCCCATACATTGACTCTTTCCATAAATGAGGTGAAACTAACTTTGCCGACTACATATACCGGATCTAGAGCATGAATATTAATTCTAGACGGTGAACTAGCGAAATTAGCACCTGCTCGAATCAACGCCTCAAAGTGTGATTGACAAGCCCCAGCAAAAATAACGAGTTGATCTAATGATGGATACTTTTTTCGCACTTCTCGAACGGCCTGTACAAAATGTTTAGAATGTCTATATGCTGCTAAATCTCCCATAGCTCCTTTTGACTTTGTATATGCATCATGTCCTGTAATAACTAAAATGTCTGGGCGAAAATGATCTATTAAGTCTACTACCTTTTCATGCATCTCCGTTTCCTTACAATGAATACCTTGAACAGGAACGCCTATTTTATTATATAAGTCTAAGCACTTGCGCAAATATAAAGGATCTCCATCTATATGCAATACACGCCCTGGCATTTGAAAATAATTCACTTCACTTGTATATCCACCAGTTGAAGTATGTTCATGTCTTTGTTTCATCAACACGTAATCTTGCTGAAACAACCGGTAAGTACGCTCCATTGTTTCTTTTTCACGCTTCACTCTTTTTTTATGTTCTCGTTGATCTATACTAATTAAATCTGCAAGTGGCGCATCCGCCACAAGTCTAATTTCCTCTCCAAATAATATTGCTATCTCGCCTTTTATTTCTATAATACGAAAAAGAATATCCCTATTATGAGAATATCGTTCAACTAATTCTCCAACATGTAAAGCCATTCTCCTACCTCCAAACTCGTTAGGCCATCTTACCTGTTTTTAAAGTATGAATTTAGGAAAGGAAAGGTGACAAAAGGGACAGCTCAAGTTGAACTGTCCCTTTCATATTCTTATGACAATTTATGAAGAATTAATGCATTACTTAATGTTGCAAACTCTTCGATAGATAGCGTTTCGCCTCTTCGCTTCGGATCAATTCCTATTTCTGTTAAAATTCGATCCAACAGCTCTTTATCTTTCGGGAAACCATTTAAATTATTTGATAAATTATTCATTAAAGTCTTACGACGCTGTGCGAAACTTGCTCGTACTACTTCAAAGAAGAAAGTTTCATCTGTCACTTCTACAACTGGTTTAGGACGCTTTAGAAGACGGATAATCGCAGAATCAACATTTGGTTGTGGTACAAACACTGTACGCGGTACAGTCATAACTGTTTCTACCTCTGTATAATACTGAATGGCAATTGATAAAGAACCATACTCTTTCGTTCCGGGTTTAGCAGCTAAACGATCTCCAACTTCTTTTTGCATCATAACAACAAATCCACGAACCGGTAATTTTTCTTCAAGCAATTTAAATAAAATTGGCGTTGTAATATAGTATGGTAAGTTAGCTACTACCATTACATCTTGTCCTTCTTCAAATTGCTCACTAAACACTTCATGTACATCTGCCTTTAGTACATCTTTATTTATAACTGTAACGTTGCTATATGGAGCTAACGTCTCGTCTAAAATTGGTAATAATCTCTGATCAATTTCAAAAGCCACTACTTTTTTTGCACGCTTCGCCAATTGCTCTGTTAACGCACCGATACCTGGTCCAATTTCAATTGCGCCACTTTCTGAACCGATTTCTGCGTGATCAACGATACGATTTAATACATTTGTATCAATTAAAAAATTTTGTCCTAAACTTTTTTTGAATGAAAATCCATACTTTTCAACAATGTCTTTCGTACGATTTGGTGTTGCGATATCCTTCATTTTTTTTCCTCCTGTATTACTTGCTTATAAGCTTCTGCAAATGATTCCTTTGAAACTTGAAACATTTGTAAACGTTTATGTAACTGTTTTGCGTTTGTATAACCAATCTTTAATAGCTTACCCACTCTTTCTCTGCGGCTCTTTGCCATTTCTCCGCCCACTAAGCCCGCATCGACTAGATCACTCCAACTAATTTCACTTGTGTAAGCTTCCATTTCTTCATGTATATTCTCTAAAGCACGGCGAATCGACTCGTTAGAAGCATGTTCGATTCCAACACCTTTTTTCCTTTTAGCAAGTGCTTCTTCCTTCGATAAAAAAGCATGCTTACATCCAGGAACCTTGTCAGAAATAATTTTTCGAATACGCTCTCCAGGATAATCCGGATCTGTGAAAATAATAACGCCTCGTTTTTGCTGCGCTAATTTAACTCGCTCAATAACATGATCACCGATTGCTGAACCGTTCGTTTCGATTGTATCCGCACCAACAGCACGTTTAATCGCAACTGTATCATCTTTACCTTCTACAACGATAATCTCTTTAATTTTCATGCTTGCCTCCACACTCGTTTCATCTCTACTTAGTAAAACAAAAAAATGACGACTTTTCCATTATTATTTTCCCAATCTTACATTTTAAAAAGTAGAAGAGAAAAATCTTTGTTCACTACCCTTATTGTAACACTTCTATCTCCATCTTAATTTATCCACAATATTTCTACACTTATGTTATGAGTAAATAGTGGGTTCTTATCATTTCTACTATCTCCCTTCTCAAAAAACAAAAAAAGAATGGGAATCCCCATTCTTTTTTATTCAACACCAAATAAGGCTTTGGCATTCTTTGTTGTTATTTTTGCTACTTCGTCATAAGAAATTCCTTTTAAATTCGCAATTTCTTCTGCTACCAGTTTTACATAACTCGGTTCATTTCGTTTCCCTCGAAATGGATGTGGTGTTAAATATGGACAATCTGTCTCTATCAATAATTTTTCTAACGGAATCTCCATAGCAACTTCTTTCGGTTTCTTGGCATTTTTAAATGTTACTGGCCCACCTAATGAAATTAAAAAGTTCATATCGACACATCGCTGCGCTACTTCTACACTACCACTAAAGCAATGCATAATGCCTCCTACTTCAGCTGCATTCTCTTCCTCTAGGATATCAACAATATCTTGAGTTGCATCGCGGTTATGTATAATAATCGGTAATTTCACCTTTTTCGCTAATGCAATTTGTTTACGGAATACTTCCTTTTGTATTTCTTTTGGAGACTTATCCCAGTGATAATCTAATCCCATTTCTCCAATTGCAACTACTTTAGGGTGGGCAGCTAATTCTTCTAACCAAGCTAAATGTTCTTCTTTCATGTCGATTGCATCAACGGGATGCCATCCAACTGCAGCATAAATAAAATCATAAGCCTCTGCTAATTCAATTGCTTTCTTTATCGTTACTTCATCAAATCCAACAACAACCGTATATGTAACTCCCACTTCTTTCATTCTCGCGATAACTTCTTGTAAATCTTCTTCAAATTGCTCTGCATTTAAATGTGAATGTGTATCAAACAACATAATAAATAACTCCTTTTATATTGAAATCAATTCTCTCATAGAAAAACTACACTCTTTCTAACTTAACGATAACAATACTACAATTTTAATGCAAAAAAAGGGAATTTAAAAAGAAAAAAGACGCTTCACCAATGTTACACGTGAAACATCTCTTTTCTTGTCTCAATTACTTGATTTTTGTACCGTTTGGTAAATTTTGGTCAACTGATGCTAATGACAATACGCCATTCTCTTCACCTGCTAAAATCATACCTTGTGATAATTCACCACGTAATTTTACAGGTTTTAAATTCGTTACACAAATAACCTTTTTACCTTTTAGTTCTTCTGGAGAATAGAATTTAGCAATCCCAGAAACCACTTGACGCTTCTCTGTACCTAAATCAAGCTGAATTTTTAACAACTTATCTGCTTTTTTCACAGGTTCAGCGGATATTACTTCAGCTACTCGTAATTCTACTTTAAAGAAATCATCAATTGTAATTTCTTCTGCCTTTGGTTCTTCTGCTTTTTTCTCTTCTACTTTAGGAGCAGAACCTTGCATTTGTTCTTTAATATACCCCACTTCTACTTCCATTTCCAAACGAGGGAAAATAGGGTTTCCTTTTTCTACTTTTGTTCCAGCTGGAATACATCCAATTGTAGATAGGCTTTCCCAAGATTTATGCGCCTCTTCAGTAAGTCCAAGTTGAGCAAACATCTTACTTGGTGCTACTGTTAGGAATGGCATAAGCATAATACCTGTTTGACGAAGTACCTCAGCTAAGTGGGCCATTACAGACGCAAGTTTTTCACGATCATTCTCATCCTTCGCTAATACCCACGGCTGCGTTTCATCAATATATTTGTTCGTACGGCTAACTAATTGCCAAATGGAACTTAGCGCCACAGAGAATTCCATATTCTCCATTGCCTCTTCTACTTTTTTCAATGTATCTTTGGCAAATGTCACTAGCGTTTCATCGAACTCAGTTACATTTGCTTTAAATGCAGGGATTTCCCCGTTAAAGTATTTATCAATCATAGCTACTGTACGATTTAATAAATTCCCTAAATCATTCGCTAAATCAAAGTTGATTCGTTCAACAAATCCTTCTGGTGTGAATACTCCATCAGATCCAAATGGAACTTCGCGAAGTAAGTAGTAACGCAATGCATCTAATCCGTAACGATCAATTAGTGTAACTGGATCTACTACGTTTCCTTTTGACTTACTCATTTTTCCATCCTTCATTAAAATCCAGCCATGAGCAAAGACTTTCTTCGGAAGTGGTAAATCTAAAGCCATTAAAATAATTGGCCAATAAATTGTATGGAAACGAACGATTTCTTTCCCAACTAAATGGACATCTGCTGGCCAGAATTTTTTATACTTCTCGTCGTTTTCTGTTCCATATCCTAATGCAGTAATGTAATTAGACAACGCATCTACCCATACATAAATAACGTGTTTTGGGTTACCTGGAACACGAACTCCCCAGTCAAATGAAGTACGAGAAACAGCTAAATCTTCTAATCCTGGTTTAATGAAGTTATTAATCATTTCATTTTTACGGGACTCCGGCTGAATGAAATGAGGGTTATCTTCATAGAACTTTAATAGTCGGTCTACATATTTACCCATTCTAAAGAAATAAGATTCTTCGCGAACAAGTTCTACAGCGTGACCACTATCTGGGCTTTTTCCACCAACTACTTTGTCACCTTCCATAATTGGATCTACCAATTGATGCGCTGTATAGAATGTTTCATCTTGTACAGAATACCAACCTTCATATTCATCAAGATAAATATCGCCTTGATCTACTAGCTGCTTGAAGATTTTCTCAACAACATCTTTATGACGATCTTCAGTTGTACGAATAAAATCATCATAAGAGATATCCATCTTCTCCCAAAGTTCTTTAATCCCTGATACAATGTTATCCACATATGCTTGTGGTGTAACATTTAGTTCTTCTGCTTTCTTTTGGATCTTCTGCCCATGCTCATCAGTTCCTGTTAAATAATGAACATTGTATCCTTGCATACGCTTATATCGTGCCATCGCATCTCCTGCTACTGTCGTATAAGCATGTCCAATGTGTAACTTTCCACTTGGATAATAAATTGGGGTAGTAATATAAAAGGACTTATTTTCCTCTTTCATCGTTTTGGACCTCCCGAATAACCTCATATGTATTTATAAACAGTATATCAAAAACTCACATATAAAGTGAAACTTTAATCCGTGGGGGGGGTGTTCATCCCCCATGGATTATTAGCCCACACCAATCGGGCTGTTACGAGCAGTTGATCTCCCACTTAACTTCTTTGCTCCGGCTAAATTTTGAAGCGGGAGTATTACTGCTCGTTAATGCGGGATAAAAACGAGTTAATGCTCGATATCTTTATCATCTATTACTCATATTCAAAAAAATATACAATATTTTTTTCTGAAAGGTATAAACATTATAAAAGAATAATACGAAACAATTGTAGAAATGACTTACATTCTATTATATATAAGAAGTATAAAAATCTATAAATCTTTTTTAAAAATATAGAATTTAAGAATTGACGGAAATGTAAATGATTGGTATCATATGTCCATAGGGTATTTTGTCGAAAAATGACGAATCAAAAAAATAGACTCGAAACTGATAAACTATTAGGAGGAACAAAATATGAAATCTACTGGTATCGTTCGTAAAGTTGATGAATTAGGTCGTGTAGTAATTCCAATCGAATTACGCCGTACTTTAGGTATTGCAGAAAAGGATGCTCTTGAAATCTACGTTGATGACGAAAAAATCATCTTAAAGAAATATAAACCAAACATGACTTGCCAAGTAACTGGTGAAGTATCTGATGGTAACCTATCTTTAGCTGAGGGTAAAATTATCTTAAGCAAAGAGGGCGCTGAACAAGTCTTAAACGAACTTCAAGATTATATCGAAACAGCAAAATAAGCTTCTCAATTATGAGAAGCTTATTTTTTATCAACATGATAGATTTGATATACGTCTCGTTTCGACAAATCTCGGTCTTTAGCGACTGTTTTTATCGCTTCTTTTGAATTCATACCTTTTTCATTTATATAATGTTCAATATGATTATATACTGAAATAGACTCCCACCATTGTTCTTCTTGAGTAGGTTCTTCTGTTGAACCTGCTACTAAAATACAAAACTCACCACGAACTTCATTTTGCTTCGTCCACTCAATCGCTTCTTCAATTGTTCCACGAATAAACTCTTCAAATTTTTTCGTTAGCTCACGACATAATACGATTTCCCTATTTCCTAATACTTCTTGCATAGAGATTAAAGTGTCATCTAAACGATGTGGCGCCTCGTAAAACATCATTGTAGTCGGAATATAGCGTAGTTTTTCTAATTCAAGCTTACGTCCCTTTTTATTTCTTTGCAGGAAACCATAGAAATAAAAATGTTTTGTCTCAAGTCCTGATGCAATTAATGCTGTAAGAGCTGCATTTGCCCCAGGAAGCGGGATAACATGATATTGTTCTGCTACAGCCTCTACAACGATATCATAACCAGGATCTGAAATACATGGCATACCAGCATCGCTCACAATGGCTACAGTCTTACCTTCTTCTAACTTATCTAAAATTTTCCGTCCACTTACTCCTTTATTATGCTCATGATAACTCATAACCGGTGTTTCAATTTCAAAGTAATTACAAAGCTTCTTCGTTTGCCTTGTATCTTCCGCAGCAATAACATCTGCCTCTTTTAAAATTCGGATTGCACGAAATGTCATATCCTCTAAATTTCCGATTGGAGTCGGTACTAAATATAAAACTCCCTTTTCATTTTGCTGAAAGCTTTTTTGCTGCCACATAGCGTTCTCCTTTTTGCATATATTCTTCTTTTTGTTTCCTCGTTAACCGTTTAAAGTGATATTCAGCTTGCATAGCCGTTCGTTTATCCTCATGATCCTCTACATATTTTAAAACAACTGGAAGCCTAGCACGTGTATATCTAGCACCTTTTCCACTATTATGGGTCTGAATCCGTTTTTCTATATGATTTGTATATCCAGCATAATAACTTCCATCAGAACACTCCACCACATAAAAACAATGCTTATTCTTCTCCATATAAAATTGAACGAAGCTCCTTTGTATATTCGTTGTTTTCTTCATATACAAAAAGAGGTGGTAAGATTTTTAAATCTGCATTCCCATCCTTAATTCCTTCAATTAACAACGTATTCGCTTCTTTACCAGCCTTAGGATAAACAAATCGCACACGTTTCGGTTCGATTTTGTATTTACGCATTAATATGACAATGTCGAGCAAACGACCTGGACGATGTACAAATGCTACTTTCCCACCCTGTTTCACTAACTGGCTACTTGCATATACAACATCCTCTAATGTGCACATAATTTCATGACGAGCTATCGCTAAATGTTCATTGATATTCTTCTCAGAAGTTTGTGGTGTTTGAAAATAAGGAGGATTACATGTTACAACATCATATTGATGACGTCCAAGTTTCTCCGGCATATCTTTCAAATCTCCATGGATTAAATGAATTCTTTCTTCTAAATTATTATATTGAACGCTTCTTATTCCCATATCATATAAGCGCTCTTGAATTTCTACACCTGTAATTTTCCCTTTTGTCCTTGTACTTAATAAAAGAGGGATAACTGCGTTACCTGTACACAAATCAAGTAAATTACCTTTTTGAATTGGCACCCAAGCAAAATCTGCAAGTAAAACAGCATCCAAAGAAAAATTAAATACTGATGGACTTTGTACAATCTTCATATCTTGCGCTAATAAGTAATCTAAACGCTCATCTTCATATAAATTCATATATTGCTCCCTTTCTTACACTTAACCTACCCTATTTCATCCTCTATTAATGTAAAAATAAATTTCATTCTACTCTCATGTATAAAAAATTACCTTTCCAATTATATTGGAAAGGTAATCTCACTTTTTATTTAAAAATGACAGACAGAATAAACAATCTCCCTCTTTACGTACACTTCCATAATGTAGATTGCAAATATGAAAACCTTCTTGATATAGTCTCGCTAGGTTATCGTAGCCTTCACCAATATCTGTCTTCGCCTTCATTTCTTTGCGTTTTTGAGTTTTTTGTTTTTCCTTGTTCTGCACTTCTTCAAAACGATGTCGCAAATTTTCATTTTCCATTTTTATATGTTGGTTTTCTTCCAATAATTCTGCAAGATGTTGTTTTAATTCTCCCAACTGTTTGTATAAATGTCCAATTTGCTCTTCCATACTAGAAACCGATGCAAAAATATCCTTTTTCTCCACAAGCACCCACCTCATTAATCTGTGGTTTGACTCGAAACGACCCCTTTATTAATTAATTCATCTAACGTATATTCTACTATCCGTTCCTTGTCTACTAGTTCCACTTGAATTAATCTTTCTAAAATATTTAATCCGATAACACGGCCAGTACCTTGCGGTGTTTGTATACGTTGATCTAAATCAGGAAGTTGTTCCTTTGCTGCCTCATATTCATCATTCTCATATTTTAAGCAACACATTAAGCGACCACATAAACCAGAGATTTTTGCAGGGTTTAATGATAAATTTTGATCCTTTGCCATTTTAATGGATACAGGTTCAAAATCTCCTAAAAAAGTAGAACAACAAAGCATACGACCACATGGACCAATACCACCAAGCATTTTTGCTTCGTCACGAACGCCGATCTGTCTCAGCTCAATTCTTGTCCTAAAAATTGCCGCTAAGTCTTTCACTAGTTCCCGGAAATCAATCCGACCATCCGCAGTAAAGTAAAAAATAATCTTATTACGATCGAACGTATACTCTACATCTACAAGCTTCATATCAAGATTATGTTCTCCTACCTTTTGTTGACAAACTTGATATGCTTCTTTCGCAGCATGTCTATTCTCTTCAACAATGGTACGATCATTTTCATTTGCAATACGAATAACTTTTTTAAGCGGTAATACAACGTCGTTTTCATCAACTTGCTTTTTGGTAATAACTACTTTCCCATATTCAATACCTCTTACCGTTTCTACTATTACAAACTCATTTTCTGAGATATCGAACTGATTTGGATCAAAGTAATATACCTTTCCGGCCTTCTTAAAGCGAACACCTACTACATCATACAAAACGGTCATCCCTCCTGCAACCGCAACACTAACTGTTCGAACACAAGCTGCGCATTTACATTAGCGTTGATTCTATTTTTTGCCTCTAATATATTAAAGAGAGCTGATACAATGCGCTTCTGAGCATAAGAAAAGGATTCAAACATCTCTTTCTGCTCATGAAAAACAAGACGATCTTCTTCTCCAAGTTGAACATATAATAAATCCTTATAAATAAGGAGTAACATATCTAAGCCTTGCTGTAATTGTTCTTTCTCTCCAAAGTGCTTTCCCCATTTTTCTTGTACAAAAAAAATAGAGGCCTTATCTTTTTCGAGCGCTTCACATAATTTTATCACTAAAGCTCTCGCTTGTGCAAACCATTCATCATTACACATTAATAAAGCTTCTTCAAAACTATTTGTAAGCTGCGCAGCAAGTGTAGATAAAGAAACTGTAATACCTTCTTCCTCTAACCTCTTAATTAAAGATTCTGTAGGCAACGGCCTAAACGTAACAACTTGACAACGAGATAAGATTGTATTTAAAATCTGATGACTTTGTTCAGTAAGTAAAATAGCTGTTGTATCACTACTTGGTTCTTCTAAAAACTTTAAGAGCGTATTCGCTGCATTTGCTGTCATACGATCTGCATGCTCAATAATATATACTTTTTTATTTGCTTCTAATCCTGTTTTTGAAAACTCTTCTTGTAAATCATGAATTTGCTGTTTTTTAATAGATAATCCATCTGGTTTTACAATATGTAAGTTTGGGTAGTTACCTGAATCAATTCGGCAACAATTCGTACATACATGACAAGGCTCTACACCATTTCTCCCTGAACAGAGAAAACTTTTTGCCATTTGAATTGCTGTGGCGAACTTCCCAGTCCCTTTCCCTCCCTCTAACAAGTAAGCGTGGGATATACGCTCTTTTGCAATGCTATTCATCAACATTTTGACACCGATGGGCTGTATAGCAGAAAGCTGCTCCCACGTATTTATCATACTGCATACCTCACTTATTTCATTCTTTCCTTCTATTATAACAATTTATCTTCTATAATCTGAACAACTTCTTCTATAAGTTTTTTCATTGGTTGATCAGCATTTACTAATACAATGCGATTAGAGAAACGCTCTACAACTTGTAAATAGCCTTCACGCACACGTTTATGGAAAGAGATATCTTCCATATCTAGTCGATTTACTTCACGTCCTGCATCTTTTTCAATTCGTGCTAAACCTACCTCCGGCTCAATATCTAAATAGATTGTTAAACTAGGCATACAATCTTCCGTTGCGAAACGATTAATTTCAAATACTTTATCCATACCTAAGCCTCTTGCATATCCTTGATACGCTAAAGAGCTATCTATAAAACGATCACATAGTACAAGATAGTTTTCCTCAAGTGCTGGCATAACTTTTTCCACTAAATGTTGTCTACGTGCAGCAGCATATAAGAGCGCCTCTGTACGTGCTTCCATCATCGTATACTGTTGTTTATGTAAAATTGTTCTAATATCTTCAGAAATTGCAATACCACCCGGTTCTCGCGTCGCCATTACCTTTTGTTCCTTTTGCTCAAAATATGGTAATAAACTTTTAATTAATGTTGTTTTACCCGAACCTTCTGGCCCTTCAATTGTTACAAATAATCCCTTCATCCTAAAACCTACTTTCTACATCATACACGTTCATATATTTCGTACTACCTTGAAAACGAGCCCCTGTTTTCTCTAAATGAGTAATTTGCTTTGTATGTTCTTGAGTAATTCTCTCTCCATACATGATCAATGGAATTCCAGGTGGATACGGAATCACCATTTCTGCAGCTATCATACCAACGGCTTCTTCTATAGATACTAACTTCGTTTCGTATCTCTCTAATTGTTTATACGTATACGGTAAAGGGGAAATCTCCCCTTTATAAGTATAACGAATTGATGCTGTCTTGTCTTTTACCTTATATTGCTGCAAAGCTAATCGAATTATCTCTATAGCTTTCATATACTCCTCATTTACTTGTAACGGTAATATAAATAGGACGTTATATGGATCTGCCATTTCCGTATATATACCAACCTTTTCAAATACAGACTGTAATTCATACCCCGATAACTGACAGCGAGTTTGCACCGTAACCTTTAATTCATCTTGCGATGGATATTGCAAAATGGATATTTGTGGGATAGATCGCAATCCTTCTTTAAATCGGCGTAAAAACTCAACGATTTCATCATGACCCTCTTCCTTTATAACTGCTATTGCAAAACGTGCTATATCAAGAGAAGCCATAATTGGATACGACGGGCTACTAGATTGTAGCATACTTAAATAGGAGGAAACTTTTTCTTCGCTCACCAAACGGCTATTTATATGTAAATAAGATCCCATTGTCATCGCAGGTAATGTTTTATGTGCGGAATGAACCACAATATCCGCACCATAAACTAATGCTGACTTCGGGAATGGCTCCCCTATACAAAAATGTGCCCCATGGGCTTCATCCACTAGAACAGGAATTTTATGTGCATGTGCGTAAGCGATACTTGCCTCTAAATCAATTCCCATACCATAGTAATTAGGATGTGTTAAAATAAGTGCTTTTGCATTTGGATACTTTGTAATTGCCTCCTTAATAATTTCATCATGAACACCTACTGGTACGTTATGTACTTCATCAATCCATGGATTTAAAAAGACCGGATTAGCCCCTACTAATTTCAAACCATTAATGATTGATTTATGACAATTTCTTTGTACGAGGACAATATCATGTTCGCCGCAGCAAGACAAAATCATTGCTAAATTTCCAACTGTTGAACCATTAATTAAAAAATAACTTTTGGGCACGCCATATACTTCAGCTAATAATTGCTGTGCTTCATCTATACATTCAAACGGGCTATGTAAATCATCTAATCCTGTTAACTCTGTTACATCAATCGATAATATGTCCTTAAACCCCCCTGAGGCTTTCTGAGGGAAGTTTAAACCATTCTTATGACCCGGAACATGAAAAGATAGTAGTTGCCTTTCTTTAAATTCCATTAACGCCTCATATAAAGGCATACGATTTTGATTCATATATATCTCTTCCTTATTATTCATTCTGTATCTATTATACAGATATTAGGGAAAAAAAAATAATAGGCATAATGCCTATTTAAAAATATGATACTTCTAATTTTCGCAGTTGTTTTAAATAATGTATATACTTCGGGTCATTTGTCTCAGTATTAACCAGATTTCTTTCGCACTCGTAACATATTAAATTATTATATACATATATTCCTTCTCCTCTTTTTGTCTCACAAACGATGCAAATTTCACTTGTTAATTTCATAATCTTTCCTCCCTTTTTAAATAAACATATTATATACCTCTATTCCTTAACAAATTTCAGAAAAATATACATCAATTTCTTATATAATATGATTTACTCTTGGGCAACGTGTTTGTATTACTTATGTATTCCCTTTACTTCTTTCGTGTACTGTTTAAAAACAAAAAAACACAAGTCAAAAGACTTGTGTTTTTATCTTGCTTGGCGACGTCCTACTCTCACAGGGACAAGGTCCCAACTACCATCGGCGCTAGAGAGCTTAACTTCCGTGTTCGGTATGGGAACGGGTGTGACCTCTCTGCCATCATCACCAAACTATTGAAGGTATATTCCTTCAAAACTAGATAACATTTGCTTCATATTATATGGTTAAGTCCTCGATCTATTA
>NZ_PCNZ01000029.1 GCF_002975175.1 Bacillus sp. MYb209
CTTCTTGATGTTGCCTAACTTTTTTCAAAATGTCCTTTACAAAGGGTACAGATTAAATCGCTTTACTCTTTTTTTACATTAGTTTAGACAAGTATTTGCAGTAGCTTAACAATACTTTATTACAATGTAAGTACATTCAATCATTATATTCACTATGTATAAAGTTATAATGATATGAACATTTGCATATTTTAATTTATTAATATAAATTTAGTGAAAGGTGGGATATTCTAGTCATAGGTTAACCGAAAGACATTATAGGATCCTGACAAACTATTTACAATAATTCAATTATAAAATGGAGGATTTCAGATGAAAAAGAAAGTTCTTGCTTTAGCAGCAGCTATTACTTTAGTAGCTCCACTACAAAGCGTAGCATTTGCTCATGAAAACGATGGAGGACATAAAGTTGGAGTTATTCCGCGCTGGTCTGCTGAAGATAAACATAAAGAAGGCGTAAACTCTCATTTATGGATCGTAAACCGTGCAATTGATATTATGTCTCGTAATACGACACTCGTAAAACAAGATCAAGTTGCACTATTAAATGAATGGCGTACGGATCTAGAGAACGGTATTTATTCTGCTGACTATGAAAATCCTTATTATGATAATAGTACATTTGCTTCACATTTCTATGATCCTGATAATGGGAAAACGTATATTCCATTTGCAAAGCAGGCGAAGGAAACAGGAGCTAAATATTTCAAACTAGCAGGTGAGTCATACAAAAATAAAGATATGAAACAGGCATTCTTCTATTTAGGATTATCTCTTCATTATTTAGGGGATGTAAACCAACCGATGCATGCGGCAAACTTCACAAATCTTTCGTATCCACAAGGATTCCATTCTAAATATGAAAACTTTGTAGATACGATAAAAGATAATTATAAAGTAACGGATGGAAATGGATATTGGAACTGGAAAGGTACGAACCCTGAAGATTGGATTCATGGAGCGGCAGTAGTGGCGAAACAAGATTACTCCGGTATTGTAAATGATAATACGAAAGATTGGTTCGTGAAAGCAGCTGTATCGCAAGACTACGCAGATAAATGGCGCGCTGAAGTTACACCAATGACAGGTAAGCGCTTAATGGATGCACAACGCGTAACTGCTGGATATATCCAGCTTTGGTTTGATACGTATGTAAATCGTTAAGTACTTGAAAAAGGTCAAATCTCCGAATAGAGTATTTGGCCTTTTTATCACTATACAGTAAACGGAGGATATGAATTGTGAAAAGTAAATTGCTAAAAGGTGTACTAAGCTTTGGGATTGGTCTAGGAGCTTTATATAGCGGATCTTCCGCTCAAGCGGAAATGTCTACAAATCAAAATGATACGTTGAAAGTGATGACTCATAATGTATATATGTTATCAACGAATTTATATCCGAACTGGGGACAAAGTCAGCGTGCTGATTTAATTGGAGCAGCTAATTATATAAAGAATCAGGATGTTGTTATATTAAATGAAGTATTTGATAATAGTGCATCAGATCGTTTGTTAGGGAATTTAAAGAAAGAATATCCAAATCAAACGGCGGTATTAGGTCGTAGTAACGGAAACGAATGGGATAAAACTTTAGGTAATTATTCATCTTCAACCCCTGAAGATGGTGGCGTAGCTATTGTAAGTAAATGGCCGATCGTTGAAAAGATTCAATATGTATTTGAAAAAGGATGCGGACCAGATAACTTATCAAATAAAGGGTTTGTATACACAAAAGTTAAGAAAAATGATAATTTTGTGCATGTAATTGGAACGCATTTACAAGCTGAAGACAGTATGTGTGGAAAAACTTCGCCAGCATCTGTACGTACAAAACAGCTACAAGAAATTCAAGAGTTTATTAAAAATAAAAATATACCAAATAACGAGTATGTGTTAATTGGTGGTGATATGAATGTAAATAAAATAAATGCTGAGAATAATAGCAATTCAGAGTATGCATCGATGTTTAAAACATTACATGCGTCTGTACCATCTTATGCAGGACATACAGCAACTTGGGATGCAACAACAAATAGTATTGCAAAGTATAATTTCCCAGATAGCCCAGCAGAATATTTAGATTACATTGTTTCCAGTAAAGACCATGCAAATCCCGCACGTATAGAAAATAAAGTGTTACAGCCAAAGTCTCCAGAATGGTCCGTTACATCATGGTTGCAAAAATATACGTATAATGATTACTCAGATCATTATCCAGTAGAGGCAACTATTTCTATGAAGTAGTCAAAAAAGTTTCTTCGTGAAGAAGAAACTTTTTTTATTTGAAAACAGGAAAATCAATCTTTCTTTCCAATATGTATAAGACATATAGAGAAGAGGAGAGAACGATGTGGATAGAAGTGTTTTTAAAGAGCTGCCATTACCGTGTGCATTTTTAGATGAAGTAGCGTTAGAGAGAAATATTCAATCGGTTATTGAACTAAGCGGTGATAAAAAAGTTCGCATAGCGAGTAAATCATTACGTTCTGTTCCAATTATGAAAAAGATTTTGGCTGCAAATGATCGTTTTCAAGGCATTATGTGTTTTTCACCTAGAGAAGCTTTATTTTTAATTGAAGAAGGGTTTAATGATTTACTGCTAGGATATCCTGCTTATGATGAAAGAGCTTTACATGAAATTAGTTTACTTACAAAGCAAGGGATCATTATTACTTGTATGGTAGATTGTGAAGAACATATTGTTTATTTAGAAAAAATTGCTGTGGAATCTAGTGGGTGTTTTCGCGTTTGTTTAGATATTGATATGAGTAGTCGTGTTTTTCAATTTCATTTTGGTGTGAGAAGATCTCCAGTAAAAGATGTCCAGAGTGCTTTAAAAATAGTAGAAAAGGTGAAGGCATCACCATATTTAATATTGGATGGTGTAATGGGCTATGAAGCTCAAATTGCTGGAGTGGGAGATGATATGCCAAAACAAAGACTTCAAAATAAACTTATTTCGTATTTAAAGAAGAAATCAGTGCTAGAAATTAGCGAAAGAAGAGGGAGTATCGTGAAAGAAATACAAAACCTTGGTATTGAACTAAGGTTTGTAAATGGGGGCGGAACGGGGAGTATAAAAACAACTGAGCAAGATAACTCAGTTACGGAGATTACTGTAGGATCCGCCTTTTATTCTCCTAAACTGTTTGATTATTATAAAGAAGTAAAATTTCAGCCAGCCGTTGGATTTGCTGTACCAATTGTACGTAAACCAGCTCCACATATTTATACTTGTCTAGGTGGTGGGTATATTGCTTCAGGTGCAGTTGGTAAAGATAAAGAGCCTGAGATTTGGAAACCACATGGTGCAAAACTATTAGCGTTAGAAGGAGCTGGTGAAGCGCAAACACCGATTTATTATAACGGTGAAGAGCAATTGAGTCTAGGGGATGCCATATTGTTTCGCCATAGTAAGGCTGGGGAGTTATGCGAGCGCTTTCCTATTTTGTACCGTATTAAACAAGGGAAACTTGTTGGAGAGTATTCAACATATCGGGGGGATAGTCAATGCTTTCTGTAAAGGGACAGAAATGGAGAAATTGGACAGGAAATGTAGAGGGAACTCCGCATTATACGATGTACCCAGAAAGTATACAAGATGTAGTAGAAGTTGTAGGACTTGCACAAGAAAAGGGAAAGAAAATTCGGGTTGTTGGTTCAGGGCATTCTTTTACACCTCTCGTCCAAACAGAAGAAATTTTAGTTTCGTTAGATGAACTCAAGGGAATTATGAATGTTGATCCAGAGAAGCTGACAGTAGAAGTATGGGCGGGAACAAAACTACATGATTTAGGGGAAGTGCTTGAGGAGAAAGGTTATGCACAAGAGAATTTAGGAGATATTGATTCGCAATCTATTGCAGGAGCAATTAGTACAGGGACTCATGGGACGGGTGTTACATTTGGGAGCTTATCAACGCAAGTAGTAGAGATTACAGCCGTTCTGTCTACAGGTGAGAGTATTGTATGTTCTGAAACGGAGAACCATGAATATTGGAAAGCGTTCCAGCTATCACTTGGAATGCTTGGTATTATTGTAAAGGTCAAACTGAAAGTTATTCCAGCTTATTCACTTGTTTATGAAAGTGAAAAACAGCCTTTTTCTACTGTAATGGATAAATTAGAAGAATATAAGAAGAATCGCCATTTTGAATTTTTCATTTTTCCTTATTCAGATGAAGTTCAAGTGAAATTTACAAATGAAACAACAAGTAAAGGAACTGATTTGAAGTGGCATAAACTAAAGGGCGAATTACTTGAAAATAGGATCTTTTCTTTGCTATCTAAAGGGTGTAAGTGGTTTCCTTCTATTAGTAAAGGGGTAAGCCAATTATCAGCCAAGGCTGTACCGAATACAAAAATAATTGGACCAAGCTATGAAGTGTTTGCTACATCTCGTACTGTTCCTTTTTATGAAATGGAGTATAGTATCCCTGCAAAACATATGAGGATTGTTGTAGAAGAGATTTCAAATCTTATTGAAAAGAAAAAGTATAAAGTGCATTTCCCAATCGAATGTCGCTATGTGCATGGTGATGATATATGGCTCAGTCCAGCGTACGGAAGAGATTCAGCGTATATTGCCGTTCATATGTACAAAGGTATGAAGTATGCCGCTTATTTTGGTGAGGTGGAGCAAATCTTTCGAAAGTATGAAGGACGCCCACATTGGGGGAAAATGCATACATTATCGTATGAACAATTACAAGATATATACCCAGAATTTCATTCGTTTCTAAAGGTGAGGAAGTCACTAGATGAAACAGGAATGTTTTTAAATCCTTATGCAGAAAAGTTATTCATGAGTATGAAAAAAAGCTGACAAATAATCATTTGTCAGCTTTTTTTAGTGTAATTGCATTTCTTGTATGACTGATATGCTCGTAAAATAGTAATTTATCACGGCTAAATACATGCAATAAAACATGAATAATGAATAGGCCGTTAATTACGAATTGGAACAACAATGTAACCAGTAATACTAAAGGCTCTGTAAGATTTAAAATAGAGCTACTAGAAAGAATATAATTGATTCCACCTAAAATAAAATAGAATATACCGTAACGAATGAATAATTCCTTCATTTTAATACGTTCTGATTTTCCTTTCACGTAAATACGAAGTAATGCTTTTCCAATTGTTCTTCCATTCGTAAAGTATGGAATGATAATAAAATAAATAAAGATCGAACACGTAATGAAAATGAGTTCATACACATTTGTGTAAGATTGAATACTAGAAATAAAGATAGAATTTCCTTTGTTTTTAATGACCGGTACAACGATAGATAAGAAAATCCAATCAATTTGCATCGCGATAAGGCGACGAACGAATCCAACTGGTTTCGTTTCCAAATCAATATGACTATCTAATTCGCTTGCTTTCGGAAGGAAGTACGTAAATACTGGTGCGATAATAAAACCAATGATTCCTCCTAATGTATTTAAAAACAAATCGTCGATATCGAATAAGCGATAGGCACAATTATATATACCGTATAATCCAGTCACCTGTGTTAGCTCGAAAAATAGTGAAAGACAAAAAGAAATACAAATAGTCTGTAAGAAACTACGTCGGAAATAATAACGTAAGTAAATACCGAATGGAACGGTTAGTAGAACGTTAAAAGCAACTTGTAAAAATGCAGATTCTTTTAATAAGTAGAAATAAGTAGCTGGTTTCGTTAAAATTGCCGATGTATGATTACTAATCTCTTGTATGAAATAAAATGGTGATAGTTGCATGTGCTGTGTATTAGCAGGTTGTAGGCTACAAGTATCGTACGTTTGTGGTAACGGCAAAATAACAAGAAAATAGGCATTTAATAAGTAAAGTAATAATGAGTATAAAATAAATGAGCGCCATTTATTTAAATAACCGTATTTTCGATAATTAAATATTAAAAAAGGAATTAAGAGAAACATTGCTAAAATAGGAAATAAAATAAATGCTGTTTTTACTGGGAATAAATATGCAGTCAAAATGAAGCTCCTTTCAATAAAAATACGTCTAGTATTATAGCCCTAAAAAGAGTTTATAGCAAAGATATATTAGTTTGAAATAGAAAAAATTACAAATTATATAGGATTTACGTTATACTAAATTTAATATAAGGATATTATAATGATACAAGTTGAGAGAGGGTACATGATATGCAATATGAGCTTTTTTCTGTAAGTGGGGGTCATATTACAACTTTTGAAAGCGCATGGCGTTTTCAAGAGGGGGAACAGGTTTTTGTCCATGATGATAACACAAAACGAAACTTTATTATTATTCGCTTAACACATGATGTATTTCAAAATAATAAACATGTTATTCGCCTGTATTGTCAGGAAAAGAAAGTTTATGCATAAGGAGAAACCTCTTACTGTATGGGGGCAGTAAGAGGTTTTTTATTTCATATTTTAATAGAATGACTTGCTTTAAAGAGTGTAAGTTTCACTTTATCCCGCTATTTGCGGGCTGCCCGTAAACGCCCGATTGGTGAAGGCTAATAATCAGTGGGGGATGAACAAAACCCCCACTGATTAAAGTTTCACTTTATAAGAAAATGATAGTTAGCACACCTACGATAATACAGTAGAAAGAGAAATATTTTAAATTTCCTTTTGCCATAATGTTCATAAACCATTTTAATGAAATATATGTCATGACAAATGTTGCGATGAAAGCAACAATATAAGGTACAAATAATGTATCTAAATTTGGATCGTTTGCAATGTCTGTAATACTTAACAATAAACCACCTAAGCTAACAGGAATGTATAGTAAGAATGAGAAGCGAAGAGCTGTTTCTTGCTTCATACCAAGTAACATTGCTGCTACGATTGTAGCACCTGATCTGCTTATACCAGGAATTAGTGCGCAAGCTTGTGCTAGACCAATAATGATTGCATCTTTCATAGAAAGGTCGCCATCATTTTTTCGTCCACGCAAGTTTCGAATAATCCAAAGGCCGATAGCAGTAATAAGAAGGGAAATCCCAACCATTTTAACACCTTTTAAATAGTGGTCGATATAATCTTTAAATAAAACTCCAATTACACCTGCTGGAATGGTTGCGATAACAAGGTAAATAATAAAGAAAAAATCTGATTTTGCATCTTCTGCTCTTGTGAATATATAAGATAGACCATTCTTTGTTAGACGAATTAAGTCATTTCTATAAATAAGTAATACAGCTAATAATGAAGCTGAATTAACAAGTAGCTCAAAGCTAAACCCTTCTATCTTTAATCCTAGCAAATGCTGTGCTAAAACGAGGTGACCGCTTGAAGAAATCGGAATTGGTTCTGTTAGTCCTTGGAATAGACCAAGAATTAAATATTTCAAAATGTAATAAAATTGTTCCATAACATCCTCCTTGTGTATTAGTCGAAAGAAATAACTTTTCTATTATAACAAAAGAGAGAGTGAATATTGAGAAGAAAATAATATTCGAAATATAATAAAAATCCCCTATTACGTCATAGGGGATTTTTCACATTACTGAGAAACTATTATTTCTTGAATACTTTTTGATAATTGGACATCGACTTTTTCAGCATCATTAATATGATTCATAATAGTAGTATTTAACTTTTGGAACATTTGTTGTGTGTTTGCAAATTATCTTAATATATCATCATTACAAGATTTTTGGTTTTCGATAGCTTTAATAACATTTGTAGCACCACTTTGTAATGTTTGAATCATCATTAAAATATTTTCAATTCTAGCGTTAGTATCAGCGCTCATTTCTACACCTTCATCAACTAAATGTAAATTATCTTTTGTATTTTCATATGCTTTTTCAATTTCTTCTTGAATTTTTTTCGTTAAGTTACCGATATTTTTTGTACTTTCAGCTGTGCTTTCTGCTAGTTTTCTTACTTCATTAGCAACAACAGCGAATCCTTTACCGTGTTCTCCAGCACGTGCAGCTTCAATACTTGCATTCAACGCTAGTAAATTTGTTTGTGCTACAATGTTTTGAATCACTTCTACAATTTGTTCAATTTCTTTAGAGCGTTCGCTTAAATGATTCATACTATTAGAAGTACGTTGAGATTGTTCACCTAATCTATTAATTACAATGAGTAAGCGATGAACGGATTCTTTTCCTTCATTAGAGCAATCGATAATTTCTTCAATAGATTGAATTAAGTTTTGCTCTTTTTGTAGCATTTCGTTATTTAATTCGTTGGAATGTGTAGTACGCATAGAAACATTTTCAAAGCATGCGTTCAATTGTTGAATTAAGTTTTGGAGTGTATGATGTTGGTTATTTACAAGTTCGTGCTCTTGCATAACGCTTTTTACACGATTATGGATAGAAGATATAATTTCTTGTTTTTCCACATCTTTTTGTTTTAATTCTGTTTCTAGTTCATGTATATGAGTTTCTAGTTGATCAATTTTATGTTGGAGTGATTTCTTTTGAGTAAACATTTTATTTAATTCAACCGCCTTTAGGATTTTTAATTTCTCTATATTTGGATCTTAGCATCTTTTATAATTTTTAAATATAGTAATTGTTAAATATTTAAGAATCTATTACATTTTATTCACAATTCTCTTTTTTTGTCATGAAAAATAAACTGTATTTAATGGTTTTGTAAACAAACTGTAAAATAAATCATGTATAACTGTATAAGAAGGGAGTCGGATTATGAACTATTTTAAGCGAATCAGTAGTCTAGTATTAGCAGGAATTATTGTTCTTTCTAGTACAGTCGCTGTAAAAGCAGAGTCAAACGACGAGAAACTTAACAACATGCAACAGCAATTGCAGCAAAACGATGCAGATATGCAGAAGAAAGAGCAAGAGAAGCAAGCTGTTACTAAAGAAATTCAAGGTATCGAAAATGAACTACATAATTTAAATAATACAATTGCAAAAAATAAAGAGGATCAAGCTGCTATTCAACGTAAAATCGATGAAACACATAAGCAGATTGAACAAAAAAAAGCAGATATTATCGTTTTAGAAGATAAAGTCCTTGCTCGTAAGGATATTATGAAAAAACGTATGGTTTCTGTTCAAAATAGCTCAAATACGAGTTTAGTAGTAGAAGTTGTTGTAGAATCAAAAAACTTTGCAGATTTCATACAACGTATGAACGCAGTTACTACTATTCTAGAAGCAGATAAAGAAATTTTACGTCTACAAGAACAAGATCTTCGTCAAATTGAAGAAGATAAAAAAGCGATTGACGAAAAAGAAGCATCTTTAGTAGTAGATAAGCAAAAATTAGCAAAAGCACAAGCTGATTTGCAAGATAACTTGAAAAAACGTCAAGATAACTTACAAACGGTTCAAGCTAAATATAATGCGATTGCAAACCAAATTAATTTAGCAGCAGAAGAAAAAGCAAAAGTTGAAGCAAATATGAAAGCAGTACAAGAAACAATTGCTCGTGAACAAGAAGCAGCAAGAATTGCAGCAGAAGAGCGCGCAAAAGCTGAAGCAGCAGCAAAGGCTGAGCAAGAAGAGTTAGCAAAAGCGAAGGCAGCAGCAGCTAAGCAAAAAGAAGAACAGGCAGCTAAGCCGGCAGAGCCTGCAGCTAAAGATACAACACCAGCTAAGCCGGATCCAAAACCAGCTCAAGGTGGAAAAGAATTTTATGTAACAGCAACTGCTTATACAGCTGATCCATCTGAAAATGGCTATAAACCGGGTGAAACTGTAAAATCTAAGTTAGGACATAATTTGACTGCAAATCCAAACATGAAACTAATTGCTGTAGATCCAGCTGTGATTCCATTAGGTTCTACTGTGTATGTGGAAAATTATGGGACGGCAATTGCTGGAGATACTGGTAGTGCGATTAAAGGTCATATAATTGATTTATTAATGCCAGATTCAGCTGCAGCTAATAATTGGGGCAGAAGAAGTGTTAAAGTCACAATTTTAAACTAAAACGAAATCCAACTTTACAATACGTGAAGTTGGATTTTTTTATAAAAAATAATGTTAAGTTGAGTTTACATTTTGTTAAGAGTATCATACAATGATAGTGAGAGGTGGTAAATTTGACCATTCATAATAAAGTGAAAGAATTGAGAGCTCGCTTTAATTTTACGCAAAGTGTATTAGCAGAAAAGGTAGGAGTGACGAGGCAAACAATCGCTGCAATTGAAAAAGGGGATTACGTTCCATCATTGTTACTAGCACTGACAATTTGTGATGTGTTCGAGTTAAAGATGGAAGATGTGTTTGTTTTAAATAAGGAGGGGGAAGAGGATGAATAGAATTGGTTTTTCTTATATCGTAAACGTGCTTTATACTGCGCTAGCCTGCTGGACATTTGTTGAATTTTATAGTGTTATAACAGAGTTAGCAGATATAATTAAAAACGAGAAGTTCCCATTTGAAGTATGGTTTAATGGAGTACCATTCATTTTATTATTTATTGGAGCTATTATAGTTACAATTTTTTATAGAATTCAAAAGAAAAAATACAAGAATTTATCTTTTTGGATGTATCCATTATTATTTCCACTAGAAGATGAACGTGAAAAAGCGATTACGGATAAAGCCTGTCGAACAACTTTTGTTTCGTTATGGTATGTGTTACCTTGTGCAGTCGGATTTTTAACTTTTTCGCCTATTATTAATGAATATCTTCCCGGGTACCCACTGTATATTATATTTTCTATTTTCTTTATTCAAATGACAGTTTTCCACATATCCCTATACAAAAATAAATTAGCTTAAAAAGAAACCTTCTTGCACCGGCAAGAAGGTTTCTTTTCAGCTTACACTTGTACATATAGCAATATTATCTTATCATTTTATATAGAGTAAGATTTTGTAACGGAAAGGAATTGTATATGAATAAGCAAAGAATTTATAGTATAGTAGCAATCCTTCTATTTGTTGTAGGTGGTGTATTAATCGGAAAGCCATTCTATGATGGATATAAGGCAGAAACGAAACAGACAGAAAATGTGCAAGCTGTTCAAAAGATGGCATATGAAAAGCATGAGACGGAATTTGTAGATGCTTCAAAAATTAATCAACCAGACTTGGCAGAAGTAGCGAGTGCATCGTTAGATAAAAAACAAGTAATCGGTCGTATTTCAATTCCAAGCATCTCATTAGAACTTCCTGTTTTAAAAGCGTCGACTGAAAAGAATTTATTATCAGGTGCGGCAACTGTAAAAGAAAATCAAGTAATGGGACAAGGAAATTATGCACTTGCAGGGCATAATATGTCAAAAAAAGGTGTTTTATTTAGTGATGTATCAACTTTAAAGAAGAACGATAAAATTTATTTGTATGACAATGCAAATGAGTATGAGTATACTGTTACCGGTGTATCTGAAGTGACTCCTGATAAATGGGAAGTTGTAGAGGATCATGGGAAAGATGAGCTGACACTTATTACATGTGTATCAGTTTCGGATAACTCGAAACGTTTTGTTGTTACGGGTGATCTAGTAGGAACAAAGGCGAACAAATAAAAAAAAGAAGGTTCACTCTTTAAAGAGTGAACCTTCTTTTTTTATCCAATGTTGAGAAATAAAAGAATATTTTAGTTAGTATTTAAATATTTTTCTATTTATATATAATAAATTAATGATTCTAGATTTTAGGAGGAACAAAAGTGAAACAGCAAGTAAAAAGACTTCTTTTAACAACAAGTGTAGCGTTATTGGTAGCGCCAATTTCTGCTTATGCACATCCAGGACGTACAGATGCTAATGGTGGACATACGTGTCGTACAAATTGTGAAAAATGGGGATTGCAGTACGGGGAATATCATTATCACAATAAACCAGCTTCTAGTAGTGGTACAACGAGTCCAGCTCCTAGCCAAAATAATAATGGTACCGTAGAAGCTGAAAGACAAGCAGAAGCGCAGCGTAATGCGGAGGCAGAAAAACAACGTGCTGCAGAAGCACAGCGTAAAGCAGAGGAAGAGAGACAGCGCGCTGCAGAAGAACAGCGCAAAGTAGAGGAAGAGAGACAGCGTGTAGCCGAAGAGCAAAGAAAAGCAGAAGAGGCACGTAAGCAAGAGGAAGCCCAGCGCCAAGCTGATATGGAAAAGGGACAACTTGAAGGACAAAAAAATGGAGAGACAGATTTTAAAGTAGGAAAAAATAATGCGGAAGGGCATTTAACTGGAAAATCTGATACATATAAACAAGCATTTACAACTGCTTATACTGCAGCTTGGTCTTTAGAAGAGCAGAAAAAAGAACATCTTGAAAAAGGAAAAGAGCAAGGATTAGCACAAGAGACAATGGATGATAGTCAAATCGCTCCAGAGTTTAAGGCGAACTTTGTAGAAGGTTTTCAAGTAGGAAATAAAGAAAGAACAGAAAAAATTGAAAAAGAGCAGGCGGAACTAGGTGAAAAGGCTGGTAAAGAGTTAGCTGAAAAGAAACCAGGAAATAGTGAGAAAGAAATATATGTGAAAGCATATGAAACTGCGTATGAAAAAGGATATAAGTCTGCAAAAAAAGCAGCGGAAAAGGCTGGATATACATATGCATTTGAAAATTATGATTTGAAAGTTCCTGCTAAGTATGAAAAGAATGAATCATTAAAGAAATGGTTTACTGAAGGGTTTAAATCAAATAAGAAAGCAGCGGAAATTCGAGAAGAAGGTTATAAAAAAGGGGATAGTTGGCTTTCATTTTTCTATAAGAGTTTTGTGCCAAGTGAATATAAAGAGTACAAAAACCTGTATGAACAAGCAATAGAAAAAGGAAAGAAAGCGTAAAAAAAGATGAGGAAAATTCCTCATCTTTTTTTAATCCATCCATTTCACTAATTTTTTAGAAATTGATAATAAAACACAACCTAAAACGATCGCCACAGCGCCAATAACTGTGAATACTTCAGCATATCCAAGTGAAGTTGTGAAGCTTGCAAGCTGTCCGCCTAAAATATTAGCAATACCTGAGCTTGCTAGCCATACTCCCATTAATAAAGAAGCTAGTTTTACTGGAGCAAGAGCACTAACCATTGATAGCCCGACAGGTGATAAGAATAGCTCACCTAACGTATGGAAAAGATACGTAAAGACGATAAATAGTAAGTTTGCTTTTTCTGTAATGTTATGTTCGTCACTACCTGTTTTTAACGTAGCGATAACAAGAACGATATAACCGATACCGAGTAAGATCATACCAAGTCCCATTTTTGTTGGGATTTTCATGTCACCATTTTTTCTAGTTGCCAGTTTCGCCCATAATGCTGAAATGGCTGGGGCAAGTAAAATAATAAATAACGGGTTGACCGATTGGAACCAAGATGTTGGAATTTCCCATCCGAACACAGAACGGTCTACGAATTTGTTTGTATATAATGTTAATGAACTACCAGCTTGTTCAAATCCAGCCCAGAAGAAGACAACGAAGCAAGTTAAAATAACGATAACTGCTGTATGTTGTTTTTCTTTTTTTGTTAATGGTGTATTTCCAGCTGTTTGTTGTCCATCTGTCGTTTGTAAATTGCGAGTTGGTTTTTTACCGATATCACCAAGGAAGCGGTTAGATAGTGTTGTAAATAAAATTTGTCCAATGATCATTCCGATTGAAGCCGCTAAGAAACCGAAACGGAATCCGTAATGAACAACACCGTCTACTGTTGTTTTAAATAAATTTTCTGACAAAAAGCCGCAAACGAGTGGAGCTAAAAATGAACCGACGTTAATACCCATATAGAAAATTGTAAATGCACTATCACGTTTTGGATCATTTTCTTCGTATAATTCTCCAACAAGTGTAGAGATATTTGGTTTGAAGAATCCATTACCGATAATAATAAGCGCTAATCCGAGGTATAGGCCGACCTGGTTTTGCAAGGCAAATAGTGTAAGGTTACCGATTGCCATTGTTATACCACCAATTGTGATGGCTTTTCGTTTACCTAGAAAACGGTCTGTTAAGTATCCACCGATCAATGGTGTGAAATAACAAGCTCCAGTATAAAATCCGTAAATAGAGAGTGCCCAAGCGGGACTAAACCCAAGACCACCACTTACTAAAGCTGTTGTTAAATATAATGTTAATAATCCTCGTAATCCATAGTAACTAAACCTTTCCCACATTTCTGTAAAGAAGAGTAAGTATAAACCTGGAGGATGTTTCTTTTTTCTTTGTTGTTCTCTTTCTAGTTGTATCGCTGATTCCATGTTATTTTCCTCCTGACACAAACAAAAACAAAGTTAATAGTTTTGTATATTTAATATTTTACTTTATTAACTATTATAAGTCAACGAAGGTTGATTTTTCAGAAGAAATTGGAACTGGGAAATAGCTATAGAATGGGTGTTTCTTTTATGGTAGACTATGGACTATGTTTTCTTTGTAAGGAAGCGGATTACCGCATTTTTTTTATGTGTGGAATTGATTTCATGTAAGGTGAAATTGAAGAAGGAGAAAGAAATGAAATTGTTACAGAAAAAAGAAATTTTACTTATTAGTCTTATGTTATTCTCTATGTTCTTTGGGGCCGGAAATCTTATATTTCCACCTTTCCTTGGATATGAAGCAGGAGAACATGTATGGATTGCATTGTTAGGTTTTATTATATCAGCAACAGGTCTTCCTATATTAGGGGTTATCGCTATTGCGAAAGCGGGAAGCTTTCAAACGTTAGCGGGTAGAGTGCATCCTTCATTTGCAATTATTTTTCCGTGTATTGTGTACTTGTTTATTGGACCTGGTCTTGGTATACCCCGTGCAGGAAGTTTAGCATTTGAAATGGGACCAGGCCAGTTATTCCAAGAATCGGGTAGCGTAGTTTTATTATTTTATACGATTGTTTTCTTTAGTGTTGTTTACTGGTTAAGTTTATCGCCATCTAAATTAATGGGCTTATTCGGAAAGGTTTTAACGCCTTTACTATTATGTATGATTGCACTTATTTTTATAAAAAGTATGTTTACATCAGTCGGTAGTGTGAAAGAAGCCACTGGTAATTATGGACAAGCCCCGATGTTCCAAGGATTTTTAGATGGATATTTAACGATGGATGCGCTAGCGGCTTTAATCTTTGGTATTGTTATAGCAAATGCTTTGCGTGCAAAAGGTATTGAGGATGATAAAGGTTTAGCGAAATATATGAGTATTGCTGGCATTGGAGCAGGACTTTTATTATCTATTATATATGTCATTCTTGGATATGTTGGCTCAATTAGCGGTTCATTGGGTACATTTGATAACGGTGCGAAAGTGTTAGCACAAGTTATGACGACATTATTTGGACAAGGCGGGGTCGTTTTATTAGGTCTTATTTTTACTATCGCGTGTTTATGTGTTTCAATTGGACTTGTTACGTCTTGTAGTCAATTTTTTGCGAGCGCATTTCCGAAAGTATCTTATAAAGTTTGGGCATTTATATTAAGTTTTGTTAGTATGGTTTTAGCTAATTTAGGATTAACGCAAATTTTAAAAGTATCAGTACCGATTCTTGGATTTATTTATCCAGTTGCACTAACGCTTATTATTTTAGGGTTATTCCATAAGTATATTGGAAAGTATGTATACGTATATTCGGTAACGATTGGAATCGTAGCGTTATTTAGTGCGATTGATGTTTTAAACAAAAGTGTACTGATGAATAAATGGACACCACTACTAAAAATTCTTCCGTTTTATTCAGAAGGTGTAGGTTGGATTGTTCCGGCATTTGTAGGTGCCTGCCTCGGTGTAATTGTTAGTATTGCTATAAATAAGAATAAATAAGTAAGAGGTGTTTTCCTATTTCGGAAAACACCTTTCTTTTTTTGGAAAAATAGTATTGAAAATGAATAGACTAAGAGTATGATAAAGGTAATTGGTAATATATAGGTTAAGTGAAAAATCGATGATGAGGGGGGATTGTATGAAGGAGGATTTAAATAAGAAAATAGAAGCGCTCGAAACGGCAATTGAAACGATGCAAGAGACACTTTATGAATTGAAAGCGAAACAAAGAAAAATAGAAGTAGATAAAGTTCAACAAAATGTTAATAAGGAAAAGAAAGAATATATTGAAGCAGTAAGTAATGAAAAGTTACAAGAAGATGTTGTTAAGAAGAGGGAGTCCATGCAAGAGCCAGAGGTGAAACAAGTAGATATATCTGCATTTAAACCAGAACCATTTAATATTATAAAGTTTTGTCAAACGTGGTTACCACGCATATTTGTCGGTATTATGCTACTTGGCGTTATTTGGTTATTTAAAGCAGGGGTGGATGCTGGGTTGTTAACACCAGCGATACGGGTTGTATTTGGTATAGTACTATCTGCCGGTTTGTATTATATAGGAGATATACAAATTAAAAGAGAGCGGCAGGCGTTAGGGTTAGTATTGGCTGGAGGAAGTATTACGGGTATTGTTTTAACGACGTTTGCGGCACATTATTTATATGAGTTTATTCCTGCAAGTATTGCGTTTATTTGCAACATTATATGGATTATTTTAGGTATTTATTTAGCGAAAAGATATAGATCGGAATACCTCGCTATTTTCGTGGCGGTAGGAGCATTTTTTGTTCCTTTCTTGTTAAATAGTACGACTCCTAATACGTATATTTTCTTTAGTTATGAGACGATATTAACAATTAGTCTATTGTGGTATGCAATGAGAAACCGTTATAAGTACTTGTATATGATTTCGTATGTTGTTGCGGCCATTGTCCTATTTGTCTTCTTTGCTGTTATGTCCATATTAGTAGGGAATTTGCAAGTACAGTTAACGGTTGTATACGGCGTAATTCATTTGCTATTATTTTGGCATATGTTTTCGGAGAGAAGTTTTATACAAGAAGCAAGATTGGCGCTATTTAGTGCGAATGCAGTTTCCTTTATTTTAGCTATTGCAAACATACCTGAATTTACAACGTGGGGATTAGTTATAAGTGCATTCGTGCATGCTGTTATGTTCGCGCTTGAATATAGGAAGAATAAACATTCTGTATTTACAAATCTTATATTTGGTTTTGCAATGGGGTCATTTAGTTTAGCGATTTTATACGAGTACAGTTTAGTGAATGCAGCAATCGTATTATTGTTACAAGGTTTCCTCGGTATGGTTACTGCTATTAAAGTAAAGCAAAATATTAAATTGTATGTAAGTGCAACGATTTATGCTATTGGAATGATACAGACGATTTTTAGCCCGTTTGATCAGTTCATTTCAGCGGGCTTTGTCGCTCATGTTATTTTGATAGGAACGTTCTATTATTGCATGAGACAAGCGAAAGAAGTGTTAGCGAGTTTTGGTAAATATGTTTATTCCATAGCGCTCTATTCGTTAATGATCATTGTATTTATTACAATTACTAGGATCGGTGAAGTTCTTTCTACAGATGGAAGTATAATTAGCGTATCTGTATCGTTATTATGGATGGTATATGCGTTATTTGCAGTTTGGTTTGGCCGTTATAGACAGATGAACGAAATATTATATGCTGGCTTAGTCGTATTAGTAGTAACAGTAGGGAAGTTATTCCTTCTCGACCTACCAGAGGTGTCGATGATGATTAGGGCGGTGTTATTCTTAATCGTTGGTAGTATAGGTATCGTTATTTCAAGAATGTTTTTCTCAAAAGAAGAGAAGTGAAAAGAAGGCAATCCATTTACGGATTGCCTTTTACTGTACTTTACTTCTTACCAATCGTTACAGTTTCACTATATTTCGCTGTTGTGTTTTGACGTAGACGAAGTGTTGCTTGTCCAGTCGTATTTGGATCAAGTTGTACGTTCACAATTTTTTCAGCAGATCCTTGGTTATTTGTTATGAAAGAGAATGCACTGCTATATCCGAAAGAAGATGGCCAAGTGCCATTTGTGTTTTGAACTTTTGTCACCTGTGTTCCACCAGTTGCGAAGATACCTAAAGAATAATTATTGTACGTTGTATTTGGTAATAAGTTATTTACTTGAATCTTCATTTGGAACACTTCATTGTTTGGTAGAATGCTAGGGTGCGTAATTACGTAATCACTCGTTGTTACTGCACCGTTATAGCCGTATGAACCTGGTTTGAAAGTATTTGTATTGAACCACTGGTAACCTTGACTTGGTGCGCTCCAAGGTTCTGGTTGTGGTTCTGTTGATAAACTTGGTTGTTCAAATGTTTGTAGAGCTGTAGGTGCATCAAGCTGTAAACCACTCACTTGATCTAAGCTTGTAAATGTTTCTTGCTTCGCTAACCAATTCACAATGTTTTCTAATAGAACGGCATCGTTTTCTTCTTTATAACCATCATAAGTTTTCTTTGATTGACCTGAATCTTCACGAACATATTTTGGCGTAGCATCTTCAACAGGAGAAGAATCACCAATAAATGCAGCCTTCCCAAGGCCAACTTTCGAAATAGCAGCATAAGGACCCTCTGCAACGCCACCACCGTTATAAACGCCGCTATCAACAGCATTATTCCATTTTGAAGGATTTTCTGGAAGGTAAACAAGACCTTTTGCTAGTTTAGGATTTGTAATCGCAAGTGTAGAACCAGCATGCATCGCTACAGATGAAACGCCTTCTGTAATTCCGAATGATTGTTCAGGTGAGACAATATTTTTAGCGGAAACGTCACCGATTGCATTGTAGCGGAAGCGAATACCGAAATTATCGGATAGCCAATCAGAGCTTTCTACTCCTTGCATAGCTGGTGAAGTTGTTTCTTCATTAGACATTCCCTTTGCTGGATTATCCCATGCCCCGCGTCTATATCCATTGAACACTTCTGAGGAGTCCCAGCGGTTTTTATTACGATCTGCATTATAATGATCGGCAATGAAGAAAATACTGCCGCCATTTTTCACGTATTGTAACATTGCATCTTGCTCAGATTTTTTATAAGGAATATTTGCTTCGGGAACGATAAACACATTGTGATTTTTTAAATCGTCGTATGTAATAGGTGTTGATTTACGAAGTTCTTTTACATGATATCCGTTTTGGGCAATGCCGTTTCCAAAATCGGAAAATCCTCCGTTAATAACCCAGTCAGCTGTCCCAGCCGTTTGACCGTGAGTATTATCGAATAATACTTTCTTCCCATTGTTTTGATTTACAACTTTTGCGGCAATTTCAGGAGCAGGGTCTACAGAGCTTTCGGCATAAGTAGACGGTATGAACGAACTCCCCATACTAATTGTGATTGCTGTTGCTAAAGAAAATGTAATCCATTTTTTATTCTTCATAGAAGAATCCCCCTAATAATAAATATATGTGCTTTAATAATGTAATTGATTTTTCTATGAAAATAAAGATAGAAAATATTAAATAGTGTAAAGATAACGTTAATTTGATTGAGAAATATTTGAGCGAATAATGAAAAAATCTCTCCCTAGTAAAGTAGGAAGAGATCGTGGACTTAACTAATTTTTGAATTAGATGATTCATCAATCTTATGAAAACCTTTCATATAATACACGATAGCTAAGCCGATAAGCCAAATTGGCCCGACGATTAATGCGATTCGTGTATCTTCTGAATAGGCCATTATACCTAGTACAAGTACAAGGAAGCCGAGTGAGAAATATGAACTTAATGGGTGTAAAGGCATTTTATATGCTAGCTTATCCTTTTTATTAGTTTGTAATCCTTTACGGAATTTAATTTGAGCGACTAATATAATACCCCAAGTCCAAATTGCACCGAAAGTTGAAATACTAGTTAACCAAGTAAATACTTTTGCAGGAACGAGATAGTTTAACATAACGCCAACGAGTAAAACAATCGCAGTTGCTACAATTCCTTGACTCGGAATACCATTCTTATTTAAACGACCGAATCTTTCAGGTGCTTTCTTTTGCTGTGCTAATGTGAATAACATACGGCCTGTACTAAACAAACCACCGTTACAAGAAGAAAGAGCAGCTGTTAAAACAACAAAGTTAATAATACCTGCTGCCTTTGCGATACCGATTTGCTGGAACGTTAGTACGAATGGACTTCCTTTCTCACCAAATTCGTTCCATGGATAAATTGCCATCATAACGAATAGAGCTCCAACGTAGAATAATAAAATTCTCCAAAATACGTTATCAATTGCTTTTGCAAGTGTCTTTTTTGGATTTTGAGCTTCACCAGCTGTAACCCCGATAAGTTCGACTCCTAAATAAGCGAATAATACCATTTGTAAGGAAAGTAGTAATCCAGAGAATCCATTTGGGAACCAGCCTCCATGCTCCCAAAGATTTGAAATGCCAGTTGCAACGCCTCCGTTTCCAAATCCGAATAAAATAATACCAGCACCGACTATTATCATACAGATAATTGTGACAATTTTGATGAGAGCAAACCAAAACTCAAGTTCTCCAAATACTCTTACAGATAAGAAGTTGAAAGCACTCATTAATAAAAGAGCTAGTAACGCCCAGATCCAACGCGGGATATCTGGGAACCAGTACTGCATGTAAATTCCTGCCGCTGTAATTTCCGCCATACAAGTAACAACCCATAAAAACCAATAATTCCAGCCTGTAATATACCCAGCTAGTGGGCTGATGTAATCATTTGCATATTTACTAAAAGAGCCAGCAACTGGTTGTTCAATTGCCATTTCTCCGAGTGCGCGCATAATGAAAAAAATAACGAGTCCGGCAATCATATAGCCTAATAAAATGGAAGGACCAGCTAGTTTAATAGCCGAAGCAGATCCTAAAAATAATCCAACGCCAATAGCTGAACCGAGAGACATTAAGGTAATATGTCGTTCTTTTAAACCACGGTTTAAATTTTCAGATTTGTTTGTTTGCTGCATAAGAAGAATACCCCCTGTAGAGTGAACGATATTTGAATGCGTTTACTAAATATTTAACTATTTCAAATTATAAAACATTTCTATCTGTTATGCTACAAAAATAATCGTAATGAACTGTACTACAGCTATAACTTGTTAGACTTAAACTTAAAATTCTAACTATTAGAGAATATATTGACTCTTCTTTTTATTGATTGTTAAGATTAAGTATTACATTTTCTCACATACTAATAAGAAAAGAACGTGTGATAATAATTCAGGTGTAGGAAGGGTACATAAGTATGTTTCAATTACAAAAGTATAACACTTCTGTGAAGCAAGAAATTTTAGCTGGCATCACAACTTTTTTTACATTTGCGTATATTCTTGTCATCAATCCGAAAATATTATCTGATGCAGGTGTACCATTTGATCAAGCATTTACGGCAACTATTATTGCGACAGTTGTTGGAACGCTATGTATGGCGTTTTTAGCTAACTATCCAATTGTTATTGCTCCAGCTATGGGGATGAATGCATATTTTGCTTATTCTGTTGTTCAACAGGCAGAGGGGATTACATATGTCATTGCGTTTTCGGCAGTATTTGTAACAGGTATCATTTTTCTTTTATTATCTTTCACCTCATTTAGGCAAAAGCTAATTGTCGCAATTCCTGACAGTTTAAAACATGCAATTGCAGGTGGAATCGGATTATTTATTGCTTTTATCGGATTGCGACTTTCGGGTATTATCGTTGACCATCCGTCTAACTTAGTTACAATCGGAGACTTTCATTCACCGGCTGTTATTTTAACTTTAGTTGGTTTAGTGTTAGCGGCGGTATTAATGGTGTTACGCGTTAGTGGTGCATTGTTTATTAGTATGATTGTGACAGGAATTATTGCTTTCTTTACGGGGCAATTAAAGTTTGAAAATAACATTGTCGCAATGCCACATTTACCAGAAGGAATTATTATTTCAAACCCTATCAATGCATTTTCAGATGTAATTCAATACGGGTTGTACGGAGTTATTTTTTCATTCTTACTTGTACTTTTATTTGATACAACAGGTGCTTTACTTGGTTTAATTAAACAAGCAGGTTTAAATGCAGATAACACTGAAAAGCGCTTTGGTAAGGCGTTTATTGCAGATGCAATTGGTGGAACAACAGGAGCTGTCTTTGGGACTAGTCCTACAGCAGCTACAATCGAATCATCAGCTGGAATTGCAGCAGGTGGTAAGACAGGTTTAACAGGTATTGTAGTCGTTTGTTTAACAATTGTAACAGCATTTTTCAGTCCAGTTATCGCTTCCTTATCCAGCGTGGCAGCTATTACAGCTCCTTCGTTAATTATAGTAGGTAGCTTAATGGCACAAAGCATTCGTGATATTAATTGGAATGAATTTGAAGATGCATTACCAGCATTTTTAATATTCGTAGGTATTCCATTAACATCTAGTATTGCAAATGGAATTGCAATCGGATTTTTAGTGTATCCAATCTTAAAAATCGCGAAGAGGAAAGGAATGGAAGTACATCCGTTACTATACTTATTTACAATTTTATTTGGATGTCATTTATTCTTATAATATAGAGATAGGAAAGGGGCTTCTTATGAGAGGTCCCTTTTTTGTGTATAATAAGTTGAAATTTAAACTCATTTCGCAAATTATAAATTACTAAATGCAATATATATGTTACAATATAAGTGGAGGAGGAACATGAATGGCTGTAAGTAAAATAAAAATCGCACGTGTTCAGTTAGATTTAACGCAGCAACAATTAGCAGAAAAAGTAGGCGTTACAAGACAAACGATTAGTTTAATTGAAAAGGGGAAATACAATCCGTCTTTAGATTTATGTTTGAAAATTTGTTATGCGGTAAATAAAACATTGAATGATTTGTTTTGGGAGGAAAAGGAGTGATAGGGTGAAAATCGTGAAAGATGAACGTTTAATGATTGAGGGGTTAAAACATATTAGACTAGCTTTCATCTTACAAAATATTGTCATACTAAGTATCGTGTTTTACCGTTATGTTTTGCAAGGGGCAGGATATGAAAGTGTTTCGGATTTATTAATGGTATTTATGGGCGGGATAGTAGTTATTAACTTTTTAAACTTAAAAAATTCGGTGGAAGTGTATGAACATACAGGGGGAGTATCTCGTAGTTATTTCATGAAATTATTATTCATTCCAGTAGGGATTGTTATTGGTATTTTAGCTATTTGTATCATTGTAACACCGGATATTTCAATGAAGGAAATTAGTATAACAGGACTTATTATGTTTGCTTGTTTTTTAGTTCCTAGTTTGTTTATATACATATATATGAAAAAAATAAAAAGTGAAGATGAAATATAAAAAGCTTTCCGTACGTTGCGGAAAGCTTTTCTTATATTTTCTTATATTTTTTTATATAGAACTTTATGAAGGCCAATCGGTTCAATTTCAAAGATTTCACCATGTTCATGGAAGCCTAAGCGCTTGTAATAGTCAGTTACAGTAATTCGGCCATTACACCATAAAATGTTTGCGTTACGCTCTTGCAAGATTTGCTCGGCTTTATGGATTAAGGAGCTTCCAGCACGCTGATTTCGGAAGTTAGGTAATGTTGCCATTCCTCGTAGTCGATAATGAATACCAGTTTGTAAGTCTGGATATATTTCTTTTGAGAAGGAAGCGATACTAATAAGTTCATCGTTTATAAATGCACCTAAGTGGAAGGTGTCTGTTTCGTAATCGGAAGGGTATTTACAGTCTTCTAAAGGTTGATTGGGACGCAAAATCGTTTGACGAAATAAATATGTTTCAGACGCATCAATATGTTTCACTGTAATCATAATATCATCCTTTCTTATAAGCCTCTTTCTATAAGTTGTAAGAAGAAATATGCGGGTGCAACGAGAAGTCCTAGTATGCTAGCGGTTCCGAGAAGGAGTGAAAGTACGAGACAAAAGTATTTAATTCCATTTGATTTTTTCCATCCATAACTACAAATTTCAATACTAATACCGATGAGAATAATGGCGACGAGTACTTCTGCTAATAATAAGAGAGCTAAAGTTGAAATAGACATAATGTTATTCATCCTCATAATATGTGATAGTAACATTTTACCATATGAAAATGAAAAAATGCCCCTCATTTATGCGAGGGGCATTTTCTATTCTAATATGTTTTTCATTGTATCAATATGTTCTTTTGAACCCGTTACAAGTAAAGTATCGCCATGCTGTAACTTCGTATCACCATGTGGTATTAATGCTTTATTACCACGGTAAATTTGAATGACAAGTACATCACCTAAAAACGGAAGGCGACGAAGTGCTAAACCGTTATATTTATTACTTCGTAGTTCAACCTCACGTACTGTTTCATTTGCTGTTGTAATTAAGCGAACGAGACTTGGTTTATCAATAAGTGCACGTAATAAAATACGTGTAGAGTTAATAGTCGAGAATACAGCGATATGTTCTTGAGTCGCTTTTTCTTGTAGAAGGGGATCTTCTACACTTGCGATGACGTGTTCAACACCTAATTCTTTTGCATGTTCTGCTAATAATAAGTTTTGTTCATCATCACTTGTCGCAACAACAACACGGTCTGCTTCGAAAGCTTTTTGCTCCATTAAAGATTGAATAGTAATCTCATCTAATTTTACAATAGGGAAGTCATGAGATTTCGCTTCCTCATCATTTATTTTATTCTGGCGTATCATATATAGCGTTACGTCATACTCTTCACGTTTTAAATCAAGTGATAACGGGAGGGTAATTCTACTTGCGCCAATAATAGATACTTTCGATTTTGGTATTTCCACTTTTGGAAACATCTTTTTAAATAATATAGGCGCAAAAATACAAGTAATAACTGCGCTTAAAATAAGAGATGCTGATAAACTTGGGCTAATGATGCCTAGCTTTTCACCGATTTGTGCAGCCGCAATAACTAAAGAAAGTGTTGATGTTAACAAAATAGCACTTCCGAGTACGATATTGCGTGGATACCATTTTTGTAAGACTAATGATGGTAACAGTTTTGAAATAAAGAGTCCCACAATTAAAATTGGGATCATTAGCATACTAGAAGGCTCTTTAAAAATAGACCATACTTCTAGATTTACACCAACCATTACGAAGAAAATAGGGATGAAGAAACCATATCCGATGGAATCGAGTTTTTCAACCATATCTTCATTTGGTGATAATAAAGATACGAGTACACCTGCTAAAAAGGCTCCCAAAATATTTTCTGCCCCAACAGATTCAGATAATCCAACTAATATTAAGATGAGTGCGAAAACAGCTCGTGTATCAATTTGTACACTACCGGCTTTTAAGCTTTCTAGGTATGGAATATTTTTAAAACGTCTTGCGACAAAGTAAATTACAATACCAGCACCGAATAGAAGAAGTAGAAGCCACATGCTTTGACCACTTTCGGAATTTAATCCGACGAATACAGCGAGTAAAATCATTGTAACTAAGTCTGCAATAACAGCGACTAATAAAATGATTTGCCCGATTGCGGTTTTTCCTAAGTTATTTTCTTTTAATGTCGGTACGACAACACCTAAAGAAATGGTTGAAATAATTAAAGTCATGAACATTGCATTATCTACGAATCCTAGCCATACGAATAGTAATGATAGGGCATAAGATAAAATGAAAATAAATAAGAAGATAATGCTTGCTGCTTGAAATGTGTTTGGTTCGTTTGTCGTATTCTTTTTCCCTTTTTGCTTAAAGATCGAAAAGTCAATTTCTAAACCACTTAAAAACATTAGGAAGATAAACCCTAGTGTTGATAAGACTTGAAGCCACATATCTGGCTCAATGATGTTAAATCCACTTTTACCTACAAAGATTCCTGCGATAATTTCTGCAACAACGACAGGAAGTGCTTTTAATTTAAAGCGTTGTAACAAAAGGGGAACGAAAAACGCGATTGCGACGACAACCATAAGTGATAGAACAGAAGAATGATGTTCCATTGCGTTCTCTCCCTTCAAATAAATATAGTACCTATTTAGCCATATAATAGGTAGAAAAGCAACGGATATGGATTCGATTTCATAAAGAAAGAGTTTTCTTAACATTTGTCATAATAAGTATATTTTTCATGATTCTGTTGTTAATTCCGTAATGTGGATGTAATAGGGGAGAGAATAAAAAAAAGACTGCTGAGGAATCTCAGCAGTCTTTTTCATGCAAATTACATTGAGAAGAAGATCCATACAGTAAGACCAACTGTTGCAGCTGCAACGAAGAAACTGTATATCATTGTAAGAATTTGAATGCTTCCTTCTCCTTCTTTTAAGTGCATGAACATAATTAATTGTAACAACGCTTGCGCAACTGCCATTATGATAATAGTTGTTAATATCGTTGAAAGTGGCAAGTCTGTGTAAAGTGCAACATATAAAGCAAGAAACGTTAGTGCAAGCGATAAAATGAATCCGAAAACGTGTGACCATGGGAATCCGCTATGCGCATGCCCGTTTGCTTGATTATTATTTTGACCCATTTACGCCACCATCCCGTTCAAGTAAACTAGTGTGTAAATAAAGACCCAAACAAGATCAAGGAAATGCCAGTATAAGCTGATAATAAATACTTTACGAGCTGTAACTGGTGTTAAACCTCGTTTTAAAATTTGGATAATAACACAAGTTGCCCAAATGATACCACCTGTTACGTGGGCACCATGCGTTCCAAGAAGAACGAAGAATCCAGATAAGAATGCACTTGTTTGAATCGTTGCGCCTTCACCAACGTACAAAATGAATTCTTCAATTTCAAAGAATAGGAAGCCTGCACCTAAAAGTAAAGTTAGGATGAACCAAGCTAACATTCCTTTTTGGTTGTGTTTACGCATTTCGTGAATTGCGATCCCACATGTAAAACTACTTGTTAAAAGCAGCAGTGTTTGAATTAAAAGTGTTTTAACTTCAAACAATTGCGCTGGTGTTGGGCCATCAGCCGTACGACCAGCAAGGACTAGATAAGAGGCGAAAAGTGTTGCGAACAGCATAATTTCAGCCCCAAGAAAAATCCAGAATCCTAGGATATTCAATCTGCTTTGCTCGGATTGATATTCCAAAGGTAAGCTTTTATCTAAAGCCGCCATGTCATTTCACCTCTCATGCTATATGTTCTGTTTCTTTAATTTCATCAACGCTTACGTAGTAGCCATCATCATAATCGAATGAACGATAGATTAAGCAACCTAAAATACCAATACCACCGATTGCTGCAATCCAGAACCAGCTAAATACTAATGCAAAACCTGCAAGACCGAAGAATGCAGACATAATAATAGGCACACCAGAATTACTTGGCATGTGAATTGGTTTTAATTCATCTGCTGTTGGTGTAATTGTTTCTCCGCGTTTTTTCATGAACCAGAAAGCATCAGCTTCTTTAATTTCAGGAAGTTTCGCGAAGTTGTAATGTTGTACAGGAGAGTGAGTTGCCCATTCAAGTGTACGGCCATCCCATGGATCTCCAGTTGTATCACGTTCACCGTGACGTGCACTCCAAATTACGTTATAACAAAGAAGTACGAATCCGATACCCATCATTACTGCGCCGACAGATGCGATTTGGTTCAACCAACCCCATCCAAGGCTTTCAGAGTAAGTGTACATACGACGAGTCATACCATCTAAACCTAGGAAGTACATTGGGAAGAAACAGATGTTAAATCCGCTCATAAAGATCCAGAATGTCCATTTACCAAGGCGTTCATTTAGCATATGACCTGTCATTTTTGGATACCAGAATGTGAATCCAGCAAGCATAGCGAATACTGTACCTGCGATTAATACGTAGTGGAAATGAGCGACTAGGAAGTAGCTGTTATGGTATTGATAATCAGCTGCTGCCATTCCAAGCATAACCCCTGTAACTCCACCGACTACGAAGTTTGGAATAAATGCCAATGACCAAAGCATTGGAACTGTAAAACGAATACGTCCTTTATACAGCGTAAACAACCAGTTAAATATTTTAACACCGGTTGGAATCGAAATCGCCATTGTCGAAATCGAGAAGAACGAGTTAACCGCTGGACCTGCACCCATTGTAAAGAAGTGGTGAAGCCATACGACGAAACTTAGTAAAGAAATTGCAACCATTGAGTATACCATCGCACTGTAACCGAATAGACGTTTACGTGAGAATGTACTAATGATTTCAGAGAAAATACCGAATGCCGGTAAAATAACGATATATACTTCAGGGTGTCCCCATACCCAGAACAAGTTGGCCCAGAGCATTGGCATACCGCCGCTCGCCATCGTAAAGAAGTGAGCATCAAATAGACGGTCAAATGTCATTAATGCAAGAGCTACTGTTAATACTGGGAAAGCGAAAATAATGATTACACATGTAATTAAAATAGACCATGTAAACATTGGCATTTTCATTAATTTCATGCCAGGTGTACGCATTTTTAAAATAGTAACTAGGAAGTTAATACCTGTCATTAACGTACCAAGACCTGAAATCTGTAAGGCGATTGCGTAGAAGTTATTTCCTACACCAGGAGTAAACTCTGTACCCGCCATTGGGAAGTAAGAAGTCCACCCAGCATCTGGAGAACCACCGATTACGAAAGCGATGTTGAATAACATTGCTCCAATAAAGAATAACCAGAAACTTAAAGCATTTAAGAACGGATATGCAACGTCACGAGCACCAATTTGTAATGGTACAACGACGTTCATTAATCCTAGAACGAATGGCATTGCCATGAAAAGAATCATAACTGTACCATGTGTTGTAAAGATTCCATTATAGTGTTCAGCGTTTAAATATGTTGTATCTGGGAATGTTAACTGGGCACGAATCATTAAACCATCCATACCACCACGGAATAACATTATAACGGCAGAGATAATATACATGGTCCCTATTTTTTTATGGTCAACAGTTGTCAACCATTCATCCCAAAGCCATCTCCATTTTTTGTACTTTGTTAGTACGAAAAGAATCGCTAATGTCACAAGAACGATAGATGCGTCAGCTCCGTAAATAATCGGGTCACCTGTGACAAAAAATTCATCAAGCTTCACTGTGTTCACTCCAATCTGTTGGAATAATAGCTATTATTTTTTGTTTTTGTAGTAGTTGTAATCACAATATTCAAGTGACTTTGGATCTACATAACTTAAGTGGTGACTAGAGAATGTCATACGACCAACTACACCAGGTTTAACAATATCGTTGTACTTATCTTCTGTTAGTTTAGGAGCAGTTTCTTGTACTTCTTTTACCCACTTGTCATACTTTTCTTTTGTTTTTGCTTCAACTTCGAACTCCATGTGAGTGAATCCTTCACCCGAGAAGTTCGAGCTACGACCTAGGTAAGAACCAGGCTTATCAGCTTGTAAATATAAGTCCATGATCATGCCATCCATTGTATACTTCATACCACCAAGTTCTGGTACCCAGAAAGCATTCATTGGACCTACAGAAGTCAGCTTAAATTGAATTGGTACACCAGCTGGGATGTTTAAATAGTTAACGGTTTCAATTTTTTCCTCCGGATAACTAAATAACCATTTCCAGTTTGCAGATGTAACATAAATTTCAACTGGCTTAATATGTTTGGACTCTTGCGGAACCTCTTCCGAAGCATAAGTTGCTTTAACTGTTGGAATCGATAATGCGATAACGATAATAACAGGAATAATCGTCCAAATGATTTCTAATAATGTGTTACCATGTTGATCAGGTGGCTCATAGTCCATATTCTCTGGTTTTTCACGATAACGAATCAAGATGACTGTAAACAAGATGAATACAATTGCGATAATTAATGACATAAGCACGAATGACCAAACAATTAAATCATACTGTGCCTTTGCAACGGGTCCTTGCGGATTTAATACTGCGAGTTTCTTATCACAGCCACCGAGGAACAGAAGTAATGATAACGGAAGAAGCGAAGCCAACTTCCAAAATGCTTTCTTTAGTTGCACGATTGAAAATCTCCTTTCTCCTTGGATTGAAACTATGCCAATAAAACAATATAAACCTATTAATTTATAGTTGGCAATAGTTTTTGTCATATTGTTAAAAAATAGACACAAATGCACGCTTTTTAAGGTGAATATCATTTGTAACTTGATAACATTGTAAACTATTTTCCAGATAAAAACGTTATTGTGGGAATTTTAAGATAAATAAAGTTATACCAACATATCCAATAAATAGAAAAAAATTATCTTATTATAAGAAAGATTACTGAATTTTTAGTATATTTAGTTTGTTACCTGAGTTATATTTCTTTTTTGTTCAAATGTGACAACTTTCCGAATGTTTAACTTGGTATAAAATGTAGCAAATGATCCTAAATGGAATCCCGCAAGAAAGCTACGATTGGAACTATTGGGTAAAGTGGTGTACGGTATTTTAAATCTGCTTGTTCTACTTGTTGATTTATATGCCCCTCCCCCCATATTTTTTTGTATGTGTTAACTAAATTTCATTCGAGACTTTTAATCATTAGTGGGGGTGAAAAACATACCCGGTTTATTTTGTTGTGAACTGAGTATGTAAAGGAAAAACTAACTATGACTAAATACCTTATAATGTTTATTAACATAGTGAAGGAAATACGATTCTTTCACTATGTTAATAATTTTGTTTTTAGTAAAACATTCTAAAAAAGTATATCGTTTTTTCTTTTTATTGAAAATAATTAGAATTTCACAATGGTATTTGTGAATAATAATTCGCAGAATCTTTCTAGCAAACTAGTAAGAAGAAAGGTACAATGATAGAAGCTGCGCCTTTAAAATAATTGATATAATGGAGTTTGGTTTATGATGAAAAAGTTAAAATATATTTTTATTTTCGGTATTATATTTGCTGTCGTGTTTTTTTTCGAGAAAGATAAAATTATGAAAAAGGCACAAGAATTACGGTTAGACCTTTTCTCTGAGATGAAAGAAAGTGCAATGATTACAGAGGTTCCGTTTATTAGACAGTTACCTGAATTACCTAGAGGTTGTGAAGTGACAAGTTTAGCTATGCTACTACAACATAAAGGTGTACAAGTAGATAAGATGCAACTTGCTAGTGAAATTCATCGCGTCCCATTTAAACAAAATGGTTTGCATGGAAATCCTTATGAGGGGTTCGTTGGAAATATTTATACGAAAGCTGAGCCGGGATACGGTGTATATAATCAACCGATTTTTAATTTAGCAGAAAAATATGTTTCTGGAAAAGTAATTAATTTAACGGGCAGAGACGTGCAAGATTTATATAAGGTAATTAGTTCTGGTTCTCCGATATGGGTAATTATTAATACAACGTTTAAACCATTAGCTGAAAGTAGTTTTGAAACATGGAATACGAGTTCAGGTGAAGTGAAAATTACATATTATGAGCATAGTGTTGTAGTAATTGGATATGATCAAAACTTTGTATACGTAAATGATCCCCTTGCAAACAATCCACGAAAAGCTGTTCCTCGTGCTGAATTTGAAAAGGCATGGGAGCAAATGGGGAAGCAAGCAATTACTATTTTATAAAATGAAAAGTCATCTTGAGATGGCTTTTTATTTTATAATGTTTATTGTTGAAAATTCTGAATATTCTTTTAAAAGTTAATGGTTCACGCTATAATAACATTTAAATTGGTGAAGAAGGGGAGAAGAGAAATGGATGTCGCAAAGGAACTTGTTTTATCAAAGAATCAGTTGATTGAGTGGAGAAGGCATTTTCATAAGTATCCAGAGTTATCTTTTCAAGAGGAAAAAACATCTCAATTTGTATTCGACATACTTCGGGAAATCCCGTATTTAGAAGTTTCGCGACCTACTAAATATAGTGTAATGGCAAGGTTAATTGGTAAGCAGCCTGGTAAAACTATCGCGGTTCGTGCTGATATGGATGCCCTTCCTATTCATGAAGAAAATAAGTTTGATTTTATTTCTACATATCCAGGTGTGATGCATGCGTGTGGTCACGATGGTCACATGGCAATATTGCTTGGTGTAGTACATAAGTTGGTAGAGGAAAGAGAGAAAGTTAAAGGAGAGATTCGCTTTTTATTTCAACATGCAGAAGAAAACTTTCCGGGTGGTGCAGAGGAAATGGTCGCAGCGGGAGTGATGGCAGGTGTGGATTACATTATTGGTGCTCACCTTTGGGCGTCGTTAGAGGTTGGGAAAGTAGGGGTGATTTATGGAGCTGCGATGGCCGCACCGGACGTTTTTAAAATTAAGATAGAGGGAAAAGGTGGGCATGCTGGAATCCCGCACGAAACAGTTGATAGTATCGCAATCGGTGCACAAGTTGTTTCGCAAATCCAGCAAATTGTATCTCGCCTCACGAATCCGTTAGATTCTCTCGTAGTATCTGTTACGCAATTTCACGCTGGGACAACTCATAATGTTATCCCGGAACAAGCGGAGATTGAAGGGACAGTGAGAAGTTTAAGGCATGAATTAAGAGAAGAAACAAAGAAGAAACTTGAAAGGATTGTAAAACATATTACAGAATCCTACGGTGCTAAGTATACATTTTCTTATGAATATGGATATCGACCAGTTGTGAACGATTGTGAAACTACAGAGCTTATTGAACGCACGGCATTACAGCTTTATGGGAGAGAAAGGGTTGTTCGCTTACAGCCAACGATGGCTGGAGAAGATTTTTCAGCATTTTTACAAAAGGCACCAGGGACATTCTTTTTTATCGGAGCAGGAAATAAAGAGAAGGGCATTATATACCCGCATCACCATCCTCGTTTTACGATTGACGAAGATGCATTACCAATTGGAGTGGAAGTCTTCGTGTCATCCATTATGAATTTTATAAGTAAAGGAGAATGAGATGAAGAAAATACACGTGCTAGCACTTATTCCAGTGTTTTGTTTAGTAGTTGGACCAATATTTGCGAATTCAGTTACTCCTTACGTATTGGGGATGCCATTTTTATTATTTTGGGTATTATTATCAGTGTTTATTACGTCTCTTTGTATGGGGCTTGTGTACGTATTCGATCCTGCTAATAAGGGGGATGTAAAATGATAGCATTACTTATCATTATTTTATTTTTATTTCTAGCACTATTTTTAGGGATTCGGGCACAACATGGAAAAGATATGAATTTAGAACAATGGTCAGTTGGAGGAAGAGGATTTGGGACTATTTTCGTTTTTCTCCTTATGGCAGGGGAAATTTATACGACGTTCACATTTTTAGGAGGAAGTGGCTGGGCGTATAGTAAAGGAGCTCCTACATTTTATATTTTAGGGTATGGTGCATTAGCTTATATTTTATCGTATTTCTTATTGCCTCCAATTTGGAAGTATGCAAAAGAACATAACCTCGTTTCACAATCAGATTTCTTTGCGAAGAAATACAGGAGTAAGACGCTTGGGATAATTGTTTCAATTATTGGTGTTATTTCGATTATCCCGTATCTTGTTTTACAGTTAAAGGGATTAGGAATTATCGTTTCGGAAGCTTCCTATGGAAGAGTGACACCTGTTATTGCGGTATGGATTGGTGCTATTGTTATAACTATATATGTAATGGTTTCAGGTATACATGGTTCGGCTTGGACAGCTGCTTTGAAGGATATTATGATACTATTCATCGTTATGTTTTTAGGTATATATTTACCGTATCATTATTATGGAGGATTTCAGCCGATGTTCGAAGCTGTAGAAGCTGCGAAACCAGGGTTTTTATCTTTACCTGAAGAAGGAATGAGTATTTCTTGGTTTGTTTCTACTATTATATTAACGGCCCTCGGTTTCTATATGTGGCCTCATACATTTGCTTCTGCTTTCTCTGCAAAAAATGAAAAAGTATTTAGGAAAAACGCGGCGATTATGCCTCTTTATTCTTTAGTTTTGCTTTTCGTGTTCTTTGCAGGTTTTGCTGCTATATTACAAATTCCAGGGTTAAAGGGAGCGGATGTAGATCTTTCATTATTTCGTCTTGCTTTACAAACTTTTGACCCTTGGTTTATTGGGATTATTGGTAGTGCTGGAGTTTTAACAGCATTAGTTCCAGGTTCCATGCTTGTTATGGCTGCTTCCACATTATTGGCAAAAAATATTTATCGAACAATGGTGCCATCTGCTTCAGATAGACAAGTTGCTAAAGCTGCAAAATTATTTGTGCCTGTAGTAACGCTCGTAGCAGTATTGTTTACATTTAAAGGAGGAGAAACAATAGGGGCACTTCTTTTAATGGGATACAGTATAGTGACACAACTTTTCCCTGCGCTTGTATGTAGTTTGTTTCCTCGGCAAATTATTACGAAGCAAGGAGCGATTGCAGGGATGGGGATTGGGCTGTTAGTTGTTGCATATATCACCTTATCTGGTTCTACTATAGCTACAATGTTTCCGGGTTTCCCGCAATATATAAAAGATTTGAATGTAGGTATAGTCGCATTGTTAATTAATATTATTGTGATGTTTATAGTTAGTGGATTCACGAAAAGTGTATCTATAAAGACAGACAATATAATAGTAGAAAAGTAACCCGCGTGTTAGAGCTATCTTCGAAAAGAGATAGCTCTTTTTTTGTATATATTTTCTTCTATTAGCGGAATCTAACTAAAAACTTGTTGAAAAGGAAGTTAGGTGGGGAAATTGTTAGAGCTAAAGGGTAACTTGTTTGAAGTTATGAAGGAAATTAGAGATGAGTTAGGTTCACCTAATGATTTAACAATTAGAGAAGTTGCTCTTGCTGGTAGCATTACACGTTGTGCGGTTGTTTTTTTATGTGGATTGACAGATAAGGATAATGTTTATAAATATGTAGTTCGTACACTTCAATATGAAGAAATACCAAATGAAGCAGCTGTGGTTCAGACGTTATTGGATCGTTTTATTTCTATTGCAGAAGTCGGTATGAAGACAACTTTTCCAGATATTATAAATGCGGTTTTAGCAGGAGATACAGTCATATTAATTGATAATATTCAAACGGCTATTGTTGTTAACAGTAGGGCTTGGGAGAAAAGAAGTCTAGAACCGCCAGTGACAGAAGATTTAATACGTGGACCGAGAGTTGGATTAAATGAAGATATTAATGTGAATAAAATGTTAATTCGCCGTGGTTTACGTGATCCGAAGTTACGGTTTCAATCTTATATTATGGGGAAGCGATCGCAGAAAGAAGTAACCCTAGTATATATAGAAGATATTATTAACCCTTACATCGTAAAAGAGCTAGATCGGCGTCTTCAATCAATAGTGACAGATGTCATTTTTGAGACAGGAACGATTGAGCAATTAATTCAAGATAATAATTTGTCGCCGTTTCCGCAGTTTTTAAATACAGAAAGACCAGATAATATAGTGGCTGCATTGGCGAAAGGGAAAGCGGCCATTTTAGTAGATGGGTCACCATTTGCTCTTATAGCTCCACTAGTGTTTGTTGATATTTTTCAATCTGTAGAAGATCATTATGAGCGTTGGGTAATTGGGACGTTATTAAGAATTTTACGTATGGGATCAGGTATCGCTGCTGTTTTATTACCTGCCATGTACGTAGCGCTTGTATCGTATCATCAAGGGCTTATCCCATCTAAACTAGCTTATTCTATTGCGGGAGCGAGAGAAGGGGTGCCATTTCCGGCATATATAGAAACGTTAATGATGGCATTAACGATGGAATTAATAAGAGAAGCTGGAATTAGGCTTCCGAAACCGATGGGGCAAACAATTGGTATCGTAGGTGGTCTTGTAATTGGAGAAGCGGCAGTAAATGCGGGGATTGTAAATCCGTTTTTAGTAATTATTATTGCGGTTACCGCAATTGCTACATTTTCACTTCCTGTATATAGCATTACGATCACATTTCGAATTTTACTTTTCGTCTTCGTGTTAGCTGCAACTGCTTTTGGGTTGTACGGAATCATTTTAGCTCTTATTGCACTTGCGGTTCATATTACAAATTTAAAGAGTGTTGGGGTTCCGTATACAACACCTATTGCTCCTGCTTTTTATAAAGATTGGGAAGAAGAATTGGTTCGCCTACCAAAATCAATGTTAGAAGAGAGACCAGAATATTTACAAACGAAAGACTCTACATTACGTCCAAAGGAGCGAGAGTAATTGAAACCATTTGAATATGGGGATGAGGAAATTGGATCTCGGGAACTTGGTTTTGCGGTATCGTCAACAATTATCGGTATAGGTGCATTATCTATGCCTCGAGATATTGCTATGCAAACTTTATTTTCAGACGGTTGGATTATTTTGCTTTTGGGTGGATTGATATGTGCGGTTTTAGGTTGGTTTGTAACGAGGGTAGCTATTTTATTCCCAAAACAAAACTTTGTTCAATATACAAGTGCGCATTTGACGAAGCCTGTTGCATACACAATTAGTAGCATTTTAGTATTAACGTTTGCTGCTTTGACAGCATATGAATCGCGAATGATTGCAATTATTTCACAAACGTATTTATTTAGTGATACACCAGTACAGCTACTGTCTTTTTTCTTCTTATTAGTTGTTATTTATGGAATAGCAGGATCGAGAGCAGCTTTATTAAGGTTAAGTGTTCTATTCTTACCTATCGTGTTAATTGCAATAGTGTTGCTTTCTTTATTGAATGTGAATTTAATGGAAATAAACAATTTACTACCGGCTTTTCAAACGAACGTAAGTCAATATGCTGTAGGAGTTAAAAACTCTGTTTTTACGTTTATTGGATTTGAGGTAGCTTTGTTCTATGCGGTGATGTTAAATGACACAGCAAAAAAAGCACCAATGGCAGTTGCGAAAGCAGTAATGGTAAATGTGCTGTCGTACATTTTAATTTATGTAACTTGTATTAGTGTTTTTACATATATGACAACCCGTGGATTGACGTATCCAACAATTGAATTAGGGAAAGAAATTGAAATTGGTGGAGGGTTTTTAGAAAGATTTGATGCCATTTTTTTTACTACTTGGATTATTACTATTTATAACACTACAGCAATGTATTATGACATCGCATCTTTATTATTTTGCGCTATGTTTCCGAAAGTGAAGAAACATATTTTCATTTTTGTAAGTGCCCCGCTTATTTTTATGTTGAATATGATACCTAGTAATTTAAATGCTTTGTCAAGTTATGGGACTTATTTAGCTTGGATAGATATGGGGTTTGTCGTGCTAGCGCCTTTGTTAGTTTTTATTGTATATAAAATAAAAAGAAGGAATGGTAGAAATGAAACACCTTCTTAAAATTATAATGGTTATGGTTCTAGCTGGATCTATCAGTGGGTGCTCTGAGCTAGAAGAAATAGAAGAAAGAGGATTTGTAGTAGGTGCAGCTTACGATATTGTGAAGGTAAAGAAATCAAATCCAATTATGAAAGGGACGTATCAGATGGTACTTCCCAGTAAGTTAGCGCAACAAGGTGGCCAAGGCGGTGGAGATAGTGAAAATTATATTAATGTTAGTGCGAAAGCAGATAGTGTCTTTGAGCAAATACGAATTATCGCTAAAAAAATTAGTCGTTCATTATTCTTTCCGCATATACAAGTGATAATTTTTTCTAAAGAATTACTTTCGAATCCATATGTTTTACAAAATACGTTAGATGTATATATTCGCGATCACGAGATGAGAAGAAATATTCGTTTGTTCGTTTCTGAGAAAAATGCAGAAGCTATTTTAAAGCAGAGTGCCAAGCCTGAGAACTTACCGGCGCAGTATATTGATATGTTAGCTGAACATCCTCCGAAAAATGCCCAAATGATTGAGGCTGCAAGAATTGGTGAGGTACAGCAAAAAATGATTGCTAACCAAAGTTTCGTATTACCTATTCTCGAACTAACAAAACAAGGGGTACAAATGAATGGGGCAGCGCTGTTTCGTGGGAAGGATAATAAGTGTGTAGGCAATTTAAGTGGAGAACAAACATTAGGAATGAATTATATAATAGGTAAAAAAATTGGAGGTTTTTTTACTATCCGTAAAAAAGACCAGCTTATTACATATGAAATTCATAAGATGCACCGAAAGATTAAAGTATCTACGGAAAATGCTACAAAACCGAAGTTTGATATTCATTTATCTTTGGAAGGGACATTAGCTGAGTTGCATTTTAGTGATCATAAACAAATTATGAGTGAAAATCGATTAAAGAAAAACATCGCGGAGGGAATGGAGAAGCGCATCCAAAAATCGATTAAGCTTGTTCAAAAAAAATATAAGGTAGATGTATTAGCATTGGGGGAAGTATATAAGCGACATAATTATAAAGAGTGGAAAAAGATAAGTAAGAATTGGGATCAAGGCGAAAATTACTTTAGTAACGCTGAAATTACTGTTCATGTTCATCCAACAATTGAACATTCGGGTTCTGCTTTACCAAAGAGAGTGAAATAAGGGTGATTAAATTTGTTTACTGGATTAGGAATTAGTTGCACGATATTAATGGCGGTTCTTCCAGGGGCCATATACTTTATTCATAAAAAAATCACAACGTATGGAGCTCAGCCGTGGAAAGAAGAGGCACAAAAAAAGAAACCTGAATAAGTTTTAGGTTTCTTTTGTGCACAAAGCATATGTTGAAGGGGGATACCTTCTATGTAAGCTTTGTTTTATCCCGCTATTTGCGGGCAGTAAGACTTCCACCTAAAAAATTCGGTGGAAACAAGGAAGTTAGATAGGAAGTCAACTGCCCGTAAAAGCCCGATTGGTGAAGGCTAATACTCAGTAGGGGATAGAGCACCCTACTGAGTAAAGTTTCACTTTATAAAAGCCCTAACCAATGTACCAATTGTGTAGAGAGGAATGTAACAACAACGGCAATAACAGTAGGGATTGCGAATGATAAGAATGTCCATTTTGCACTTTTTGTTTCTTTGTATATGTTAACTAGTGTTGTTCCGCATGGGAAATGAAGGAGTGAGAACAACATTGTGTTTAACGCAGTTAGCCAAGTCCAACCGTGTTCTAAGAATAGATTTTTAATTTGATTAAAATCATCTATTTCAGTTAAAGCACCAGTTGATAAGTAAGACATTAATAAAATTGGAATAACAATTTCATTAGCTGGTAGCCCAAGGATAAATGCCGCTAGAATAAAACCATCAAGTCCTAGTAATTTAGCGAATGGATCTAGGAAGTTTACGAAATGCATAAGTAAGCTGGTGTCACCGACAAAAATATTAGCAAGTATCCAAGTTAATACAGCGGCAGGTGCAGCTACAATTACAGCTCGTTTTAAAACATATATTGATTTATCGAGCGTTGAACGCACAATTGTATTCCAAATTTTTGGTTTACGGTATGGTGGTAACTCTAACGTATAGTGAGTTGGAACGCCTTTTAGAGCAGTTTTTGATAAAACCCAAGAAACAGTTAAAGTTACAATAACGCCAATTACGACCATTCCAACGACAACGCCGGCAGTAACAAGTGTTTGCATGCTGCCTGTATATCCAGCAGCCATAAATAATGAAGCCATTAAGATTAATGTAGGCCAGCGTCCATTACATGGGACGAAGTTGTTTGTTAAAATAGCAAGCATACGCTCACGTGGTGATTCGATAATACGTGTTGACATAATAGCGGCAGCGTTACATCCAAACCCCATTGCCATAGTTAAAGATTGTTTCCCATGCGCGCCAGAGCGTTTAAATAAACGATCCATGTTAAACGCAACGCGTGGTAAATATCCATAGTTTTCTAATAGGGCAAACATAGGGAAGAAGATTGCCATAGGTGGTAACATAACGCTAATAACAGCTCCGGTACCACGGAATAAACCAAGTATTAAAACGCCATGTAGCCATTCTGGTGCATGCATTGCTTGGAACCAAGATGTTAAATATCCTTCGGCCCAGCCAAAAAATTCAGCAATCATCTCGGATGGCACGTTAGCACCGGCGATTGTAAGATAAAAAATAATAGATAAAATACCGAGCATAATTGGAAATCCCCAAATAGGAGAAGTGAAAATCTTATCTAATCTTTCTGAACGATATAATTTATCAGTATTCGTATATTGGACAGCTTCTTTACATATACTTGCGGAGGTTCGATAAATATCTCCGACAATATCATCTCGTATGTCCTCTTTTGAAAGTGTTTGTGCATGTTGAACAATATAGTCCAGCGGAAGATCCTTACTGGCTGAGTGAGATTCCATTTATTACGACCTCCCTTACAAGTGGTTCGTTATGATGTTTTTGAAGTGTAGTTAAGAAATTTTTATCTCCATCTAAAATACGTAACGCAATCCAACGTGCTGGATACGTATTGCCGAACACTTTATAAATTTGTGGTTCTAATTCTTGAATCATATTTTCAATTTTTTCATTATAAGTAATTTTAATTGGTGTTGGAATGAGTTTTTTAGTTGCTACTTTAGCAATGACGCTTAGTAAATGTCCGATACCAACTCGGTTTCGGGCTGAAATTTTAACTACCGGTACACCAAGTGATTTTGCTAATTTCTTTTCGTCAATAATGATTCCTTTTTTCTCCGCTTCATCAATTAAGTTAATACAAATGACCACATCGTTTGTCATTTCCATTACTTGGAGTGCTAAATTTAAATTTCTTTCCATTGCAGTTGCGTCTATAACAACTACAGTTACTTCTGGTTTTTCAAATATAATATAATCTCGTGCGACTTCTTCATCCGCCGAATTTGAATACAGTGAGTAAGTTCCAGGTAAATCTATTATTGTATATATACTTCCGCTATGCTCATATTCCCCTTCAGCTTTTAAAACAGTTTTCCCCGTCCAGTTTCCAGTATGTTGTTTTAAGCCTGTTAAAGTATTAAATAATGTACTTTTCCCGGTATTCGGGTTACCAGCTAATGCAATGCGATGGTTACTCATCTGAAATCATCTCCTATTAATACCCCGAAAATAAGGGAGCTTTCTTCACTACGCAGTGCAATAGTTGTGTTGCTTACTTGATAAGCGACTGGGTCTCCAAGTGGGCTGCGTTGTAATACTTTAATTATCGCTCCAGGAAAAAAGCCTAAATCTAATAAACGTCGTTTCATAGTTCCTTCTAATTGTATCTTCTCAATTTGTACAAATTCCCCTGTTCTGAATTCGGAAAGGGGTTTAGTATTAGCCGATACCATAAAAGTTACCTCATCTCTATATTTTTAGTTTTAGTTTAAAAAGTTTCCTTAGGTAAACTTTTCGATACTAATATAGTAGACTACATTTAATGATGCTGTCAATTAGTACTTTAAAAATATTCAAATATTTTTAGAATTGTTCCAATTTATTTAGTTGTACCGAAAAATATTACTGGAATTCTTCTTAATGTAAATAAAGTAAGAGTGTAAAAGCTTAAAAATATAGGGGAATTGTAAATGTAGTTTTAACCTAAAGGGAAAAATACAGAAAAACATTTACATTGAATTTACATTGTTAAGATTAAATTTACAATACTGCGTGTTTAGTGTGGGTTTTGTTGGCCTTTTCAACTGTAAATGTTGGAATGTCTAGCTTTTATGGGATGTTACCTCCATTTACTTAAACTTAAAAATTGCTTAACACTCACATAATATTGTTGTCCTACAATGAATTTGTGTTCGAAAGAAGATGAATTCGAAAAGTGATAATCCAAATGGGGGTACAAGACATGATTATGAAAAAGGGTATTAAATTTTCTTTAGCGGCTTTAGTTGTTGCAGGTGCATTAGTTGGATGTGGAAAAGCAGAAAGTACGGATAATAAGGAAGCTGCTAAAGGTAGCGATGCAAAACAAGAATTATCAGGTACGATTGCAGCGGCTGGCTCTACAGCTCTTCAACCTCTTGCGGAGGAAGCTGGAAAGAAATTCATGGAGGAAAATTCAAAAGTTTCTATTCAAGTTCAAGGTGGCGGTAGTGGAACTGGGATTAACCAAGTAGCATCTGGTGCAGTACAAATTGGTAATTCGGATGTTCCAGCTTCAGATAAAATAAAAGATGCTGAAAAAGCAAAAGAATTAGTAGATAACAAGGTAGCGGGTATCGCATTCACGCTTGTCGTAAATAAAGATGTAAAAGTTGATAACTTAACAGCAAAACAAGTACAAGATATCTTCACTGGAAAAGTGACAAACTGGAAAGAGTTAGGCGGAAAAGATGAAAAAATCAATGTAATTAATCGTCCAGCTTCATCTGGTACACGTGCTACATTTGAAAAAACAGTTATGAAAGAAGCTAAAATTAATGATGGAACTGGTACAACACAAGATTCTAACGGTGCAGTAGAGCAAGCGATTAACTCTACTCCAGGTTCAATCAGCTATTTAGCAATGTCTTACATGGTTGGCGATAAAAAAGGTGCATTGCAAACTGTGAAAATTGATGGTGCTGAACCGAAAGTTGAAAACATCTCAGCTGGTAAATATCCATTCTGGTCTTACGAGTACATGGTAACTAAAGGTGAGGCAAAAGAAGCGACAAAAGCTTACATTGACTATGTAAAAGGTAAAGATTTCGAAAAACAAGTAGAAGATATGGGTTACATCCCAATGTCTAAATTAAATAAGTAATAAAATTTTATGGGGCTGGCTGCAAGGCCAGTCCTGTTCATTTCAATCTATGAAGTGGGGTCTGTCCTGTGATGAAGGGGAAAAAACAAATTAATTACGTAAAGAGTGAATATATAGGTAGATCACTTGTTACGTTTTGCGGTATTTTTATTGTTTTTATTACATTAGCTATTATTGCGTTTATTTGCGGCAAAGGAATTCAATCTTTCACGCAAAGTGGTATCTCATTTTCTGAGGTGTTAACTTCGACAAAATGGAATCCAAATGCTGATCAAGGCACGTATGGTGCTGTAATCTTTATTGTTGGTTCGACGCTTGTGTCGTTAGGTGCTGTTGTCATTAGTGCACCAATTGCTATAGCTCTTGCTATATTCATGAATTTAATTTCGCCGAAGTTTGGGAATAAAGTATTAAAGCCTGTTTTAGAATTATTAGTCGGTATTCCATCAGTTGTATACGGATTATTAGGGGTTACGATCTTGGTTCCTCTATTACGTGATTCGTTCGGTGGAGTAGGCTTTAGTTTAATTGCGGGTATTATTGTCCTGAGTATTATGATTTTACCTACTATTGCTAGTATTGCCTCTGATGCAATACGCTCTGTTCCGTTTGATTACTTGGAAGCTTCTTACGGTCTAGGATCGACGAAATGGCAAGCGATTAGCCGAGTTATTGTTCCTGCTGCAAAACAAGGGATTTTAACAGGTATAGTTTTAGGGTTAGCGCGTGCTTTTGGTGAAGCGTTAGCGGTTCAAATGGTAATCGGGAACACGATTAAATTACCGGAAGGAATATATAGTCCAACAGCAACGTTAACTGGTATTCTGACAATGGATATGACGAATACATTGAACGGAACAGCTTGGAACAATGCGTTATGGACGTTAGCAATGATTTTACTTGTTATTTCATTCCTGTTTATTTTAGTAATTCGAGCGATTGGTCAAAGAGGTGAGCGATAATAATGAATGCAAGAACGGTAAATAAAGTTTGGACAGGTATCTTTTATGCGGTTGCAGCTTTAGTTGTAGCTTTGCTGGCTTTTTTAATGTACGAAATTCTGCAAAAGGGATGGGGATTTTGGGATCCTAGTTTCTTATTCGGAGAACCGAGTAATACAAGAGCTGGTGGGGGAATTGGTCCACAGTTATTCAATTCTTTCTACATGCTTGTTATAACGCTTGTTATATCTATTCCTCTTGGATTAGGTGCTGGAATATATTTAGCGGAGTATGCAAAACAAGGTCGTTTTTTAAGTTTTGTTCGTTTATGTATTGAAACAATGGCGTCTTTACCTTCTATTGTTGTTGGACTATTTGGCTTATTAGTATTTGTTACAATGACAGGCTGGGGATATACAGTAATGGGTGGAGCGCTTGCTTTAACTATTTTGAATTTGCCTGGTTTAACACGTGTTTGTGAAAATGCGATTTCTGAAGTTCCTCATAATGTAAAAGAGGCGAGTCTTGGACTAGGTGCTACGAAATGGCAAACAATTGCCCGTATCATTATCCCGTCGTCGTTACCACAAATCATTACAGGTATTATTTTAGCGGCAGGCCGTATATTCGGTGAAGCTGCGGCGTTAATTTATACTGCGGGTTTAACATCACCTATTTTAAATTCAGCAGCGGACTTCTCGAGCCCTGCGCATCCTTTAAATCCATTTAGACCAGCTGAAACGTTAGCTGTTCATATTTGGAAATTAAACTCTGAAGGGATTATCCCAGATGCGAAGTTAATTGCAACGAAATCTGCAGCTGTATTAATTATTATGGTATTACTCTTTAATATCATTTCTCGTTTCGTAGCATCTGTATTACACAAGCGTTTTACAGGAACGAAAAAAAGTCGTAAAACGACGAAGAAGGTAAAAGCGGCATAAATTGAAGGTAAGAACTCTCTGTTTATAAACAGGGAGTTTTTTTACGGCCATTTATTAAAATCAATAACGGCAAAAGGGATTGAATCAACAGTTGTTGGGGGAGTCTCCTATGATATTGAGTGGGAACTGATAGGTTTTTTTGGAAAAAGAACATAGTGTTATATTAGATAGTCCATGTCTCTATGATGGGATGGTTGAAAAAGGAATAGGTTTATGTCGGAAGTATGGTGCTACATATAAATATATTGAATGTTATCTTAATAATATAGAAGAAATTAATCGTAGGTTACAAACGCGTGAACATAAGATAAGTCAGTAGAATCAGAAGTAGCGTTTGAAAAAAGTGGCTAGATGGCAGTAAAAGGATTTTAAATGATGAATATCTTCTTGTAGATTCTGGTAAGCCACTAGAGCGATATACGAAAAAAGTGCTGGATTATATCGATAGGTAGGGAATTCTAAAAGGCGTTATCTTCAATTATGAAGATAACGCCTTTTAGTTTAAATATCAGGTGTTTCTGTAGAAGTACTTATTTTTCTGCGGGAGCGTCTTTTTCTCCCGATTTTATCTAATAGTTCATACATAACGGGAACGACTACTAATGTAAGAACCGTTGAGACTGCCAAACCACCGATTACAACGACGGCCAGACTTTTGGATACCATACTTCCTGCTTGAGATTGACCGAATAGGAGTGGTAGCATAGCGACGATTGTTGTTATAGCTGTCATAATAATTGGGCGCAATCTAGTAGATCCAGCTTCTAGTAAGGCTTCTCTTGTTTCCATACCGTTTTCCCGATTTTGTTGCACTCTTTCTATTAATACAATAGCGTTTGTAACGACAATCCCGATTAACATTAATGCGCCGATTAATGAATTTACGTCAACAGGTGTTCTTGAAATGATTAATCCTAAAATACCACCGACAGCAGCTAATGGTAAAGAGAATAAAATCGCGAAAGGAGCACGTGCTTGCCCGAAGGTGATAACCATAATTAAATATACAATCCCAATTGCAATCCCCATAATTTTGAATAAATCTGTGAAATTTTCTTGCATAGACGCGGTAGCACCTGCGATATTTACTTTTGCTCCGTTAGGTAAATCTAAGTCGGCTATAGCCTTGTTTACTTCTGCGCTTACTTTACTTAAATCTTCACTTGAAGCTTCTGCAGTAATTTGTATCGTTTCTTTCCCATCTTTATGGAAAATTTCTGTTTGAAGTCGCTTTTCTGAAATAGTTGCAATGTCTTTTAAAGGAATTGGTCCGTTAATAGGTGATAGTATGTTTGTGTTTAAAATATCTTCTTGTTTGTTAATGGATGCCTTTTTATGTTCTATCATAATAGTTGTTTTTTCATTATTGATTGAGATTTCCCCAATAGGAGATTTCTTCATAAGGAATGATACTTGTTGTGCTGCTAATTCTGGTGTTAAACCGAGTTGTTCCGCTTTTGTTTGATCGATATGAATTTGCCATTCTTTTTTAGAGTCTTCTATATTTGTTTTTACTTTAGAGAGATCGTCCATACTTTTTAGTTTTGTTTCGACGATGTTAGCGGCCTTTTTTAAATTTGTTTCGTTAGTAGCAGTTACGTTAAATTGTAAGTTGTTTCCGCCTCCAGAGTCAGAGTAACTAGTTTTTATATAATCAAGTTCAGCTGGTTCAAAAGCATTATGCTCTTTTTTTAATTCTTTAATATATTGGTCGATATCAGATCCTTTTTTAAAGACTACAAATATAGTTGCAAGATTGTTTTTAGTTGTCTGTCCCCATTGTGCATCTTCTGCGCTAGATCCCATTCGCAAAATAACATCTGTTACATCAGAATTAGAGAGTAGTTTCTTTTCAAAATCAAAGGCTTTTTGTTTTTTAGCTTCAGGATCATAATCGGTTGGAAATGTCATGTTAACGGATAGCATTGTATCGTCCTCAGACTTTATGTTCGCTTTCGGTAGTAATATGTAGGCTGCAATGGATCCTGCAAACAATAAAAAAGAAGTGAGTAGAATGATAAACTTATGAGAAAGAGCCCACTTTAATGTAGCGACATATCGCGGTGAAGAATGTGAATTGCGACGTTTTGTTTTTTTGAGTAGTAAAAAAGCCATAAGTGGAACAACTGTTAACGCAACGACTAAAGAAGAAAGGATAGAATATACAACTGCTAATACCATAGGTAACATTAGTTTACCGATTACTCCTGACACGAGGCCGATAGGTAAAAAAACGGCGACTGTTGTTAAAGTAGAAGAGGTAATTGCGACTGCGACCTCTTTGGTTGCTTCAAGAATAATATTTTTAGAGAAGGTTTCTTTTTGTAAACGACGGAAAATGTTCTCGATTACAACGATACTATCATCGACGAGGCGTCCCACGGCAACGGCTAAGCCGCCAAGAGTTAGAATGTTAAGTGTGATGTTAGATTGATGGAGTAAAAATAGTGTTAATAAAATAGATAATGGAATACTAACGACAGCGATGAGTGTTGTTCGGAAGCTGCGTAAAAAGATTAAGATAATGAGAGTTGCAGCAATTGCCCCGAGGATTACTTCTTTTCCCATACTAGTAACAGCATTTTCAACTTGCTCATGAGTTGAAGCTAGAAGTTTAATAGAAAACTGATCTTTATATTGCTTGCTTATATCTTTAATCTTTTTATCAATCTCTTTTCCAATTGCAACCGCGTTTTTACTCGGCTCTTTCATGATGACTAATCCTGTTCCTTCTTCTCCGTTTATATGCGAGATGGTATCATGATGTTGTTTTAGTTCAATTTGAGCGACATCTTGTAACTTTACTTGAGGTGTAACGGTAATATTTTTAATGTCATTTACATTTTTTATATCTCCGATGACACGAAGGTTGTATTCTTCCTTATTAACGGTAATTGCTCCGGCTGGAGTGGAAGTTTCTTTTCCTTGTAAAACTGCTAATACTTGCTCTGATGTTACATTTTTATCTTTTAGTTGGTTAGGGTCAAGTACGATGGATAATTCGGAAGTTGATTTTCCGAAAAACATAACATTGGCAACACCATCAATGCTTTCGAGTTGTGGTACGATTTCTTTCTCGATTTGTTTTTCGTCAGCTTTTGAAAATCCGTTCTGCTTCTGGATGGTAATTTGAGCGAGTGGAATCATAGAAGTATTTAATTGGCTAACTACAGGCTTAGTTACAACTTTAGGTAATTTAATTGTATTAATTGCTTTTTCGACTTCGCGTGCCGCGTCTTTCATATTTGCCTTGGATGTATATGCAATGTCGATGCGTGATAATCCCTCGTGTGTGGAAGAAGTGATGCCATCGATATGTTCTAAATTACGAAATTGTTTTTCAAGGGGATCAGTTACGTCCTTGGTCATCGTTTCAGCATCAAGCCCTTGTGATAATGTCGTGACAGTTATCGCTGGGTTATCGATGCTTGGTAAAAATTCCATAGGTAATTTAGAGCCGGAATAAACGCCGAGTATGGAAATGAGAAAAACCATGATAATAATAGCGGCTCGGTTTTTCAATGAAAATTTTGTTAACCTATCCATAAGATAATTCCTCCAGTAGTTTATTTATAGTTTTGTGGGCACTTTCTTACTATATAACAAAAAATGGATATCTTTCATTAATTAAATGTAAAAAAATTCTAACAATAATCTTAAGTTAATATTTCGAGGGGAAGTTCGTTATTTGTGGAAGTAAAATTCCTGATTGGAGAGAAAAATCATTAATTAAAGTTTTGCTCTAGTATAGTGGCCTCGTTTTTTGTTACTCTACATTTAAATGGTTATTTGTCCTTCTTAAGTAGAACTGTGGTAATTGTAAAATTTAAAAAGGAGAGGACTAAAGGTTAGGGAGTTGTTGTGAAATACCGCCTGGTTGATGATAGTGTATAGTAACTTGTATACAATCAAAATGGATGTTTTCAGTAGAAAGGATAATGGTTCTTTCTATAGAAGAAAGTAAGATAGATAACTTTTTGTATTTTTTTATAAAAAATACTTGTTATTTAAAAATCATGATGGTATATTAATAAACGTCGCTGATGCGGAAACGCAGAAAACGACAAAAAAGAAATTAAAAAACATAGTTGACATCGAAAAATGAAGATGTTAATATGATGAAGTCGCTTTTGAAGCGGCAAATAAGTTCTTTGAAAACTGAACGAAACAAACAACGTGAAACGTCAATTTTTATTTTTAGATGCTAGACAAACTAACTTTATTGGAGAGTTTGA
>NZ_PCNZ01000030.1:0-23585 GCF_002975175.1 Bacillus sp. MYb209
AACTAAGGCAAGTTAGATATCTTAATAATATAGTGGAACAAGATCATCGTTTTATCAAGAAACGTGTGCGTTCTATGTTGGGATTTAAGTCGTATAAAACAGCAACTTCTATAGTGAGTGGTGTGGAAGCTATGCATATGATAAAAAAGGGACAAATTGATTTACAGAACCAGTCTGTCTAAAATCAGAAAGAGTTCATCCACCGAGTGTTTGGACTTATAGCATAAAATACGATTCCGTTAAGAATCTACTATCATCTATGTTCTTCTTCATATATTTGCACCAGAAACTGAATATTGAATAATGCATTAGATGCTCAATTTATAATTAGAAATCACTTTACAGTAATATCTAATTATAAATAGGCTTCAAAACTCAAATAATGTCACTTTGGAAATTACCAAAACATATTAATCGTAGAACAATTTATAAAAACTAATTTCAAAGCTAAATGGAAGTTAATAAAATCTTATTTAAATATATATCTTATATATATTTAAAATATAAAGATAAAACTTATATAGGACTGGTAAATATACGTATATCCTTACTGTAACAAAGCCTTTTAACATCTCATAGCGTAAAAAATCATAAATAGTAGAATCTTACAACGGAAAATCAGGCAAAACTATGATCTAAAATCTACAAATAATCATAAATGAAATTTAGTATTCCTACATAAAAAATGAAACAAATTGATACATTGTTAAACATATTTATTCAATCGTAAAATTTCATATGAATTCACTGAATCTCCACAATCTTATTGTATTTACCCACAAATGATTCACATTATGTGTTAATTAATCAACATTATCCAAATCTACCACATAACTCACATTAATATTGATGATTTTTGATAGATAAAGGCGTTTAAGCTATTTATATCAATGATAATTGCCCTAAATTACTCACATTATGTGTTATTTATCTACTTATCCACGAAATTTAATTTTTTTCTTATGATTTCTTGTAGATATTTGAATGTATTTAGACAGCTCATAACGTGTTTATATGAAAGTATATGTGGAAATTTAGATGAGTACCATACTATTTTTGTATATGGTTGCATAAAAAAAGACTCTATTATAAATAGAATCGAGTAAATTTACTTATTGCGAAGAATGAGTAAAAGTCTTTTAAATAAACGTATCAACACGAATAGCCCTCTATCTTGAATTTTTTTCAAAAATAGAGAGCTGATTATGATTAGTTCGTTTGCATTACTGTGAGTACTTGCTCAGCTGTTGTTACTGGGATACCAGCGCGTATTAACTGTTCAAAGGCACGTATAAATGTAATTAAATTGAAGCTATCTGGTACTTCAATAACGCGAAGCTTTTCTTTCGGTAATCTATCTATCTTTTCAATGAACAATTCACGAACATCACTTGGAATAAAACGATCTTTATGTCCTCTTGCTTTTAGGAGTTCACGTATTTCTATTTCTAAAGCCATATAAGCGTTTAGGTTTGTACCTTGTTCATAGGCATACTTTCTAAACAACGTTTCTTCTTGATACTTTAGATAGTTGCGGTGATACGATTCCTCTGTAACAGGTACAGCAAATTTGTAGTTTAGTAACTCATACGTTTTGCGGAACAGCTTTTTGATGTTTCGAAGAGAGTACATAGAGAAATGCAATCCGAAATCAAATACAGCTTGTTCTTTTTGTGCTTTTGGAACATGTTGTGTAATAAGAGGATAAATACCTTCTTTAGCCGCTGTATCAAGAATTTGATATTGTGATGTTTGATTTAATAATTTTTTCAGTGTATATACTAACTTGCTTGGATATTCTTCATTACGATCTATCATGTCACGTAAGCTATGAATTACGCTTCGAATTTGTCGATGGCATGTATATTTAAGTACAGCAATAAATTTGTTCATGTCTTGTGTAAACTCACCAATATTCATCTCTTGTAGCACGGATTCGATAAAACGAGCTTTACGAGCATAAGTAAGCTTTGGTGTGAATGGATCGCGATACTGTACTTCGCCTGTTTCTTTTGTACATAAGAAATCCGTATGTAAGGATAGATATAGAGTCGTATATCTTTTTTTATTCTTAACCCCTTTTTGTAATTTACAAATTTTGAATAGCGGAGTCCCTGTACATGATAATGCAGTTGTTAATTCTGTCATAACTGCGCGGATTTGATGTGGATATTTTTTATGTAAAAAGCGGTACATCCCACCAAAATGAGTTTTATTCCCTCTTTCATCTTGTTTGTCTAAGGAACGTTTTAATGTAGTTTCACTGTGCTGTTGCATAGCAATATCTAAGAATAGCTTCTTAGATGCAACTGATAGCTCAAAGAAAGCTTTCGTAAATACCACTGGGCTAATATAAACATATGCATTGGCCTTTTCAGTTTCTTCATTCATAAAATGAGTTAATTTAATTGTATATCGACCATCTAATTCATTTTCAATCGTAATAATGTTATGTATACTTAATTTCTTTAATGCAATATAGAATTGAGAATGCTGTATGTAAGCAAATTCTTCTTTATATAGTTTATAATCTTCCCACATCATATGTATTGTTACATTTGGAATGACTCCATTCGTGTAACATTTTTTATGTAGATATAAGAAGACTTCCAAATCTGCGTTTGTAATGCCATATAATTTATGCTTTCTTCCCATTGTTTCCGAAATAGCAGATAGTGTACGGCGTGAAAAAGAGGGTTTAGCCTGTGCTACGAAGCCATCCACATCGGCAATACGCTCCTCATATGTCATATGATCAACAATATCCTCAAGGTATGTATCTTTATAGCTGTAGTATTTCTCTTCGAAAGTTTCAACAAGTTTTTGCCAAGACTTCAGTGTTACTAAAACTGCATTTGTAGATTGTCCATTTAGACTACGTTGATTACGAATAATAAATGATTTTCCCATCTCTTTCACCTCCTACCTATAAATTCAGAAATAAATGCCAAAACACTATAAAATATACCAATTTTGATTATACCAAATCGAAGTTTGTTAAAATGCGTCCCTTTAAGAGAAAAAATAAAAAGATGAAACGCCCTTTAATCCCTTGTGTATCAAGGGGTTTCAGGATTCTTGAAATTTTTTTTATGGACATGATGTGGCTATGAATTTTCATATTGGTAGAAAAGAAGGAAAATAGAAAAAAAACCTTGTAAACATGATTAAATCAACAGTTATATCGATTTTTAAAAAATTAAAAGGGACATGATATGGCTATGAATTTTCATGTTTATAATTGTGAATTAAACAGATGAAACCCTTTAAACAGTGATGTTAATGGGTTTTATCTGTAATTTTACAATTACAAAAGGAACATGAAGTGGCTAGGTGGGTTTTCATGTTTGGTTAAAAAAAGGGACATCATACAGCTATCGATTTTCATGTTGCATAAATACGTGAAAATAGGGTTATAAACGTGTAAAGCCTTAATATAAAAAGGTTTATGGGGTTTTCATCTAAAATAAAAGGGACATCATATAGCTATAAATTTTCATAACTAATAGTATAGCTGTAATAGAAACGCTTATATATCAAGCTTTAAGCACTTTTAGAAAAAAATTTCGAGTTAGTAAAAAGAGTTACATAATGTCATTTTTGTTTCATGTTTTGATGGAAAGGGGAATGATATGACTATAAATTTTCATTTTTGATGAATTTGGGGTATTCGAAGTAACATATATATTTTCATCTTTACATTTTTGGCTTTTACTTCTCTGTTAAATGTAAGAGGAACTTTAGGGAGATAAATATGAATAATAGTACTGGAAATCTAATAGAAAAAGAGTTAATGAATGAAAGATAGGTTATTGTATAAGTACTTGTATAATTGCTATTTGGATTTTACAAATTGATTGAGTCTTGTATAATCAGTTACAGAGAGGGCTATAAGTATGCAAAATAGAGCCCTTACCATGTTAACAGTGAAATGAAAGAATGAAATATTCCGAATTTATTTCTAGTTTTATAAAAAGGAACATCATATAGCTAATTATTTTCAAATTAAGATCAATAATAACTAAATGTATATAAGGAGCCGAATTTATATGGAAGACGTTCTACAATTGTTTAGAGATGCACTATCAATAACAGAACCACTGTATAAACAAGATGAGCAATTGTGGCATAAATGGGTTTCCTATTATGTTGAGGTTGAAGCAGATAAAAGTAAAATTGTGACTTCAGAATACCTTTCTCCATCATTTTCAATGCTTGTACAGTGGCTAGAGCAACAACAAAGAAAAGGTGTTTCTTCACTAGATATATTTAAAAATATAGATACTTACAGATTAATTATTCATGAGAAAATAGGTGTCTTTATTGAACAAGAGTTTCGTGAAAATCAGACAGCTAGTACTATAGTGCATACAGCAACAAGTGAATCAGATGCGAACATATTGAATGAAAACTATTTAGAAGTAAATAACTCCGCGGTCTATTATAAGTTAAGAGATGGAATAGCTAAAAATCAATTTGAAGAAGATGAAAACACACGGTTAAAATCTTATCCTATTGAAACAAAGGATAGTAATGGAGTGGCACAGCTTTCCTCTCATAAAGATGAAGATCTAAAGTTAACGAATATTGAAGAGACAGCAAGATGGAATACTTTAGTAGACGGCGTAATGAGTAATATGGATGATTTAACTGCAGATTGTTTAGATACCATCACAATTCAATGGTTGAATGAAGCAAAATCGCCGGATGAATTTATTGATTTTTCATATGAACAAGTTTTAGAAATGTGCAGTATTTCAAAAGCTAAGGCAAATGGTGTCGAATATTATAGAGTGGAAGATAAAATTAAGGTAGCGAAGCGGATTGCGGCCCTAGCGAGTATTTTTATATATCTAAATGATGACAATGAAGTAGTCGTATTAAATGATCGCGCTGAAACAGGTAAGCATTATGAAGTAAAACGCGAGGTAATTAAAAGACTATTTGTATTAGATTCCGTAGTTCTATGGAGAGATAAAAACACAAACGAATACATGGGGATAGAATCGTGCCGAATCAAACCGGGAAGTTTCTTATCCGGATATCTATATGGATCTAATAGTACTACCGCATTATTATCAAAAAAGGCACTTGAATATAATAGTTATAGACACAAATATCATAAAAGATTAATTCGATATTTGACATGGCAATGGAGAATACGTCAAATGTTTTCTAGCTTACAAAGACCTTATTCTATAGGTGGAGATAAAGGTTTGTTAGCAGTTATGGGTATAAACCAGAAACAAAAACCTAATCGTATCCGCGAACAATTAGAAAATGTGCTTATTGATTTAGAAAAAGAAGAAGTAATTTCTCATTGGGAATATCATAATGGTTTAGAAGAAGAAAAACTGACAAAGAAGAATTGGTTTAAAAACTATTATTCACAGTTAGGAATAGTAATATTGCCACCCAAAGAATTAATTAGTTCAATGGAAAACTTAGCGAAAAAGAAAACAATTGATACAATACATGAGGAAAGTCAGCCAATAAAAATTGTAGAAAAACCATTAGATACGAATGAAAATGAACAAGTAATCAGAGAGAAAATAGAGTTTATGCATATGAAAAAGAATATAACTATGCGAGAACTTTCAATAGAGATAGGTATATCGCAGCCTACTCTTTCTAGATTCTATAATAAAAAAACAAAACGTCTCTCTAGTACGGCGAGAAGCAAATTAAATCAATGGTATAAACGACAGTTAATTATTGATAAGATGTAAGTTGAAATTTAAAGCCTAAAAAAAGAGTCCTATTTCTAGGACTCTTTTTTTAGAGTATTTATATACTAATTGCCAAATAAACTTGCTGTATCAAGATCCTCATATTCATCATTCAAAGTTTTTGTTTCAGATTTAGAAACGTCTTCTTTTTTTACATCTTCATTATCGGATTGTTCTTCAGAAGTCTCAATTTCTTCATTAGGAGATTTTCTCTCATTATGGATGCTTGGGTCTTCATTTTTGATAATGAGATTTGAATCATTCAATAGGAACCGTTTAACCTCATTTAAAAAATCTTTATCTTGAAGTAAGATTTCTCTTTGCATTTGTTGTTGAATCTTATAATCACCAACATCTTGTAAGCCATGTTTATCAATAAAGTAACAGACAAGTTTATATAATGAATCTGCTATATTTCCTTGAGATTCAAACCATTTAAAGAATTCCTCGTTCTCAATTTTTTTGAGATTCCAAAAGAAAGATTCTCTTTTCTTGTCAGACATATTATCTCACCTTTTTTCGAGTAAGAATTTTCTTGATTACTTGCATCCCTCTAGCATTCATATCTACAGCATATTTTTCTGGAATCCATAATAAGTACATACCAACTTGCTCACAGTACTCTAATAATTGATCATATAATTCATCTTTAAAAGTAACACTTCCCCCACCATATACACATAAAATTTCAGCTTCACTAGCTGTATTACTTACATATTTTTCACTTGTATCTTCTAAGATAAGTTCAGCCTGTTCCACTTTTGTAATATTAAAGTACCCAGTAGCTTCTTCATGATATTTATGGTCTGAATCTTGAAGAATTTGTGAGAATTGTTGGCGTTTAATGTTTGTTCCACGTTCTTGGTTTAATAGCTTAACAGCTTCTTCTGTAGCATGCCCAACTCCGCGTCTTTCTCCACTACAAGCATCAATTACTGGATTTACGCCAACTGTGTATATATACTCAGTTGTTCCATCTCCAATGTCACTATGTAAGATCTTTTTGTTCTTAAAAAATGCTTTTTTTACTGTCTCTACCTCAAGTTTGTCTTTATATAGTTTAATAAAATCACTAAACATATCTTCTTCGCCTTCAAGAATTGCATATAAAGGTGGAACACCTTCTTGAGTAATGTTTGCACTGTTAAATGTTAAGCTGACCGTTACTTGTTCTTCGCCTACATAAACAACTACAACATGATTTGAGTTAGTAAAACGTTGCTCTAGGTGCTTAGCATTTACAGGTGTCCATTGGCTTGCTGGAATAGCTGAAATAAGATCAACAGTCACATTAATTGATTGTGGTAGTAGTTCAGTTCTTTCCCACTCAAGCTGAACTGATTTGTTTGCAATTAGTCCCAGCATATTAATTAACGGCAAATCATCATTATATTTTTGACCTACTTTAATGTTCATGTTTTTTGGGTTCTTCCCAGTTAGCATTGCTCGATTACCAATAAAATACATACCGGATCTTCTAATTGATTTACTAGCAATATTTACAAACATATTGTCTACTAAATTAATTACATTTTTCTGAGTGTTTGTTTCTGTTACATTGGGCATTGAGTAAACGCTTTGATATACGTTTTTCATTTTTATGTATTCACCATTGATGTAACCTTTAAAAGAATCGTTCCCAATATCGCCTTCAATGTCTATATGAAGATTAGTCCCTTTTAAATCTGTCATTATACATCACCTCTATAATTTTTATTTCTTATTTATATTTATTAACTATATTATAACTTAAAACTAGAGTGAAAACAAGGATTAGGAAGAAGTTAATATTAATAAAATATATTTTAAATATATTTTAGATATAATTAAAATATATTTATAGGATTAATATTGTTGTATGAGTTGGCGTGTTAGGGATTTCATTCAAATAAATATATTTAAAATATTTATTTTATATTTATTTTATATTTATTTGAATTCATTTTAGTGTATTGGCTAGATTGACTGTTTTTTAAAATTAACAGTATGTTTGGTATATCATTTGTATAAGTCCTGGAGAAGGTTTCTATATTCGATGATAGGATTCCTTTAAGATATTTTTAGAAATTAAAGTAGATACGACTTGTACAAGGTTTATACTTAAATAAAACTATTGATATTCAAATCTAATTTTAAAAATAAATATAACTAATTAGAGAAACTAAAATACAGATTATTGTTGAGCTGTGTAAAGGATATTTTAGAGGGTGTATTCGAATCCCCTAACAGCACAAACGTTATCGAAGTGTTATTTTAGTGTTTAACATTACGTGAACGCTATCCGTTATTGCAGCGTTGCCTTCTTTAATATCAAGGTTTTTTTGGGGGGACAAGAAAATGGTTATTGAGAGAGAGGTGATTGGTATTCTGAGGGATTTATAGAAATCGGGAGTAGGTGTAGAAGCTAAAATAGAAAGCAGTTGTTCATTCTATATGTTTAATAATAAGTATGACTAAAATTACACCATAAGAACGATCAGTAATTAATGAAATGTTAAGTGATAATAAGCTACTCGGTTAGTTAAGAAAAGGATAGGAAAATTATCAAAAGGGGATTTACATTTATGGCTTTAGAACACGAATTTGGCATAATTAATGACATCAATAATGAAAAGACCTACCAGAGTTACACTCCAGATGTACATAACTGTATCTCAGTAGAGGATGATATTATCGGAAATTTGCTTGAACCTTTATCGGCAATGAAAACGTATTTTCATTCATTAAATCGTCTCGAATATGGTTTAGCGTATTGTGGGATTACGATTATTCCACCTGAATCATTATCTCAATTCTTAGATGTGGTTATATCTTATAAAGACATGGAAGAATCTGTTGATCTTAGCGAATTAGTTAAACAAATTATTCAAGCAAAAGAAGAGAATAAATATATGATTCACATTGGAATTTAAAAAAGGACCAATTATTGATGATTCGCTTTCTGAAATTAAACAACTTTATTATTCCTAAACATCATAGAATTGAAGAGAAATTGTGTTTTCTTAACATCTTTAATAACTATATATCAAAGTAACTGATATATGGTTATTGTCTTTCTAAGAACAAAATTAAACAATTTTATTATCTCTACACATGAAAACATTATATTGATATTACGAACCCCCTCTTAGCCTAACTTTACTGGAAGTAAAAGTCCTATTAATAAGAAATTTATTTAACGTTTAATAAGTTATGAAGGCTATATAAGTTCAGAAAGTGATAATGAAAGCATCGATTAGAGTGAGTATTTTGTATATGACCCAACTCAATTACTTAAGTTGGAATTCATCTTTAAAAATTAAAGTTAGACTTAAAAGTTTAATTTCTATTATTCTTAAGAGAATTTGATGTTTTAGAGGGTGTATCCGAATTCCCTAACAGCACAAACGTTATTGAAGTGTTATTTTAGTGTATAAAATCACGTGAACGCTATCCGTTTTTTAAGCGACTATCCTTTTAATATCAACGTTTATGAGTTTTTAAAAAGGGTTTTTATTGAGATAGATGCGACTGACACTAAGGTAGTTTCATTTAAATGATACAAACGAGCTATTCAATCTATATTTGTAATAAATAAGCAAAATTTAAGGAACGTCACAAGAATTAATCTATAAATTAATATAGCTATAACGGCATATCAATAAAGTCTGGATAATATAGACCTGTGCTATATCTACATATAAATTAGTTACTAATATTAAAGCTGTATCATTATGTCTAAATCGTTAATTTAACGCTTTATAAAACGAGAACGCTATGCGTTCATAAGCCGTTAAATCCATTAACAAAAGGTGTTAAGATATCTTTTACGGAGGATACGACTTGGTAAATATATTAAAGAAGGCTTGCAAAAACATGGAGTTTCCTATGAAGATTTAGTGAACTACTCGCCACTTAGCAAAGCTTGAAGTGGGAGCTTCTCAGTTCCACGACGAAAGTAACCTTTCGTCTCCCTGAGCGTTACTTCGGGGTGTTCCACCCCTAGATGTCCAACGCTTGGACGCTCTCTTGGTACGGTTGATATTTTACGCAGGAACCGAATGGCTTGGTTTTCGCACTCTATTTTCTTCCTGCAACCTCCTATATCAAGTTATCAAAGAACTTCATATAGCTAGTTTATCAAAAGTTTTTGGCTATGCCAAACCAAAATTCATCTCCCACCTACCGTTGGGCTATCGCCCTTCACACGCTTGAGGAAGGAGAATTCTTTCGGTAAATTCGTTAAATTGTTGGGGAATTATAGAACCTAGTCAATCTTCTCCAAAAATCGATAAAAAAACATTATACTAATTTCTACAAAGTATGATCAATATGTTGATATTAGCGATAATGAGCATCTTTGGAATTCATGGGAAAGGTCAAAGAGATATGTATGTAACTGTGGTCACACTGGAAGTGTCTTAAAACGCAATAAAATTGCGACTGGTACTCTAAAATTCATACAAGATCGAATTAAAATTTGAGTCGAGGAACGACTATATAGAATTTAAATAACTCTTCAAAGTGTATAAATGATGAGTTAATGCACTCTGAAATTCAGCGTGAACGCCTAGCGTTCATATGGCGTTCTATCCTTTAGTATCAAGGGATAAAGATATCTTTGATTTGTTTGAATTTAGAAAAGTATTTGGTATAAGGATGAAAAAAGACAGGAATTCTTGGGTTTTTTTCAATTAACACTATGATATTCTAAATCAAATTAATTTCTTAAAAACAGATATAAAAGGAACTCTTTTGAAAAAATCGCACTTAGCATTGTGAAGAGGAGTTAAAAAAATAAAAAAAGCGGTAATTACCGCTTTTTTTATTTTTTTACTAATTCGGATATGTATTTGATAGAAAATGCATATCCGAATTAGTTTCGATTGAACAAACGTTGAATGAACGTTTTCTTAGTGTTATCTTGTTGTTCTTGGCGATCCTCATTTAATAACTGAATTGTTTTATCCAGTTTTTCTTGTAGTAACTGAATTTGTAAATCTTTTTCTTCCTTTTCTGAGCGTTCCTGTAATAATAAATCAATAATATCTTGGTTTTGTTGTACAATTTTTTCTTGTTGGTTAAACATATAGGAAAACTTATCTTGAATTATTGAAATATCCGTTTGTGAACGTTTCTGAAGTGTTACTTCAGTGTCAGGCCCTTCTTGAACGCTATCCGTTTTGGGGGCGTTTTCTTCGATGTTATCCATGCTTCGTGTAGCGGCCTCTTCTAATTTCCAGTTTTGATTTAGGTATTCCTTCATTTGTTTTAAAATATCTATATCATTTTCATAATAAATTCGTTGGTTACGTTCATTTCTTTCAAATATATACTCCATTTTTTCTAGTTCAATTGACCATCTACGAAGTGTATTAGTGTTAATATCTAGTTGCTTTGCTACTTCTTGTGCAAAATATCCATATTCCAAATTTCACACCTCCATTATTTGTGTGTTAGATATTCTTTCTTTATTAGGAGGATCATTCCTCTAAAAATAGAAATCTTTATAGGGCTACAAGGTAAGATTTTTTATTACTTTCAAAAGGTATCCTGTGTAGATACTTGTGTATTAGATTTGTCTATGTATCTAGTATTGAGGTAATTAAATTATAAACGCTATCCGTTTTCATAACGTTCACCTTTGAAAACAAGTGAATATTTATTAGATAATACAATAATTAAAGACTTACTTGAAATTTTATTATCAGAAGTTTGTTTCCAATATAAGAATTTTACTAGATATATGTGCAAGAATCAAAGCTTTCATTAATAGAATTAGGATCTAGTTAATATTCTTTTAATTTAAAATACATGAAAAGTTATTAAGGAGATCTTTTTGAACGCTATCCGTTTAAGTAGCGTTTTATTAGTAAATAATACTCAATTTAAAATAGGGATACTTCTAGTAATATTTTTGGCTCTTAAAACGGCTTAATTTTCGCCGAAAATGGCTTATAGGGTGTCATAAGCTTTTACAAAGAGGTATTTAATCTTAAACGGAAATAATGTTACAAAGCTCTATAGGAGTTTACTTTTTTAGTATGGACCATCTTTTCAGAATGCATTCAATTGCTAATGATGTTAGAAGTGGGAGAAGAAGGGGAGCATATCCATAGGTTCAATTTGAAATAAATAGAATTTCATCAGATCTTAGGGAAGCCAATAACAGGCATCTACATAATTATTTATATATTTTGCAAGTTTAATCGGATTCCCTAAAATTAGACAAAACAGAAAGATTTTCAGAATGCTATATTAAATAAATCTTGTTTTAAAAAGTAAAACCAATAAAAACATTAGAATAAATTATGATGCCTTTAAACATACTCTGACAAGCTATTCGGGATTTTCTCTTAGTAAATTTCAAAATTAATTCGAAAGTAAATGACGAATTATCCAGAAATAAATTACCGTTAATCTCATATGTAAATTGCCTGGAACTTCATAAAAAGATTCTATAAAATGATTTGTATTTTGAAGTTTCTTGTGTTGAAAAATAACAAGTTTATGATCTTTTATAAGAGGATATGACAAATAGCCTTGCTATATTTGATATTTTTAAGCAAGGCTACATACTAGTATGATTTTTTAAATTTAATTATTTTCTTCTAAGAAATTATAGAAAACAAATTCTCTTTTTTTATTTGTACCATGTAGAGAGTTCTTTTCTATTGCGTTATGATTTCTTCGTTCCCAATTTTGTTTAGATCTTTGTCCAAACATTTTTATAAAATGTGCGGGATTGCTATTTTGAGCTTCATTGTATTGGAACCATTGCACACATTCTTCAAAATCCCATCTAGCATAGCGGTCGATATAAGGTGGCATCCTTAAAGCAATTGTGTATGCATCCTTTTCACTAAGGTGATTTAGTTCTTGACTTAAAATGTAGTAATAAGCCTTTCTCTGATCCTCACTTAGATAGTCGTCTAAATCTTGTAATCTGTTATTCTTTTCTTTTAATTCACAATACGTATTTGATTTTGCTTGTTTGTTTGCGCTGAAAATATCTACAGAATTAGACGAGACTTGTATATCATTCTTTATATCTTCGTGATTGGCTACAACAGTCTTCTTAAAGAGCTTTTTACTTAGAAATTCAGTGAAAGCAGAGCATACATCAATTGCTACAGCCCATTTTATCTTGAAGTATTCAATAATTTTTAAATAGTTGTTATGTATGGTTAAAATGTAAATTGAAGGGGCAATCTTACCGTGTCTTCGCACTCTAATTTGTTGGCATACTCCCAGATCTTGCATCCATGTTAACACGTAGTTAATGACAGGTTTTGAAATACCTGATTTTTTGCTGATATGATCTTGCCTTACTTGGGAATATCCTTCTTGTACTAGGTACGATAAAACTGTTTCTAAAGCTTCATATTTTCTTTTGGTAAGGTAATCTTTTGTGGTAACACCTTCGCATTCTAGGACAATACTATCAATATAAGTAGTAACTTTCTTAATTGATTGATTTATAGCCCCAGGAGTTTTGGATAAATGATTGATGTGGGGACTTAGTTCCGCTTTTGCTCGACTAAGTAAAAAGTTTTGCAATATCATAGAAAAATCCTCCTATTTTTCCCACCACACAATTACAGAAAAATGTTGGAAAAGTAGAGGATTTTCTTCACAAGTAATTCACTTTATGATAAAATAAGTACATAAAAGTGAATATATTTTAATGTGCTAAAAATCCTACTTCCTGGGAATTTTTAACTGGTTTCTAGTTTGCCGACCGGAACCAATTAAAAATTTGTGAGGTAGGTTTTTTTTTGCGTTCATCTATATTTGTTCGTTGTTATTTACATTTGTCATTTTTATTTATGCTTTTTATTCTATCGTTCTTTTTTAATAATATCAATCCTTTGGAGTGTAAAAATTCTACTAAAGTGTATTTATGTAAGTGTTTTAAGGATAAAATGTAACTTTGAAAATCTTAATTGTGTAACAATTATTGAGAAATATGCAGAACCACCTAGATTTTGTAGTAACATATACAATTTATTACCATTTGTTTGTTATAATCCACATATATGTGTCTGAATTTTCTAACAAGATGTGTAAAGAGGTGTGGATATATGAGTAATTGGATTGAGAAGATGCAAGATCAAATGAATAAGACAAATAGATCATATGATAGTTTTGCAAGAGAACTTGACATACCTAAATCTACATTAACAGATTTATTTCGATATCATAAAGAAATTTCCATGCTTAGTGTATTTAAAATGGCAAACACGCTCTTTAATGAAGATAGAGCTATAAATGAAAAATGCTGTATAGAAGTTTTTTCGAAATATGAAAGAAATGTAAAAATTAACATGAAAAGACTGTTTATTATAGCGTATTTAAATGGATATGATTTAATTTTAGAATATTTAATCAATATGACGAGTAAGCATAAGGAGAGTTATGTTAAAAAATATTCACCTTTAATAAGTTTGTTTTATGATAGACCAAGGGGAGGAAATCCTAAAGAGCATATTTTAATGGTAGAAGAAATTCGGAAGAGCATTCCAGAAAAAGAAACTTTAGATATGGAGATTATTTCTGATATTCTCTATTTGTTGTCTGTTGGGGATATTGGAGACTTTGGAATGTTTGATACCTATAGGAACCGTATTTATCAGAACATTTCTGTACATACAAATCAAGATTTAAAGTTGTTATATAAATATTGGATAGATGACATATGGAGTTATTCATTATTAAGAAGGCTAAAAATAGAAGAATTTAATGAGTGTAATAATCAATTACGGTCACATAAGTATTTGAAATATTTTCCGTTTATGGAGGCTACGATTGATCTACGTAAGGGAGAAAGTTTAATATTTACAGATTATAAACAATCATATAAACATACTTTAAGAGCAATGAAAGTATTTGAAAATCAGAGTACTTTAAAATATAAAATCGCTGTAAACAATATAAATTTTTTAAAACTTGTAAATAAAAGAGAAATTGAAACTATTGATTTAAACACGCTCCATCCAGCAGAATTAGCACTATATTTCATTCTAAATAATGATAACGATAGAGCAATTGATATTTTGTTAGGAATTCTAGATAAAAATAAAAAACTTAGTCCTATTCAGTATTGTTACTTAGGACAAGCAAAGATGGATTTAAAATTGATTGCTGATTCCAAACAAATGTTTATTGAAAATGGCGATTACTTCTTTTCCCAATACGCAACACGAGTATATAATGAATATAAAGAAATGTTAGAATATGGAGGCGTGAAATGAAAAAAATAGCCATATTATGTATAACAACATTTATTTTGCTTTCTGGAATGAGTTTATTAGACAATAAAGAGAAAGATATGTCACTGTCAAAGGAAACTAAATATCTTCGTTCTGATCCCGGTGGCATGGGCTAAATCTTAAAAATATAAAAGTAACAAAAGACATCGTTTAACGATGTCTTTTGTTACTTTATAAAGAGTTTTTTAAATGGTTAAACTGGATTTTAACGAACAAAGAAAAATATAAAGGTGGTAATCTAATGGATAAATGGGAAAATTTAATTATAAAAATACTTTTAACTGTAGATGGAGACTTAGATGCTTTTAGTGATCTGATTGATATATATGAAGATGAAAAATTTTAATATATTTTAACTATTTATTTTGAGATTCCATCTCAATTTCTATCTCTAAAAGGTGTGCAATTCTTAAAATTTCTTTTTCTATTCTTGGTTTATGTTCTTCTGGAATATTTCTATATTTATCAATTAATATTTGAGCCATACGCTCTATAGGATCAGTACCAAAATCACTTTTTTCAAAAACTTCAGTATCGCTCATTGGATGAAGAAATAGTTGTGATTCACTTACATTGAAATATTTAGCGATTATTGGGATACGATCAATTTTAGGTGTTTTTTCTCCACTTTCCCAACTAGAGACTGTACTATATGGGGTGTTTATTGCATCAGCAAATTCTTTTCGACTGAGACCCTTTATTGCTCGTAGTTTTTTTATGTTTTTCCCAAATATATTATTCTCCACTTGCATTAACCTCCTTCATCTGTCTGTATAATTTTTATCACTTCAGTATCACTTTTTGTGTAATTTTTATCACTTAAGTATAAAAATTACTACTTTAGTGTTGACATTCTACTTTAAGGAGAATAGAATGTATGTAAGGGGGTGAGAAATTGTCTGTATTACGTAATGTTAGAGAAACAAGAGGACTCACAATTCAAGAAGTTTCGCAGGCTTCTAAAATTCCAGTTAAAACGCTATATAACATTGAAACTGGAAAGAAAGGAATAATTGAGAAACGAGCCAGGATTCTTGCTGATCTATTTAATGAACCGATAGATAAGATCTTTTTAGCTACGTATTATCGAGCAAAATTAGAATGAAATATTTTTTGTAATACACAATTATACTCTTATATTGTAAATGAACAACGAGGAAAAGCTATAATTTTATTGTATTTTTTTAAGTTTTTAAATCAGAAAATTCTGATTTAAAAAGATCTTTGAAAACTGCATATCATTTGAGGGAGCTGTTAGTATGTTGAAACGATCGTATCAAACGTTACTCATAGTCACGAGTATGCTTCTAATTGTCTTGAATTTTGTATTTCCACTGACGAAAACGAGTGCTGAAGTCATTAATCGTGAGAAATATGAAATGAATTGGAGTTTTAGTCCCATGTACGGGAAAGACCTACGGACAGAACTATTGAAGAATGCGAATGGGCAAATTGCGTATTGTTTAACTTATGGAAAATTAAGTCCCAACGGTAATGACCTTCCAGAGATGGGGCGCACAGATGATGTTGTGTACCGAGTTCTTCTAAATGGATATCCGCAAAAGAGTCCAGAAGAATTAGGAGTTTCTGACTGGAAAGAGGCGCATTACGCGACACAGCTTAGTGTTTGGGCAGCGTTAGGTCAAATTGACATTAACGAAGTTCAGCATCGCAATGGAAATGTTGCAAAAGCCGTAAAAACCATTATTAATGGTGCAAATGCAAGCCAGGAAACACAAAACGTGTACATGAATGTAACTCCAACAGACAATCAAGAAGCAAAGTTAAACGGTGAGTACTTTGAGACGACAGTGTATCAAATTGAAAGTAACGCTAAGAACGGTGTATTTACAGTTCAACTAGCTAATGCACCGAATGGAACGAAAGTTGTTTCAACAAAAGGTGAAGCAAAACAACAATTCAATTTAGGAGAACAATTCCGTATTTTGATACCGAAATCCTCTCAAACAGGTAACTTTTCCTTAAAAGTAACATCTAATCTTTCTAATTTGCAGGCAGTAGCGTATCAAGGAACTGATAAAGTCCAGGATGCAACAGTCCTTTTAGAAAAAAATGAGGAAAAGGTGAGTGCCGATCTACAAGTAAACTGGAAATCCCTTGGTGGATTGAAAGTTGTAAAAGTGGGAGAACAAAAAGAATTGCTACAAGGTGCAGTATTTGAAGTCATGAACAGTGCAAATGAAAAAGTAGGCACAATGACTACAAATGAGCAAGGTTCAGCAAGCCTTTCTGGTTTAGAAATCGGAACTTATACTCTTAAAGAGGTAAAATCACCTACTGGTTATGTACTAAATGGGCAGCCACAACAGATTGAAGTTAAAACAGGCGAGGTTGCTACGATTACAGTACAAAACGTAAAAGTAAAAGGAAACGTTGAGATTAAGAAATTAAGTGATAGCGGAAAAACTCTTCCAAAAGTAGAGTTCACAGTGTATACAGCAGAGGGAAAAGAAATCACAAAAACAACTACAAACGAGCAAGGGATCGCACAAGTGAAGGATCTTCCATATGGAAAGTATCATTTTGTTGAGACAAAAGGGGTAGAAGGATACCTTCTTAATCAAACAAAATATCCATTCGAGATTAAAGAACAAGGAAAAATACTGACATTTACGGTTGAAAATAAAGAAGTAAAAGGAAACGTGCAACTTCTAAAAGTAGATGGAGAGAATCCAGATAAAAAATTAGAAGGTGCGGTGTTCATTCTTCAAGATAGTAAAGGTAAGAAAATTAGTGAACACAAAAGTGATAAAAACGGTTTGATTGAAGTAAAAGACTTACGATTTGGAGCATACTCATTTGTTGAGAAGCAAGCACCAACTGGCTATGTTTTAACGAAAGAATCTATTCCTTTTAGTATCTCGGAACAAGGAAAGACAATCATGCTAACAGCGAAAAATAAGCACATCACAGGAGAATTGGAGATTAGCAAGGTAGATATTGCGGATGGCAACAATAAGCTTCCAAATGCTGAATTTACCATCTTTAACGAAAAAGGTGAAGAAGTTGTAAAAGGAAAAACGGATCAAAACGGCATTGCGAAATTTAAGCTTCCATATGGAAAGTACACATATAAAGAAACATTTGCACCAGAAGGATATTTACTAAATGAAGAAATATTCTCTTTTGAAATTAAAGAGGATGGTCAAATCATTAAGCATACGGTGAAGGATCAGAAGAAACCGACACCACCTACACCAGAGACACCACAACCAGAGCAACCAGAAATACCACAACCACAGATACCGGAACAACCAAAAGTAACGGAAAAACCTGTCATACCACAATTAGAGAAACCACAACAGATTATTATGAAACCACAACTAGAACAAACACCAAAGAAAATCGAAACTTATCTTCCGACAACAGGCGGTAAAGCCGAAAATCCATACATAAAATGGGTCGGTCTTGTATGTGTCGCACTTGGCTTAATTGGAGCCGTATTTGCAGTAAGAAACCGTAAGAAAGTTCAATAAAGAAAGGACTAAGATTATATGACAAAATACGAAGCTCATTTCAGTCAAATAGGTGAAAATCCGCTTGGTTTTGCTATTGGATTTCGGAATGCATGTATACTCGTACTTCCCATTTGGACAGTTGTTTTTTGGATAGGGAGCAAGATATAAGAAAGCGAGAGGGAGATGAAATGAAATGTCAGGAATCTACATCGGTAATGTTAAACAAAGCTATATTAACCCATTGGATATAAAGGATATATATGAAACGGAAAAGGAACGAATCATCGTAAAGGTGATTGGCTGTCTAAAGAACTCATGCAAGCTATTTCTATCGCTCAAACTGTAATCAAGCCGAAAGAACGGTATGATTTCTGGATGGAATCCGCTACAAAATTATTGGCAGGAAGTATTTTGTATTTAAATCAACGACATGGAGATTTATACTATTTAGATTTAGAAAAGGTTAGGGAATTTGTACAACAAGCAAAAGAAAAAGATAACTATCTTTTTGAGTTAAGTGAGTTATTGAAGAAAGATCATCCGGCGTATCAAATGTTTAGAGTGTTAGCTTTGTCAGCAAAAGAAACAAGGCAAGGTACAATCATTACACTTTTAAGGATTTTAGATGAACAGCAAGAACGACATGAGAAATTAGAGAAACAGAGAGAGTATTTTTGGTTTCAATACTAGTCATAAGCGGAAAATGAAATAGGAAGGAGTGCAACGCATGTTAGGCGTAGCTAAGAAGTATACAAAGGTGATTAGAGCGTTGAAAGAACTGAATGAAGGGGAAAAGGTTGCAGGTGTGATAAAAGCTCGTTTTGGAGCTTACAAATCGGTCATAGAAGGTGTGAAGGAAACAACCGATGATTATATTTTCATTTTTGATCCGAAAGGCATCTTTTATGAAGATACCCATCACGAAAAACGAAAACAAGGATATCACATCATCAAACATGATTTACTAACTGGTTATGAAACGCTTGAAATGGATGTAAAGCAAAAATCGGTTGTGTATATCAGTATCGAAACGGAAACAAGTACGTATCAAGAGAGAGGAGAAGCATTATCAAATTTTCTTCAGTATCTAACAGAATGCAAGAATATTAGACCGATTCACCTAGTATTTCATCAATATGATTTGTACCCGATCCCTCATATGGAGCAGTTTTTGAAAGAAAGCGCAACATACCACATTCAGCATTCAATCGTAGTTGAATCTCAATCCGCATTACAGCACATATACGGAAAAGAGGCAGCACAACGCATTATCACTTCGTACAACACAACAATCCTAGCATGATATCAAGCACTCGTTCACTATTTCATCCTATCTAGATGGCTAGAAAACTATACAAGGGAGAAGCGTTTTTCTCCCTTCTTTATCAAAAATAGGAGGCGTTCATATGGGAAAAGAACAAAGGCTCACATTCTATGATATTGCCGCATCACAAGCTCATAGTGTCAAAACTTTTGATGGAAAAACATACGAACTGAAAGGCACCATCGCAATTGAAAATAACACAGGAAGCATTGAAAATGTAGCTCAAATTTATTATCAAGTGCGTTCTGTCAGAGACGAACATCAAAACTTGATCGCAAAAAGGAAACATAAACAAGCGGAACTAGTAGCCGTAAAACAAAAGTGTAAATAAAAAAAGCGATTTTGAAGTGTGCTGAGAACATAGCACAAAGTAATTTGCTCTTTGACAATTTAGATATATATTGCGTATATCTTCCTTTCAGTAATGATGTAGAAGGGTGATATACGGCTTTCAATATATATGCGTGCCTCCCTTGAAACGGTCACTAGAGGGGTTAGGTATACGATTATCGTTAGAAGAGTGCGTACGTAAAACTCATATCTGTGACCATTGGAAATGCATTGTATCAATAATCTGTTTGCGCTAGTGATCGTGAGGAATATCCCATTTTGACATTCTGAAGAAGCGATGAACCATACAAACAGTAGATACATAAGGTTCTACGTTCATGCCAAAATACGTAGTGCGGTATTGGGCCTATAGAAGCTAGGTCGGGGTTAGTTTCTATACGCATGCCAATACAGGGTTCGTCATTCCAGCCATAAATGATATTTCCATTTTCTATCCCACTTTCCTTAAAATGTTATAAAATAAAGACAGATGTTGAAGTTTAAAGGTGTCTCAACACACTTCAAAATCGCTTATAAAAATATGACATAGGGAGGAACATGCATGAGTCGTAAAGGGTGGATCATTTCCGCTGTTGTTGGACTGTTAATTGCATTTGGTATTGGTTCAACATTTGTCTTTAGTTCGGGAAAAGGGGAAGTAATGGAACTTAGTCCGTTAGAAATGAAGAAGTTCATGAGTGAGGATGGCACAGGTTTTGTTATATTGAATAATGATAAAAAAACAAGGGCAGATATACTTTTTAAAGTCGAAAAATTAGCAAAGCAAAACAATATACTGGTTAGAGAATTATTTGGAGGTAGAGAGGATGTTCCAAGAACAAGTAATCAGCATGACTTCGGCTTGTCACAAAAACGTGATACTCTTGCTTACTATGAAAAAGGAGAGCTGAAGAAAGCAATAAAGTTTGAAGAAATTAAACCATCTGATTTTGAAAAAGAAGTTGGGTTATTTATTCAAGATTGCAAAGAGCAATATCAGAAGTAATCACATAATCATTGAAAGGTGGTGATACAGTGACGATTACACAGAAGGAATTAAAAAAGGAAAAAGAAATGGTAGCAAACCTATTAAAAGCCAATGGTCAAGATTATAACCATTGGCTTCATTTACATCATCAGAAATGTATGGAAGAAAATCAAGATCTAGTGATGAAAGCTTTACAAGCTTATAAGGCAACACCAACAGAAGTAAAAGAAGACAGCAAGCCGAATGAGTCAAGTCAGCTTAGTAACGTGTGAGCATCTAAAAATGAAAAGGGAGTGAATGTATATGTCTATGATGGAAACAGTAGCTCAAATGTTAGTGTTAGGTGATGCGATGGATGGTCTAATTCAAACAGGTAATTCATTTATTACTTGGATGCAAAGAGGAGCAATGGTGAGTACAGCTATTGTATTTTGCTGGGGCGCTTATCTATTAATTTGGGGTGGTGAACGAGGGAGACATAAATGTATTTGGTGGTTTGTTGGTGGGGCAGCCGGACTCGTTATCGTAATGGGATGCCAATACTTAGCAGAGAGTGTAAATAGTAATGTTAAATTTGGTCAAATCTTATTTCCATTTCTTTGGATGAAGTAGTGAATAAATATGAATAGGGCAATGAGGAAGCTATGCAAAGGGTATGGCTTTTTTTGTTGCCTTTTTTCATGGGATTTAAAGTAAATGTGAGAAAGGAGAAGCCATGTTTGTCATTTTTAAGAGTAATAATGGAACAGAAATTCAGTCGGGTAAGCAATATTTGTTTCATGAAGCCTATACCTTAACCAAACGATTAGAGCGTGTTTATAGAGAAGCAGGGCGCCAAGAACATATTGATTTTGATTTGTTAGATGGTCATTCTAATGAAATCTATAACGGTACATTATCACTGGGTTCGAGATATGCGGATCATATTTTTGACCATATTTCTAAAAAAATGAATGTGATGCAATTAGATCCGGAACAAGAGGAACAAAAGAAGGAGCTGTTAGAAACGTTAGAAAGGGAAATCAATGATTCTCCTTTTCATGAAGAATATGAATATCAAGAAGAATTACCAGAAAGAAATGAGGAACCCTCCTATAGTCCATCGGATGAAGTGAAAACACAAGTAAAGCCTGGAAAGGAAAATAGAAAAGGATCCAAGATGATTGCGAGTGTCATAGGAAGTGTGGTGTTAATTGGAGCTGGTGCCATATTTGCCTTTAAACTATTCTCTTCCAAGCCGGTTTCGAGTGTAAATGCTGGTTCTGAACAATATGTAGTAAAAGGATTACAACAGGCAGCTGTTCAACAGTATGGAGAAGCCGTTAAATACTTTGATAAGGTCAATTACACAGAATTAGATAAAGATAGTCAGAAGGCAGTTTTATTTACTTATTTATTAAATGGAAAGGCAAATAAGGCATTACAGTATGAGCCGAAATTTGCAGAAAGTGTGGTTGCTTATTTTATCGGGATAGACAACATGAATAAAATCAATGAAATTGATGTCAAAAATGATGTAATCGACTTTGAAAAGGCAGCACTTAATAAAAAATATGAAGAGGTAATCAAGCTTAAAGGGAAAGTCAATATGGATGGTAGACGTGAAAAACTCATTGTTGAAGCTTTTGTAAATCTAAAAAAATATGAAGATTGTTATTCTTTTGCCAAAACGCAAGGGAATAAAAACTTGATGAAAGAGGTCAAGGAATTAGAAAAACGAGATATTCAACAATCTACGATAAGTGAAGAGGAAAAGAAAACTAAGATTGAAAAAATTGATAAAGTTCTAAACGACATCTAAGGGGGAAAAGATAGCATGCCATTAAATTATGAGAATCTGTATAAAAAAATGGGAATTGTTTTTCTTGGTGGGTCATTGATATTGAGTACTACAGGATGCAGTTGGTTTGGAAGTAAGGAATCATCAAAAAGTAAGTCAGCTATTACAAAAAAAGTAGATAAGAGTAAGCCAGAAGAAAAGAAAGAAAATCTGAATAAACAAGATTTCGAAGCAATTACAGAGAATGCAATTCAAAGTAAAGATAATGAGGTTGCTTATGTACTAGATGAGATTGATAAATCAAAAATTAATTTCAAAGATAAATCCATTGTAAGTAATCTTCAAAATGGAGATGAAACCACTTCTCGTGTTCTTGCACTCTTTGATAAAGAAACAAAAGATAAAACACTTCAAGATACCACAAAAGATAATGTGATTGCAGCTATTACAGATAATAAACCACAAGTAACCCTGAACGGAGATCATTTTGCTTTTGGCGATCAAAATATTGATTCTTCAGTAGCGAGTATAGGAGATATTCTTCCACCAGTTACACCGGAAGGTGAGAATGGTAATACGGAAAATACAGGGACAGAAAAACCGAAACCAACAGAACCAGAGGAACCAACAGATCTAGAGAAACCAAAACCGCCAGTAGATCCGCCAGTAGATCCACCAACGGATCCAGAAAAGCCGAAACCGCC
>NZ_PCNZ01000030.1:23641-42910 GCF_002975175.1 Bacillus sp. MYb209
GTAGATCCGCCAGTAGATCCACCAACGGATCCAGAAAAGCCGAAACCGCCAGTAGATCCACCAACGGATCCAGAGAAACCGAAACCGCCAGTAGATCCACCAACGGATCCAGAGAAACCGAAACCGCCAGTAGATCCACCAACGGATCCAGAGAAACCGAAACCACCAGTAGATCCACCAACGAATCCAGAGAAACCGAAACCACCAGTAGATCCGCCAACGGATCCAGAGAAACCGAAACCGCCAGTAGATCCGCCAACGGATCCAGAGAAACCGAAACCACCAATAGATCCACCAACGAATCCAGAGAAGCCAAAGCCGCCAGTAGATCCAGAGAAACAAACAGAGCCGAAGAAACCAACAAATCCAGAGAAGCCAACAGAATTAAATAAACAAGAGTCAAAATCAGATGTAACGGTTTAAAGGGGGATTCGCTTACCCATGTATAAGGATAAAATCTCAATTAAATATAAGTTAGCTGAAAAAAAAGTACTCATTCCATTGAGTACTTTTTTATTTGTTGGAATGTTTTTAATCGCTAATTTTTTACTCAGCTTATCTTTAGAGCTGATAGAAACAACATTTAGTGATTTATTACACCCAAAACCATTTCATATGGAGGTAGGATTTCTTTTTCGGATGCCAATTGCAGAACATCCAATTTATTACTTGCTTGTTTTCCTTGTAGTGATTGGAACCATTGCAAGAACGGTGTACAAACTGAAATCTTCTTTTAAAAATTTAAATAATCATCAGAAAGGGTCTAGTCGCTTTATAACAGTTGAAGAGTTGAAAAAGCAGTACCGAGCTGTACCAGATCGAGAGGAATCATTTAAAGGTGGCGGTGGTGTTGTTATCTCTCGACTAGGTGACAAGGTATTTATTGATGATAGCCCGGTAAACAATTTAATCATTGGTATAACACGCTCTGGTAAAGGGGAAACTTATGTATTTCCTACAATTGATGTCTATTCTAGAGCGGAACATAAACCATCATTAATACTGAACGATCCCAAGGGCGAACTATTTAGTGCCTCAAAAGAAACTTTGGAAAAACGAGGGTATCACATTGAAGTCTTAAATTTGTTAAACCCACTTGATTCTATGAGTTATAACTTGTTGCAGCTTGTCAAAGATGCCTATAAAGATGGGGATTATTCAACGGCACAGGCATTATGTAAAACACTCTCTCACACTTTATATTACAACCCAACTGTAAAAGATCCTTTTTGGCAACAGTGCGCTATGAGCTTGTGTAACGCCATGATATTAGCAGTTACAGATAAATGCATTGCGGAAGGTACAGAAGAAAAAATCACAATGTATGCAGTTGCAAATATGTTATCAGAACTTGGTTCAAAAGAGGTAATCGTAGATCCAAAGGCAGATCCACAAAATGCATTAGATTTATACTTTGAAGGTTTGCCAGCAGATAGTGTAGCGAAAATGCAATATGCAACCTCAAACTTCTCGAAAGGAACGACACGAGGCGGAATCTTCACCCAAACAATGAACGGACTCTCTATCTTTACGTTCGATGAAATTGCAAAAATGACTTCGAAAAACAGTGTGGATTTAAAATGTGTAGGGTTTGGAAAAACGATAAAAGGAAAAGTAACATCTAGAAAACGAGTAGAAATTGTATTTCCGGATGGCTCAAAGGAGTCTATCAAAGCAGATATTACAGGGCGTTTTGCATTGGATTTTAAGCAAGTAGTAAAAGTTGGGGATACAATCCAATTTAATGAAAAGGGAAATGATAAAAAGAAAACATCTATTTCTATTACGAAAATAGATGAAAAGACTGGTCAGACAGAATTTAAAGTAGTAGAAGAAAATGAAGATATACAAGTAATAACAATGGATTATTTCGATAAACCAGTGGCTATTTTTATGATTACACCAGATTTTGATTCTTCAAATCATGTCATTGCTTCTATTTTTGTAAGACAGCTCTATTTCATATTAGCCAAGGGTGCATCCCTTGCTCGTGGAGGGAAATGTCACCGTGAGGTGGTTTTTTGCCTCGATGAGTTTGGAAATATGCCGAGTATTGAAGGAATGGCAAATATTATTACGGTTTGTCTCGGTAGAAATGTTCGCTTTAACCTTGTGATCCAGGCATATGCACAATTGAAAAATAAATATGGTGAGGATGCAGATACCATTGATGGAAACTGTGGGAATACGATCTACATTCTAACAAACGATCAAGAAACAGCCGAAAAAGTGTCCAAAAAGTTGGGGAATAAAACAATTAACCTACCTTCCCGAAGTGGAAAAGGTCTTTCTACTGATAAAAATAAAACGGAAGGTCTAGATCAACGACCACTGTTAACATCAAATGAACTTATGAATTTTAAAGAAGGAGAAAGTGCCGTTATTCGTGTTATAAAACGTCAGGATAATAACCGAAAACGTATCAGACCTCGACCAATTTATAATACGAAAGAAACAGCCTTAAAATACAGATGGGAGTACTTAGGAGTAGAGTTCGATACAGATAAATCTATTTTAGATATAGATATTGATTCCCTACATGATGATGTAAATCCGAAAACACTCGTTGTAGATTTTCTAGGAGAAAGAAAGGAAGAACAAATTGAGAAAGAAACATCAGAACCAGAACAAGAAGCTTCTACCCAAGTAGAGACACCGCAACCAATAGAAGAACCAACAGTGATGGGAATTGATGAAGATATTCCCGAAGAGGCGTTTCAGCAGGAAGATAGCCCGTTTGATTCCCTCTCCATTGAAAATTGGAAAGAAAAAACGGTTAATGAATTTTTCGAATCTGATTTAGCGGTTTTGAAACTGGTTGATAAGTTTTTTTTAGCACAGTTAGGCAAATCAATAGATGAAGTTGAAAATCAAGAAATGGGCGAGTTTTACAGTGAATTTCAAATGTTAGCTCACAATGACCACATCGACAAAAGTGTTTATCAAGCAGTCGAAAATAAGATTAATCGAATCTTACGTGATTTAGAAGAAAAAGAACAAGTGACGAGTTAGAAAAGCACTCAAATGATTGAGTGCTTTTTTGAATCCAAACTAAAGGAGGAAGAGGGAATGTGCTTACCGACAATAACGGATAAAATGCAATTGATTTTAGATAGTTACTCGCCATTTGTAACAGAAGAAAATGAGGTCATTCTTGGTCTAGAAGATGCGGTTCTTTTCCTTTCAGTAGATAGGGAACAAAAAGGGAAATTGATTATTCGTATTGACAGACTGAATGAAAGAGTGAATTGGACAGCAAAGGAAGTATTAGGGCAGTAGTAAGCAAGAGAGGAGGATAAATAGTGAAAGATGAAGAGATTTTAAAGGTTTTAGAAGAGTTCTCGGATTATCTTCAAGTTGGGGACATCGTTAATTATGTATTGCGCTGGATAGGATGGTTCTTAATTGTCGGCCTATCTTTAGTTGTAGATGCCTTAGAAGGTGTTACAGATGCCATACTAGGGATTAAAGGGTTCTTTAATTCCCCGCAGATACAAGAGTTTGTTGATATGTTATATCCAGTGTTCGTCGTTCTTTTAGCCATATCTTTTTTATATATTGGCTACATGTTCATTATGAACAAACAAATGAACCGTTCTCAAATTATCATTAATATTTTCATTACTTTGTGTGTGCTTTGCTTGCTAAGTACTGGTATGACAAAGGTTGATAAGTTCACAGATGATGCAATTGCGGTTGTAAAATCCGAACAAAAAGGCTCTTTGAGTGATGAAATTATTAAGAAAAACATAACTGATATCGCAGTAATAGATCAAAACGGATGGAAGAAGAAAGAAGATTTAAGTCCGAAAAATCATATTCCAGAAAAAAACATTAGGCAAATTGATATTACGGAAAAAATAGATAAAGACTTTGAGTTTGCAAAGGATAAGGAGTTATCTGAAGGTGGTCAAGATATCCTCAAAAATAAAAGGGTAATGGATGGGTTAGGGGTCGCTTCTTTAGCAGAATTGAAAGATGGCTGGTTTGATTTCTTTCCAGAAAAGTATTATCGCTGGCATTGGAATTTTTGGAATATATTCTTTACCTTACTGATAACAGGCGTAACATTGTTATTGGTAAGTATTAAGTTAGCTAGATTATTTTATGAGTTGGCTTTTAACTACCTGTTAGCCAATATTTTGGCACCAGCCGATGTAGCGAATGGTCAAAAGTTAAAAGCAGTTTTATCAAATATACTCAATATATTTGTAGCAACAATCATGATTTTCCTATCTTTGAAGCTATATATAATGGGAACAGCGTTTCTCCATGACAAATTAAGTGGTGTGCCGTATCTTATTGCGTTAGCCGCATTTAGTATGGCAGTTCTAGATGGTCCAGCAGTAGTGGAAAGGTTATTTGGGATAGATATTGGATTAAAGAGCAGTTGGGGCATGTTGGCAGGTGGTTTCGCACTTGGTAAAGGAATTGGTGGTCTTGCAAATTCAAAACCAATGAAGGGTCTAGGAAATATGATTGGAAAAGGGGCAAAAGGTGCAGCGCAAGGAACTGGTGTTGCAGCAGCTAAAACAGCAAGTGCGGCAGCGATGGCAACAGGAGGCATGGCTGGTCTCGTAAGTGGTTTGAAAAAAGGAAATGAGTCCGAAAATAAAGAGTCCTTGCAAGATCAAATGAAAAAAGCGGATCAGAAGAAAGCAAATGGTAATGATTTAGCAAATAAAGAAAAAGAAAAAGGTAACTTAAATAAGGAAGAAGATAAAAAGAATGGTGGTACGCCATCTATTCAAGAAGATATGAAAAAAGAAGGGAATGAAAACCCAGGGGTAGCAAATGGGCAAGAATCGGGAACAACAATTCTTCAAGATGAAATGAAAGAAGCTGGAAAAGCAAATGGAGCGAGTGAAGGAAGTCAAACAGCAGGAGCGGTAAGGCAAGGAGCGAGTGAAGGAAGTCAAACAGCAGGAGCGGTAAGGCAAGGAGCGAGTGAAGGAAGTCAAACAGCAGGAGCGGTAAGGCAAGGAGCGAGTGAAGGAAGTCAAACAGCAGGAGCGGTAAGGCAAGGAGCGAGTGAAGGAAGTCAAACAGCAGGAGCGGTAAGGCAAGGAGCGAGTGAAGGAAGTCAAACAGCCGGAGCGGTAAGGCAAGGAGCAAGTGAAGGAAATCCAACGGCAGGAACAGTAAGACAAGGAGCAAGTGAAGGGAATCCAACAGCCGGAACAGTAAGACAAGGAGCAAGTGAAGGAAATCCAACAGCCGGAGGAGTAAAACAAGGAGCGAGTGAAGGAAGTCGAACACCGGGAACAGTAAGACAAGGAACAAGTGAAGGAAGTCAAACACCAGGAACAGTAAGACAAGGGGCGAGTGAAGGAAATCCAACAGCCGGAGCGGTAAGACAAGGAGCAAGTGAAGGAAGTCAAACATCAAGACCAGTACCAAGCGGAGGAAGCCCGGCACCAGTAGAAGCATCAAGACCAGTATCAAGCGGAAGTAGCCCAGCACCAGTAGAAGCATCAAGACCAGTACCAAGCGGAGGAAGCCCGGCACCAATGGAATCGCCAAGATCAGTGGCAAGTGGAAGTAGCCCGGCACCTGTGGAATCGCCAAGATCAGTAGCAAGTGGAAGTAGCCCGGCATCAGCCGATATCGTAACGGTGACACATAGTAGCCCAAGTGTTCCTTATGAAAGTGATAAAGAAGTGGCAGCAAGTAGTAGTCATGAAACACGTACATTAGGACAATATGCAACGGATACAGTTAAAAAAGGTTATAACTCCACTACATCCTCTGTTAAGCAAACAGTAAAAGGGGTTCAAGAACGAATCAATAATTCAGAAACGGTACAAAATACAAAGCGTTTTTATCAGATGGGTCAAAATACAGGTAAAGGTTGGAGAGATATAGTGAACAAAAATAAAAATAATACGGATAAAAAATAAGCGTAATCGTACGCTTATTTTTTATTGTCGAAAAGGAGGGAATTCCGATGAGAAGCTATCGGATTCCGAAGGAAATCAGTACAGAATTACGGATTAATAAAGTGCTTTATTTAATAGACTTCTTTTTATTAATTGGTTTATTAGTTGTAACGATGATTCTTAGGAATTTCGTACATGATTCCTTTCAGTTACCATTTGTTATTTTCATGGCAGCTATTGCAATTATCATGATATGGCGACCAAGTACGAATCCTCAAAAACGAATGTATGAAGTGTTGATTATTACATTGCTAAGAAGAAAAGGTGCATATTGTGCCATTGATAACGATCAATAAGGGAGGGGTCACATATGGCGTTATTCAGCGAAAAAGATGTAGAAAAAGAGAAACCAAAACAAATAGAAAAACCGATCAAAAAGGCATTTCGTTTTAATGAAAAACAGTTAGAAACAACACTTTCCGAGCCGAAAGATATTGTTAAGGTGGTACCCACAAAAAAGAAAGAGGAAGAAAAACCAAAGGCAGAAAATAAAGCAAAAAAACAAAAAAAAGAAAAACCAAAGAAAGATGTTTTGAAAAAGAAAAACCCGAAACTTCTAGGATTTTTCTCTAGAAAAAAGAAAGAAGCACCACCAAAGGTGAAGAAAAGTATTGCGGAAATTATGCAAATTATAGACATGACGGAGGACGGCATATTTGAGTTGAAAAATGAAGAGTTTTTAGAAATTCTTCAAGTGGAAGGTGACGATATGTTCTCTAAGAATAGCGATGAACAAGCATTTGTTATTTTCTCACATGCGTATTTTTATCAAGCCTACAAACAGTCAATTAAACTCGTTTTTTTAAACTTCCCATGTCAAACAACCGAACAACAACGATACATGGAGAAGAAAATTAAAGAATGCACCAGTCCTTTGTATGAACGAATTTTAAATCAGAAGTTAAAAGAACTTCAGTTTTTAGAATGGGGCAGAACAAATCGTGAAGCCTTCTTATTTATTTACGGAGAAACGGAATTAATCGTAAAAGAACGTGTGGATGCAGCAAAGCGATATATTAAACGCTCTACCGAGCTATTAGAGGTGGATGAAGAGAAAAAGTTGGAGCTTATGTTTAAATTGTTTAATCAAAATGCAAAATTAGGAACGAAAAATATATGGTAGTAAGGGGGAAACAATATGTTTGCGTTCAAAAGTAAAAAATCTAAAAAAGAAAAACAAGAAGAACTAAAAAAGAAGAAAGGTTACAACCCCTATTTAGTGGCTAGAGTTCAACCACAAGGGGGAATCAGCTTTAAAGAAAGTTATGTGCAAACAGGTGATGGACTAGGTACTTGTATTCATGTTTTTGACTATCCAACAGAAGTAAATGATTTTTGGTTAGAACAAATTATGAATATGCCAAATGTGATTACAACATTAGATGTAATGAGTGATGATCGAAAAGAAGTCGTTGAATCGATTAATAAATCCATGAGTGAACAAAGTGTACGGCATGATACAGCAAAGGATAATATAGATCGAATTGATGCGAAAAATGAATTTTTAGAGCTGGAAGCTTTATATACGGATTTGAAACAAGGTGAGGTCATGAAACGTATTCATATCCGTATCTATGTTTCTGCCAGAACTTTAGATGAGTTAGAAAAACAAGTAAAAGAAATCATGGAAACATTAGAGTCTTATAACTTTCGAGGAGCTGTCTTTTTAAATGAACAAGAGTATGAATGGGATGCACTCGTAACGAGCTTTGATACACAAAAAAATTATGTGAACCGAAGAAAGGGAAAAGAAATTCCGGCAGTCAGTTTGGCTGGTGGGTGTCCATTTCACTACTCTTATTTGCATGATCCATACGGTACGTATTATGGAACAACGAAAACAAAAGGAAATGTTATTTTTGATATTTTTCATAAAGACGAACAAAGAAAGTTTTATAACGGTGTAATGATTGGAAAGCCTGGTGCTGGAAAATCAACATTACTAAAAAAGAAATCAGTAGACTATGCAAGTAAAGGTCATTTTATTCGTATTTTTGATATTGTAGGTGAATTCGAGGAAACAGTACGTGATCTGAACGGGAAAACAATTGCATTAGATGGTTCGCAAGGTCAAATTAACCCACTTCAAGTATATAAGACAGCAGAACTTGAAGAAGTTAGTTTCACTCAACATCTATCTAAACTGACAATTTTTTATCGATTCATTGCGCCAGAAGCAAAAGATGATGAAATTAAAGAATATGAAAATTTGCTTCGTAAATTATATATTCGAATGGGATTATGGAATGATGAAAAAGGAGCGAAAAATGAAATTACAACAAGAAAACCAAATGAGTATCCCATTTTCTCAAACTTTTTATCTTTTGTTCGTGATGAATTATATGAGAATGTAGAAAATAGAAAACACCATGAGAATTTAGGAGAAAGCAGAAAACACCATGAGCATTTAGGAGAAAGCAGAAAACATCGTTTAGAGTTGATTGAATTAAATCTTGTAAATTTAGTAGAAGCATATGCACAATTATTTGATGGTCATTCCACTATTGAAAACTTTAAAAAAGAACAAGTTGTATCGTTTTCCTTACGAAACATTTCAAATTTTAAACCGGAAGTATTCCAAGCACAAATTTTTAATGTTTTTAATTTAATATGGGATGAAATGATATCCAATGGTGCGCCACAATTAGAGGCATATACTAAACAACAACTTGCTTTTGAAGATGTAATTCGTTATTTCATTATTATTGACGAGGCGCATCATATCATAAACACGAAAAAAGAAAGCGCTCATGCTTTACAATTTTTAACTAAATTTAGCCGAGAAGATCGAAAATATTTTGCAGGGCTTTTATATGCAAGTCACACGATTCGAGATTTTGTACCGGAAGGATCTTCACAAGAAATGATTGATGAAATTAAAAAGCTATTTGAACTTACACAGTACAAATTTATCATGCAACAAGATAATAACAGTTTAGATATGTTACGAAAAGTTTTTGCTGGACAGTTAAGTGAAAGTGAAATTGCAGCGATTCCACATTTACCAACAGGGGATGTCATTTTAAGTATTGGAGCTGTAAAAAACATTCACTTTCATGTAGAAGTAACAGATGAAGAATTGATGTTATTCGGGGGAGGTGCTTAATACCATGCATCTGGTTTTAAAGATCATACCAAAGAAATGGCTCATCACTTTAGCGTTAATTGTGATGGGTCTTTTTTCTTTTCTTTTACTTGGAGTCGTTAGTATTTTCATTGCAGCAATGGGAAGTGATAGTGGAACAGGAACAGACACGGGTGACATTACGTATACAGGTGAAGGGCAAGTGATGAATGTATCGCCCGAAGTTTTGAAATGGGAACCTACGATTCGTAAGTATGCGAAAGAGTTTGGCGTGGAACCCTTTGTCGCTTTAATGCTTGCCCAAATGATGCAAGAAAGCGGAGGGCGTGGTAGTGATCCGATGCAGAGTTCTGAAGGGGCATTTAATACGAAATATTGTAAATCACCAAACTGTATTACAGATCCTGACTATTCTATTTGGGCTGGTGTACAGGAGTTTAAACATGCGATAGAAAGAGCCGGAGTAACGAGTCCAGGAGACATGGACCATATCAAAACAGCACTTCAAGCTTACAATTTCGGGACAGGATTTTTTGACTTTATTGGTGCAAATGGTGGCAAGTATACGAAAGAATTAGCTATTAAATTTTCACAACAACAATATCAAAAAGTGAAACATACGGGCATGTATCGTTGTGTAAGGCCAGAGATGATACCCTACTCCGCGTGCTATGGCGACGCGCTTTATGTTGATGCCGTTTTGAAATATTATCAACCAGGTTCTGTCGTTTCTGGTGGAGGAGGAAATCCAGGAAGTGGAGGAAGTAGCGGTTCAAAAGTTGCTGATGTAGGTCGTCAATGGATAGGGCGTTCTACGTATGTATTTGGTGGAGGACGTAATACAAATGACATTGCAAGAGGGATATTTGATTGTTCAAGTTTTGTACGTTGGGCATTCGAGCAAGTAGGGATGAATGTTAGTCCAATGGGAGCTGTAAGCACGGAAACATTAAATAAAATCGGTACAAAAGTATCGGTAAATGATATGAAACCGGGTGACGTTATTTTCTTTGATACCTACAAACATGACGGACACGTTGGCATTGTAATTGATAAAAATACTTTCATTGGATGCCAAACGAATAAAGGTGTTTCCATTGAAGATTTAAATAATCCGTATTGGAAAAAAGTCTTTTCTGGTCATGTAAGAAGGTTTTAAAAACCGAAAGAATAGGAGACTGAAAGAATGAAAGATAAACGAAAATCTTTGTTTATTGTGTTTGTCATTTTAGTTGTAGGTGTGACAGCTTTTAATATCTATTTGAGCAAAAAATCAATGAGTGATGGCAAAGAAAAACAGTTAAAACTTTCAAATGAATTACTAACAAAACAAAATGAAGACTTAAAAAAACGACTGGATAAGGTGCTTCCTTCCGCACAGGAACAACAGAGAAGGGCGTATTTATCGACAGCCGAAACGTTTATACAATTATCATTTCATCGAGAAAAAGAAGGGTACAGTGAACGAAAAGAAAAAGCAAAATCCATTATGAGTGAAGAACTTTTGCAACAATTCTATCCCACTGATAAATACGAATTAGGAGATACCTATAAAACGAAACCAATAGAAATGAAGTTTTATTTACAAGAACATGAACCCGATAAAGAAGAAGTAAATGTGTTAGCTGAATTTATAAATGTCACGACAGATTCAACGCAAAATCGAGAAGAAAAAGTAAACAATGTGTTGCGAATCATCATAAAAAAAGAAAAGGAAACATGGCGAGTTATAAGTGTGGAAGAGTTAAATGTGAAAGTTGTATAACGAAAAAGGTGGGGTGAGAATGTGATAGGTGCAATCAGTAAGAAGAGTGAAAGAATTAATTTGAGAAGAAATAAGTCGTGGATCTACCTAGCAATTATCAGCTTTCTATTTATCGGTTTTTTCGCTTTCTTGATATCTAAAATTTACATGCCGAACGATGAAAAACTATTCCATACGGAAACAAATAAAGTAATCAAGTTGTCGGGGATGGGAAAATTGATTGTAGAGCAAAGGGAATATAATCCACATAAAAACTTCATAGAAATTCGATTTCGAATAGAAGGATATGAGGAAACAGGATTTACGTTTAAGGCACAAGAAAAAGGAAAGCCAGGTGTTCAATTACCTGTCAAAGTGTTGTATGAAGAGAACGGAAATTACGTGATAGAAGTCAAAGAATTATCTCCAAATTGGGGAGCTTTAGCTTTAGATATTTACAATAAAAACAGTGAAAATGAACAAATGGATATTCGGAAGTTTACACAAGATGTTAACGAATACGAAGAAGAAAATACAAGTACAAAGAGTCCCAATAAACTTGTTCAGACGATTTTTACCGATCAAAGAAAAACAAAAGCAAATGATGAATTGTTAGCTGAAGATAAAAAAACATATGAGCTAGATTTTATAGAAATAGACAAAAAAGATATTGAAACAAAGATCAAAAATTATGAGAAAGCAATCAAGCTTGAAGAAGAAAATGCGAAGACAGTTTATGAAAAAGTAAAAGAACTAAAAGATGAAATGAAGTACCAAACCGAAGCGGAAAAAACAGAAACACAATCAAAAATAGCATCCTTAGAATCTAAAATAAAATCATCAGAAAAGAACGTTGAATTGTTTAAAGGGGAACAAAAAATTGCACGAGATAAGATCAAAAAATTAGAGCAAAAGGCACTAGAAATTAATAAAAACTGAAAAAAGACATAGGGACATGGTGGGGACATTGAGGGAAAACAAGGGGACACGGAAGGGACATTGAGGAAAAATAAAGGGACGTGATGGGGACATTAACGGAAAATATGGGGAAGTAATGGGGACATTCAACTTCTTTCCTTGTTCCCATCGTTTTGCTAGGCTCCGCCTAGCTTCACACCATAGGTGGGAACAAAAACCCCTTATGCTCTTCTCACTATTTTTTGATCTCTACCCACAATTGCAGAAAGGAGAGGGAAAAGTGGAAATCAGAATTAGAGAAGTAGATCCAATTGCCGTAAAGAAAATAGATGAAATTGCAAAGAGGAAAGGATTATCCAGGCAGAAATTTTTGAAAGACCAAATTGAAATGCTGGCATTTTTTCAGCAACAAAATAAAAGAGAAATGGAATTAGAAAATATCATTCAAAAGAATATCCATATGATGAATGATTGTTATAGCGAAATGAAAAAAATGAATGAGTTTATTCAAATCATGATGCAGGATGATGAAAATGAGTAATGGGGTTCCTGTTCAATCGTCCAGCACACCAGGTGTTGTATTAAAAACAAAATTTGTGTTACCAAGTTCGGATGCCTTTCAGAACTATATTGAGTATGTAGATCGGGAAGAAGCAAAAAGTGAAGTGAAGCTCAATCCGAAAATGTTTGAAACGTATCAAGAATATATGGGGAATCCAGAAAAGACATCGGCACTATTTACGGAACACGCAAATCGTTTAACAGAAAGTGAAAAAAAGTCCTTAAAGGAAATGTTTAAAACCGCTCACGAAAATGGAAGTATTATGTGGCAAGATGTCATTTCTTTTCATAATCCTTGGCTAGAGGAACAAGGCATTTATGATGAGAAAACAAAAACATTAGATGAAAAAAAGTTAATGGATGTGACACGGCTTGCGATGAAGGAAATGCAAAAAAGGGAGGGATTAGAAAAAAGTTCTACCTGGTCGGCAGCCATTCATTTTAATACGGATAACATTCATATTCATGTGGCAACTGTTGAACCATTTCCAACGAGAGAACGTGGAAAAAGAAAACCAAAAACATTGGATGCGATGAGGGGAAAAGTTGTAAATAATCTGTTAGATCGTACGCAGGAACAAAAACAAATTAATGATTTGATTCGAAACAACATGGTTGGAAGTAAAAAAGAAGATTCCGTTTTTGATTGGCGCAATCAACATTTGAAACCATTGTTTTTACAAATCTATAAACAGTTACCAAGTGATAAAAGACAGTGGCAATATAGTTACAATACCATTCAGCCATTGAAGCCGGAAATTGATGAATTAAGCAGGCGATATATTCAACATCATCATAAAAAAGATTACGATCAGTTTCTCCAAAAGTTAGATAAAGAAGTGCAAGTTTTTAAAGAAGCATACGGAGAAGGCAAGTATGATAAGAAGCAATATGAAAATTATAAGACGAATAAAATCAATGACCTGTATAAAAGAATGGGGAACGCTTTTTTACAAGAAATGAAGGCATACGATAAAGAACAAAAGAGAATCCATCACATGAAAAAATCAAAGCCGTTTCAAAAATTTCAACAGAATGTATCTATACAGTATTCCATGAAGAAAGTGGAGCGTGCTTTTAAAAGTGAATATGAAAGTTGGAAAAACCAAAAGTATTATGAGCGGATGCAAAGGGAAAATGCATATGAAAACGAAAGGGGTTAGATTATGGGGAATGAAAAGGTACGAATGAAGTTATCATTGAGTGAAAACGTCCATCATTATGTTCAAGAGTATATGGAGGAAAATAATATTACACATCCTGGTGATGCCATATCTAAAATTTGTATGGAACATCAAGCATCCAAAAATACTGAATGGTCATTGAATTATGTCTCTGAAATTGTGTCAAAAAATCTACACGATGTATTGAAAAGTGAGTTAACAAAAATACGTCTTGGTGCAAATAGTGCGGATAGAAATACGCAAATTTTAATTGAGTTATTGAATGGATATTTCTTTTTAGAGGGTGTAGATAGCATTATTACGACTGATAAACAGGAGATGGAAAGTGTGAAGATGGCAAAGAAAACTGTGGAAGAACGAATTAGTCATGCAAGACAAAAACGTTTAGATCATGAGGCATCAAAGAACAATGTAACATAATCTACATTGTTCTTTTTTATAAAAAAATAGGAGGTTATTAGGATGTTGTTATTTCATGAAGATATTGCATTAGGAGTTATTAAAGAAATTGGAGAAGGTGAACTCGTTTTACTTGTAAAAGATGAAGAACTAACAATCAAAATTACACGAGAACAAGAGGAAGAACTTGCAGTTCATGTTATGAATCAAGAGAATATGTTAGTTCCGGTTAACCTAAAAACACATGCGCTTTTCTTTGATACAACTGAAAGATGGAATGAAGAAGACATGGAGGAATTGCAAAGAGCAAGTGAAAGAGTAGGAGAAGATCATGAGTAAAAATTATAAGAAAAAGTATCAAACGAAATCACCGGAAGAAAAGAAAGAAGCGGTGCAAGCTTTAACAAAAAAGATGGAAAAAAGCATAGAAGGCTATTTTCGTACACCAGGAGATATGAAAGATTATTTATCGTTTATGGCAAAGTTTTATCACTATTCACCATCTAATATTTCATTAATACAGAGTCAATTTGAAGGAGCCAGGGCAGTTGGTTCCTTTTCTTTTTGGAAAGAAAAAGGGTTTGCGGTTAAGAAGGGTGAGAAAGGAATCCAGATCCTTGTTCCAAACAGAACTGTAGCAAAATTTAAAAACAAAGAAGGCACTTGGAAAACAGTAACTAAAGCAAATGAGGAAGAGAAGAAACAAATTGAATCTAAAAGCGTAGAAGTGATACCTGGTCGCTTATATTTTGCTGTCGGTCATGTGTTTGACTTGTCTCAAACAAACGCAAAAGCGGAAGATCTACCTCGTATTTTTCCGAATCGTTGGCTAGAAGGGAGCGTTACAGACTACCAGAGTTTGTATAAAGGAATGGAAGCCATTGCGGAAAAAAATGGTGTAAAAATTATTGAGCCGAAGCAAGAACTTGGGGTCGCAAAGGGAGTTAGTTACACCTTAACAAAAGAGGTTGCTTTGAATCCTAGAAACAGTGAATTACAAAATGTAAAAACACTTCTTCACGAATTGGCGCATGCCAAACTTCATACAGCAGAGACACATATGAATTACACAGCACCAGAAAAAGAGTTTCAAGCAGAAATGACAGCTTATGCCGTTTCTTCTTATTTTGGGATTGATACAAGCGAATATTCGTTAGGATATTTAGCGAGCTGGACACAAGGAAAAGAAATGAAAGATAAAACCAAGTTGTTGAAAGAAGTACATGAAACTTCGATTGAATTTATTGAAACAATTGAAAATACGTTAGAAAAGGAAAAAGAAAAAACTAATGAAAAGGGAGTAGATAATATGTCAAAACAAGTGTCTGATAATGGAAAAGAGCATGTAGTGACAGTTGAAATATTAGATAAGGATATAAAAGACGGTGAATTTGCAAAATTACACATGGTGGATGCAGAAACCAAAGAAGCTTATCATATGGCAATTTATGATCCGGGTGTATTAGACCGTGATGAATTTTATAATGGCGAAAGGGACGTTTCTAATATTGAACATATTTTTAAAGGAGATGTTTATGAAAAAGTAAAAGATACTCTCCTTGATGGAAACGAAAGTCAATCATTTACTGTACGTGAAGAAGATATGCTTATTACTTTAAGTGAGTTAGAACAAGATGATCGATACGCTATTTTATTTAATACAGAAAAATATGAAGCGGCTAAAATAAAAGAAAATGAAAAGCAAAATGAAAATGGAGAACAGAATGAAAGTGAAAAAAATATTTTACTAGTGGAATACATGAGTTTAAGTAACACGACACACGAACTCGTTTCTGTTAACCATTTAAGAGAACAAGCAGATAAAAATCGAGCGTTTGAGCCTGTAGAAGGTGCAGAAAAATTGAGTGATAAAGAATTTATTGAAGCATTTAACGAGGTGAATCAAGAAAAGTATGCAGCACTAAATCAGGATGAAATTAATCGTCCTACTATGTTAGTTCAATGGAGCGACAACGAAAGTTTTAAAAATAATCAACTGATCCCATTTGGAGAAGCCAATGAAAAAATGGCTGAAGTCATTTCAAGTATTGAAAAAGCAAGAGAAGAAGCTAAAGAAAGAGGTCAAACCATCCCTTACGATCAAGCTCGTTATCATATTGCCATTCCAAAAGAAGTGGATAGGGATTTTGGGAGAATGGAGCTTGTTAGTATGGATCGTATGAATATGGGAGATGGGGACTACAAGACACCGTATGAACAAGTATTAAACGAGAAAAGGTATCTATCGGATGTAGTGAAACAATCGTTACGAGATGAGGTAGTGAATCATAGAAATAACAAAGAAATACCGATGGAAAAAGCACAGGAAAGTACATTAGAAAAATCGAAAGAGACACCCAATCACTTAGTTACAATTGAAGTATTAGCAAACGGTATGCAAGATGAAGAACTTGCAAGAATCCATATGATGGATGCTGTTACGAAAGATATAAATTATTTGTCTGTATGGAATCAAGATAAAACAGATCGGGACGATTTATATGTTTCCCTAATGGAAAATAACGGGAACCGAGAAAATGTCTATTTAGATAACATTTTGAAACCAGATTTATATGAAAAGGTTCAAAGTTCTATCTTTGATGGAAGAGGAAACTTGTCATTTGTTGTTTATGAAAAAGATGCAAATATGAGTCTAGATGAAATCGTAAAAGATGAACGATATGGACTCTTAGTTGATAAAGCGGAGGCACAAAAAGATTACTCATTTAATGAAAAAGAAGTGGAATTATATAAAGAAATGAAGACGGAGGGATATGCACCTATTGCTTCTCTAGATCAACAAATTCAGCCTTTAAAAGAAAAGGAGCCAACTACGTTAGATAAGGATTTAAGCCGAAAATTCGAAGCATACAGACGTTCACAATATGAAGAAACACCAGATAATATTGATAGTATTGTCACTCGTGTAAAAGCTGAAGAACGGTATTATACAACGAAATATGTTTCGATTGATAATGAGCTGGTAAGCCAGGAACACGTTGTGAAATTAGAAAACCAAGTGGATGAGAAGCTTGGGAAAGAAGGAATAACGATGAATCAGTCTACAACTTCAAAGGAAATGGAGTTTGATAAAAAATTTCAGCCATTGAACGGAAAACAAACGAATAGTAAAGAAAAAGATAAGGAGCCAGAGCCTGGTAATGTAGAGCAGTCGAAGGCTACAAAGAAATCAAGTAGAAAAAGAGAAACAATGGAAATGGAACGATGAAAAATTTTATAGCAGGAACACCAGATTAAATCATTTTTTGTTACTCAATTGAGATAACGGAGAGTGATTTTTTTATATCTAAAAATGAAAGAGGGTAAAAGTAAAAGTAAAAGTAAAAGCCCTCTTTCTTGTTTATAGAACGAAAGGAGTGAATGTCATGAATGTATGGCTATTTGCGGGCTGTATGTTCCTTGTAGCAGTCTTTTTGAACATGTTGCTATTATTTGGTCACAGAATGATAAAAAAGCGGAAAAACATGAAATGGAAGCGTAAAACTGAAATTATAGATTAATAGGAGGTACTACGTATGGGAAAAACATTATTTATTGCTGAAAAGCCGAAGGTAGCTGTTGAATTATTAAAATCACCTAGATTTAGAAACTCACAAAAGCATCAAGGTAGTAAACCGTATTATGGCTACTATGAAAATGAAAATTACATTATTAGTTGGTGCCGTGGGCATTTATTAGAGTTAAAACATCCAGAAGAGATGGATGAAAGATACAAAGAATTTAAATTTGATCACTTACCCATTATTTTAGAGCCGGAATATAAAGAGAAATCGGATAGTCTCGAACAAATTCAAATATTAGTTAAGTTGTTAAATCGTCCCGATGTAGATCATGTGGTCAACTCCTGTGATGCAGATAGAGAGGGTGAGCTTATCTATCGTGAATTATATGAATATGCAGGTGTGAACAAGCGAGAATCACGCCTATTTATCTCTTCTTATGAAGCCGCAGAACTAGAGGGAGCCTTGAACCGATTAGAACCAGGAGCAGATTATGAAGGGCTTGCACAATCCGCTAAAGCAAGGCAGTATCTGGACTATATTCTAGGAATTAATGTTACAAGGGGCTGTACATCAAAACTAGCCAGAAACCAATTCTTATTGGCTTCTGGTCGTGTTCAAATGTGTATCTTGAATGAAATCCGTCAAAGGGAAATCGCAATTCAAAACTATAAAGAACAAACCTACTACAATTTGAAGCTATTAACGGAAAACGGTTTATCACCAGTAATGAAAACAGAAGAGCAACTGATAGATCCATCGCCACTACAAAGGCTTGGAGATAGCTTGAAAGAAACGAATGTAATCGTAACGGAATTTAAAGAAAGTACGAGAAAAAAGAAACCAAAATTATTATATAACTTAACGGATATCTACAAAGATGCTCACGCTAAGATGAAGATAAATGCAGAAACAGCAAAAAAACATATTCAGAGTTTGTATGAAGAAGGCTTTATTACTTATCCTCGTTCTTCATCCAGGCACTTACCTACAGAACAAGTGGAACGAGTGAAAGAAGTAATGGCAGCATTAGAAAAAAGCTCCTATGCAAATCTCGTACAACAAGTAATCCCATCTTCTATTACAAAAAAACACACTACATTTAATGATGAATTAGTCAGTAGTCACTTTGCCATCATCTCAACAACAAAATTATATGTCGGGACCAACCGAAATCCATTAGAAAAACAGTTATATGACTTAATTGTAAAACGATTTATCGGGAATTTTATGAAACCAGCAATCTACCTGGTAAGAGAAGTACATTTTATAGATCAAGAGGGCAACACATACAGTACAAAAGAAAAGATCCTACAAGAGAAAGGGTTTCTCAGTGTGTTTCAAGAGGATATAGAAGAGGGATCAGTTGAAGCATTTCAGATACCTATTTTACGAGAAGGAGATTCTTTCAGAATCGTTCAGTATGACTTGATTGAGTCTCGAACTAAGAAACCAGCCTTTCATACGGAAAGTTCCATTTTAACCTTTATGGAGACGGCAGGACGTAAATTGGATGATGAACATTTGAAAGAACTCATGAAAGGAAAACGGATTGGGACAGTCGCAACGGAAGAAACGTTTATTCCGAAACTGTTAGAGAGAAGCTATATTGATGTTACCAACAATCAGATTCAAACCACTAATATTGGTCGTGCGTTTATAGATGCTTTTCCGGTAGATGAAATCAAAAATCCATCTTATACGGCTGAAATGGAAGGGATGATCTACATGATCGAAAAGAAAGAAATGAAATATGAGGAATTTGTAGAGAAAACAAATACGTTTGTAAAAGATACGGTGGAACAATTAGGCGCAATGGATGATAAAGTGTCGGATAGCATTATTAATACCTGGAATCAGCAGATTGAGGTGTGCAAATGCCCTTGTAGAAAAGGAAAAATCCTTCATAAAGGTAATT
>NZ_PCNZ01000031.1 GCF_002975175.1 Bacillus sp. MYb209
AGTATGTAAGTAACGAACCAGCTTTAGGAAAAGATGAAGTATACTATTATGTAAAAGGAAGCATAATCAAACTAAAAATGCCAAGAGTAACGAACGAGGTGACGGTGTGAAGAAAAAGAAAGTTAAGGGGATGCTTATTATCACGATAGTCGCGTCTTTATTGGGCGGATGTGGTTCATCTAAAACAAAGCCTCAAACAGGGACAAAAATTGAGTATGAAAGATTGGTAAAGGCGTTAGATGAAGGAGATATGAAAACGGTAATGTCTGCGAGTGATGATGGGTATGCGCATTTGAAAGAACAAATGATTTTTGTTACTAAAGAAGAAAAAGAAGATGGGATGCATGATAGAACGATATATCAAACTATTGATGGAATATACAATACAAAAGATAAAGTTTTATATGGAAATACAAATCAAGTATTAACTACTGATATTGATAGTGAAAAAGAGAAAGATACAACAAAAAATTATAAAAAAGAGGACATATATAGTACCAATATTATATACAAAAATGGTGAAGCTCAAAGTGAAAATCCTAAATTAGATGTGTCGACTATTAATTTAATTGTCGAAGGTTTACAAGGTATAGTTAAAATGAAACCCACCAAAGATATAAAAGAGTTTAGTGAGCCTAGTAGCATTAGTTATAGTTTAACAGAGTCACAATTTAAAGAGATAATAAATGATAATTTGAAGTTAGAATATGATAAATTTAGAAATGCATCAATTGTTATCGGCTTTAATTCTGCCAAAGATACTAAGGACCACCCAATGAGTATAACCGAAATAACCTTAGTAGTAAGATATTATAAAAAAAATAATCAAGATAAAATGTTGTTACATCGACAACAAATTGCTGCGAGTTTTAGTGACAAAGTTGAAAATACTCAAAATTCAAAAATGAAATATTTAGAATGTAAAAATCAATTCAATAGTAATAAATAATTAGGAAGGGGTTGAGGTTAATTATGGGGCGTTTTAATTTATCTCCCGACGAAGGGAAATTACAATTAGCAGGGAAGGACAATTACGATTTTAATAGGAGAGGAAGTATACTATTATGTTAAAGGAAACATAATCAAACTGAAAATGCCAAGAGTAACGAACGAGGTGACGGTATGAAGAAAAAGAAAGTTAAGGGGATGATTATTATGACAATAGTCGCGTCTTTATTGGGAGGGTGTAGTTTAGGAGAAACGAAGATTGACTATGAACCATTTGTAAAGGCTTTGGAAGAAGGAGATATGACGAAGGTTATGTCTGCGAGTGATGATGGATATGCACATGTGACACAAAGAGGTATATACAGTATGTACGAGCAAAAAGAAGATGGGGAGCACAGTAAAACAATTCGTCAAACTACAGAAGGTGTATATAATACAAAAGATAAAAGTTTATATGGAGACACAACACAAACAATTGCTACTGATATAGAGAATAAAAAGGAAAAAGGGACAAACGAAAATTATAAAAAAGAAACCGTTTATAGTACAAATATTATGTATAAAAATGGGCAGGAACAAAGTCCAGATTCTAATGTTGATGTTTCTTACGTTAACTTAATTGTGGATCGTTTAAAAGGAATAGGGAAACTAAAGATGAAGCCAGGCGATGATACAAAGAAATTTGATCAGCCTAATACAGTTGGATATAGCTTAACTGAATCAGAATTTCAGAGTATTATTAATGACAAGCTAAAAATACAATATGATGAATATGATGGGGCGACAATTGTACTTCATTTTGACTCAGTAAAAGAGCCAATGCAGATACTGCAAGTCAGTATTGATATAGACTACAAGAAAAAGAATGAAGAGGGAAAAGTAGTAGAATATATGTTACAGATACACACATACTTTAATAGTCAAAAAAGTAATAATCAAGATGCAAAAAAAGAATATGTAGATTATAAAGCACGGTACAAAAATAATACATAATTGGGAAAGGAGATAGGAGCATATGAATAATGAAGTGGAACAGGATAAAGAGTTACATGTAGCTTCTGATTGGGGAAAGTTGGAGTTAGCGGGGGAGGAATAAAATAATAAATAATTTAAAACAAGGCATCTTAGAGATTAAGAAAGTTTTAATAACCCCTAATTGTAGATTGAACGACCTTATTATGGAATTTAATAAAGATGATATTAAAATGATTAAGGTGGTACTATACTGGATCGTGACCACAATGCAGCGATTAACATTGAAAAATCCGGCTTAATGCAAATTGCGTATCAGCCAGCTTATTAAATGTACATAACATCTATATAACTGTAGGGCAAGGTCTTGTCCGAACAGTATAATCTACGCCTGTGGAGAGCGTGTAAGACCGGATCTCGTAAGAGATAGGCAATGCTTGTAGAATCAGGAAGCCCCCACTTCAAGCGGTGATAACCGGTAAGTGGGGGGGAGTTCACCTTAAATCTTTAAGTAGATTATTTTCCCATGGAACAACACTCAATAGAGTTTTTTTATAATCAAACAAGTGCGATACGTAATTAATATTATACTTATCTTTATTTATGAATTCTATATCATTTGCGTTAAAGTGGCTGCCGATACGAAAGGCGTTAAAATACTCGTGCCAATCTGAATAAGCATGTTGTGAAAGTCGTGCAGCCTGTATCATAAAGTTCTTTGCTTCCTGTTTTGATAAATAACCGAGTCTTCTACCGACCCGACATAAACAGATACACCATGCATAATCAAACGCTGCAATTCCGGAATCCGTCAAAATATGTAATCCGTAATTAGCAATATAAAGTTTTTCATAGTCAGGATGGTCTTTCGATAATTGCTTTCGCGCTGCCTCGGAAAGAGGAGTCAATTGATAGCGTTTACGATTAAATTCCTGCCGTGTTCCTTCTTCTAAAAACCAAATGATTTTCTCTTTTAACTCTTTCGGATTTTCGATCTTCCATGCCCATAACACGTTCTTCAAAAAACGTTTCCCAATAAAGCGGTCTCTGATAAGGGTGAATTCATATCGGGTAAAGTAGTTTGTAAGATAAAAACAATTCAAACAAACGGAAGACAGACAGCGGAAATATAGTTCGAGCTGTTTCTCTCGTTTTCTTTTATATAAAACAGGCATTCTGTCTCCTCCTTATGCTAATGTTTTAAGCCTAACGAATTTCCATGCTTCCCAAATAAGTGGGAGTAGGAGAAGTAATGCATATTTAGATGGTAATGGGGTTAAAACAATAAGAATCATAAAGATCAAATAAACCCAGGTGCGGCTAATAAATATAAATAAAAGATATAGCGCATAGTGGATAATAAACTTCGTATTTATTTCTTGTTTCTGTCTCTTCTCTGGAATTTCAGTGTGAATTCGAATACTGTATGAGCGAAATTCTACGCGCTCCGGATAACGCTTTACCACATCTAACCCCCTAGTGGCTACAGTTTCTATATCACCTGATTCGAACGAATACTTCACTAATAAGAACTGTGCGTCCATATGCTCCGGCTCAATCGAAAGTAGATGCTCACAGTCCTTGATAGCATCTGCAAACTGCCCGCGGTCATAGTAAATCTGAGCGCGATACAGTAAACCATCCAGGTCATCTGGGCAAATGACAAGTATGTCATTGAATGATTGTAACGCACGTTCTTTATTTTCGATGCGTAAATAATAAATGCCCTGCATACGTAAAAGTTCCGGATCTTCTTGATAAAGCTCATATGCAAAATCGAGTGCACTTTTTGCTGCTTCTAAGTTATTATTCATAAGTGCGAGCTGGACTTCTTCACGTAAATGAAAATACGCTTCAAAATCTAAATCATCACTTTTCTTGAAAAGATCATAACGCATTTCCTTCTCGCCGCTCATTCTCTCTAGCAAAAATTGTACCGTTTCTTCACCGTATTCAAACTCTAACTCCTCTCTTTGCTCACTAAAGCGAAATACATTGTCGAGAAGTTCCCAAATCGAGCGGGGGAAATGGTAATGATATTGTAAAAATTCTATTAATCTATCTTGAATCACTGCCGCATGTTCTACGTCCCATATCACATCGGAACTTAATAAGTCTTCCCAATTTTTCGGTTCGATTCGTGCAAAGAAATCGTTATACAGCGTCTCGATTTTTTCCGTAAATGCGTGAATGGGATGTTCTGAAACGAGAGTAGCGGTAAGTTCAGCGTCACCATCCATCCATGTAGGAGATACAGGATGGATATAGGAATTTCCTTCGTTTTCATCTGTTTTTTCTAGTTGAGAGGGAGGTGCGGTCTTCATTTGTTTTGCGCTTTTTATCGCTTTATCAAATGCTTCTCTCAGCCGCTGATATCCTTCAGGATCGTCTTCGGGATGATAAATCTTTAGAAGTTTTGCATAAGCCTTTTTAATAGCTGCAACATTATCGGTAGGCTCAATTTCTAACGTTTCCCAAATGCTCATGAATGACTGATCCACCTTTCTATATGCTCTAAATGCTCTTTTAATACATGAGCGGCTTCTTTCACTTTTTTATCATTTTGCGTTGTGAGCGCATTTTCAAATTGCTGTAACAAGATAGCGACTTTCTGGCGTTCGTCACCGAGTAATTCTTCATAGAGCCGTTCGCCTTTTGCGAGCAGCAATCGGTTTTCGGACCGGTCTCGTGGATGAATTTTAATTTCCTTCAATTCTAGTAGTCTAGCTTCAATTTCTTTTTCTGTAAGATTTCCGGCATTTTGTTGGATAATTGCTCTTTTTTTCTCTCCAGTTGTTGTACTTATTACCTCGACTTCGAGAATGCCATTTATGTCATATGTATAACGAATGTCAATCGCCTCTTGTCCAGCAGGAGCAGGAGGGACTTTAATTTTAAGTTCGCCAAGTTTTAAGTTATTTTTAACCAAGCGGTTTTCTCCTTGATAAACATCGACAAGTATGGAGTGTTGTCTATCATTGACAGTATAAAGTCGTTCCACTCGACTTACGGGAATCGGTGTATTTCGTTCAATAATCGGGAAGAAGTATCCGGATTCTTGTTGTCCGTTTCCTAACGCTTGAACAACACTAGTTCCTAACGTATATGGACAAACATCCGTTAAGATAACTTCTTCTAGTGCTTTGTTTCGTTCTTTTAAAGCAACTTGAATCGCAGCACCTAAAGCAACCGTTTCATCAGGATTAATATTCGCATGAGGCATGCGTCCGAACATTTTAGAAATGACGGATTTGATAAGCGGCATCCTTGTCGCCCCGCCAATTAGAATGACAGCATCTAAATCCTTAGGGTTTAGCGACGCATCACGAAGTGCGCGTTCAATCGGATAGCGAAGCCGTAAGAGGAGCGGGGTTACTAATTTTTCAAATTCACTTCTGTTAATGCGAGTTTCATACGTCTCATTATGAATAACGACTTTCATAATCGCGGCAGGCTCATTACATAATGTAAGTTTGCATCGTTCTGCTTGTGCATAAATTAAAGATAGCGTTTTTGAGTCAAGGGAATCGGAATCGAGTTGGTGTGACTCTAAAAAAAAGGACATGAGACTGTTTGTGAAGTCTTCGCCTCCAAGATAATTATCGCCGGCGATTGATTTAACATCCATCACTCCTTCAAATAATTCCAAAATGGACACGTCAAATGTTCCGCCGCCTAAATCAAATACAAGAAATTTTGTCTCTGCCGCTTCCTGATTCAGTCCGTAAGCGATAGCAGCTGCCGTTGGCTCACTAATGAGACGTTCAACTTTTAATCCAGCAATTTCAGCAGCTCGTTTTGTCGCTTTGCGCTGAGCATCGTTGAAATAAGCAGGTACGCTAATGACAGCACCAGTAACCGCTTCGTTTAAATAAGCTTCTGCATCTTGTTTTAAAGATTGAATGATAAAAGATGAAAGTTCTTCTGAAGAAAATGTATACATACCTAACTCGTATTTTTTCTCTGTTCCTATAAATCGCTTAAACGTTGATGCTGTAACGTGCGGATGGGTAATCAGCCGTTCTTTGGCGATGCGTCCGACTAAAACTTCACCGCTCTCATCAACACTGATGACAGATGGTGTAAGATATTCGCCAAGTGCATTTGGGATAAGGGTTGCACCATGATCCGTCCAATAGGCTACTAAACTATTCGTTGTTCCTAGGTCAATTCCAATCGTTACCATAATAATCTCCTCTCGTTTTTACTCTATCATACTATATAGTATTATAATAATATATAGTATGAGAAAAATGGAATCGTAGGGTTTTATTTCTTGAAGGAAAGGGGGAGAAACAGATAGTTTAGTAGTGTTGAGTTTGTTATAAGTAAAGAGGTATAATTTTATCAGAATGTTTTTACAAACATGGTGAAATTTTATGTAAAGGGTGGTAAAGAGGTCAGATGATAATTGGAATTATATGTTTGATTTTAGGAATAGCGTTAATTTGGATGAGTGGAGGGGGACTTTTATTATTGGTGCCTGGCATTCTGTTTACAGTGGCGGGCGGTGTTATATGTGTGATTTTTAGACGGTTAGAAAAAGAGAGAAGAAGATTAAGTAAGAATAGTTAGAAGTTACATATTGTATAGTTTGTACTTACATAATTAGGCGGAAGCATCAAGTCTAAAACAGGTTCTTGTGCAAAAATAAAACAAAAGAGAATAAAGCATATATATTCCTAACGGAATCGTATCTTATGTTGCAAGTCCAAACAATTGATGGATGAATTCTTTTTGATTTTGGACAGACTGGTTCCGTAAAGCAATCTGTTCTTTTTTAATCATATGCATGGCTTCTACTCCAGAAAGAATAGATGTAGCTGTGTCAAAAGATTTAAGACCTAGCATAGAACGGATTCGCTTCTTTATAAAGCAATGATCTTGTTCTACTATGTTATTCAAGTACTTTTGTTGTCTAAGTCGCATACCGTTAGGTATGCTTTTTTCTTTTTTTAGCTTTTCAATTGCTATAGGATAAGCTGGATTCTTATCGCCTGTTATCACACGTGGCTTTGAAACATGAAAAGACCGCAAGGCTTTCTTGAAAAGGCGCTTTGCAGCCTTATGATCTCTTGTTTTGCTTAAGCAAAACAAGAGATCATAAGGAACTGTTGAGTGATAATAAAGTTGTTTCGCTGTGATCGAATAAAAAAAATCGACCACCCGTTACAGGCGGCCTTAATTTTAAGCCACTATACTGTTAAACTTCTAACTCCGCTACCATATCGTCCAACACGTTCGCCTTCAAGTTCTAAAACGTCAACTTCTCTATCAACCTCTCTATATACTGTTCTTTCGTATTTCGTAACTAATATTTTTTTCGATAATAAGCTGTTACAGTTTCTGTATGTTGTTTTTCCAAAACATATAGCTATAATCAATCTCTTCTTTTAATTCAAAATAGTTTTCCCAAGTGTCTTGTACATGATAAAGTGTTTCGCCGGCATCTACAAAAACATCCATATAATCATTCATATACTTCCAACGATTATCAGTATTAAAGTAATACATTGCAAATTGATTGCCCTCATCATTTAACATGTCGTCTGCAAACACGCCACCCCAATTCATATAGATTTGCGTACCAGTGATTTGTCTATGCTTAAACCTATTAATGTCATCTTTAGACTTTTCTTCAAATGCTATACTAAATAAATTATTTTCAATTATCCACCCAAGAAACATACCAGTATGTACATATGCTTGTTCAATTGGAAGATCCTCTGGAAGATCATCAAAATAGTACTTAGCCTTATCATAAATCACGGTGTCCAACTCCTTTTCATATCTCATTCATTTTGCATCCAAGTTTGTTCATTTTAGGATAAGTTTTTTAAAACATTACCCTCTTTAGTTTAATAAAGCATGCCTACTTCTTTCAATACCTTTTGATAAGTCTCATCATTTAACTCTTTAACATCATTTCGAAACAAATTTTTTCTAACGGTATCGAATAGACCACTTGGGATGTTAGGAAATTCACTTTCCCAATTCTCTCTTTTATCCAACTGAATTAGCGATTCAACAGTAACAAGATAAATATTTGGGTATTGCTTCTTAATATCAGAAGAATACCTCAGAAACTCTTTTAAGTATTTATCAAAATGGTGGCAATCGTATTCTTCAGTACCTGTATAGAATGGGAATCCACTTTCATCTTCCCACTCAAGGAGAAGTCCTAAAAAAGCAATAAGTGAACCCGCTCTATATCTCAAGTTATTATCATTAAAGTGTTCATAATAGGTGTACAACAATTTGCCACACCAATCTAAGTCGATTATGTCACCCATTTCCTTTATTTCATTATGTAGCAAATCCAATTTCCCTTGAATGGAATCCATTAATACCTCTCCTTTCAAAACAAAACTAAATATTAATTTCACAGCAATTGAATTGCATGCTTCTTTTAAACTAACATGACCTCACTTGTTTAATAAGAAACTGAAATCCCTTCTACCTAGAATAAGTTATTCCAGTTCATCTTTTTTATAAACGATTGAACTTTTTTCAAAACGGTGCGACTTTCTTACAAACGGTACATCTTTGTTTCAAACCGACATTTGTTTTATCTTAACAAAAGGTGCTTTCATGTACAGAAAATAATTTTTCAGTCTAAAACATTTTTTTAATAAAACACTAATTTCCTGTAAGTGTTTTAAAAGATAAAGAACAACTGTTTACTGTATAAAAATAGTGCTATTACCAAGAGGGATTTTTTACTTCCCCTTAGGATAGCACTACACTACATTATATTCGACTATTGTTTGAATTTGAAAATTTAATAGAGGATATAGCATCAATAATTCAACCATCTAAGGAGATAAAAGAAAAGCTAAAACATTGTTATTTGGGAAAGTAAGAATGTAGGAATATATATAAATATTATTGTTTAATATATGAATTTGAAAATTTCACAGTAGATATATGGAGTATTAAGGAAATACTAAAGTAATAATTATATTAATTTTAATAATGAATTATCTCAAAAGAGATAGTTTTGAATATTATAAGGATATATGTTATTAATAAACCCTTCTCTTTTTGTTAGAATGAGAAGGGTTTTCGTTTTTAATCTAAATGATTAAAAAAATCTAGTTAAACATATAGAAAATGAATAGGAAAGGTAATTATAAAAAATGGGATATTGATAATTGTGCAGAAGTTTGGAGCGCAAGAGATGCAATATTAAAAGGCGCAAGATATGATAATTTTATCGTTAGAACGGAAACCTTACGAGGTGGTTTTGCTGAACCTTGTAAAAGGAGGAAAAGCAAAGCCGATATTGGATGAACAAATGATGAATAGATTAAGAGAAAGTGGCGTAGAATTTGATTCTATATTACTGCAACAAGTTGATAAAGATGGAAAATATGTTTACAAGAGTATTTGTGATACTTTAGAGGTGTTAACAGATGGTTCGAACATAATTAAAATCAATAATAGTGATTTGAATAAAATGGAAATAAGGAAAATTTAAGCGGCAATCAAAACATAGAAAATAACGGTGGAGGAATAAGATAATGAATAATTTGAAGCAAGGTATATTAGAGATTAATAAAGTTTTAATAGCTTCTAATCTTAACCTGAGCGAAGTTATTATGAAATTTAATAAAGATGATATTGAAATAATGAAAATAGATGCTGAAACTACAGTTGTAGGACTTTTATCCCCAACCAACATAGGAACCAAAAATTTCGGTGTAGAAATCTTTTTTGAAAACGAAATAATTTGGTTTATAGAACTTAGAATAGATGACCCAAATATAAATGGGTGGGATTATAAAGAAATGCTTGCGCAGCATGGGGATTGGCTTGTAGAACAAATAGGGCATCCAGCAGGAATATTATCCGAAAATATATATGAGTGGGGGAAAATAACACAGTGGAATGATCCTAGATCATGTAATGCTGGTATAAAAATAAAATATTTTCAAAAGTAAGAGTAATAGAATTTAAGACATTGCATATAGAGTATAAAGACTTTGATGAAAATGATTTTAAATTAGGAGAACTGGTTTTACTTGACGGTCATAAGTGAGTAGGTTTATTGGAAGGATTAGACATATTTTATTCTTCTCTGATTAGATTTGGATGGTAGCTTATCTATCTCAGAGGAAGATGAGTATGTCTCTTTTTATTTTTTAGAGATAATTAGAGGATTCAAATTTAAGACATTAAAAAATCTATACTATTCAGAAGGGAATGTATCTTATACTGCCTACCAAAAGGCAGCATTGAATTGCCGTGCATTTACTTAGGATTCAATTAAAAATCCACAACAAAACAAAAAAAATTGGCGTGATATAGCAATACTAGGCACAGTGATTGTATTAGTAATTGCCACACCTGTCTGTCCGCCAGCAGGTGTAGTATTAGGTGCTCTTGTAATGAGTGTTGGTGCGATGGAAGTTTCCAGTACGGCAACGGGAAAAGAATGGATGACAGGCCGAAAACTTGATACATCCGAACGTGTGCTGCGAGATGTATCAGGGTGTATAGATATAGAACCTGTAGTAAAAGGATTGCATGCCTTTGGAAATCTAACAACCGGCTTAAAATCAGGTGTTAGTACGACGACGATTAAAGGCGCTTCTAAAGTAGGATTAGAAGAAGGCGGATCTCGTTTGAAGCAGATTGATAGTCTTCTTGCGGAACAAGCGCAAAATGCGAACCGATTATCTGGAGAGAAATTTGATAATCTTTCTCTTAATATAGAGAAGAAAACACCTGTGGAAAATGCGCCAGTGATTGAGAAGAAATTGGCGGATTTTTTTGATGGGTTGAATTTGAAGAATGGTTCGAAGGAGACAGCAGGGGAAGTTAAATTCTTAAAAGAAAACGTATATCAAATGAATTCATTTCAGGAGAGTGTAGGCTCTATACTAAAAAATGAAGGAGTTACTTTGGATGAATTTAATTCAATGAGAATGAAATTATCCTCTGAACTGACAGATGAACAAAGAAGAATTATGGTGAAGGTAAGAGAAGCAGTTCCAACTCCGAACAATGATACAATATTACAAAAAGTATTCGATGGCGGAAAGATTGAAAATTACTTAAAAGAAGATGAACCATGGAATACCGTAGGTGGATTTGTAACTAGAGCCCAAGATGTTAAACAATTAAGTACATTGAAAGATGTTTATGGTGGATTAAGGCTTGATTATAATGGAACTCCGTTTAATGTAGGAATGGATAAAGATTATGGAATAATAAGATTTAAAACAAATGCAGCAGAAAAATTGGATATCCCATATGGGTCATCTATGGAGGGGATAGGTGCAAGGCCACCAGCTAAGGGATTTGACAACTCACCAGATCCGTTTACAGGACATGGATTTACTAAAGATATTAATGGTAATATTATTCCAGAATATACAATGCCATATTTGGAACCTAAAGAAGGAGCAGAACTATTTAGGGTGAACAGTATTACTGGAGATGAGGAGTTAATTGCTAAATTAATAAATGGTAGATTTATAAAAATTAAGTAAAAAGGGAGGGGGGTATTTATGTTACTTGGTACATATACTTTATATATGGGTAAACAGTATAAAGTTCTTAATTATGACAAAGAAAGTAAAAACGTTAAACTACAATTAGATGATAAGATAAATTATAAAATTGTAAAAAGGGATGCTGTTGGAGAAATATATTATATACAGACCAACTGTTTTTATAAAGGTTACGAATTTCAAGTTATATCAGAAAAAGAGGATAGTATATTAATTTATACTCCTAATTATGAAGTAGGAGCTGAGTTAAATATGGAATTTATAGAACGCTCTGTATTTCATAAGTGGATAAAAAAGAATGAAGTAGATAGAATAGTAGAAGAAAAAACGGTATTAGATTTATAAGATTTTATTGGCCTATTAATCAAAATTATCAAATCGAGGTATAAAAATGTATAACGATGATGTTAGAAATAGAATTATAGAAATAAGTAAAAAGAAGGATTCCTTACATGAATTAATTCAAATGCTTTCAAGACAAGCAATAACATATTATTGTCTATGTAATTCTGATAATTCGTTAGCTAAGGTAAAGTTGAACAAAAATGAATATATAGTAATAGCTACAAGTAAAGATGTACTAACTGAAACTAAGAAGTATTTAAATCTTGATAATTTTGTTGAACTTGATGCTGTAAATGTACTTAAAAATATTTTAAGAATGGAAAATCAGGGAGTTATAATTAATTTAGGAGATGAATCTCAATTAACTCTTGATCCAGATATGTTAAAACTTTTGTATAGAGAAGTTGTAGTAATGGATTTGTATATGAAAGGAGGAGCATATGTACTACAATACAAAAATGATTTCCTGCTGATAGAAGTAGAAGGTATGAAGTTATTAAGTATTTCATTAATAGAAGAAGAGCTAAGAGAATTAAATCAGAAGTTAAATCACAATGGTAAAGTAGTATTTAAAAGTTGGAAAGAAATATTACCATACTTTGTAGCGACTCAATGTAACGCATTAGGGTATAACCTTAATAATAAAGATATGACAATAGTTAAAGATCCTTATTTGGCATGGCTTTATGAGAGTCCGTTCCAAAATTCATAGAATATTTTTAAATAAGTAACAGGAATTTTTTCGGTATACAGAGATAAAAGAAACTAATCATCTATATGTGATAGGTGATTAGTTTTTTTATTGTTTGATAATTTTTTTAGTAATCGTGTGTTTTTCTAGAGTCATTTCCTTTATAACTCATCGATAACTGTAATAATTTAAAGGTTGCAAAAGATTCTATTTTACACTTGTTCTTAATTTTTGAGGAGATTATAAGGAAATAAGTGGTTGTATAATGAAACTGACAAAAAGGATAGTATTTACAATCCACTTCAAAGGTTTATCATTCTTTATGTCTCGACTACGATAAAGCACGAGATATACTTAACAGGGATGTGCTGTAATTAAGTTAAAACTTGATATGATGAAGGATACAAAAGATTCCATTTGGGATTATGATGAGGATCGAGTTGTCCATCGTCCGTATAAGAGTCAAAAAGGAAAATATCAGGAATTACAAAAAGATTACAATGTGCTCCATGATTTTAGCGGAAAAGTAGGCGGTCTCATCGACACTGAAATCGACCAGCCGTTTTATGAAGATATGGATGCCTTCGCAGAAGCGATGCGAGATTTAACAATTGATAAATATGAAACTAGCAACACCATTGGCGCCAAAGAAACAATTATGACAGGGTCCTATGGACAAACAGCGGAGCACATAAAAGACAAGATCAAAGTGAGTGATATTTTCTCTTCCAACAACTTTTTTATGACCAGTTTAAAGGCAGAGTTTGACGCATATAAGAAAGAGAATCCAAAAGACAACATGTCTTATGAGACCTATCAACAGAGAAGATTAAACAGCCGAGCGTTTAATTATGACTCAATAAAAGATCAACAACAAAATAAGGAATTTTGGCGTGATGTGGGGATACTGGGCACGACGCTATTGTTAGCTGGTGCCACAGTGTTCTTTCCACCAGCTGGTGCAGCATTATTTGCCTTTACAGCGAGTGTTGGTGTAATGGAAGTCTCCAGTGCAGCAACGGGAAAAGATTGGCTGACACAACGGAAACTCGATACAAATGAACGTTGGCTACGAGGTGTGTTGGGATTCGTAGATGTAGCACCTGTAGCTAAAGGATTGCATGCCTTTGGAAATGTCACAACAGGCTTAAAATCAGGTATTAGTACGACAACAATTAAAGGTGCTTCCAAAGTAGGGTTAGAAGAAGGCGGATCTCGTTTGAAGCAGGCTGATAATCTTCTTACAGAACGAGCGCAAAATGCGAATCGGTTATCTGGAAAGAAATTCGATAATCTTTCTCTTAATATAGAGAAGAAAATACCTGTGGAAAATGCGCCAGTGATTGAGAAGAAATCGGCGACGTTTTTTGATGGGTTGAATTTGAATAATGGTACGAAGGTTGCTGGGCAAGCGCAAAATGCGAACCGGTTATCTGGGGAGAAAGTTCCTGAAGAGGGGATAAGAAAAGCTGGAGTAGGTAAAACTGGTGAAGGAATACCCTTAGAAGAAGTAAAGCCAGATGTACTTAAGCAGATACACCCTGATGATAATGGAGCATATGGGTATTTACCAAATGAAGGTACTGCATACCATAAACCAGAATATGATTTTACTGATGTTGATTGGGTAAAAGGAATGCAAAATGTTAGGAAGGATTATCTTGAAGCATCTAAACAATTAGAAATTGATATTAAAAGAATGACTTCGGAAGGATTTTCTAAAGAAGACATAGCAAAACATGTTGTTGATGCACGTAATCAACAGAAAGTTACAGCTAGAGCAGACATGACAGCAGAAGAAAGAGCAGGATTAGAAGCGAGGAATATGGAAAAATATGATAATCCAATAGGTCCAGATTCACAATGGTTATTTAGTAAAACTAAGAAGAAATTAATTAAAGAAGGCACATATATAAATGACGACGAAATTTGGAGTAGTATTATTAAAAAATCCATGAAAAAAGATGATGTAATAAATACACTATTAGGGTTAATTCATTAGGAGGAGTTAGTTATGATATTTTTAGATAATTATTCTAAAAAGAACACATATATTAATATAACACCAGAAGGATATTCACTAGTTGATGCAAATAGTATAAATGATATAGAAAATGGAGAAGGTGGATTTAGTGAAGATGGTGAGCTATTAGGGCTATATATTGACGATGGCAAATTATATTTCCAATATAATGATAAAAGGTATGAAACTAAGCCAGATGAAATAAATTGCACAAATGAAATATTAGATGATGGTAAGCGTAATTTCAGAATAAAAATAAAGGAAGTCCTTGTCTGTAATATTATATACAAACCATATATAAGTCCATTCGTTTTAACCTTCGGAGATGATGAAGATGAATTTGATTTTTTACTTTATTTAAGTAATTTAATGGCAGATGAAAATTCTATTAAAAATTTTATTAAAGGCATAAATAATTTAAAGCAATATTATTCCTAAGAAAGAGAAATTCTATTTTACAAATAGTTTTTTACTGCAAAATTAAGTAGTACCTAGATGCATAAACTAACAGAATTAATAAATGGTATAAAAACTAGGATAATAATATATATAAATGAATTCATAATTGTAATAATGCAGTGAAAAGATTAAATGAATCAGTTGAAATTTAAGTAGGCTGATTTATTGTTTTTTTAGTAGTTAATATATGCTATAAATATGGACAGTTTCATAAAAGAGTTTTTAAGAATATGAATAAAAAATGACTTTGGATTATTGTTCCAAAGTCATTTTTACATTTATGCAATTGAGAAATGACTAGTTAAAAATTATTAAATTATAACTCTAATTTCAGAATGCTAACAGATAAAAAATTGGCATAGAAATCATATGAGATTTAACGATTGATAAATATAAAACTGGAAATATCATCGGCATGAAAGAAACAATTGCTGTTCCTATGTCCAAACGACAGAGCGCGTCAAAGACAAAATCACTATGAATGATATCTTCATTTCCAACAATGTGCTTACGACCATTAGGATAATTTTATGATTAGAACGGAAAACCTACAAGGTGGTTTTGCTGAACCTTGTGAGAATTGTAGTAGAACGTTTTTTGATTTCTATAATATTGATAATGATAAATAGGAGGAATGAATATGGGAATATCAAATAAGACAATAGAAGAATTGAAAAAAGCGGGATGGTATGAGGGTAGAAAAATAGACATATCAGAAAATGTAAAGTTTCTTGAAGAAAGAGGCTTTGAAGTTTTTGAAAGTGCAAAAAAATTTATGGAGGAGTTTGGAGAATTACGAATCAATGTTGAAAAGATTCGTTCAGATGGGTCTAAGAAAATATCTAAACATACCACTTGCATTAAAGAAGTGATAGGTGTGTTAGATAGTTTGTGTTTTGGTTTAGAAAATTTTATTGATGATAAAGTTATTCCTGTAGGTTCACTCTATAATTTTGAAATAGATGTATATATATCAGAATCAGGAAGAATATTTGAATCAATAGGTTGGACAGGAGAGAATGCTTTAGACGCATTGGATAATATTATTCTTGAAAAAGGAACAGTGATTTGGGATGAATTTGAAGGATAATAATAATTTTCTAATGAAAAATTATGTCCTAACCTATTGCATAATTGTAATTAAGCAGTAAGTAGTGGGAAGGGGCCAGAGTGGTAGATAAAACTAAAGGTAATTTTAAGTTAATGAAACTAAAGACTAGTTTTAAAATATCTTGCCACTTAATCATCGTTTGCTCTAAATGAAAGATGTAATGAAAAGAAAAAATAGATTTATATTATAACTAAGAATAGAACCAATGTTTCTAATGGAAGAAGCGTTGGTTCTATTTTTATGCAAAGAAGTTGGAGGATTAATAATAATGTATCATAATTGATAGAGTGAAAGAGCTAAGAGGGAATTTATCAAGTAAATATAAAAAAGCTGGTAATTTTGCCCTTGCAGAAGTGGATGTTAATAGTTTAAACAAAAAGGAGTTTTATGCTTCAAGTAAAATAGATGAATTTAAAGGGAATTTAGAAGAAAAAGTTCCTGAAATTTCATTAAAACCAAATGAGCCAATTTTTGAGGCATCTCTAGCACCTGGTAAAGATGGAAAACCTTATATGCGAGATTCTGACACTGAGTATAAGATTTTGAATGAAATTGCTTTAAAACTGGGTGATGATGTAAATGCTACTGGTAAAATTAAGTTATTCACAGAACTAGATACGTGTGATAGTTGTAGCAAAGTAATAGCTGAATTTGCTAATAAATATAAGAATATTAAATTGGAAGTTATTCACAATAACGGTGAAAGACTTAAACCATAAAAGAGGAGTGATATCATGGAAGACTGGGAATATAATGAAATATTTGAGGCGATTAACGAAGACTATAATGATTATTTAAAATTAAATAGGGGACATGAATATGCAATAGCAAGAACTGTTAATGAATATATAAATCTTGGAAAGGTAGAAGACTTTATTGTTGATACTGCTGTAGGTGAAATATTGTTATCCAAAAATAAGGTCTTTATTGGATATGTTGAAGGTATAACAAAGAGATTAAGTATGTTTAAAGATTTAGATGTTACAAACGAACTGACACAAGAAGAAATAGCAGATTTGACTAATAGGATAGAGAAAGTATTAGATGGTCTTAGTAAGGTTGAGATAGATTATAACCCTTATTCCGAGTAGTTATTTGCGAAATTGAACAAGAGTATTTTTAAATTATGAATTGATGATGTAATTAACTAAAAAGCACTTGATTTCCTTTTAGGGCATTAGGTGCTTTTTATGAGATATTTATGCTTTGGACAACATGAATGATGATATGCTGAAATTCATGTTGTCCATGAAGGTAGTACCATCATGGAGTACAATGTGCAATGATAGAATAGAAAACAAAGTACGAGCTTAGGCGAAATGACATTTTACATGGTGGTGAATATAAAAACATGGAATGGGCATGAAACTAACGAACTCGTACAAAATCGTAAGTTTTAACGTAGTAGTTGTCATGATATACAAAAGGTGTCATACTGTTACTACAAAACTTACAAATTTATGCTACTTAAAAACAGATGAACTTAAAGCACTTGATTGTCTACGAAAGGCAACGAGTGCTTTTTTGTATTTTAGCGTAGAAATAAGTCGGTACACGTATAATTTTATAAGTATACTAAGGGTACTGGTAAAATTGATTATGATGAATTTAAAGTACGACTTAAAGAACGTTATAAAAGATTTGTGGATGATACGAGACGAAATATACCACAAATAAGTACAGAATTGCTTCCAAATGAGTTGAATCATGGAGAGTTTGGAAGGTTGCCCAATGCAAAAGGGGACAATATAACAGGTCACCATATGCCGCCTAATAAATATATGCAAGAAGAGTTTGAGATTAAAACTAAAGATAGTTATGCGATGTTCTTAGAGCATTCGCATCCAGGAGATGGTGTATGGCATAGGAGAACTTTTACATATGTATTGAGTAAAAGAACAAGGCCAGAGGATTGTGATTTATATATGTCTTTGAAGCCACGGGATTCTCTAGCGTTTGATATTAATGATTTAAGGCGAATTATGAAAGAAGATGGATTATATAACAAAGACAATAGAGAGAAGCTTAAAGAATATATTGATTACTATAAAAAATATGAGCATAATGATTTGAAGATATTTGGCAAGCCAAAGTAATAGTGGATAGAAAGGAGGGAGAGCACAATGGAATTTAAAGAGGATATTTCTATTTTATACAAAATGCGTTTTCTAGAGAATGAAGGAGATAATATTGAGGAGTTTGAAAATATTCTCAATGATTTATCACATAGAGGAACAAATAATATAATTCCTGATCTTTGTATGATTTTTGAGGATGATATTGCTGAGCCATCAGCTGGTGATTACCTTATTGAAACGATATTTTATATTGTTGAACATTCCGGGATGGAGGAAGGACTATACAAATTAGCCATTGGTATTCCTAAAATGTTACCTCATGCAGAATTCTGGGCGGAAAGAATTCATCGGACACTATTAAATTCAAAAGGTTTAGTAGTATCTTATATTAATGCATTAGAAAATGTAAATAGCTCAACTAAACAAATAATTAAAGGAATTCTTCTTGAGATAAGAGAGGACGATCCAGATTTATATTCAGAAAAAGTTAATTCAATCATAGAGAAATTAAACTAAAATAAAAAAGCGTTTGAACCGAGAGGATTTGCGAGCAAATAAAAGGGAGAATTAAAATGAGAATAAATGATTCAGTTTTCGGTAAACTCGAATATGATTTTGTGTGGTCTAAGGATACTACCATTAGTTTTTTTGGAAATGAAGTCAAAATAGCATTGATAGTGAAGGGTGATGAGTCTGGTCAATTTGATGAAGAATAATATGTAGCATACACTTCGCTTATGCAAAATTGGGAACACTTGCAACAAAGGTTTTTGCAACCGATTTTAGAGTATTATAAACAAGGGCGACATGAACTAGGTTATGATATTGAAGTAAATGAAAGTTATCCATTAGTTGAAACCACTGATAAAATACTAGAAATGATCAATCTAGATGGAATTATTGTTCCATATACGGGTATTTTTGAAGGACGAGATATTGGAATTACATTTAATTGTACATGGGATATAGAAAATGGACTAGGGCTTCGTCTATTAGATGAACAAGTAACTGAAGTAGGTTACCAAGATGTTGTAATTTAAAATAGGCTGTTAAAAAGTACATACTCTATGATGGTTGTACCATCATAAAGTATTACGTGCAATGATAGAACAGAAAACGAGGTACGAGCTTAGGCGAGGTGACATTTTACTATGCGACGAATATAAAGACATGGAATGGACATGAAACTAACGAACTCGTAACCTCGTAAGTATTAACGCAGTAGTTGTCACGACATATAAAAGGTGTCATACTATTACCATAAAACTTACAAATTTAATGCTACTTAAAAATAGATGAAATTTAATGTTATTTAAAAATAAATGAACTTAAAGCACTTGATTGTCTATGATAGGCAACAAGTGCTTTTTTAATTGATTGGTATACTTTAAATTCATAAATAGTTGGTAAGTTGGAAGAAGTAACGGCATTAATGAATAAGTTGCCGAGTAGTATGAAGAATGTCGTGGAGAAGATTAAAAATATTGAGATCCCGAATTTTGGCCCTAAAACTTCGTTTGCTGGCATTGGGAATGGAGGAGGCGGAGGATTAGACGCTCTGAAAGATGCTTATCAGTTTATGAAGGAGAATGGGGAGAAGGTTTTTGGTAAGGGTACGGGTGAAGTTAGAGAAGGTAATTCTGATTTACTTGATAATACAGGCAGATTTAAAGATGCTGAGTTGCAATCGAAGTATGATGAATATTGTGAAAGGAAATATAAGGCAGGTGAAGCACCTAAAGATCCACTAGAATGGAAAGAAGCAAGTGAAAAATGGGCTGCGGATTTAAAAGAAACACCACCAAAAAAAGTAAGAGTTAAGGTTGATATAATATACTCTGGGAATGATATGCGTCCAGACAAAATTATAGTTAATTACACTATAGACGGTAAGGCGGACTTCCAAGTCATTAAAAATTAATTTAAGGAGTAAAAAAGTAGTATGAGAGAATTTGAAGATAAATTTAGTGAATTGCAATCAGATATGATAGCTATATGTATGGAATTTGTTGAAGATAGAGCCGATAAAGTATATGTTTATGCTTCACGTGAAGAAGGTATTATTTCAGGTAGATTCTTTTATTTAATTAATAATAAGTATGTAGAGCCTCATAAAGTGAATGATGCATTGGAGAATGGGGATGAAAGATATGATGTATCTCCAAAACGAGGGTTTACGGTATTGCGTATAATATGTGAAGACATCAAAAAAATAAAAGAATTGTGCAAAGAATATGAACGAGACATGCCAACAGAGATGAAATTAATATATGATGTTAAGAGTGGAAAGTTTAAAGCTGAGTATAAGTATGATTTAGTATATACAAATGACGATGTTAAAACGGCTGGGCATATTGCTGATGAGTGGTTTGAGGAAGTGAAAAATAATAACCTTTAAAAGGTTCACAGTAATAGTTATATCTAAGTTGAATGAATAACTTATGATGGTTGTACCATCATAGAGTACTATGTGCAATGATAGAATAGAAAACGAAGTACAAGCTTAGGCGAGATGATATTTTATTGTGCGGCGGGTACAAAGACATGGAGTGTATAGTAAACTAACGAACTCGTACAAACTCGTAAGTTCTAACGTATTACTTGTCATGACATATGAAGGGTTTCATACTGTTACTAGAAAAATTACAAAATTATGCTACATAAAACCAGTTGAATTTAAAGCACTTGATTGTCGATTAAAGACAACAAGTGCTTTTTTATTAATAGGGGACCTATAGCTTCATAAAAGTATTTTTTATAAATTAAGGAAAATACAAATTGCTAGTATAATTGAAATTAAATTAGTAAAAACAGCAGACAACGTATCCGCCATCTTTAAAGGTGTAGAAATATTACCAGACGGGACAGAACGAACTTCAGCGGAAAAGTAAAAAAGCCATGATATATAGTTGGTAAGTTGGAAGAAGTAACGGCATTAATGAATAAGTTGCCGAGTAGTATGAAGAATGTCGCGGAGAAGATTAAAAATATTGAGATCCCGAATTTATTCCCTGAACCTTCGCTAGCAAGTGGAGGGAAAGTCGGAGGATCAAACTAGTCCTGACTTTAGGAGCAAGATGATTACAAGAGAAAAACAGCTTGAAAGAATATTGCAAAAACAAATTGATGATTTTAACAAAGAATAATATAAAATAATATTAAAAAGGATGGGAAAAAAATGAGTTCTAAGTTAGATATATTAAGAGAGTATAATGAAGGTATTCAATTGATTAATGTAAATGAATTTAAGAATATAAACTCATCTTTAATTCCTGCTTTATGGGTGGAAGTATTTAGTGAACATGATAGAGAAAAGAGAATCGAGAAAATTTTAAGTATATGGAAAAAATATGTAGATAATAATTTATCTAATACTATTGCTTACTTATCAGAATACCTTGAGGATATTGAACTGATGGTAAGTGAGGACACCTATTCAATCTTGTATACAATAAAAAATCAAGGTGGAGAAGATTTATATTATGAAGGAAGAAATCCTAAAGATAGTTTTAATAATGAGGAATTAGAATCTTCATGGAGAGAAATTCCTGAATCTATTAGGGACTTTTACGAAAATGTTCATAATGGATTTTATGATTACACAAGTGAATCGATGGGATTGATGCCATTAGAAGCTATAACTTACTTTGGGGATGATGACTTAGAGTGGGGGATTATAGATGAATTGGAAGAACCTATACGGATTAATTTAAAAACATCTTTTGGATTCTTTAGTAATGGTATAGGGAGCTACATAGCTATAGATTATGAAAATTGTAAGAATAACAATGCTACTTTTTGGTCAGCTAAGAGTCAGCCTAAATATAATGTTCACTTTTGGAATTTTGTAGATGAATGGATTGTTATCGGTTTTGAATAAAAGGTTTTTAAAATTTTGATACAAAGTCTATAAACTTAAAGAGATTTTTAGGTTTAGAAAACAAAAAGGCCAGGAATTATTCGTGGCCTTCCTTTTTGGTTACTTGCATTTTTACATTTTCAATTTCACTTTCAAGATACTCGAAGTTTTGCATTACTTTATTCTCTAAGTTAGCATAACTAAATTGAACTTTTTTAAGGGTAGTAGCAATACCTTCTAATTGTTCTGTATTCTTTTCTAAGTTTATGAACAATTCTCTTTCTCGTCTATCTGAACGTTTGCGTTCTTCTACTAGTAGTTTGTAATGAATACCTCTTTCTTCTTTCATGTTTTTGGTTAAGGAACTAACCTGCTCTTTATGACTATCACTAACGCTTCGAACATACCCCATAACTTTAACAGACATGAAAATAACAAAGATCATAATAACGCAAAGTAGAGCCATGAAAGGTTTATCGCCATGAGTGAATTGATCGATTCATCTTGATAAGATTTTACCTCTTCTGGTGTCGTGCAGCGACAATGAAGTGAACCCAAAAAGTTAGACACTTTTTGGGTTCATTTCAGAGTGCTTTTTTGTGTTTTAACGTGAAAATTTAAAAGAGAATTATAATTTTATAAGTGTATTAACTTTTAAATTTTATAGATTGTAAGGGCTGTGAACAGTGTATGATGATAGTAGAGGGGAAAAATAAGGACCTGTTGCAAAGTTTGAAGAAAGCATAAACAGATTGGCAAATGAGGAAAAAGGAGTAGGAAGTAGCTAGCAATTGTTGAAATTCATTGCATGTTGAAAAAGCGGAGTCTCTTTGCAGACCTTTTCTGAGGTTAAGAATGGAACTAAGGGTACGGTTAAAGGTGGCTCTGGCAGTAACATTTCAGACAATATCTCAAAAGAAATTAAAAAGTTAGATAAATAAATAAAAAGATTGAAAAAAGAAGAAAATGACAAAGAAATCAAAAGATTAACGCGAGAAAGAAATAAATTGGCCAACAAGTTGGATACGAGAGATATTATTAGTGATCGTTATGACTTGGAGGTTCCAAAGGAGTATGAAAGAAAAATCGATAATTCAAAATGTTTTTCTCATGATAAAGGTGATTTTGGGGAAGAAGTGACAAAAATCTTAGCTAGACAAAATAATTTAGGTAAAGACGTTTCCGATCTATTCCAAGTGGGGAGAAACGGCATAGATGTAGCGTTCCTATCGGAAGGGCCGCCGCCAAAGTTAACGATTATTGAATCGAAGGCATCAGATTCCGCTAGTTTTAGTTACTCGGATAAACAGAAAAAGGGCGGAGATAAGTACTTCCAAGACATGGTTAAAAGCAATGATTCTAGGTATGCCAGTTTTAGAGATAACTTAGCGGAACTGAAGGAGGAGAATCCTGGTCTAAAATTCGAATTTATTAGAGTTGAAACAGATATCAAGATCACTGATATTGGATTCGGCGTTGATGAGTTACAGGTAAAGAACTGGAAGAAAATAGATTAATTCATAGGTGGGATACAATGATAAACCAAAAAAAGTTAGAAATGGCTTTTAAAAGATATAGCAAAAATTTTGTGGATGGAATCAAATTTGAAGATGTTAAAGATAAATATAATGTCAGTAGAAGAAAGATTGAGAAAATCGTTGAGCAAAATGAAACAGATAAAGATCACATACTATTAATAAATCTAAGCAAAATTTCCTCATATCACTTGTCATTATGGAAAAACGATGTATTGATCAGCGGGGGAAACAATGCAGAAGGATTAAAGAACATGCAGAAAGTATTATTTTACCAGTGCATGGGACAGGATCTCTATACAAGCAGGTATCCAGGGATGATCTTGGAATATACGTTTAGAGAAGTCGTCCTCACATTAGTTCATTTTGCAATGTATGGATGGGAGAAAGAAGAAAATATATTATATGATTTTATGACTCATCACTTCGGTGAACATTTAATAGATGCCAATGAAGAGGATAGACATATTTGGTTTTTGCTAGAGCTGTACTTGCAGTATAGAAATAAAACCATCATGGGAACGAATAAAAAATTGCATCTAGCTGTGAAAAATAAGTTTAAGGAAGCTGAACTGCGATGCGGCTCAATCCCTGAAGACCTGAACATTTATGATGAAGTGCTGGAACGTTGGTCGACTGGTGATTTAGAAGAAATAGAACATCTAATTTCGATAATGTCACAGTATCATTCTGCATTAGCTTCTGAAATCGGACAGCTAGGTGAATTTGGCGATTTCGGATACGGATTTTATCCTTTTGAAATCTTATTCTTGATCCATGTAAGGAAACAACTAGGTTTGCCAGTACCTACTCAATTCGATAATTTTCTGATGAATACTCCAGAAGCGAAAATGGTATTTAGAGAACGTGAGCCATACCCTGAGTGGGATCCCGTGCTTCAGATGATCGATCAATTTTATCGTAAAAACTACCCAGAATATATTCCTAACAAGCATGGAGAATTATTTCAATAAAAGGGAGGAAGCTAATATGCCGGATAAAGGGATAGCACAGATTATATTTCCTGATAGCAAGGATTTGGAAACGTTTTTGAAGGAACAAGGAAGTTATGACTTACATGAAGACCTATTAAAATATGGATTGACGACGAAACAGTTTTTATACGTTGACTATAAAGGTGAGCAATACCAAGAAATTGTCAATTTTATTCTTGATTACGAATTTGCCCACCAAATTGAATTAGCAACACAAGAAGAACTCGAGAAATTAGAAGCATTTAATTATGAATTTTTACCTGAAAAGATCCAAGAGGTCAACAAAATACTGTCACCAAAGGGGTATGGACTATTTTCATATCCAAATTCGGGCGACTTCTTCGCACTATTCATTGTAAAAATAGAGACTATAACAAAATTGCTGCAAGAAGAAGTGCTGCTTGATGATAGAATCCCTTTTCAAGAAAGGTGTATCAAGTATTATAGATAGACCTAAGATTGTATGTCTTCAACCTTGACTCCGGTCAAGGTTTCTTTATAAGTTAATATCAAGATTGCATAGCTATCTAGAATGTGCTATTTTTGGCCATGTACGATTGTAATAACGCCATGTGTTACGGTGATCATTCATGTTCTTGCAAATCTATTTAAAACTTTTCGCATGAACATTAGTCAAAATAATAAAGATGTTTTGAATTTGGAAGGCTTGATACTAGAAATAGAAAAATAAGTTGAGAGATGTGCCTATTTTGTGAGTTACTTGGACACTGACAAAGGTACATGCTCAATAAAGGAAGTCAATAGCAACGTTAGGAGAACGTAGTGGCTATTGACTTTTTTATTTTTACAATTGGGCTAGAATGAGGGTAAAACAATGCAACTCGTGCCAACAATCATAAATGCTGAATTTGGACATCTGGGTGGTGTAGGAGAGATAAACGCATGAGCGTTTAAACCCGGAGGATTTGCAAATAAATAATAAGGAGATTATAAAATGACAATAAATGATAAAGTTTTTGGAGAACTTGATTATCAGTATACATGGGTAGGATACAGAACCATAAAGTTTTTAGGAAACGACACGGAGATAGCATTATTAATTGGAGGAGAAGATGATGGTAAATTTGATGAAGGTCAATATGTGGCATACAATTCATTAATGGATAATTGGGAGAAAATCCAACATAACATATTACAACCAATTTTAAATTATTATAAACAAAAAAGGCATGAGCTTGGTTATGATGTTGCATTTAATGAAGACTACCCATTAATTGAAACAGTTGATCAATTAATAGAACATATAACATTAGTAGGTATTTCTGTTCCGTATGATTTCCTTCGCGATGGACGTGATGTAGGGGTCTCGTTTGATTGTTCATGGGATGAGGAAAATGGTTTAGGAATTCGTCTTATAAATGAAAGGGTAGATGAAGTAGGTTATCAAGATGTCGCTATTTAAAATAGGGTATTAAAAAGTACAGACCTCATGATGGTTGTATCATCAAAGAGTATTATGTGCAATGATAGAATAGAAAACGAAGTACGAGCTTAGGCGAGATGACATTTTATTAGGCGATCAATATAAATGCATGGAATGTATATTAAACTAAAGAACTCGTACAAACTCGTAAGTTTTAACATAATATTTGTCACAACATATAAAGGCTGTCGAACTGTTACTATAAAACTTACAAATTTAATGCTACTTAAAAACAGATGAGTTTAAAGCACTTGATTGTCTACGATAGGCAACAAGTGCTTTTTATTTTAAGATTACAACATAGGGTACGGGTAATAGAAGTAAGGCAGTAAGTGAAGTTAATTTAAATAATATAGATGATTTTATTAACGGAACTAAGAATTTTGATGATGTATTAGATGATTATGCTCGACATTATATTGAGGTAATAGATATTAAAAGCTGGTCTTGGGCCAATAATATTAAAGGTGGAAATAAATTAACAAGTAATAAAGGAAAAATGATAAAACAACGAGCTAAAGAACTAGGTCTTATACCGGAAGTTGAAGTGAAAAAAGTAGAAGGTATGCGCTATGGATTTGCTGATTTTGAAGGACTTGGTCTAGTAGTGCATAAAGATGAACTTCCAAAAGATTTATGGTTAAAAAGAGATGTGGAGCAATTTGACTGGTTGAACAACAGGCTTCCAGAAGATATAAGGGTTATGGTGGAAAATGGTTCTTATACGTGGCATCATACTGAAGTACCAGGGAAAATGCAACTAGTTCCTTATGGAATCCATGATATTACTGTTCATAATGGTGGAAGGACTAAAGGAATGTGGTTAGATGCGCCAAGATAATAAAAAAAAGGAGTGTTTTTAATGGAAATAAAAAAAGAATCTATAATTTATCCGTTACCATCTGATAGTTTGATATTAAGGAAAGAAGAATTTTGGAGAGTTCAACTACCGATAGATTATAAGAATTTCATAAAAGTTAATAATGGTGGTTCCCCAGAAAAGAAATCTTTTGGGTGTAATAACCATAGCTATGGAGTTATTAGGTTTTTATGTATTCTTGAAGCCCCAGAAAATATTGAAATAGGTATGTTTGATATTGATGTAACATGGACTCAGCTAGATGAGAGACTTACGGATGATGGAGATTCACTGGGAGTAGCTTTATTACCAATTGCTGTATTATTTGCCGGTGATTTTTTATGTTTAGATTTTAGAGAATCAAAAAATAACCCTAAAGTTTGTGTGTGGGATCATGAGAATTCTGCTGAACTTGAACCAGTAAGTTATCATGTTGCAGATACCTTCTATGAATTTATGGGTATGCTTCACTAATACATCTATCTAGACAAATCACATGATTAAAACTAGCTAAAGGAACTCTAAAAAAATGAGGAGTAATAATATGGAATATAGTGGAATGGTTTCGGTCTGGTTTGGGGTTTCTAAATCATTTGAGAGCCTTGAAGAGTATGTTGATATAGAATATACGGAAGATGGAGATTCAATAGACTCAACGTTTGGGGAAAACTTTGAATTTGGTTATTATGATGAAGATAACATTGAAATTTGTTTTTATGAAGATCCTAAAAATAATGTAGAAGATATTTTAAAAGATTTTTCTTATAGTGAACAAATTATCCCAAAAATAAAAGAGTTAATAAATGCTGATAATTTAGTATATAGTATTAATTCTGTTATTGTACTCTATGATTTTAAATACAATGAAGCGAAAAGTGAAGATGAATCCGAAAATATAGAAATTAAATTTATTGGTAATGTACTATACAAGTAGCTTGTACAAGTTCGTTAGTTTAAATGTACTATTTGTTATGAAATACAAAACATATTATATTATCAGTATCAAATGATTGTATGCACAAACTTAAAGTGACTAGTGACTTAAAACTTTAGAACACATATGAATTGAAAGCACTTGATTGTCTACGATAGACGACGAGTGCTTTTTTGTTTAAGCATGAAAAGTGAAAAGAGCGTTATAATTTTATAAGTGCACTGAGGGTACGGGTAAAAGTAGTGCTGAAGTAAGTGAAGTTAAAACATTAGTGGACAAAGAAAAACAGTTTACAAACGGTAGGAAAAATAGGTTGAAACCGAATATTAGGTATAAAACAGGGGAATACGACTATTTTTATGAAGCAGATAACCTTGGAAGAATTGAAAAATTTGAAACAGATAAGCTACAATTAACTGAAAGAGAGAAGAGATTATCACATAGTAAAAATACACCAGGAAAAGTAAAGGGACAAGATAATGTGGGGCACGTAGCAGGTGATAGATTTGATGGTTCACCTAAACTAGATAATTTAGCTTCTCAATTAGAGAAAGTTAACAAAAGTATATATAAGAGAATAGAAAATCAATGGGCAACAGCGTTAGAAGAAGGGAAGCATGTCAAAGTAAAGGTTGAAATTAAATATGATGGAGATAATTTACGACCATCAGAATTTAATATGCAATACGAAATAGATGAAAATATTTTGAGCGTGATATTTTAAATTCAAAAGGAGATTATTATGAATAAGGTATTTGAAGATTATTTTAGTGAATTACAGGCAGATATGGTCTCTATATGTTTAGAATACGTAGAGGAAAGAGCAAATAAAATATATATTTATTGCTCTTTTGAAGATAATATTATAGCAAGTGACTATTTCTATAATATAAATGGAGTAATGGTAGAACGCCATAAAATAAATGACATTATAAGTAGTAATGAAGAAAAATATGATACCTCTATAGAACGACAAAAAGGTGTTGTTAGAATATTAAATAATGACATAAAGAATATGATTAGGCTATGTAAAGAATATAAAAGAGAAATGCCAACAGAAATGAAATTAGTATATGATGTATTAAAAAATAGCTTGAAAGCAGAATACAAATATGATTTGGTATATTCTAATGATCCAATTAAAGAAGCAGATGATATAGCTATGGAATGGTTCAATGAGTTAAAAAAAGGAAATTAGATGTTATTTAAAAATAGAAAGATACTTAATTCAAGAGTATAAAGTCTTGAATAGCATCTTTCTATTTTTTTGTTACTAGGGGTTTGACAATGTTAGTCTATTTGAATAGTATAGTTAATTTGAGTCAATATCGTGGACACAAAAAAGTTAAATCTAAGCGATTTCTTTAACCAAATTTTTTTTGCTTGAGAAGTTTTATAACGGGTGTTAATATAGCTTCGCTTACAGTTATAAAATCTCTCAATGTATTACAATAATACTAGAGTTGCTTGCTTAAACGTGACGTATTGTGTGCAGTGTACTTCTTTTTTAGAATGGCGTGAAACGACTTGATACAAGTGTTATCATATGGACACTTCCTCTTTGAAATCTATTGTAAAAGGTAAGAACTTCATGAAATTGCGTCCATATAATCATACGAATATACATGAACTTAAAACGCTTGATTGTCTACAATAGATGACGAGTGATTTTTTGCGTTTTAGCATAGAAAAGATACATTATATTTTTATAAATTCATGAAGTGTTTTATAGATTATAATGGTTATGTATAATGTAAGACCGTAGTAGAGAAATATTATAAAAAGTGTCAAAGCAACAACCAACCATGGATTAGTAGCAAAATTGCACTTGGTAAGCAAGACTCTTCAGTTCTAAAGAATTAATCTAAGGAGTGAAAAAGTAGTATGAAAGAATTTGAGGATAAATTTAGTGAATTGCAAGCAGATATGATATCTATATGTATGGAATATATTGAGGATAGAGCGGATAAATTATATGTTTATGCTTCTTGCGAAGGAAATATTATTTCGAGTAAGTTCTTTTATTTAATTAACAATAAGTACGTAAAATGTCATAAAGTGAATGATGTATTGAAGGATGGAGAAGAAAGATACGATGTGTCTCCAAACAGAATGCTCATGGTATTGAACATAATAAATGAAGATATTGAAAAAGTAGAAGCATTATGTAAAGAATATGAGAGAGAGATGCCGACCGAGATGAAATTAATCTATAATGTTCAAAGTGGCAACTTTAAAGCTGAATACAATTATGATTTGGTATATACGAATGATGATGTTAAAACGGCGAATCATATTGCTGATGAGTGGTTTGAAGAAGTGAAAAATAATAACCTTTAAAAGGTAGTAATAGTTATATCTAAGTTGAATGGATAACTCATGGTGGTTGTACCATCATGGGGTACTATATGCAATTCTAGAATAGAAAACGAAGTACGAGATTAAGCGAGATGACGAATTACTAGGCGATGAATATTAATACATGGGATCTATATGAAACTAACTAACTCGTACAAGTTCGTAAGTTTTAACGTATTACTTTTCACGATTTATAAAAGGTGAGGAAGTCAAACTTCCTAATGTTAAAACAGAAAAGGTTACCTTTAATAAAAGAAATCCAAATGACACAGCTCAATTGCGAAGGGATTTTAATAAGGTCAGGAAAAATTTGATGAAATCTATGGCTGATAATCCTGAAAAAATAAAGGAATTAAAAAAATCTGGAATCTCAGATAATGATATTGAAGATATGAAGGAATACGCACTAGTTCCTGACGGTTGGCAAGTCCATCATAAAACTCCTTTGGATCAAGGGGGTACCAATGATGTGGAAAACTTAGTTCTAATAAAAAACCATCCCTATCACAAGGTTATTACAAATGAACAAAATTCATTAACAAAGGGTATGAAACCTGGGGACAGTAAAATAATAGATTTTCCTATTCCAAAAGGAGACATTTATCCTCCTAATAAGGAATAAATATTTTTTAAAAGGGGATTATATGTGGAGAGAACAAGTTAGTCAGATTTCCAAAATAAGAGAGAAACGAAATAGAAAACTCAATTTACCTACCAATGAAAACGAGTTATCAAGATTTCATAAATCTGTAGTAGAAAAATTTGGTGAAGATATACTGCCACAGCAATACTATGAATTTTTACAAACAGTTAATGGAATTGAATTTAATGGACTTAAATTTTATGGGCTTGACCAAAATTTTTTGGATTCTAAGCCAATAAATCAGGTGGATAGTTTTTTTGATGCCAATGAAACATGGGAGTCAATTAAAGACGAAGATGAGCTGGTTTTTTTTGGAGATTCAGATATAGCTTGGTATTGCTATAATGTTTCTAAAAAAAGTTTTGTCGAACTAGATAAGCCTTCAGGTGAGCATATGGAAACTTTTTGCGATTTTGATACTATGCTTGAATCTGCTTTCTCTGCAGCACTTAGTTAAATGTACAATCCGCCGTCAACTTTTAGAGGGTGGAGAATGTCGTGAGCACACAGAAGCTGATCAACCGCTAACCGTTTAAAGGTATGAGATAATAGCAAAGGAATCTGGATATTTATTACTGGGATTAGTAAAGAAATTGAAGATTCCAAATCACTACTTCTGACCTTGATTGGCTTATGCCTTTCAAGGTTTTTTTTAGAAAAGAGGGTTTTTCAAGGGAAGAAACCGGTTATACGTGAAATTTTAAATAAAGCAGGAGGTAAATAATATGCCATTTGAAAATGAATTAAATAAACTTTATCGTAAAATTGCTGAAAAGATAAACGATATGATACCTGTTGAATGGGAAGAGTTTTACTTTAATGGTGAGGTAAAAGATGGGGAAGGAGGAGTTTATTTTTTCTATACAACCTTAGATGCAAAACAAGAATATAAATATTCACACTATATACCTAGAATGTATAATGTTGATAGAAAAATTTATAATCAATTTCTGCATGAATTATTTGATTTGACAGTTCAATTACAACAAGTATTTATTGATAATCAACAAGAGGCGTGGTTTTCAGTTACAATGATTGTGAATGGTGAAGGGAAATTAAAAGTTCGATTTAGTTATGTTAACTGGAATGATTCAGAATTTGGACCTTCAGATAGAATTGAATATTTTGAGTATAAATATTTAAATAGAGAACTAACAGATGAAATAGACAAAGAACTGATGGCAAGAATGGAAAAGTATGAAGAAGAGCGGTCTTAATAAAAAAACATCATTAAGTTTTTTATATTAGGACCGAATACATGAATGAAAAACAAAGTATATGTGGAATGACGGTATGACAATGAATGTAGAACAGCCAAAAACAGGTGGAAGACATAGAAGGACTGAGACATACGGTCGAAATATGACTAATGAGGAAAAAGCATACTACTATTCTTTAGAGCCGCGTGATGCTCTTGCTTTTGATTTGTTGAATTTGAGAAAAATATACATAGAAGATAATGTGTATAAAGAGATACTCCCAAATTTGAGAGAGTATGCTAGACAAGTAAGAGAGGATTATTATAAAAAAGAATTAAAGAAAGAATGATGATTTACTTTACTAGTCTAATAGTAGAAACATTATAGTTTTCAATTTTATTTGTCTTATGTTTTTCAATAATATCTAATTTTATGTAACTACTCAGCCACCCTATAAAAAATCGACTGAAAAGCATTTTTAAAATGGTCGAGAGGGACTGGCCATGCATAGAAGCGGTCAGGGCCTATTTCTGCCACGCGCAAAGTTTTAAAACAAAGAAAGACAGCGAAGTGTATGTCCATTTTTATCTTCATGGCAGAAATCTATATGATGAAAAATGAGTACCCTTTACCAAACTTGTAAATGAAATATATGGCTGAGTAGTTACAATTTTATTAATTCTTTTAAAAGGAGAAGTTTATATGGACAGCAAGTCTGAGATCAAGAGATTATATAGTTGCAGATTTTTAAAAAATCAATCGGAATGTGAAGAGTTTGACAATGTATTAGAAAACTTAGCAGATTGTGATGATGAAAAGCTTATTAAAGAGTTGTGTATAGTATTTGAGGATGAAACACAAGAGGAAGAAGTTATGTTTGGTCTAGTTCATTTTATTGAAAGTTTTGAAATGGAAAAATATCTAACAGAGATGCCAAAAGCTTTACCAAAAATGGTTGAGAGTGCAAAAGAGTGGGCAATGCTACTAAACATAAGAATTTTAAATAATGATTTATATAGAAGTGAGTATGCTAAAATTCTTGTAGGAATGAATAGTGATATAAAATTAACAGTAATCAATTTGCTTAATGAAATTATTTCTGACGATCCTAAAAGATTCGAGGGCGTTGCTAATGAAATTCTTAGCGAGCTAAAAGAAGTTGATAGAAAATAACTAATGATGAGGAAGGGTTACTATGGAAGGCTCAAAAATAATTTTATGTATACCAGGGTTATGGAAAAACAGAAGTGAAATTGTTGAATCAGTGGCAAGACAAAGTGAAGGATATATTTTTGCAGGAAATAGTATTGGTAAGCTTGGTGAACCAATAGGATTTTTTGAAGCCGAGATTTATGGGTATGATGAACATTTGGCGGAAGCTTTCGAGATTGCAGGGAATGGTAAATTTACAGAAGAGCAACTTGATTGTATTAAAAACCATTTCTTAACTGTATATTTAGTTGGAGAAGGCGGATCTATTGATAAAGTAGTAAAGATACTTGAAGTTGCGAATGTACTTTTAAAGGCTGGTGGACGTGGGGTTAAAGTTGAATCATCAGGTACTGCAAATACAATTGAAGAGTGGGCCAATATATATAATACAAATGATACAGTAGATTTATTTCAGGCTTTTGTAACAGTAGTAGAAGAAACAGACTTTTACTACACATGTGGAATGCATTGTTTTGGATTACCAGATGTTATTGCTTTTAAAAATCAAGTAACAACACAATATGCTCAAGATTTGATGCGGATTTTTTGCTTATACAATCTTATTGAGCAGCCTAAATTAGAAAATGGTTCTACGTTTAGTATAGATGAGAACAGTCCGAGTTTTATTTTAAGGTATGCTGAGTGTAGACATTTCCCAGAAGATCATGTATTTTATAATAAATATGGTATATGGGCATTAGTTAAAAAAAATACTTAAGTTTATTATGAATTGTACTCTATAAAATGGCCAGTTTAATAAAAAATTTTGAGAATATGAACTAAAAATGACTTTGGGATATTAATCCAAAGTCATTTTTTATATTTATGCTATTGAGGAGTGCAAGCCAAAGGTTATTAGATTGTAATTTCAATTTGAGGCGTATAAGAAAGAGAATCGGGAAAGTAACATGTCCTATGAGACCTATCAAAAGAGAAGATTAGACAGCCGTGCATTTAACTATGACTCAATCAAAGATCAACAAGAACATAAGGAAGTTTGGCGTGATGAGGGGATACTGGGCACGACGCTATTGTTAGCTGGGGCTACAGTGTTCTTTCCACTAGCTGGTGCATCATTATTTGCCTTTACAGCGAGTGTTGGTGTAATGGAAGTTTCCGGTGCAGTAATGGGAAAAGATTGTTGACACAACGGAAACTTGACACAAATGAACGTTGGTTACGCGATGTGTTGGGGGTCGTAGATGTAGCAGCTGTAGCTAAAGGATTGCATGCATTTGGAAATGTCACAACAGGTTTAAAATCAGGTAATAGTACTACTACAATTAAAAGTGCTTCCAAAGGTGGGGTGGAAGAAGGCGGATCTCGTTTGAAGCAGGTTGATAGTTTTCTTAGAGACCGAGCGCAAAATGCGAACCGGTTATTTGGGGAGAAACTTCCTGCAGAGGGGGCAGGTAAAGCTAGTTGGAAATTAGGAAAACCAATGAGTGAACTTACACATACAATTTCCCCTGATGCAAAAACACACCTAATTGCTGAAAATAAACCAATCAGTGGCAAAAAAGGAGTTTTAGGAACACATAATTCAGAGGAATTTTATAACAAACTAAAGTCTACGGGTAAAGATATCAACAATATGATAGATCCTAAGAATATTGTATATGATAAAGATTTTCCAGGATTACAGACTATAGAATACAAAATACCAAAAGGTGATGGAAAAGAAGGGGTTCTTAGATGAATATAAGATCATAAAATCTCCTAAAACAGTTTATGATCCTTCAAAATATAGTAATGAAGAAATGTATCAGTGGGGCTTGGAAGCAAAGACAAATGGATATTTAGATGGGTACTTGATTTGTGGTGAAGCATCAAACGGAATGAAGTTTATGGGGTATTTTAGGAATGGGAAAATTACAAACTTCCACCCAGTAACAAGTTTTGATTAAGATATATAGTTAGGAGAATGTTTATGAACGAGAAAAAGATTATGGATGATGAATGGAATAAGAATTTTATTAGAGGGATTTTTATTAATAAATCAAGAATAATAAAATGTATAAATGTAATTTTAACAAAAGAAGAAGTTATTTTTGATGATGTTTGTATGATAACTACTTACGGTACCTATGATGATGGTGATTCTGAAAGGTGTGAGATGGATGAGGTTGTATTAAGTATGGAATTTCCTGGTTATCCAGAAGAGATATTATGTTTAAAATATAAAGAGTTTTTTAAATTAATAGAGTATGGCTTAGAAGAGAAGATTTCTAGATTTGAGGAGTCAGAAAAAGAAGAAATCTTAAAGGAACTTGAAAAAGCAAGGAGTTCAATTGGATAGTTTTTAGGGTTCTGGTGCAAATACTTAGGAAAGATATAAAGAGGCGAAAAGTTTCCTAGTGGAATCTAGTCTTAAGCAACAATTCCAAATAGTTGATGGATGAACTTCA
>NZ_PCNZ01000032.1 GCF_002975175.1 Bacillus sp. MYb209
TCACTTGTGGAAAGTCTCTCTTGATTAGTCGAGAGCTTGCACTCTTATAAGCATTGATGCATTTTGTCATTTCTGTATTAGGATGTGCCTTGAACAAAATATGAACATGGTCTACATCATGATTCCATTCAACTAATGTGGTGTTATAGTTTTCAGATAATCGCACAAACATGTCTTTTGCATAGTCTGATATATCATCATCAAACACATTTCTTCTGTATTTTACGACCAACACAAGATGATAATACAATAAGAATACTGAATGGTTATTGCTATCTAATTTCATTTATATACCAACCTTTATGCTTTATAAGACTGATTATATCAGAGGCAAAATAAAAAGCAAAGCCTTTTGGCTACGCCAAACCGAAATTCATCTCCCACCTACCGTTGGGCTACGCCCTTCACGCGCTTGAGGAAGGAGAATTCTTTCGAGGAATTCGTTAAAATCTGCGATACGATTCAATCTTAATTTAGTTGTTTTATAGAAATATTTCTGGTTTTTAGAAAAAACAATAATCGGAATATTCATTATTTTCTATATTATTTTTAGAAAATAATCCCATTAATAGGAGTGTTATGATTTAATTGTTAGTTAATATCTCATTTTTAGAGCGTTAGTGTCTTTGAGAGAGTCTAAGCAAGCTATTGATTTCATTACTATCACAAACGAACTGCAAAAAAAGAATAGGATTGAAGAGGCGGGAGAAGTCTCGTATCCCACTCAATTAGTTTCTATCGTCCCTATTTAGTAAACTTAAGGAGCTCGTTTTTATGAAAACTACCGAATCAAAAAGTCTATGGGGAAATACAATTTATTTACAAGTTTTCTCTGCGTATTCACTGCTTATGCTCGGAGTATTTATTGACATGTTAGCCATTATGACCATTGTTAGTTTTGAATGGGAAGTAGACCCCACCATGATTGGATTAATTCCCGTTGCGTATGCACTTCCTGGGATTATATTTAGTTCATGGGCAGGCGTGATTGCTGATCGCTTTAGAAAAATTCCAATTATGATGTTTTGTAATCTAATGGTTGGTTTATTAACAATTGTTCTTTTATTTGTCCAAAATATTCATTGGCTTTTGTTAGCATTAATGGTTCGTTCCATTTTCACCGTTTTTTATTATCCTGCACAGCAAACACTAACACGACAGATTGTTTCTCCTGATCTGCTTACCAAAGCGGTAAGTATCAATGGGATAGTTGAGCAAGGAACCAAGATACTGGGCCCACTTATAGGAGGTATGTTACTGGGCTGGTTTCAGCCAGAAGTTTGTCTGATTATAAGGGCAATATGCTGTTTACTAGCTGCTTTGGTTCTGTTGCCCACAATAAGGTTACAGGAATCTCTGTCAAGAGAACATATAGAAAAGAAACAGCAAAGTACTTGGACTGCTTGGTTACAAGGCTGGGGTTATGTATTATCCAATCGGATGATATTATCAACCATGATTTTCTTTACAATAGCTATGGCAGTATTACAATTAGTAGACTCACAGTTCCCTACTTTATTTAAAAGCTTGTTCCCAAATGATAAGAGTAAAATGGGATACATCATTTCTATTATTGGTCTTGGGGGAATAATTGGCGCATTCTTAACTCAGAAATTAAAACATTTTCAATATGGTTGGGTAATATGTGGAGGTATTGCTTTAATGGGAATTGGCTTCGGGGGGATTAGTCTGATAACTCTGATAAGTCCTGGTACATCCCTAATTTTTGCCTATCTGATTAGTTTTATAGCTGGTATTGGAAGTGGACTTATGCTTGTATCCAATCAAGTCATTCTACAAATAGAATCTCATCAAGAACAGGTCGGAAGAGTATTTGGGATTCAAAGCAGTTTAGCAAATGCAGTCCTCATTATTTCTCCTGCTATGAGCGGTCCACTGGTTCACTTTTTCGGAGTAATTGAACTCTATTTTTATGTGGGTATTGGGCTCATCATCATTGGAGTAATTGGGGTTTCACTACAGAAATATATATGGGTTAAACATAAACAAGAACCTATAAGAGTAAATAATTTTTGAAGGGAAGATTTTTTATGGCCAATGAAGAATGTTATCCGTTAAGTCATCCACAGAGGAGAATATGGTATACAGAAGTTATTCATTCCGGTAAAGGGATATGTAATTTAAGGTTTTTATTTAAACTTCACAGAAAAATGGATTATTCAAAATTAAACCGAGTTGTGAATCGTGTTATTAGTGAAAATGATGGTCTTTGCATCAGACTAAAAGAAAATGGGCATCAGCAACCTGAACAATATTTTGTTAAACATGAAGAACAAGAATTTGAGTTTTTCGATTTCAGTTCCGTGAAAGATCCAGATTTGCTGGAGAAATGGATTGAGCAGAAAACACAAGAAACGTTTACATTAGTTGATTCTGATTTATACTATTTTGCTTTAATAAAATTAAACGATAATGAATGTGCAGTCTTTGGGAATGTTCATCACATTATCATGGATGGTTTATCAATCCAAATTTTTACTAGTCAGATTGCTAAATATTATTATGAGATTCATAGCGAGACTGATGAAGGCGTACTTAGAAATTCATATGTTAAATTTCTAATCAATGAACAAACATACTTGAATGGTAGTCGCTTTCAAAAAGATCAAAAATTCTGGTTAGAGGAATTCAAAACACTTCCATCTGTGACGGGATTGAAGTCCTATAATGCGTACCAAGTTAGTACGAGAGCATCACGCGAGACGTTTATATTATCGGAGTATTTGAAGAGAAAGATAGAAAAATTTTCTGAAGATTATAAAATTAGCGCATATACTCTTTTTGTTGCTGCGTTTTCGTTGTCGATGTATCGGTGGACCTCGTCGCTTGATATTGCATTAGGAATGGCTTATGGCAATCGTATGACTAAAATGGAGCGGGAATTAATTGGAATGATGGTGAGTACAGTTCCTCTAAGAATGGATATCGATCCTGAAGAAGAAGTACTTTCATTTATTGGTCGAGTGTCCAGAAAACAAAGTAAATCATTACGACATCAGAAATTTCCATTTGATTTGTTATTAAAGCAGATTAATAAAGAGAACAACAGCAATGTTAGACTTTTCGGAACTACGATTGATTATAGAGATCGTGATGAAAGTGGTGACTCACTTTGGATTCCAAATGGTGAAGAAATGCAAGATTTTGCAGTACATATTGAAAATTTGACTGATATAAACTCTTTACAAGTACATATTGACTATCGTAAAGAGCTATTTTCTAAAGAAGAGATAAACCGCTTTTTTAAAACTATGTTAGCAATAATAGAAAATACATTTAAAAACCCAAAGCAAAAAGTTTCTGAGATTGAAATTATTTCAGAAGAAGATAAAAGAAAAAGTTTAGTAGAGTTCAATGAACCAAAGCTTGACTTTCCATATCATGCAACCATTCATGAATTGTTTGAACAGCAAGCGATGATTTATCCAAATGCTATTGCAGTTATGTATGAAAAGGAGAGGGTTACCTATAGAGAGCTAAATGAACGTGCAAATCAGTTAGCACATTATCTACAGAAAAAAGGAATAGGACCCGATTCTTTGGTGGGCCTTTGTGTTGAACGTTCTCTGGGAATGATTGTAGGCATTTTGGGGATTTTGAAGGCTGGTGGAGCTTATGTTCCACTTGATCCAACATATCCAGAGCAGCGACTTCAGTATATTTTAGAAGATGCTAGCATTCAATTAGTTGTAACGCAAGAAAGTTTAAAAGGATTGAAATGGTTACCAGAAAATATAAAATCGATTTGTCTTGATCGTGATCGAGATGAGATTGAGCAAGAAAGTAAGACTTTACCGATTTCTAATGTAAATCCTCAACACCTAGCTTACGTAATCTATACTTCGGGATCAACAGGGAATCCGAAGGGCGTCATGGTAGAGCATAACAATGTTATTCGTTTATTTAAATCAACGGAATGTTGGTATCAGTTTAATGAAAAAGATACTTGGACGCTTTTTCATTCTTATGCATTTGATTTCTCAGTATGGGAAATTTGGGGAGCATTATTGTATGGTGGAAAACTGGTTGTTGTTCCTTACTGGATTAGTCGATCGCCTAAGGATTTCTATCAACTATTGGTAGAGGAAGAAGTCACGGTTCTAAATCAGACGCCTTCCGCATTTCGACAATTAATACAGGTGTGTGAACAAGAGGATGAGAATAAAAATTTGCATCTACGTTATGTAATATTTGGTGGGGAAGCATTAGACCCTATTAGCTTGTTACCGTGGTTTCTAAAGTATGGAGAGAAGGAAACACAGTTAATTAATATGTATGGAATTACAGAAACTACCGTTCATGTTACTTATTTTCCGATTACTCTAGATGAGGTCCGGTACTCTTCACATAGTAATATCGGAAAACGGCTTCAAGATTTAGAAGTGTATGTGCTAGATGCCCGTCAACAGCCTGTGCCTATTGGTGTAGATGGGGAACTATATATTGGTGGAGCAGGGCTTGCACGTGGGTATTTAAATCGACCTGAATTAACTGCAGAGCGCTTTATACCTCATCCATTTAGCAGTGATCCGAAAGCAAGATTATATCGGACAGGAGACTTGGTGAGATTCTTGCCGGATGGGAATCTGGATTATCGTGGACGAATTGATCACCAGGTGAAAATTCGTGGCTTCCGAATTGAAATTGGGGAAATTGAATCTATTTTAAACGCACATGCATCTATAAAAGAGGCTGTTGTGATTGTTCGAGAAGACCAGCCAGGTGATAAACGATTGGTGGCTTATGTTGTAGGGGATGGGAATGTAGGTGTGTGGAGAGAGTATCTTAAAGCGAAACTACCTAGCTATATGGTTCCTTCAGGATTTGTGATGATGGAAGCTATTCCACTAACTGCTAACGGGAAAGTTGATCGTGAGGCTTTACCTATACCAGAGGAAAAGAAGGTTAAAAGTGAATGTGTTACCCCTCGGAATAGTAACGAAGAAAAACTAGCTACCATTTGGAAGCAGGTATTAGGGGTTAAAAAGGTGGGAATTCATGATAACTTCTTTGAAATTGGTGGGGACTCGATTCTCAGCATTCAGATCATATCACAAGCGAGTCAATCGGGATTAAAACTTACTCCAAAGCAAATGTTTGAATGCCCAACTATTGCTGAGTTGGCACAAGTGGTCACAGAAAATCAGGGAGTACAAGCGGAGCAGGGAGTTGTGACAGGAGATGTACCTCTTACTCCAATTCAGTACTGGTTCTTCGAGCAAGAACATTTACGCCCACATCATTGGAATCAATCGATGCTTTTAAGAGTAAGCGATAGATTAGATATGAAGTTACTAGAGGGAGCTTTATTAAATTTACTTAAACATCATGATGCTTTACGTTTCCGGTACGAGCAGTTACCAAATGGAACCTGGAGGCAGAGAAACGAGGGAATTAATGAGCAGTCTATACTTCGTGTGGTAAAGCGGAACAATGCTAATCAACAGGTGTGGAATCAAGTGATACAAGAAGAGATGGATACCACTCAAGCCAGCTTCAATTTAGTTACAGGTCCGTTAATGAGAGTAGTTTACTTTGAGGATATGTTGAATGGGAATGATCGATTATTCTGGGTGATTCATCATTTAGTAGTAGATGGGGTATCATGGCGAATCCTATTGGAAGATTTACAGGCCGTATACAACCAGATAAAACAAGGTCAGAAGGTTCGGTTACCTACGAAAAGTACATCTTTTAAAGAGTGGTCGGAACGACTGCAGACATACAGTGATTCAGGTATTTCAAAAGAATTACAAGATTATTGGAAGGAGCAGGAAGAAAAAGAAACGATTCCGATTCCGATGGACTACCCAATACAAGAAACAACAGAAGAATTGATTGTTCAAGTGACGAGGACTTTAGGAGTAGAAGAAACCCATGCGCTTTTACAAGAAGTTCCAGGAACTCATAAGACAAGGATTAACGAGGTACTATTGACGGCACTGGGACAAGCTATAGTCGACCGTACAAATCAGCATAAGGTTTCTATTCATCTGGAAGGACACGGGAGAGAAGAGCTGATTGAAGGTGTTGATCTTTCACGGACAGTGGGGTGGTTCACGAGTATTTATCCCGTTCACCTTGATTTTCAAGGAACAACAACACCTATTGAAGGATTAAAGGCTGTGAAAGATCAATTGCGTCGAATTCCGAATCATGGCGTTGATTTTGGCATTTTACGCTACTTGAACAGAGAATTACTCCCATTCTATCAGCAGCAAAAACCATCAATAAGCTTTAACTATTTGGGCCAATTTGATCAAGTGTTTTCCGAAGAATCTTTATTTATGCAAGAGACAGGGTTTACATTCTTAGACCATGCTCAAGATTCCAAACCATCTCATCTAATTGATGTCGTGGGTATGGTAAAAGATGAGAAGCTACATTTTGTTTGGATGTATAGTAGAGAACAGTTTTCTAGATTAACAATTCAAGCGATGGCAGATGGTATGTTGAGGCATCTTCGTCAACTTATAAATAAACCAACAACAGAGTCTGCTTTTACAGTATCAGATTTTGGTGATGCGGAGGACCTTACGGAAGAAAGCTTGAGCAAAGTATTACTTAAATTAACAAAGAAGAGGGTGTAAAGATGGGAGACATTATAGATATATATGGATTATCACCTTTGCAAAAAGGAATATTGTTTCATACTTTATACGATCAAGATGATGAGCATTCTTTTTCCTACATTGTACAAGTAGGCTTCTTGCTCGGGGGGCAATTGGATGTTGCTACTTTTGAAAAGGCTTGGGAACATGTTATTCATCGACATGAGGTTCTACGTTCAGTATTTGTGTGGGAGGAAGTAGAAAAACCTCTTCAAGCAGTTTACCAACGTCTTCCTTTTACTATTCATCAAGAGGATTGGAGTGCCCATTCGCATGAGGAGAGAGAGAAGAAATTACAACAGTTTTTGACTGCAGATCGTAGAAAAGGATTTTTATTGGATGAAGCACCATTGATGAGAGTCACTGCGATTAAAGAAGCAGAAGAGGAAACGAGAATCATTTGGACACATCATCATATTTTGCTAGATGGGTGGAGTGTGTCATTGGTCTTTAGTGAAGTGATGGAAGTTTATCTTAAGATGATAAAGGGAGAATTTTTGAATCTTACTAAATCTCTTCCTTATAAAAAATATATCCAGTGGATAAACAAACAAGATCAAAGTCAAGCAGAGGAATTTTGGACAGAAGAATTAAAGGGATTTTATGCACCTACGCCATTAACGATGGAAAGAAAGGATCAAGGACAGGAGAAGGGCTATGGAGAGTGTGTTTATCAGGTATCTGAGGAACTCACTGAGAATTTACAAGAGTGGGTACGAAATAGTCGATTAACATTGAATACGTTAGTACAAGGCGCATGGGCCTATTTGATGAGTAGGTATAGCGGTGAAAGTGACATCGTATTTGGTGTAACTAGCTCTGGACGTCCTACTGATTTGATAGGAGCAGAGAATATGGTAGGTCTATTTATTAACACATTACCTACTAGAATTCGATTAACGGATGATACATCAGTAGTAGATTGGCTTCGTAAAATACAGATGAAAGAAATGGAACGAAGACAATATGAGTATAATTCATTGGTTGATATTCAAGGGTGGAGTGAGGTTCCGCGGAATAGCTCCTTATTTCATACCTTGTATGTGTTTGAAAATTATCCAATTCAAGGTGAGAGAAATGATGATTTAAGATTACTAGATGTTAAAAGCGCGGAACAAACAAATTATCCTTTAACACTCATTGTAATGCCCGGTAAGAAAATTACTTTAAAGTTGATGTATGATCGAAGCTATTTTAATGAAGAAACAATAAATCGGATTCAGGGTCACTTATTGCAAATATTAATTCAGATGACGAAGAGCCTAGATTCAAAACTCTTTGAAATTACTCATTTAACAATGGAAGAGCAGACGCAATTGCTAGAGGAATGGAATAATACTCAAGTAAAATATTCATCTGAAAATATGATTCAAACGGTATTTGAGAAGCAAGTTAAGAAAACGCCAGAAGCAATCGCAGTTATTTATAAAAATGAACAAATTACCTATAAAGAGTTGGATGAGCGCGCTAATCAGTTAGCTCACTATCTACAAAAACGTGGTGTCGGTTCAGAGTCTCTAGTTGGAGTATATATGGAACGTTCGACACAAATGATGATAGCGCTACTAGGGATTCTAAAATCAGGAGGAGCTTATGTTCCACTTGACCCTACTTATCCAGAGAGTCGGTTACGCTACATATTAGAAGATTCTTCCATCGAAGTACTAGTAACACAAGAAAAGTTAAAAAATCTAGGTATATCCGAACAAATCGAAACAATTTGTATGAATCAAGATTGTACAGAAATTGAAAAAGAAGAATCAACCGCATGTACAAGTAGTGTAACAGGAAGAAGTTTAGCATATGTTATGTATACTTCAGGATCTACAGGGAATCCAAAGGGAGTGATGATTGAGCATCATTCAGTGATTAATTATCTTGAATGGATGCAACATCAATATCCACTTTCTGAAAAGGATGTTATCTTGCAGAAAACACCATTTTCATTTGATGTATCTGTTTGGGAGTTATTTTGGGGTATTAGCGTAGGCGCTTGTGTATCTTTCTTACCTCCAGGTGGAGAGAAAGATCCTTCCATTATAGCTGAAGTGATAGAAAAACATCAGGTTACTATTGTTCAATTTGTTCCTTCGATGTTATCTGTTTTCTTAGATTATTTCACTCATATTGAGTTGGAAATAAAATGTTCGTCCGTGCGTCATGTATTTTCTGGTGGGGAAGAGCTAAGTTCAGGATTGGTTAGACGGTTTCAACAGCAATGGAATCAGAGCGGACAAGTAAAATTAACTAACTTTTATGGACCAACAGAAGCAACTATTTACGTAAATGCATTTGACTGTCAACCTAATCAAGAATTTGTTTCTATAGGCCATCCGATACAGAATACTCAATTGTATGTATTAGACCAGAATCAACGCTTGCAATCAATAGAGATAGAGGGTGAGTTATATATTGGAGGTGCGTGTTTAGCGCGTGGATACTTAAACCGTCCTAACCTCACTGCTGAAAGATTCGTTCCACATCCATTTCAACTGGGAGAACGACTATATCGTACAGGAGATTCAGTAAAATATCTAACTGATGGAAATTTAGAATTTATAGGGAGAATGGACCATCAAGTGAAAATGCGTGGTCTTCGGATTGAACTTGGAGAAATTGAGGCGACTTTAGAAAAGTGTTCGTTTATTAAAGAGGCTGTCGTATTAGTTAGGGAAGATCGTCCGGGCGATCAACGTTTGGTGGCATATGTAATAAGTGATGGAAACATCCAAAAGTGGCGAGAGCATCTACAAAACCAATTGCCGAATTACATGATTCCAGCTCACATTGTAGAGTTGGAACAATTCCCGCTTACTCCAAATGGAAAAATCAATCGAAAAGCCTTTCCAGCACCTGATGAGCAACCTATAGGGGATTTTAATGTTCTACCTCGGACACCATCGGAAGAACTTATTGCCTCGGTTTGGAGTCAAGTGTTAGGAACGGAAAATATTGGTGTTCAGGACTCTTTCTTTGAACGGGGTGGGCATTCACTACTCGCTACTCAAATCGTCTCTCGATTACAAGAGTTGTTCCAGGTTAAAATCCCGCTACGTGAACTTTTCAAGCACGATACAGTGGAAGCATTAGCGAAACGAGTAGATCAGTTGCGCAAAGAAGATAAAAAACGAGAAGTTCCACACCTTGTACCTATGACACGGGAAGGATCTATTCCACTTTCCTATGCACAGAAACGCCTATGGTTTATTGATCAATTAATGCCAAATAGTGCGATGTACAATATTCATGCAGCGTGTCGCTTAACAGGAAAGTGGTCAATTGAAGCATTGGAGGCCGGATGGAATCAGTTGTTGGAACGTCATGAATCATTACGGACGATAATTCTAGAACAAGAGGGTGAACCTTTTCAACAGGTTCAATCTCATGTATTCAGACATATCCCTCAAACAGATTTAACAGACCTTTCTTTGGAAGATAGGGAAAGGGAAATGAAACGGCTCATTCAAAACGAAGCGGAGGAACCATTTCATTTGGGACAAGGTCCTCTGATTCGAACGCGAATATTGAAAGTGGACAGGGAAGAATGGGTTCTCCTTTGTACGATGCATCATATTATTTCAGATGGGTGGTCAATGGGAATCTTACTTGAAGAATGGATGGCTTTTTATGAAGGAGCACTAAGCGGAAAACCGGCGGAATTAAAGGAGTTATCTATTCAATATGCAGACTTTGTCATGTGGCAGAAGGAATGGCAAAAAGAAGAGAATGTGGATCAGCACCTCCAATATTGGAAGGAAGAATTGTCTGGGGAGCTACCGGTTTTACAATTACCGATGGATCGTCCTCGACCTGCGGTTCAAACCCACCGTGGTGCAAGTCAGTCCTTAATGGTGGAGAATTCTCTACAGGAAAAGCTCAAAGATTTAAGTCTGCAAGAAGGGTCTACCTTATTTATGACCTTGATGGCGGCGTATCAAAGCTTCCTTTCTCGTTATACAGGACAAGACGACATCTTGGTTGGGAGCCCAATCGCAAACCGGAATGTTAAAGAGATTGAAGGATTAATAGGTTTCTTTGCAAATACGTTGGTTTATCGAGCTGATTTTAGTGAAAATCCGACGTTCCAGGAACTTTTGTCACAGATACGAAAAAAAGCACTAAAAGCATACGAGTATCAGGACATTCCATTTGAGAAAGTAGTAGAATCCGTAAAACCGGAACGGAATACAAGTCATTCGCCGATTTTTCAAACCATGTTTACTTTACAGAATACGAAACAAGAATTTCCTCAGTTATCTGAAAGAAACATGGAGCTCATGGAAAGTCATACTTCCGTTGCAAAATTTGATTTAAGTTTATTTGCTTCGGAGACGGAAGAAGGGTTATTGCTAACTTTTGAATATAATACTGATTTGTTTAATGATACAACCATTGAACGTATGGCAGGCCATTTTGAACATTGGTTATATCAAATTGTATCTCATCCAAAAGATTTACTATCGGAACTGAATATGTTATCGAAAGTAGAATATAAGCAATTACTAGAGGAATGGAATGAAACAGGTGTCGTGGATATACGTGAAAGTACGATTCATAAACTGTTTGAAGAACAAGTAGAGAAAACGCCAGAAGCAATTGCGGTAGTGTGCGAAGATAAAGAACTAACATATCGAGAATTGAGCGAACGCTCGAATCAGCTGGCACATTATCTACAGAAACAGGGTGTGGGATGCGAATCATTGGTTGGGATTTGCGTTACACGTTCATCCGAGATGATTGTCGGCCTCTTAGGAATCATGAAGGCAGGAGGAGCGTATGTTCCAATTGATCCGGCGTATCCGGAAAGTCGACTGCAATATGTTTTAGCGGATGCTCATATAAAGGTACTGGTGACACAAGAAAAGTTACAGCAAAAAATGGTTTTACCTAAATCCGTTGACATCATTTGCATTGATTGTGATCGATCAGAAATTGAACAGGAAGTAACTACGTTGTGTACGAGTGAAGTGACGAGCAATGACTTAGCTTATATCATCTATACTTCAGGGTCCACTGGAAATCCTAAGGGAGTAATGATTGAGCACCGGAATACAGTAACTATGATTCATTGGGCGCATCAAACTTATTCCAGAAAGGCTTTAGCAGGAGTGTTAGCTTCAACTTCGTTATCCTTTGATCTATCGGTTTTTGAAGTGTTTGTTCCCTTGACGATGGGTGGTAAGGTGATTGTCGCTGAAAATGCTCTACAACTAGACAAGCTGTCTACAGAGGGTGTGACTTTGGTCAATACTGTGCCATCAGCAGCGAAGGAACTGGTTCGAGCAAAAACAATTCCTTCTTCGGTAAAGGTGATGAATTTGGCTGGAGAACCATTACCATATTCACTTGTTCAAGATTTATACGAGAGAAGTACGATTGAGATGGTGTACAACCTATATGGACCGTCCGAAGATACTACGTATTCCACATATATGGAATTAGAAAAGGGTGTCATGTATAGGGTACCACCAATTGGTAAACCAGTCTTCAATGCAGAAGTATATGTACTGAGTGCTGAACAAAAAATGGTTCCAATTGGTGTAGTTGGTGAGCTTTACATTGGTGGATCAGGATTAGCACGTGGATACTTAAACCGTCCTGACTTAACGCAAGATCGTTTTATACCGCATCCGTTTAAAGAAGGAGAGCGAGTATACCGGACTGGAGACCTAGTAAGGTATCTGCCAGATGGAAATTTGGAGTATCTTGGCCGAATCGATCATCAGGTAAAAATTCGTGGGTTCCGGATTGAACTAGGAGAAATTGAAGCGACATTGCAAAAGCATACATTAGTTAACGAAGTTCTTGTGATGGTGCGGGAAGATTATCTTGGTGATCCACGTTTGATTGCCTATGTTGTGGGAGATGGGGATGCTCATAAGTGGCGTGATTATCTCAAGGACCAGCTACCAAATTACATGATTCCAGCCTATTTTGTCGGATTGAATGCATTTCCACTCACTCCAAATGGAAAGATTGATAGGAAGGCCTTACCAGTACCAGAGAGACAGGAGATAGTGAGTGGTTATATTGCTCCCCGTACACCTACGGAAAAAACAATCGTTTCAATATGGCATCAAGTTTTAGGTGTAGAAAATATTGGAGTGCAGGATTCGTTTTTTGAAATAGGTGGGCATTCATTACTTGCTACACAAGCCGTTTCCAATCTTAAAGAAGCTTTTGGAATTGCGTTACCATTGCATGATTTATTTACGTTTCATACGGTGCAGGAATTGGCAGAACGGATTAATCAATTGCTCTATAGCGAAAATAAAGAAATGCAGAATGATAGTAAGGAGAATGTAAGTCTTCAAGACTATATTCAAAAAGAAGCAGAAGTGAGTAATGATGAAGAATTACTTGAACTTCTTAAGCAATTGGAAGAGTTATCAGAAGAAGAAGCACAAGGGATATTCGAGAGTAATTTGGTTGAGGAAGGGGTAAAAAAATGAAAAGTGATTTACTTGCAAAACTGAGTTCACTTTCTCCTGAGAAGAGAGCTTGGCTTCAGAAGCAAATGCAAAAAAAGGAGAATAAAGAAGCACTCCCGTTGTCTTATGCACAACAACGTTTGTGGTTTATGGACAGATTTAACCCAAACAGTTCTTTATATAATATTCCAACAGTATGGCGTCTAAAAGGAAATTGGATTCCTGAAGCATTAGAAAAGGGATTCAATCGACTCATTGAACGTCATGAATCATTACGAACCGTTTTTAAAGAAGCAGGAGAACAACCTGTACAACATATTGTCGAATTCCTTCCTAGAACATTACCTGTAAGGGATTACTCTCACCTTCCTCTAGAAGTAAAAGAAAAAGAGGTAGATAGTTTAATTGTGAGAGAAGCACAAGAACCATTTGATTTAATGAATGGCCCTTTAATTCGTAATCAGCTTGTTCAATTAGGAAAAGATGAATGGTTATTACTGTGTACGATGCATCATATTATTTCTGATGCTTGGTCCATCGGTATATTCATGAATGAATTACTTGCTTTCTATGAAGAAGAAACGGGCGGGAGTCCTGCTAAATTAAGTTCACTATCAATTCAATATGCAGACTTTGCGAAGTGGCAAAAGGAGTGGTTGCAAGGTGATGTGCTAAATCGTCAACTCGCGTATTGGCAAGAAGAATTGTCTGGGGAGCTTCCTATGTTACAACTGCCAGTGGACCGACCTCGACCGGTTACGCAAACTTACGCTGGGGATACGCATCACGTGATTTTTCCTTATAAATTACTCAGTCAATTGAAGGATATAAGTCGACAAGAAGGGTCTACCTTATTTATGACTTTAATGGCTGCATACCAGAGCTTTCTTGCCCGTTATACGGGGCAAAAAGATATTTTCGTCGGAAGCCCGATTGCAAATCGGAATCATAAGGGAGTAGAAGGATTAATCGGTTTCTTTGTTAATACGTTAGTTTATCGAGCGGATTTGAGTGGAACCCCTACCTTTCGGGAGATTTTGTTCCAAACAAAGAAAAAAGCGTTAAAAGCGTACGAATATCAAGATATACCGTTTGAAAAAGTGGTAGAAGCCGTGCAACCTGAGCGAAGTATGAGTCATTCGCCTATCTTCCAGACCATGTTTACACTACAGAATATAAAACAAGAACGACTAAATCTGCCTGGTAGAAGTATCGAAATGGTAGAAAGTAATATGTCTATTGCGAAATTTGATTTGAGCTTAACTGCATACGAAGTGGAAGAAGGTCTATTTGTCTCTTTTGAATACAACACAGATTTATTTGATAGTAGTACCATTGCACGTATGGCAGGACATTTTGAGAACTGGTTAAATGAAATCGCGTATCATCCAGATGAATCATATACAAAGCTGTCAATGTTATCGAACACAGAGCAGAAACAGCTCCTAGAAGAATGGAATGACACTGAGGTAGTTTATGGTCATGAATGTATGATTCATGAGCTGTTTGAGCAGCAAGTTGCACGTACACCTGATGCGGTAGCGGTAGATTATGAAGGTGGAAAGCTAACGTATCAAGAACTCAATGAAAAATCGAACCAATTGGCACATTATCTACAAAAACGGGGTATAGGACCTGAATCATTGGTCGGTATATGTGTTGAACGTTCTCCTGATATGATTATTGGTCTCTTTGGGATTTTGAAAGCAGGTGGGGCTTATGTCCCACTGGACCCAAGTTATCCCGAAAACCGTCTGAGATACATTTTAGAAAACTCACAAATTCAAGTGCTGTTAACAAAAGAGGCACTACAGGACTGGTTACCTAAAGATATCCAAGCAATTTGTTTAGACCGGGATCAAGTAATGATTTCTAAAGAAAGTAATTTGGCTCCGGTGAGTGGAGTGACAGCAAATAACTTAGCATATATCATATACACTTCGGGTTCGACGGGAAATCCGAAGGGAGTAATGATTGAACATCACTCGGTCATCAACCGCCTACAGTGGATGCAGAAAAAATATCCATTATCTGAGGAGGATGCAATCCTACAAAAGACACCGTTTTCGTTTGATGTTTCTGTCTGGGAGTTATTTTGGTGGTCATTTGTAGGAGCACGTGTTTGTTTACTTCCACCCGGAGGTGAGAAAGATCCTGCGGTGATTGAGGAGTATATCGAACGATATCGTGTGACCACAATGCACTTTGTTCCGTCGATGTTATCTACTTTCTTGGATTACATGGAACAATATAAATCGGAAAGGGATGTATCGTCTTTAAGTCAGGTTTTTACTAGTGGAGAAGCATTAAACACTGAACAGGTTCGCCGGTTTAAGGAGGTATTTTACAATGTTCAGCAAACAAAGTTAATTAACTTGTATGGCCCTACCGAAGCGACTGTCGATGTGACTTATTATGATTGTGATTTAGAAAAAGAACCAATGCTTATTCCAATTGGTCGTCCAATTGATAATACAGAGTTGTATGTGTTGGATCAACATCAAAAGGTGGTACCGATTGGTGTGGCGGGGGAACTTTACCTTGGCGGTGTAGGTTTGGCACGTGGCTACTTCAATCGACCAGAGTTAACTAACGAACGTTTTATTCCGCACCCCTTTAAGGAAGGGGAGCGATTATATCGAACGGGTGACCTGGTGAGGTATATGAATGACCGTAACTTGGAGTATATCGGTAGAATAGATAACCAAGTGAAAATCAGAGGATTCCGAATTGAACTGGGAGAGATTGAAGCAGCTTTACATGATCACTCATCTGTAAAAGAGGCTGTCGTGTTGGTGAAGGAAGATCGACCAGGAGATAAGCAGTTAGTAGCTTATGTAGTGGGTGAAGGGGATACTGGAGAGTGGCGTGAACATCTTAAGAAGCAATTGCCACATTATATGGTTCCGGCATACTTCTTCCAAGTTGAAGGGATGCCACTCACTCCAAATGGTAAGGTGAATCGGAAAGCTTTATTGGAATTGGAGGCACAGTTCATAAGTGAAGATATTACTACTTCATCACGAACACCAGTAGAGGAGCTCATTGTTTCCGTATGGGGCCAAGTGTTAGGTATAAAAAATATAAGTGTTCAGGATTCTTTTTTTGAGATTGGTGGTCACTCGCTGCTAGCTACTCAAGTAGTTTCACGCTTGAAAGAAATCTTTCAAATCGAATTACCGGTACGTGAACTATTTGAGTATGCAACGGTGGAGTCACTGGCAAAGCGATTAGATCAGTTACGTAAAGGAGATAGAAAACGAGAGATTCCGCCACTAATGCCGATGGAACGAGGGGAAACTATTCCGCTCTCTTATGCCCAACAGCGCTTATGGTTTATCGATCAATTTACACCTAATAGCGCCCTTTACAATATGCCAATGGTATGCCGCCTTACAGGGAGTTGGCTACCTGAGGCATTGGAAAAGGGATGGAATCAGCTCATAGAGCGTCATGAATCATTGCGGACGGTCTTTCATGAAGTGAACGGTCAGCCCGTGCAGCAAATTGAACCGTATGCTTTTAGCTCAATTCCGAAAATGGATTTAACTATGCTTTCTCCAAAAGACCGTGAAGCAGAAGTTAAACGTTTGATTCAACAAGAAACAGAAGTGCCATTTGATTTAGGCGAGGGCCCACTGATCAGGACAAGTATTTTGCAAGTGGGAGAGGAAGAATGGATTCTCCTTTGTACTTTACATCATATCATTTCAGATGGATGGTCAATGGGAGTCCTACTTGAAGAATGGATGGCATTCTATGAGAAAGCCACGGATGGAAAGATAGCAGAAATTGAACCATTACCGGTTCAATATGCCGACTTTGCTCAGTGGCAAAAAGGATGGCTGAAGGAGGAAGTGCTTGATCAACAACTCCAATATTGGAGGGAAGAATTGTCTGGGGAGCTTCCTGTACTCCAACTTCCTATGGATCGCCCGCGTCCCGCAATACAAACTCATCACGGGTCGACATACACCCTGGTTCTGCCAAGCACGCTACATGACAAATTGAATGAATTTAGTCGTCAAGAAGGGGCTACACTCTTCATGACCCTGTTGGCTGCATATCAAAGTTTTCTATCACGTTATACGGGACAAGAAGATATTCTGGTCGGAAGTCCAATTGCTAATCGAAATTACAGAGAAATTGAAGGATTAATTGGATTCTTCGTCAACACGTTGGTTTATCGGGCTAATCTGAGTGGTAGACCGACATTTCAGGATATTCTGTCTCAGGTTCGTCAAAAGGCATTGAGGGCATATGAATATCAAGATATCCCTTTTGAAAAAATAGTAGAAGTTGTACAACCAGAGCGGAGTACAAGTCATTCGCCAATCTTCCAGACTATGTTCATCTTGCAAAATATGAAACAAGAGTTCCCAGTATTACCTGGTAGAAGTATCGAAATGCTAGAAAGCCATAGTCCAATCGCAAAGTTTGATTTAAGTGTAATGGTAGCTGAGACAGAAGAAGGATTACTTTTTACTTTTGAATACAATAAGGATTTATTCAATGCTACAACTATTGAACGGATGGCAGGACACTTTGAGAGATGGCTACACGAAGTTTCTCATCACCCACAAAATCCGTTGCATAGTCTAAGCATGCTATCAGAACCTGAGCGTACTCTGTTATTAGAAACATGGAATGACACTGTAATGGAAATGTCCCCACAGGGTCTTATTTGCGACAGATTTGAAGAACAAGTAGCAAGGCGTCCTGATGTGATTGCAGTGGTAGATCAAACAAAAGAGTGGACTTACGGTGAACTGGATGCACAAGCAAATCAGTTGGCAAATGTTTTACAGCGAAAAGGAGTCGCTCCAGAATCAGTCGTGGGAGTTTACCTTCCGAGGTCGGCTGAGCTCATGGTGAGTTTACTGGGCATATTAAAAGCTGGTGGGGCTTATGTCGTCTTAGATCCGTTGTATCCAAAATCAAGGTTACAATACATGATTGAAGATGCAGGAATTCAAATTGTAGTGACGGCGGAAGGACAAGAAGGCCTTTCCGAACAGGTCGAGATGGTGAGGTTAGAAGAATTAACAGTGGAAAGTGTAATCGCACCTACGCGACAGATAAATCCAGAGAACTTAGCTTATATCATCTATACCTCTGGTTCTACAGGAAAGCCAAAGGGTGTCATGGTTGAATATCGCTCATTAATGAATATGGTATCTTGGCATCAAAAAGTTTATCGTATTACAGCAGAGGATCGTGCGACTCAAATTGCGGGGATTGCTTTTGATTCGGCTGTCCAGGAGATTTGGCCGTATTTAACCGCTGGTGCAGCACTCTACTTGTCAACAGAGGAATTGAGAATTAATCCAGAAGCACTAAGAGACTGGCTCATTGATTCGCGAATAACAGCTAGTTTTGCACCTACGCCTATTCTGGAAAGACTTTTGAAATTATCTTGGCCAGAGAAGACCGATCTTCGTTTTATGATTACGGGCGGGGATCAATTAACGCAGTATCCATCTAAACATATTCCTTTTGCGGTAATTAATCAGTATGGTCCATCGGAAAATACCGTTGTTACAACGGATTGTTATGTACCTGTAGGAGTGACAACAGGTACGCCATCGATTGGTCGACCGATTGCGAATACAGAAGTTTATGTGTTAGATTCTCATCTTCAGCTAGTACCAATTGGTGTGATTGGAGATCTCTATATTGGAGGAAAAAGTCTTGCTCGCGGATATGCCAATCGTCTGGATCTCACAAAGGAAAAATTTATTCCACATCCATTCAAGTCAGGAGAACGTCTCTATTACACCGGAGACAAAGCAAGTTATCTTTCTGATGGTACTCTCCAGTTCCATGGTCGTATAGATGACCAAGTGAAAATTCGTGGTTTCCGGATTGAATTGGGAGAAATTGAAGCAGTTTTGCAGGCACATTCTTCTGTGAAAGAAGCAGTTGTATTGGTACGAGAGGATGATCCAGGCGACAAGAGATTAATAGCTTATGTAGTTGGTGAAGGAAGTGTCGATGAATGGCGAGAGCATCTACAAACACATTTACCAAATTACATGGTTCCAACAAACTTTATTGAGATGGAATTTTTACCACTTACACCGAATGGAAAACTTGATTTGAAGGCATTGCCTATACCTAGTGAACTATTTACTGAAAATACCGTTTACCCACGAACTCCGCTGGAAGAACTTATCGCTTCAGTGTGGAGTCAAGTGCTAGGAATAGGAAACATTGGTGTTCAGGATTCTTTCTTTGAGCTTGGTGGTCATTCTCTACTTGCTACACAAGTGGTCTCACGCTTACAAGAAGTCTTTCAAATCAAATTACCGGTACGCGAACTGTTCGAATATTCAACGGTCGAGGCATTGTCGAAGCGAATGGATCAGTTACGTAAGGGAAGCGAAAAACGAGAAATTCCACCATTGATTCCGATGGAACGTGGAAATAACATTCCGCTTTCTTATGCTCAACAGCGCTTATGGTTTATTGATCAATTTGCACCTAATAGTGCACTTTATAATATGCCAATGGTATGCCGTCTTACAGGGAATTGGTTACCTGAAGCATTGGAGTTGGGATGGAATCAGTTGATAGAGCGCCATGAATCTTTGCGGACGGTATTTCATGAAGTGAACGGTCATCCTGCGCAGCAGGTTCAAGCGTATATTTCCCGTCCTCTCCCACAAATGGATTTAACTAAGCTTTCTCCAGGAGAGAGAGAAAGAGAGTTGGAACAATGGATTCAAACTGAAGTCGAATCCCCATTTGACTTAGAGAAAGGACCATTGTTCCGTGGACAAATCGTGAAAATTTCAGAAGAAGAATGGGTTCTTCTGTGTAATATGCATCATATTATCTCGGATGGATGGTCGATGGAAATCTTACTCCAAGAATGGATGGCATTTTATGAGGAAGCGATTGGTGAAAAACCAGCAGAGCTTGTACCACTACCAGTTCAATATGCCGATTTTGCTCAATGGCAAAGGGAATGGTTGAAAGAGGAAGTACTAAATCAACAGCTGGCATATTGGAAGGAAGAATTGTCTGGTGATTTACCGGTCTTAATGTTGCCGATGGATCGTCCGCGTCCTCCGGTGCAAACCCACCAAGGATTAACTCATAATGTATTGTTGTCACGTTCATTATTGGATAAATTAAACGAATTTAGTCGTCAAGAAGGGGCTACGCTTTTCATGACCTTATTGGCATCGTATCAAAGTTTCCTTGCCCGTTATACAGGACAATCGGATATTATTGTTGGCAGCCCGATTGCAAATCGAAATTATCGAGAGATTGAAGGATTGATTGGTTTCTTTGTTAACACGTTGGTTTATCGAGCTGATTTAAGTGGCGCACCGGCATTTCAAGAGTTGTTGTCTCAAGTGCGGATAAAAGCATTGAAGGCATATGAGTACCAAGATGTCCCGTTTGAGAAAATTGTGGAGGTTATCCAACCTGAACGAAGTACAAGTCATTCTCCGATTTTCCAAACCATGTTTACTTTGCAAAATACAGGACAGGAGCTACCACAGCTACATGGACGAAGTATAGAAGTAATGGAAAGCCACGCTTCAATCGCCAAATTTGATTTAAGTTTAACTGCCGCAGAAGTGGAAGAGGGCTTATTGCTTACTTTTGTTTATAGGACTGATTTGTTTGACAGTTTAACTATTGAATCCATGGCCGAAAATTTTGAAAACTGGTTGAATTTAATCGTGGAACATCCTGATAAATCATTAGCTAAGTTGCCGATACTGTCAGGATTACAGCAAAAACAGTTGGAAGAGTGGAATAATAATGCTGTAGCATATCCACAGGAATGTGCGATTCATCAGCTGTTTGAAGAGCAAGTAAATCGTACACCTGATGCGGTGGCAGTGGTAGATGAAAAACAGCAGTTAACGTATCGAGAGCTGAATGAGAAAGCAAACCAATTGGCCCATTATCTCCAGAAATGTGGGATCGGGACCGAGTCGTTGGTTGGTCTCTGCTTCCAGCGTTCAGTTGAGATGATTGTCGGTCTCATGGGGATTTTGAAAGCTGGGGCAGCCTATGTCCCGTTGGATCCATCGTATCCAGAAAGTCGCCTACGATATATTCTGGAGGACACAGAGATTCAAGTATTGGTCACGACCGAAGCATTAGAAGGTTGGATACCTGAAGAAATCAAAGCAGTTTGTTTGGATCGGGATAAAGCGATGATTTCGCGAGAAAGCACCCTTTCACCAATATGTGAAGTGACAAGAGAAAACTTGGCGTATGTAATCTATACTTCGGGATCAACAGGGAATCCGAAGGGAGTTATGGTAGAGCATCACAATGTGATTCGTTTATTTAAATCAACGGAATGTTGGTATCAGTTTGATGAAAAAGATACTTGGACGCTTTTCCATTCTTATGCGTTTGACTTCTCGGTATGGGAGATTTGGGGGGCATTACTCCATGGCGGTAGATTGATTGTTGTTCCTTACTGGATTAGTCGATCGCCCAAGGATTTCTATCAACTGTTAGTAAAGGAGAAGGTTACGGTTCTTAATCAGACACCATCCGCATTTCGACAATTGATACAAGTGTGTGAACAAGAAGATGAGAAGAAAGACTTGCATCTGCGCTATGTCATATTTGGTGGGGAAGCACTCGATCCTACCAGCTTGTTACCATGGTTTCAAAGGTATGGAGAGCAGGACCCACAGTTAATTAATATGTATGGAATTACAGAAACTACCGTTCATGTTACGTATTATCCAATTACTCAAGATGATGTGCAGTATGCTTCAAGAAGTAATATCGGAAAACGGATACCAGATTTAGAAGCGTATGTACTAGACGCTTGTCAACAACATGTGCCTATTGGCATAGCTGGCGAACTATATATTGGTGGAGCAGGACTCGCACGTGGGTATTTAAACAGACCCGAATTGACTGCAGAACGTTTCATTCCTCATCCATTCAGTAATGACCCAGGAGCGCGATTATATCGGACAGGAGACTTAGCGAGATACTTGCCGGATGGAAATCTGGATTATCTTGGGCGGATTGATCACCAGGTGAAAATCCGTGGTTTCCGAATTGAGCTCGGAGAAATTGAATCTGCTTTAAACGCACATGCATCCATAAAAGAGGCTGTTGTAATTGTTCGAGAAGATCAGCCGGGTGATAAACGGTTGGTGGCATATGTCGTGGGTGATGGGAATGTAGGTGAGTGGAGAGATTATCTCAAGGCGGAACTACCAAGCCATATGGTTCCTTCAGGATTTGTGATGATGGAAGCCATTCCACTAACTGCTAACGGTAAAGTTGATCGTGAGGCCTTACCTGTACCAGAGGAGAGGAAAATCGAAAGTGAATGTGTTGCCCCGCGGAATGGTAACGAAGAAACACTGGCTACCATTTGGAAGCAAGTATTAGGGATTAATAAGGTAGGAAGAAATGATAACTTCTTTGAAATTGGTGGAGACTCGATTCTCAGCATTCAGATTGTCTCTCGTGCGAAACAAGCAGGTTTGCAATTGACACCAAAGCAAATGTTTGAACACCAAACGATTGCTGAGTTGGTGCAAGTAGTCAATGAAGAAAGGGGTGTACAAGCAGAGCAGGGAGTTGTAACTGGAGAACTGATCCTTACACCAATCCAGCAATGGTTTTTTGCACAAGATCATCCAAACCCACATCATTGGAATCAATCCATGTTTTTTAGAACAAAAGAGCGACTGGATATAGTATTACTGGAGAAAGCTGTGCGTACCCTTCTAATCCATCATGATGCCTTACGTTTAAGATATGAACGGTTACCGGATGGAGCTTGGAAACAGCGGAACGAAGGGATCGAAGAACAATCGACGCTGACCGTTATTTCATTAGACGAAGTACCGCAAGCAGAATGGCATCAAGTGATTCAAACGGAGATTGACACTGCACAAGCAAGCTTGCACTTACACGCAGGACCGCTAATGAGAATGGTGTATTTTGATGAAGGTGAGAAAAGAGCCGGCCGATTATTCTGGGTGATTCATCACTTAGCAGTGGATGGTGTTTCTTGGAGGATTTTACTGGAGGATCTGCAAACGGCGTATAATCAAGCGAGCCAGGCTCAGATGATTAAATTACCTACAAAGAGTACATCCTTTAAAGCGTGGTCGGAGAAATTGCATCATTACGCTGAAGCTGGGATTGTACAAGAAGTGCGTGATTACTGGGAGCAGCAATCCGAACAAGAAGTGGCTATGCTACCAGTGGATACCACCCTCGAAGTTCCAGCAAACACAGGAACTCAGGAGATTACCGTGGTGCTGGATGAGAAAGAGACCCGTGCGTTATTGCAAGAGATTTCAAGCACTCATCGTGTCCAAATCAATGAAGTACTATTGACAGCATTGGTACAGGCTATGGCAGCATGGACAGGTCATCCGACGCTGACCGTGGATTTGGAGGGGCATGGTCGGGAAGAGATCATCGAAGACGTTGACCTATCGAGAACCGTAGGGTGGTTTACAAGTATTTATCCTGTTCACTTAAATATTACCGGTGCCGACACGCCAATTGCAGCATTAAAAGCAGTTAAAGAACAAGTACGTAAAATTCCTAATAAGGGTGTTGACTATGGGATTTTGCGGTACCTGAACGCAACAATGTGGGAGCAATGGGGGTCTCAACATACACCGTCTATTAGTTTTAACTATCTTGGACAATTTGATCAAATGTTTTCTGACGATGCAATGCTTATTCCGGAGAACGGATTTAAGCGCTTAGATCATGCTTCTGGTTCCAAGCAATTGCATTTAATCGATGTAATTGGAATGGTAACGGATGGGAAACTTCAGTTCACTTGGGTATACAATGTAGGACAATTCGCGAAATCAACGATTCAAAGTATTGCAGAGAATATGCTCCATCAACTAAGTAAATTGATTCAATCTGCGGATGGAGAATCTGCACTGACCGTTTCAGATTTTGTGATGGCTAATCTTGACCAAGCCAGTTTGACAAAAGTATTATCCAAGATGAATCGTGGAAATAATTATCCGATTACCGATTTATATCCACTATCGCCTTTGCAAGAAGGTATGATTTTCCATACATTGCATGACCAAGGGGATGAACATGTAGCGCCGTATATAGTGCAATTAAGTTTCATGATTAGAGGAGAATTGGATATTGTAACTTTCGAACAGGCGTGGAAATCGGTAATTCAGCGGCATGAAATTTTTCGCTCAGCTTTCCTTTGGGATGAAGTTGAAGAGCCTTTACAAGTGGTGTATGAGAGTGTTCCATTTAAGGTGAATATAGAAGATTGGCGTACGCTGACTGCTGAAGATAAAGAGGAGAAAAGAAAAGCCTTTTTGGCATTGGATCGAAAACAAGCCTTTCTTTTTGATGAAGCGCCATTGATGCGGGTGACTGTCATTCAAGAAGGTGAGGAAGAATATCGGATTGTTTGGACACATCACCATATTCTGTTGGATGGATGGAGCCTACCACTGGTCTTTAACGAATTGCTTACAGTGTACCAGAAGAGAATGAATGGAGAAGCCGTGTATTTACCTAAGTCATCGTCATACAAGAAATATATTCAATGGCTAAGAGTGCAGAATCAGGAGCAGGCGGAGCAATTCTGGAGAGAGAAACTTAAAGGTTTTACAGCTCCAACCCTGCTGGGCTTAGAAAGTAAAGAGCAAGAAAAAGGTTACACAGAGAAGGTAACTTATTTATCAGAAGAGCAAACCCAAGCGTTACAAAACTGGGCGAAGCGCAATAGGCTCACTTTGAATACGGTAATTCAAGGTGCGTGGGCGTATCTCATGGGCCGGTATAGTGGAGAAGATGACATTGTCTATGGTGTAACTAGCTCAGGACGCCCTACGGAGATTATTGATGTTGAAAACATTGTAGGTCCTTTTATTACCACATCACCGACGCGAATTCAGTTGATAGATAATATAAAAGTAATGGATTGGTTGCAGAGGATACAAGAGGAAGAGATAGAAAGAAGACAATATGAATATGCTTCCTTGACAGAGATTCAAGGCTGGAGTGAAGTTCCTAGAGGAACCCCGCTGTTCCATAGCTTGTATGTATTTGAAAACTACCCAGTGAAAGAGGAGTCCTCAGGAAATCTAGAAATTGGTGAGCTGGAAGGAGTAGAACAAACGCATTATCCATTAGGATTGACAGTTGTCCCAGAAAGCCAGTTGTTGTTAAAGTTGAAGTATGATCGTAGCAAGTTTAATGGTCTCACTATTGAACGGATGCTGGGGCATTTAAGCCAGGTGTTAAAGCAAATGATCGAGAACGTTGATCAAACTCTGTCGGAGCTGGTGTATGTTACGGAAATAGAACAGAAACAACTACTGGAAGAATGGAATGATAATGCAGCAGCGTATCCACGTGAGAGTGTGATCCACAAACTGTTTGAAGATCAAGTGGATCGTACACCTGATGCGGTGGCAGTGGTGGATGAAAATCAGCAGTTGACGTATCGAGAGCTGAATGAGAAAGCAAACCAATTGGCCCATTATCTTCAGAAATGTGGGATTGGGACGGAGTCATTGGTCGGGCTTTGTTTCCAACGTTCAGTTGAGATGATTGTCGGTCTCATGGGAATCTTGAAAGCTGGATCAGCCTATGTTCCGTTGGATCCATCGTATCCAGAAAGTCACCTACGATATATTCTGGAGGACACAGGAATTCAAATATTGGTTACGAACGAAGTATCACAAGGTTGGATACCTGAAGAAGTTGAAACAGTTTGTTTGGACCGAGATCAAGCAATGATTTCGCAAGAAAACACCCTTTCACCAATATGTAAAGTGACAGGAGAAAACTTGGCGTATGTTATCTACACTTCAGGTTCGACCGGGAATCCAAAAGGGGTTATGGTGCAGCATCATTCGGTATTAAATCTATCCTATGGTTTACAGAAAGAGGTTTTTTCACATCGGACACATGTTAACATGCGCGTTGGTCTAAATGCCTCAATCGCCTTTGATTCATCCGTTAAACAATTACAAATGCTTTTGTATGGTTCTAGTTTATATATTATTTCAAAAGAAGTTCGCAGTGATCCTCAACAGTTTGTATCTTATATTCGGGAGAATAAGTTGGAAATGTTCGATATAACACCTTCACTACTCCAATTACTCATAGATGAGGGGTTGTTAGAAAGAAACGATAGTGTTCATGTTCCAAGCAAGGTACTGGTCGGTGGAGAAGCGATTATGCCATCACTGTGGGAACAACTAGTAGAGAATGACCATATCCATTTTTATAATGTATATGGTCCTACAGAATGTACGGTTGATGCGACATGCTATCGTATTAAAAAAGATAGTAAGAGAGTAACCATTGGGCGTCCGTTGCCAAACGTTCAAGCCTATGTATTGGATGAGAATTTGTTACCTGTTCCAGTTGGTGTAACGGGTGAACTTTATATCGGTGGAGCAGGCCTAGCGAGAGGATACTTGAATCGTCCAGAGTTAACGTCAGAACGTTTTATTCCTCATCCATTTAATGAAGGGGAACGGTTATACCGGACGGGAGATCTAGTCCGCTATTTAGCTGATGGCCATTTGGATTATCTGGGAAGAATCGATAATCAAGTGAAAATTCGAGGATTCCGGATTGAGCTTGGAGAGATTGAAGCGAATTTAGAAAGTCATCCATCGGTAAAAGAGGCGGTAGTCTTGATAAGAGAGGACCAACCAGGAGAGCAGAGATTGGTTGCCTATGTGGTGGGTGAAGGAAGTATGCATGAATGGCGTGAGCATCTCAAGAGACAAGTACCGAATTATATGGTTCCTGCACACTTTATTGAGGTAGATGCGATTCCGCTTACAACAAATGGGAAGGTTGATCGAAAGGCACTGAACAGCTTAACGATTCAAAGAGAAAGTACCTTTTCTACACCAATCATCCCACGGGATGAAATCGAGTATCAGCTGATTACGATCTGGCAGGATTTGCTACAGTTAGAAGATGTCCATGTAAACGATGATTTCTTCAATATAGGAGGTCACTCTCTCCTTGTAATCAAATTGATTTCAAAGGTCAGAGAGAAATTCGGAAAAGAGATTAAGGTGTCCGCACTGATTAAGAACCCGACAGTGGAAGGGATCGCTTGTCTCATCCGTGAGAATCATAGTATGGAAGAATCGTTATCGGTTCTGATTCCATTACAAGAGTCAGAGAAAAGACCTTTCTTCTGTGTTCATCCGTTTATGGGTAATGTACTCTGTTACATTCAGCTAGCAAGGTTACTCAAGGATCACTGCTCATTTTATGGTCTACAGAATCCTCTTGTAGAGAAAGAAGGAATGAACGGGTTGACTTTATCGGAAGTAGTTCAACTCTACATCGAGGAAATGAAGCGCGCTCAGCCAGAGGGGCCGTATCGTCTGGGAGGATGGTCTCTGGGCGGTGCCATCGCCTATGAAATCGCAACTACGCTACGGAACCAGGGAGAAGAAGTTGAGATGTTGGTACTAATGGATACCAAGGTGCCTTCAGAACGGGATTACAAGACAGAGGATGAAATGCTATCTTATATATTGGAGCATTTCATCCATATAGAGCTAGTGGAGCAGGAAAAAGAGCTTGTTCATCAACAGGACATGCTTGTTGAGCAATTAATTGTGGAAGGAGTGCTCCCGCCTGATGCAGATCTTACGAATTTGAAGCAAATTATCAATGCTCACAGGAAGTGTCTGAATTTAATGGCAGAGCATGATTTAACACCATATTTTGGGGAAGTCATTTACTTTAGTGCTGAGGAAGGTAAAGAATTGTTTACGGATTGGAAGCCTTTATTAAAAGGAAGAGTGAATATGTATTCGGTCCCTGGATCACACGAAGAAATAGTAGCTTCCCCCGCAGTTGAAAAGTTAGCTAAGTATCTACTAAATGAATTAGAAGGAATAAAAGAGACGTCCCTTTCGCTAACGGAAAAGTAGAGAGCACAAAAGAGGCAACTTTATAAACGAACATTGTTATTATTAAAGTTGTTATTTGTGAGTAGTAGTGTAAATAAAGAGAGCAGTCCAATAACTGCACATCAAGTGTAGGAGATTATGTATATATCAAGAGCATTACTTTTTAAGGGGCTAATGAAAAATTGCTTGATAGGGACATAGAAACATATATGAGTTGTTCATAGTATGCTGTAAATTCTCTGAAGTTTTTGTAGCAGAAGCGAATGCTTTGATGATATTGCTGAGGAAAGGTGTATATTTTCATTGATATGTAAATATGCACCTTTTCTATTATATTTGCACTTGAATAAATGCAAGTTAGAAAATGAAATTGAATTTCTATAACGTATACATAGGAAGACATCCTTTTAAAAAGGAAGTGATTTATCATACAAATTCATGCTGTGAAAATACCAAAGAATATTGAAAATCATTTGTTTAATCAATTTAGTAACTTGATTTCAAATGAGAAGAGAGAACGAATGAAGCGTTTATTAAATTTATGTGATATTAATAGGACTTTGATAGGAGATTTATTAATCCGTTCCCTAATTTGCCAAAAATATAAAATTAATAATGAAGAAATTAAATTTATATATAATGAGTACGGAAAACCTTTTGTTCAAAATTTTTCTGACTTTCACTTTAATATTTCGCATTCAGGAGAATGGGTGGTCTGTGCCACTGCTAATTCTAATGTAGGTATTGATATTGAAAGAGTTTCAGACATAGAGGCTCTTAAATTAGCAAATGAATTTTTTTCAGAGGAAGAATTTTATGATTTATCTAATATGAATTCTGATGAACAAATCAATTATTTTTTTGATTTATGGACATTAAAAGAAAGCTATATAAAAACGATTGGTAAAGGACTTTATATCCCGTTAAATTCATTCTCTGTAAAAAAAGAGTCACAAACTTTAATTTCATACAAGAATATACCTCAAAACTTTTACTTTAGACAATATAATATTGAGCCAAATTATAAGATATCTGCTTGTGCAACACGTGATGAATTACCGAATGGGATAATAATTAAAGACTTTTATACAATTGGCCAAAATATAAACAAATTTTAAAGTAAGGAGAAAATCTATGAAAAAGACTAAACTTTTTTGCTTTCCACATGCTGGGGGCTCTGCGTTTAGTTACTCAAAATGGAAAAATTACTTTAATCCACATATTGAAGTAGTCCCAATAGAGTTAGCTGGTAGAGGATATAGAATTGAAGAAGGCCTGTACCAGAGTATGGAAGAGGCTGTAAATGATGTCTACAATAGTATAGTCAAGCAACTAGATAATTCGCCCTATATTTTATATGGGCATAGCATGGGAAGTTTGATTGCCTATGAATTAGCTAGAAAAATACAGGATTCTAATAATGTATTGCCTGAATTTCTTGTTTTATCCGGTAGAAATCATCCTAATAGTAAGATAAAAAATATTCGACATAACCTACCCGATGAACAATTCAAAAATGAAGTTATTGCAATGGGGGGTACATCAACCGAGGTACTACAATCAGAAGAATTAATGGGAATTTTTCTCCCCATTCTAAGAGCAGATTTTAAAATTGTAGAGACATATATACATAACAACAATATACGAGCATGTGACATTGATTTTCTTGTATTGAACGGAAAAAATGATGAATTAACTACATATGATGAGGTGAAAAAATGGAAACAATACACAAGTAAATCGTGTACCTTCAATTCATTTGAAGGTAATCATTTCTTTCTAAATGAAAATATTGAAGAAATAGCAAGTGGTATTATAAGAAAGTTAGAATCTAAAAGATTTTCAACTAGTTTTTAGAATATTTCTAGGTATACTTATGGTTGAAAAATAAAAATATTGAAGGTGAAAAATACAGGTTCTGTTGAAACATCATTGAATAAAGAGATAGAATCTTAAACAAACTTTTCAATGACAGGTAATGATGTAATTCTAAGTAATTTATTCATGAATAAAATTTTAGATTGGGAAAACTTCACCTATAGGTGAAGTTTCCTTTTTTCATATAATTGTAGTTTTTGTTGTTAAATTATTTTGCTTAATTTTGATTAATAATGCATTTTTAAAAAGTACTAGAGACAAGTAATATAATTCATAGTTATAGATTTTATTGAATTTATTATGTTATTTCAAATTTACGTATTACATGTTAAAGAATTAAAAGTAAATTTCAAAAATATCTCTATTAATTTATGAATTTTTATAATATCTGTATTAGAAATTTAGTGGTAAATTATACGATTTTATAACAAAATACGGTTCTGGTGCAAAAACTTCAGGACAATTGCAATAAATCTACAAATCTTGGACATACTGATACTACTAATCTAAAGAAGGTGCGTGATTGGTATGGAAAAGGAAAATGTATTCAAATGGAAACATTATCAGCCTGATATTATTTTGTTAACGGTAAGATGGTACCTACGGTACAACCTCAGTTTTCGTGATTTAGTGGAAATGATGGAGGAACGAGGTTTGTCTATTGCTCACACCACCATTATGCGTTGGGTGCATCAATATGGACCTGAATTAGACGAAAGAGTACGACGTCACCTTAAGACAACAAATGATTCCTGGAGAGTCGATGAAACGTATGTGAAAGTAAAAGGTCAATGGATGTATTTATATCGCGCAGCCGATTCAGAAGGGAATACCATTGATTTTTATCTAAGTGAATCAAGAGATAAACAAGCAGTCAAGCGCTTTTTCAAGAAAGCCTTGGCTGCTTCTCATATTTGTAAACCTCGTGTTATAACAGTAGACAAGAATCCAGCCTACCCCGTAGCGATTCAAGAGTTAAAAGAAGAGAAACGTATGCCTGAAGGCATACAAATAAGACAAGTTAAATATCTCAATAACATAGTGGAACAGGATCACCGTTTCATTAAGAAACGTGTACGTTCCACTATGTTAGGATTCAAGTCTTATGAAACGGCCACTTCTATATTGAGTGGCGTTGAAGCCATGCATAAGTTGTTTGGAATTGCATCATAATCTGTTATTGAATAGACCATGTAGGTTTTATTTCTCTATCAAATGGTTTTTTGCACCAGAACCGTTTTTATTGTATTTATTTGAATATTTTTACAGATTGACCCTTCATACCCAGAATCGTTTCCGTACCCCTACTAGTATCAGTATTTCCAAGTTTAAGAGATTACTTGCAGATATTTTGAAGTTTTTGCACCAAAACCTAAAAAAGAGCTAAGATAACCCTCCTAGCCCTTTTTTAGAAAATTAATCTATATTATAGGTTACTTAAACCTTTATTTTACTTCATTCGCAACAAAGAAATGCTCACATACACTGGAAATGCGTTTTAAGTCCACATTTCCACCTGAAATAACCGCTACTACTTTTTTACCTTTTGTATATTGATCAACTTTTCCTGCAAGAAGAGCAGCTGTAGCTAATGCTCCAGCTCCTTCTACAACAGCTTTTCCACGTTGTAGTAAGTCTTTCATGGCTACTTCTAATTCCTCTTCTGATACCGTTGCAATATCATCCACTAATTCTTTAACAATTTCAAAGGTTAGGTCTCCTGGTATTTTAACAGCACATCCATCAGCTATTGTTGGTGCTTCATAATGGGATACAATTTTTCCAACATCATAAGAAGCTTTCATTCCATGGACATTATCAGCTTGAACACCAATAATATTAATTGATGGATTAAATGATTTAAGTGCAACTGCAATTCCTGAAATAATACCTCCACCACCAATAGGCACAATTACAGTATCAACATCCCACATATCATCAAGAATATCTAAACCAATTGTTCCTTGGCCAGCCATTACCTCTACATCATCATATGGATGTAAATATGTTTCTCCTGTTTCCTGTATAATCTCTTCACATTTAGCCTTAGCATCATCAAAGGTATCCCCATGTAAAATAACTTCAGAACCATATCCTCTGGTAGCATCAACTTTGGCTTGTGGTGCAGAAACTGGCATAACAATTTTACTTTTGATTCCAAGTAAATGAGAAGATAATGCAACACCTTGTGCATGATTCCCAGCTGAACAAGCAATCACACCATGTGCTTTTTCTTCATCTGTTAAATTTGAAATTTTATTAAATGCACCACGAAACTTAAATGATCCAGTTAATTGCATATTTTCTAACTTCAAATGAATTTCTCCACCCGTTTTACTCGTCAAATAAAATGATTTAACAAGAGGAGTCTTACGTACATTTCCAGAAAGAATTTGTTGAGCCTTTTTTATATCACCAATGTTAAGTGGTAAATTTTTGTTAATCATATTAACACTTCTTTCAGCGGCTTATAATCTAACTCTAACGTCTTTCCTAAATTCTCATAGGTAATAATACCTTTATAAATGTTCATACCAGATGCTAAAGCCGGTTTAGTATTTATTGCATTTTCTAATCCCTCTTTAGCAATTACTAATAAATATTCAATATTTCCATTTGCTAAAGCCATGGTCGAAGTACGTGGGGTGGCACCAGGCATATTTGGTACAGCATAATGGATCACATCATGTTTAATAAATATAGGGTTATCATGTGTTGTATAGTGATCAACTGTTTCAACTGTTCCACCTTGGTCAATTGCAATATCAACAATAACACTGCCAGGTTTCATTGATTGAACCATATATTCTTTTACAATTTTCGGTGGTTTAGCTCCTGGTATTAAGATTGTTGAAATAAATAAATCTGCCTCTTTTATATGCTTTTCTAAGTTTTCAGTATTGGATTCAATAACCTCTACAGAATCATTCACATATCTTTCTTTTAAATAAGCAATTTGTGTTTTGTTTAGTTCTAGAATGGTTACGTGGCAACCAATTCCAATTGCCATGTCACATGCATTAATCGCTGCATTTCCTCCACCTAAAATGACAACATTTCCAGCAGGGATACCCTCAATTCCTGATAATAAAATCCCTTCTCCTTGATGTTGTTTTTCTAGATAATAAGCTCCCATAAAGACTGCACGGCGGCCAGCAATCGCACTCATAGGCTTTAACAGAGTCAAAACACCATCTTCATTAATTGTCTCTCCAGCAATTGCAGTAGTTCCTGCTTGTCTCATTGCTTCAACACACTCTTTAGAAGCTGCTAGATGTAAAAATCCCCATACAATGAGATCTTTTTTAAAGTAGTGATATTCTGCAGGTAGTGGTTCTTTCACTTTTACTACCATATCAACGTCCCAAGCTTCATTTTGAGTTACTATGCTTGCACCTGCATTTGTATATTCATCATTAGTATAACCAGATCCCAATCCAGCATCTTTTTGTACCAAAACTTGATGTCCTTCTGCAACTAATTTTTGAGCATTTTCGGGAGTCATTCCCACACGAGATTCACCTTTTTTTATTTCTTTTACTACTCCGATTTTCATACTCACACTTCCTTTTTAAATTAATATATCTAGCAATTTAAATGAAAAATGACAAGTATATCAAACTTATAATGTGCATACATGTTATTTTTCATTCACTTCGCTGTTTGCCCCTATAAGATAGCAAAATTCAAAATCCTAAGTCAATTACTTTGTGAAATCATTCACAAAATGTATTTATTTGCTTGGTAATAAAATCGTATCTTGAAAATTATTATTGTATAGCATTTTAGTGTGTGCTAGACTTTGTCACGAATAACATCTCTTCTGAATTTAAAGCAACTTATCATTATGGAATACAAATTAAGAATCTGTGCGTTGAGTATTAATTGTGTTATGTAGACTTCTCTACTAGAAGCATGACCAAACATATTTGTGAAACATCTCACAAATATGTTTGGTCATTAATACTCATTTTCTATTCCTAATTCTACGACGAATATATATTTAATTAGATATTCAGGTTTAAGCTTAAAAATATTATATGAAAATTAGGGATACTATCTAAATATGAGAACACAAAGCGCTTAGATTCAGTAGAGACTTTGTTTATTATTAAAAAACAGGAGTGATTGTTATGTCACAACAACAACTAAAAAAAGAAATTGGTTTCTTTGCTGCTTTGACTACAGTTATTGGTACCGTAATCGGGGCTGGTGTTTTTTTTAAACCAACTGCATTATATGGTATCACTGGTACAGCCAGTTTAGGATTGCTTGCATGGGTTATTGGCGGAATATTAACTGTTTGTGCAGGATTAACAGGGGCTGAATTATCGGCTGCTATTCCAGAAACAGGTGGTATGATGGCTTATTTAAAACGTACTTACGGAAATTTAACAGCATTTTTACTAGGTTGGGCTCAAACCGTCATTTACTTTCCAGCAAATATTGCAGCACTTGCTATTATTTTTGGAACCCAAACTGTTAACCTGTTTGGATTAAATGCTAATGAAAATAAAATGATGATTGTAGGAATTGCTGTTATAACTGCAACCTTTGTAACCCTTATGAACTTTTTGGGTGCTAAAGCTGCTGGAGGGATCCAAACCGCTTCCACTATAGGTAAATTATTTCCTTTAGCTCTTATTATTATTTTTGGTTTACTACACAAAGGTGATGTAACTTTTCAATTGTACCCAATTGAGGCAGGACCAGATAGATCTTTTATATCCGCTCTAGGTTCTGGCCTACTTGCAACCATGTTTGCCTATGATGGATGGATACACGTAGGGAATATAGCTGGCGAAATGAAAAATCCCAAAAAAGATTTACCTAAAGCAATAATACTAGGATTATCAATTGTTACGGTCGTTTATTTATTAATTAATATTGCATTCCTAATGGTTATGTCTGCAACAGCACTTGCAGGAACTGATACACCTGCATCTGAAGTTGCAAAAATTCTTTTTGGTACAATGGGTGGAAAACTAGTTAGTATAGGTATCTTAATATCTGTATTTGGCACAATTAATGGGTATATTATGACAGGTATGAGAATTCCTTATGCTATGGCATTAGAAAATAAATTACCTTTTAGTAAATGGTTTGCTACATTATCGAATAAAAGCAGAATTCCTTATAATTCTGGCATATTTATCTTATTGATTTCTGTAATTATGATGTTTGTAGGCGGATTTAATACATTAACAGATATGTTAGTGTTTGTTATATGGATATTCTATACAATGACATTTCTAGCTGTTTTCATTTTACGCAAGAGAGAACCAGAACTCATACGTCCTTACAAAGTACCATTATATCCATTTATCCCAACGATTGCTTTATTAGGTGGATTATTTATAGTTTTTAATACATTATTTACACAACCATTACTAGCATTATGCGGACTAGGATTAACTGCTTTAGGTCTTCCAATTTATTTTAAAATGCGCTCTAAGCATATTAATGTTAAAGTTGAGAATTAGTGAGCTAATTTCGCTTAAAATATTATTAAATTGATATAGTAACGAAAAACCCCAACTTTAATTAAGATGGGGTTTTCTGGGTTCTGGTGCAAATACTTAGGAAAGATATAAAGAGGCGAAAAGTTTCCTAGTGGAATCTAGTCTTAAGCAACAATTCCAAATAGTTGATGGATGAACTTCA
>NZ_PCNZ01000033.1 GCF_002975175.1 Bacillus sp. MYb209
TATGCAGACTTCAGATGAATTTCGCTTTTATACTTCTGCTTGTCGTAATCTTTCAATAGACTAGTAACGTCATACTGTTTTCCTTCCACGCTTTTCGAGATAATAACTTTTCCTTGCTCGAGCTTGGCCATAGCATCTTGAGGCGCTTTTAAATCTTTATTCATAGATAAGAGCTTTTCTTCTAAAAGTTTTTTCATTGTTTCACTTCGATATTGATTCGCCTTTTCCGGTAGCAGCGAATAATTTTTTTCCTTCGAAGAAGGGAAAAATGTCCACTGGCTTTTTAATAATTTCTTAACTTTAGGCAAATCTTTTTCCGTAAGTTCCATTTGCGTATCTTTTTCATCTAAAATTTGTTGTTGACCGACATAAACTTTGTTTTCTAGTCCAGATGTTTTTAATTTCTGTATTGCCTGATCAGCGCTCAGACCTCCGACCTTTGTGTCGTTAATCGTAACATTTGAATTGAAGTGGGTTGCCTGATAATAACTCATTCCCCCAATAAGAAGTACAATTATACCGCCACCCGCCGCGATAAGCTTCCAATTTGTAAAACGTTTGCTTGATCTTACTCGTTTTTTATCACCTTCTTCAACTGATTCATTTATTGTATTGTTGTCCATCAATCTTTCCTCCGTATATATCAATATCAATCTATTTTAAACTAAAATCATTGACTAGTGTACCTTATTGTTCTTAAAATTTCATTATCTTTGACCAAATTTTATCGCATTAAATTGGTCAAATTTGGACTTTTTAATAGAACGACACATAAAAATGGTGGATAAATTTTTTTAATTCACACTGAATAGTCTCTTATAATCCCATCCCAAGCAGCATATGTATTTATGAAAAGATTGATAAAATCTTTTGGAGAACCAACGGTTCTCACTAAAGACAATGCACTCGCATTACTTTGTGCATTCAGTAAATAAAAGAAGAAGGCTTTTACAAACGTACCAATCATTGCACCACCAAATAATTGAATAATCCTATTGGGGTACCGCCACATCGCTATCAAGCTAAGCTAAGATTATACCCTTAAAACGAAAAAACGCTATGCTTATCGTAAGAAGTTTACGAGAAAGGATGGCATTTTTTATGTCTATTATTTCAGATGAACTGTATCTTTTCGCCCAAGAACTACAAACCTTTGTATCTCCAACTGCACTACAAGAGATTGCCAAACAAGTAGACTTTGTCCAGCGATTGAGCAAATATCACGCGAATGAATTGATTGTACTTTGTGCATGGGATAGTCAAGAAATAGCTAGCACGTCCCTTACCCAATACAGACCATTCATGACAAAGAAGCCTATTTATGTCTCGTTTGAAATTGAACACCCGTACTTCAAAAAGGGCACAATGAAAAAGCTAACGGAATATTTACAGCTCCATATGGCAGAAATGATGCAGAGACCTTCCTAGTATTTAGGAAGGTCTCTTTTTTATAAGACTATTTATGGTTCTGGTGCAAAAATGATTACGTAGATAATCCAACATGAATGTTATATTTTTATGAAAATGAGTTGTTCGGAAATCAGTATTAAAAATCCGTATTTTTATACTTTGTAAAGATTGAATGTCCGTAATCATTCTCATATTTTTGTGTATATTTTGAAAACATTCGAGGTTTGCACCAGAACCGTAATTACTATATTAGGCGCTGTTGTGATCGGTTTAGCGTCGTATTTGTTGTTAAGGGATGATAAAGGGTAACAAAATAAACGAACCCATATCGGAAAAATGATAATTCTCCCCTAAAATAAGTGGGGAAACTTTCAAATTACTATTCTACTGTAGAATGAAAATGATACATTAATAATTAAGGTAACACGGTTCACTATTTAAATCAGTGAATCGATCATAAACATTTACATGTTTTCCAAATATCGTGACTCTATTTCAAGCTCACACCCATCATCAGAAATCTCTCCTTTTCTTCTTTTTTATCAGTGTTGACAGATAAAAAAAGTTCAGACACAAAAACAGGCTGTGGCGAAGACTTTCTCCACAGCCTGAGAACAAGTCATATATCTCTATATGACTTATCCCTTTAACTATTCAGTTTTTTATCATCTGTTATAGTTGATATAACTAGAGTCATTATACACCCACTGATCTGTCCCAATTCTTAGCCAACCGTTCTGTTCTTCATATACTGTAACATTTTCGCCTTTACTTGATTTTCTAACAATAGGATAGTTTGTACCTGCTCCACTCCGAACATTTACCCCAATACCATTTATTTGAGCTGTTCCAATTGTATTTTGAACACTACCAGTTTCAATTACTTGAAGCATGTTTAGAATGAATGATGCTGTTTCACCACGAGTTGTTGTTCCTTTAGGGTCATATTGATTGTCACCCTTACCTTTTACAATACCTAGTCCATACAATCTTTGTACGTCTTCCTTATAGATAATTTGGTCTTTGTCTGAGAATGGTAAGTTTGCAACTGGCCCCCATAGACCTTTATACTGTAAAGCCTTGTTTACAATAATTGCTGATTCTTCTCTTGTAATAGGTGTGTTTGGGTCAAAATAACCGTCACCTCTACCTGCAATGATACCTGCACTTGCAGTGCGTTTAATACCATCTCGTAAAGTTGAGTTTGCATCGTTTAGGTCTTTAAATGAAGTATCTCCAGCGGGCAAGTTTAGAGATTTAGAGATTAATTGAGCAAATTCGGCTCTTGTTACCGCTCTATTAGGTGCGAAAACACCGTTTCCTTCCCCTGCCATAATACCCCTTCTATTTAGCTCTCGAATAGCCGGCTCATACCAACCTCCTGTAATGTCGTCTTTTGGTTGATAAAGATTATTATAATACCCTCCAACACCATTTACGAATGCATCCCATTGTCCATTATTAATCATGTTAGCAGGACAGTTTTTACCACTCCACCTTTGGTGTTTTACGATATTATTTAACGGCACACCAGTTTCTTTCATTAAATAAGCCGCAAGTTTCTTAGCGTTATCTACTGCTTTACTATAGTCACCGTCGCTATTAACTGCGATTTCAATTGCAATAGACTCTCTATTACCTGAACCATCACCGTCTCCTGCGTGCCACCCGTTCTCGTTTAATGGTAAGTGTTGATAAATCTCTTTATCGTCTACTGTAAAGTGCCATGATGCAGCTCGGTCTGTGTTCCCTACTGCTTGGTTATATAGATATTGAGCGTGGTTTCTAGCACCTGCTCCTACACTTGTATTATCAGTCTCATGAATTGTAATGTACTTTGGACTCATGTAGTTTTGAGGACGAATATTATCGTTACCTACTGGAACAATCCATTCAGTGAATGGAACACCGTTTATTGTACTAGAGATTCTAGATGATGCGGAAGACAGACTACGTTTTGTTCTGTTTGAATTGTTAGGAACAGTTAATGTGCCCGTTTCTTCATGAATACCTTCTGAACGTTGAAGGCTGTCTGCTTTCTTATTATCGACAGTACCTTCACCACGTCCGTCTACCCCTTCAAAACTAGCTTCAATACTTTTTAAAGCCTGTTCATCTGATGCTTGAAGTTGGTCTGTTTTACCTTGTTCTTGAACGCTTGTAGGTTGCTTATTGTTTACTGATTGTTGTTCCTCTGCAAATGATGCCAATGGTAAAGATAATACCGTTAATCCTGCTGTTAATGCTACTACTTTTTTGTTAAATTTAATGTTCATTTCTACTTTGGTATATCTCACTATTTTAATAGATATACCTTCCTCCTTGTACTTCTTTTAGTGTGAATAATAGTTTAAATAATTGGTAGTCTGAATCCCCAAAATAACGACTTGATTTTTCATTTCATATAATCAACTTAAATGTATAGGTTTATATATATATAGATGTTTCATAGTTATAACACGAAACTAGGGCTTCTCCCACAACTAAGACCAATAGAAAGAGAATCCAACACAAATTTTTCTTCATAATTGTTTAAATCGATTGGGGAGCGTTTCAAACAAATATTGAAGAAAATGATGAGGACTTAAATTGTTCTCTTTTGCAGTTTCAAGCACACTATACATAATAACACTCCCTCTAGTACCTTCGCAAAAATATAATTTAAATAACATAAATAACCTTTAATGTACAAAACAATAACATTTTGCTTTATATCCCGTTTGTTTTCTATGAAATTCACAAGTCTTTCAAAAATCCTGATTACAAATAAAAAAAGATTTTAAAACACAGAAGTCCTTTTTTATGTTGGTTTGGAATAAAGTTTGATCGAAACTCAGGAGTTTTACCGTGACAGCTTTACCTAATGATGCAAAACGGTGCAACTTTTTTGCAAACAGTTAAACCTTATTCAAAACAGTACGACTTTATTTCAAAGCAACAGCTGTATCCCTTCACGCTCCTAACACCCTATATTACTTAGTAATAGTTGATTGTAAATCATTTTTTATTACATCCCAAAGTGGATTATCTTGATGTACTGGTTTCCCCTCTTCATCCCATTTTATTTTTCCTGTTCCTAATTCATAATTCATTCCTGTCCAAGTATCTTCACGGAATGCATAGAATGATTTGTGCCATTCCTTTTGATTGAATATAGAAATTAAGTCTTGCATATATTGAGGGGCTCCTGAAACGGTACGATTAATTCCAAATTCCTCAGCCATGATTCGATTAGATGGTACATGATTTTTCTTAGACCAATTTTGAACAGGCAGTAAGAATTTATTTAATCCATTTTTATCCCACATCATAGGTGTTTCTTTATCTCCTACTTTTACAATTCCAGGATATTGATACTCTTTATTTTGATTTTCGCGTTGACTTGTTAATTGATATGGCTCATACATATGAAATGCATACAATGTCTTATTATCTTTAACTGGTTTAAGATATTTAAAAGCCCAAGGTGTGGCATATAAACCTGAATCTAAAATAATCGGTGTTTCTTGGTCCACTTCACGAATGGAATTAATGACCTTTTGATAAAATCTATTTAAATCAGCTGTCGTTCCTTTCACTTTTTCATACCATTTCTCGTAATCTTCCGTCCAAAAATCATTATATCTATTATTCTTAGATGTTTCTGGATGTGGCTCATTAATAATGTTGTAACCAACCACAGCAGGATTATCTTTTAATTCAAGCGCAAGGTCCTTCCAAAATTGGCTTGCTTGCTCTTGATACTTCTCTTCTTCCCATATTCTGTCGTCATTCTTGTTATTATTAAATTGACGCCATCGATCACCAGGTAAAGATAACATTGTAAGAACAACTTTCATTCCTTGCGATTGTGCGGCATCTAAATCCTCTTTTAATTTTTCTAAATCCTCCTTTACTAATCCCTGATAGTCATCTGCATTACCTATCAGAAAATCCTTTCCAGAAGTATCTGGTTTATCCTCAAATAAAAAATCTTTATCTTTTGCCCATTTATCTGGTGCTAAACGAACATATTCAATATTGGCCTCCTTTGCACTTTTATAATTCTCAGGTAATGAAGTACTGTTCATAAAATTAGTACCTGTTTTTTTGGAATTCCAAAAATCCATTTTGGAATCTGCACATTTGTAAGTTTCAGCTTTCACATTCATTTCCTGCATCCCTAAGCTCATCATGCCCATTAATGCAACTATTGGTATGATTTTCTTCATAAATTCTCCTTCTTTCTATATTGTGTTTTAAAAATATATAATAAATCACTTTTGTTACAGGAAAGTAACAATTTCAAAAAAACATATTTTATTGATCTATAGAACTCTATTAGGAATTTGAAAAAACATAAAATTCTTTCCTTTACTTCTCCATATCTTATATTTTGTGTAACTGCCTCGAACTCTAAATACCTTGGTAGTCTTAATTTTATAAGCATTTGATTTTGAGTTACACAACATATAAAAGATTGTTAACTACACTATTTGGCGTACCACCACATAGCCATCAAACTAATATTTTAAAGTGTCACCAAAACGAAAAAGCTAACTACTTATCTGAAAAAAGATAAGTAGTTAGCTTTTTTGGATACTATCGATAACAGGAATTATGTGAATAAAAAGTCCCACCAGACTAGAGGGGGGCCAGCCAACCAAATAACATAAAGCCCACGTTAATACATATATTAGGGGTCATCATACATGCCCATCAAGCTAAGATAAATTAATACCACCAAAACGATAAAATTGAGAATTTTTCATTTTTTTGATTTTGGAATTATATCTCTTAATTAGATAGTACCAGGTACCCCACACGAAAAAAGCCGTTCTCCTTGAAGTGCACCTCCGATTGTTAGACACAGTCTAACAATCGGAGGTGCACTTTTTTATGGCTAAATTTTCTTCAAAAGAAAAAATACGAGCGATAAGACGATATTTAGAGGGGACTGAAGGTGGAAAAACAATTGCTAAATCTATTGATGTTCACCCAAATATGCTCTATCAGTGGATTAAACAATATGAATCCTTAGATGAAAATGCTTTTGAAAAACGCTATACATCCTACTCTGCCCAGTATAAACTAGATGTACTTAATTATATGAACGAACAAGGGACATCTATCAGGGAAACGGCGGCGCTTTTCAATATTCCTTCTTACGAAACACTTCGAAAATGGAAAGTAGCTTATGAAACAGGAGGATTGGATGCCCTACAATCAAAGAATAAGGGGCGTCCATCCATGGAAAAGAAAAGAAAAAAACAAATTAGATTCGGAATGTATCAAGTACATTATCTTTTTCTTCTTTATTAATTCCAATGTATCTTAGTGTAATTTGTGGTGTACTATGATTCAATATTTCTTGTAACATAGCAATATCCTTTGTTTGCTTGTAAAACCAATACCCAAATGTTTTACGCATTGTATGAGTACCCAAAGATTCGACTCCTGCAAAATCTCCGGCTTTTTGTAACTGTCGATACGCTTGAATTTTACTAATGGGCTTATCACCTTTTCGAGAAGGAAATAACCAGTTACTTTTTAAATCTTCAGCGTATGGAAGCACTTCCTCAAAAATGGATGTAATATTTATGATACGCTCCTTTTTTGTCTTTCCTTCTTTAACTCTAAATTCTTTCCGTTTTTTTCGCTTCATTTTTAAAATTTCATTCGCCTCCATTTTAAGTAAATCACTTACACGTAACCCAGTATTAATTCCAATCAGGAATAAAATATAATCACGATCTGAACAATGACGTTTAAGAGACCATTTCATATCTTCGAGCTGTTCTTTGCTTCGAATTGGTTGTACATCAATTAAATGTTGCTTTTTATTCATCTACTTTTCAATCCCTTTATTTTCATTAATTTGAATGTATACTTTTTTATATATTTTTAGGATATCAATAAAAATAGATTAAAGTCAATGTTTAAGGGGAAATGAAAGTAAACTTTTGGGTTTTGAATCATTTATAGCTAATTTTTTAATAAATTTCTCAATATTGATATAACGGTTCTGGTGCGAAAATACTTCACTAGAAACATAGAACGGCAATATCCTGTTAACGAGGATATTAAACAGCTAATCCAAACAATTTATGAATGAATTTAACTTCATTTTGGGCAGATTTCACTCTTTGGTGAAGTTGCCTTTTTTTCATCATATGCATAGCTTCGATGCCACTTAAAATTAAAGTAGCTGTACGAAGTGACTTCAATCCTAACATAGAATGGACTCGCTTTTTGATGAAACGATGGTCTTGCTCCACTATGTTATTCAAGTACTTCTGTTGTCTAAGTTGCATACCGTCAGGTATGCTTTTCTCTTTTTTCAACTGTTCAATTGCTATAGGATAAGCCGGATTCTTATCCACCGTAATGACGCGAGGTTTAGAAACATGAAAAGACCGCAAAGCTTTTTTGAAGAAGCGCTTTGCAGCCTTTGTGTCTCTTGTTTCACTGAGATAAAAATCAATCGTGTTTCCTTCGGAATCCACTGCACGATATAGATACATCCATTGACCTTTTACTTTGATATACGTTTCATCGACTCTCCAGGAATCATTTGTTGTTTTAAGATGTCGCCGTACTCTTTCATCTAATTCAGGTCCATATTTGATGACTCCAACGCATAATCGTTGTGTGAGCCATCGATAGGCCACACTCTTCCATCATTTCCACTACATTACGAAACCTCAAGTTGTACCGCAGGTACCATCTCACTGTTAACAAAATAATGTCAGGCTGATAATGTTTCCACTTGAATTAGTTTTGATTTTCCATACTGATCACGTCCCTTTTTTAGAGTAGTAGTATCAGTATGTCCCAGATTTAGAGGTTGCTTACAGTTATTTTGAAATTTTTGCACCAGAACCCTTTAACTGGAGTATTAGGAGTTAGACTGCTTTTTTATGAACCCTCATAAATTTCTGGAATTGAGGGTTACTATTAATATATAATTTATTTAAAATAAAGGTAGTGAAGAGTAACTACTCTTCACCTGAAATAAATATAAAGGAGAATTATAATAATAATGACTTTTCCCAATAATGTTAACGGTAAGTGTGAGTATTCAATAATAGAAATTAGATGCTTACCCTATAATTCTGAAACAATAAAATTTCAAAACGACTTTGTTCTTATTTGTAGTACATATCTTAATAAAAATGATAAAGCACATGGTCATACTACATTTGAAATCCAATCTATAAAAGAATTATCTTATAATAATTCACACGTTAAAGAAGCAAAAAAGTTTGCATTCAAAGGTGGTACTTTAAGGATTAATGATTTTGTAAACATGATTGAAGTGAAAACTGATTATGATACAAAGATTATAGCAAACCTTTCTTACCAATATTCTAAAGATCAAGAGATGGAATATATACAAAATAAAGACTTACTCCTATTTTCTACTTCAGTAGGAATCAAAGGTTCTTTTTCTAACGTCCCTTATCTTTATCTACCACCAGAATTTAAGACCTACATGGACTACTATGATGCTCATCAAGAATCTAAAATTCTCCATGATGCTTTTTATACTTTGTGTCGAAGCACAAAAGAAGATAGTGAATTCATTGAACAATTTAAGGAACTACAAGATAAACAAAGTATTTTAGAAAAAGATTTATATGATCGTTATTTACAAAACACATATAAGGACTAAATGAATTTCTTAAAGGACACTTCATAACTAGATGATAACAATAAAACGTATGTTTTATTATGAAAAAAAGCAATTCCTCTCCCACCTATTTGTTGGTGCCATGCACCTACATACAAATTGAGGAGAGAGAGGAATTACCTAAATTTAGTTAAAATGATTACATGCTGTAAATATACACATCAGATGAACAAAACAAATAAAATAAAAAAAAGAATCCCATATCATATATGTTTATGGGATTCTTTTTTCATCTAGTACTGGTCCATTGTTACACAGACCTCAATTAATCGTTTGTGCATTGTTTTATTTTATTAATAAACTACATAGATTCATATTAGCGTTTGATATCCGTTAATATTTTCTGATATCCCATTGCTTTCGGGCTACCGATCTGAATTTTATTTGTTAACTCATTATTATAGATTGTTGTTGCTTTCGCAAATTGATTACGATCCCATTGGTGATCTTTAGCAATTTGTTCATCAGATAAATTATAGTATGAATAAGTTACACGTCCTTCTACATCTGGAATCGGATCATCGAAGGTTGTATCAAGATGGTACCATCTCCCCTCAATTTTCACTAAATTCCAAGCATGAGGTTGTCCATTTCCAGTCCCTGTTACAATATGACCTTCTACTCCTGCCTCTTTTAACAATTGATAAGTTAATAATGCATATCCTTGACAAACAGCAGAACGGTTTGCTAAAGCTTCATATGCCGTATAAGCCTGGAAAGAAGTATCATAAGAAACATGTTTTACGACATAATCATGAATCGCTTTTACTTTTTCATGTTCATCCATACCAGCTTTAACAATAGAAGTGATAACTGATTTTGCTTGTGTCTTTACATAGTTCATTTGCTCTTTTGATTCACGGTATGTAATTTTTAATGTAAATACATAATCTCCTGGAATACCACGAATAGAATATTGTGTATTTGCGATATTATATTTCATGTATTCATTTGAATCAACTGTCTCATCATATGCTTTAACAAGCGTATCCATAACTTCTCTAATATTAGATTGTTTAGATTTATATGTTATAGTTATATCTTCTTCATGATTATTAATATAATTTTTCATGTCTTTTTTATAAGCTTCTAATAGTTGTACCTCAGTTTGTACACTCGTACCTTCATTATTTGGTTTTGTCACATCAGGATTTTGTGTATTAAATTGTTCCATATAATTTAATGCATTAAATAAAAACTGTGCATACTGTTCACGAGTTACAGTTTTATTTGGTTCAAAACCTCCATTACCTGTACCTGATGCAATTTTATTCGACTGTACGGCACTAATAGCGTCCTTCGCCCATGAATTATCTGGTACATCATTAAAAGTATGTTTACTTAACACAGGAACTTTAAAAGCATTCTTGATGACCTGTGCCATTTCTGCACGACTTAATGATTCTTTTGGTCGAAATTCCCCATTTTGATCCCCTTTAAAGACTCCTATGTCTGTCAAAAATAGAATCTCTTCTAGGAACATTGTTGAGTTTTTATTAATGTCCTTATATGGATTTTTAAGCTGAGACCCATCTTGCATAATATAAAAAGAGTTGTCCTTATTAAGAGTGCCTCCTTTTTTAGCAGGAGCTAGCACACGATAAATTAAAGCTGCCACCTGTTCACGAGTAGCATTATCTCCCAGGCCAAACATTCCATTTCCATATCCCCCGATAATATTACGATTAGCTAAGCTCGTAATGGCATTATTTGCCCAATGGTTTTTGGGGACATCATTAAATACAACTGAATTTCCCCCTGACTGGACTTCAGCTTTTACGGGATCACTACTTGTTCCTAACAATGCACCTCCTACCATCGTTAATGATGTTATTGATTTTAATAGTTTTTTACTCATAAATTCTCTCCTAATAATATATTAAAGTAATTAACTTTACTTCACTAAGTTTATTAAACAAGTGGTATCTTTTAACTAAAATTTACAGATTTACGATACGAGAAAACCCCTGCAGGACTTAAGTCCGCCTTTAAGCATGGGATGAAAGTATCGCTTTTGCGTAGCAAAACATGTTAAAATGGCTTCAAAGTCATGCAAAAGACTCTAAAACATAAGGAGAACCAAACAATCTGTACGGTATAGTAACAGCCCCTTAGCCCATGAACCTATATAGTCTGTCATGGGAGTGGTGATAGCACATCGCAATCTTGCACGTCAGCGATACCAGAAATGAACTTCGCCTTTGGTAGCAAGAATCCCACTGACGTATGTCAGCTTGCCCCTTTAGGGGTGGGAGTGTCAAAAATGTACTATGAAAGACTTTTAGATAGATATAGTCTAGGATACTACAAAATACATATATAGTTTTATGAATTTATGCATTTTCTTCATTTTTATAAACAAATAGGTGTATTTTGTATAATATTTAAAGGGTTTTTGATGTTTCTATGAAAATAAATCAAATTTTCTTATATTGATTCCGTAAAAAGCTATCATACAAGATAAGAGATTTATTCTTTTGTTTTTCTTTTAAAATTTCAAATTGATTAATGAAAGATTCTGAACAATCATGTTCTTTTATGAAATGTTCTAATATTGAGTAAGCGGTGTGAAGAACTTCAGAATCGTGCTTAGCCTGATAATATTCTATATACTTCTTAAAATCCGGAGGAAGATATAAATAAGGAATATTAGACAATTGCCCCTTTGGCCCTTCAGAAATGGAAAATAAGAGTAAATCTTGCTCTTGTATATATTCCCTCTCTTGATCGCTATGATATTGATAGGAAAGTCTCGCTATGAATTTCGTATCATAGTCTGATTCCGCTTGAGTAATTGTTACAAAATCATTTATTTTCAAAGACCCACCTTGGTATACAAACTTCTTAGCATTTTTTACATTTGGATTATTATAAGACAGTTCTTTTATTGATTGAATTTCAAATGTAGTATGACCATGTGCTTTATCATTTTTATTAAGATAAGTACTACAAATAAGTACAAAATTATCATAAAAATCAGGTACTGTAGAAATACAAGGTAAACATTGAATTTCTATAATTGAATACTCATAAGACGTATTGATGTTACTTGGAAAAATCATTTTATAATTCTCCTTTAAATTTATTGCTCATGCCATATAATCGATCTTCATGAAAAATAGAAAAGCCATTATCGATTTGATAAGGGCTTTTCACCTGCTTTTATATAGAATAAAAATCAGATGCCTATAGAAGTATAACATAAAATTTAATTAAAACAATGTGGTTCTGCTGCAAAGTTTGAAAAAAAACATAAACAGGTTGGTAAATGCGGAACAATGTTTCGGAAGAAGTTAGTTCCAAATTTGATAGATGAGATTTCCATATTCATGAACCCATCGCATGATGGTTGTTGGGTGAACTGAAATACCACGTTCTTTCAGCATTTCAGAAACATCGCGATAACTTAAAGAAAAACTGCAGTAGTACAGGGCGGCTACTAAAATAATAGCTTTCTTGAATTGTTTTCCTTTAAAATATCTGATGTGGCGGTACCCCATGCCCATCAACTTAAGAAAACAAATCCACCCCAAAACGAAAAAATGAGCTTTTTTATTACAAGTTAGGACAAAATCTCGTTCTGGGGGAGTTGTATTTTCTTAGCTTGATAGCGATGTGGCGGGACCCCTCTAAGAGATATATTTTAAAAAATGACCTGCTTTCTAATTTAGAAAGCAAGTCATTTTTTAATTATGCATCGTGTAAAGAATCATTTTGTTCTTTATTATTTAATTTTTGTTTTAGCAGCGCATAATCTTGTGTCAATGTTACAAGTTGGTGATGCTGTTTAGAAACCTTACGAGTTAAATCAAAAATTAAAATAAAGCAGAATAAAAGTCCGAACAAGAATAAAACAGATGGTGGGTATTCTACGTGTAATAGCTTCCCAATCCAATTTATAATTTTATCTGTAGAGCTTAAAATTGCCATTGCGATACAAACGAAAATCCAAAGGATAGAATATTTTGTGTCTAAAGCACCTCTACGTATAGAATTAATAATTAGGAAAAATAATAATAAGATAAAGATAAATGAAAAGGTAACTATAGGCATGAATTATCAACCTTTCACAATTTTTTGCATTAATATGGCTAAACTTACTTTAATCATGTAATATGCAGATTTTAAAGGTGTAATAGAAGATTGTCCCCCTTGTCTTTCTTGCATATTAACTGATATTTCCTTAATGCGAAGGTTCTTCTTTTTTAAGTGAATGAGCACTTCTGGTTCTGGATAATCTTTCGGATAATTGTGTGCGAAAATCTTAATTACTTCGCGATTAATAGCGCGGTATCCAGATGTTGGATCCATAAATGTTTGTTTTGTTAGTAATTTTAACAAGGCAGTAAAGTAAAATATTCCAATTCGTCTTGAAAGACTTCCTTTATATGCGGTTTTTTCCGTAAATCGAGACCCTAGCACCATATCGCATTGATCTTCAGCAATAGGTTGGATGATTTTATATAAATCTTCTGGGTTATGTTGTCCATCGGCATCAAATTGAATAGCGATATCATAACCATTTTCATAAGCATATTTGTATCCAGTCTGTACAGCTGACCCAATCCCTAAATTATAAGGTAGATTTACAAGATGTACCGGGAATGTTGTGACAATTGCAGGTGTTTTATCTTTGGATCCATCATTCATTACGCAAATATCTAATCCTCCAAAGTGTTCTTTTAGTTCTAAAAGTCTTGTTAATGTATCTGCAATCGCTTCCTCTTCATTGTAAGCGGGAATGATAATCAAGGTTTTAGGTATTACAATTGGTACCTCAACAGACATATTGCACCATCCTTTATATGATAATAGGCATTATTATTTTTAGTAAAAGACATTGTTAGTTAGCATTTTAAAAGCCGGTTTCTAAGAGACCAGTCTTCGCTATTATTTCACTCCAATTCTGCAGCCATTTCACCCATTACAAGTTTCATTAGGTATAAAAATGTTGCTTCCTATGTAAATTTCACACTATACTATTCTTTCGATTTTCGTAACTAATATTTTTTTCGATAATAAATATGTAAAAGGTATCGCAGTCAGTGATGCTAGGAAAGGTGAAATTATTTCATTTAAACCTACTAAGTCAACTAAAATATAAATGCCGACAGTTGTAACTGCAATATTAACAGCATATGTTAATGGGAATTGTAAAAATTTCTTTAAAGTCGGTTTTGTTTTGTAAGTAAAGTACGTATTAAGAAAAAAAGAACCTATTATGCCTATTACAGTAGCAATAATATGTGCTGATAAATAATTTAACCCTATTAATTGGCCTAATAAAAGATAAAATATGTAATAATTCAGGGTATTCGCGCATCCCACTATAATAAAACGAAGCACTTGTTTATTAAACACTTTCAATTTAATTTTCTCCCTATCTATAATTTGACTAGTCCTTCTTTATATAATCATAAACACTGAGTAATATTTAGGGCTATAATTAAAAACAGATATTTTCCTTTATTTTCTAAATACTATTATATACTAAAGGGTTAAGTTAGGTACATTCTAAATTACATTTTCACCTGGAGATGCCCATTTTATCGTTTTGGGGTACTTGCTTTTCTAAGCTTGATGGAGATGTGGACATCGTTATTTGTGATAAGGCAAAATACCATTATGAAGGTGATTTTCCGAAGGATTTTCCAATTGAGCAAGTATTTGTACATACTGAAATGTTTTTAGGATGGCTAATTGAAAATAATTTATTTAGTGGAGGATTTGAAGAAGTATCTCAAGATGAAATTAAAATGATCTAGTTTTACATGTATCTTGGCTGAAGCCCTTTTAGAGTGGGATTTCTTCTCTCTTTGACGTATAAAGACTAGAATCCAAGAACGATAGAGTATACTAGTAATAAGAGAGGTGAATAATATTAATAACAATGATTATGTTTTAATAAATTCTGTGATGACAAATATAGTTCAAGTGGGAATGACCCATTAGAAAACCAGAGGATAGAGTAGAAGAAGTATCATTTGTAACAGGTGTACCAACAAGTTTTATTCTTGTTTACAATAAATTTACTGAATATAATTTACTTTTAGACGGAATGATGCATGAATTTCTAGAATAACAAGGGTTTAGAGTAGCAAAATGGGTTATATAAAAAATCTTAGTATGCCGAAATTTATCTCCAAGGACATCATATACAGTGAGAATAAAAGGAGTGGTTCATCATATGAATATTAGGTCAATAATAGGTGAAAATACAAGAGAATTATTTGTTTATTCAAAAGAGATAGAGGGATTTCTTAACATTTTTTCAGGTACGGAGCCTAGAATGTGCTTAGAAGAACTTGAGGAAAACCAAAGAATTATTAACAAAGTGTATAGATTGATACCATTGGTAAATGATTGGGGTGATAAATAATGCAATCGGAGAAGCAAATTGCATTAACATGTATTGCCCATGACCCATCAGGTAACTTACTGCCAATTATACGAGAGTTAAAGGAGGAATTAATAAAGCTGAGCTACAATCAAAAATATATAACAATCAGTGATTTAACTCCAAAGGAAGTTGTTATGGAATTAAAACAATGTAACTTTAATATAAACATTATTGAAAAATCAGGAGCAGCAAATGCTAGAAGAGAAGCATTAAAATTTGTTAATAATTATAGTCATGATTATTATCATTATTGTGACTTTGATCGTCTATTGACGTGGATTATTGAGTTTCCAGATGAATTGGATACCTTGATAAAGAACATAGCTGATGTAGATTACTTAATAATTGGGCGGACACAGAATGCTTTTAATACACATCCTGAAGAATGGAAAGTTACAGAGTCAATATCAAATAAAATTATGTCGTTACAATTAGGAAGAGATGTTGATATTACAGCCGGCTCGTGTGCATTGTCAAGACGCTCGATGGACTACATAATAAAATATTCTAGTTGGAAAATGACAGATGCAGAATGGCCAATGATTATTAATAAATTGACAGACTTTGATATTGATTATATCGAGGCAGAAGGTTTAAAGTATATAAATAAACTTAATAAAGACAATATAATTGATCCTGTAAAATCATGGTCGACTAGGTTGAAGCTTTCGTATATTATAAGTCAATCAATCTTTGATTTTGAAAACAAAGTCCTCAAATCCAAGATCGATTAACTGAATATTTAAAAATGTTTAATTCGTTATTACTGATAGGCCAAACTCTAAGTCTCTAATTGTTAAGAAACCTTAAACTGTGTGATGGACCTTCGATGAAATAACGAAAAGTTTGATATATATGGGCCCGTCCGCCACATGTCCATCAACCTAAGAATAGCTTTTATGTCCACTGGGGGGATAAAAGGTAGTGTAATTCCTGAGCGAAGAGTTGCAACTGTTCTGTTAGTGAAATATTCATAAAAACGCCATCCTTTTCAAGGATACTATTAAAAGGATAGCGTTTTTTTCATTAATATAGATACTTTTATTCTAATTTCTTCATTTCTTTCAGCCGTTCTATATCCTTTTCTGAAGCCTTTTCTATTTTATATAGTTCATAGCTACCCTTTATCTCATTTATCACTGCAAATTCAATTTCATTCCGAACATAGCTTTTAGTTTTCCCCTTTTTATAACCAATAACATTATCTAATATAGTTTCCCCACTATCTTTTTTATATAAATTATAGCTAACAGGTGGACGACCAATTACATACTTATTATCAGAAAATCCGACTATATCATCCCTCCCTAATCCTGTTGAAACACTCCAGACAAAAATAATCTGAAATATAGAAAAAACAATAATACCGCATAAGAAAAAAAATAGGATTGATTTAAAAAATAACTTTAAAAGTATCCTGCCCAAAAACATTCCCTCCCATTTCATCTCGGAGTAGCAAGAACAAAACACGAATTTTGTACGCTAAGGAACCGGATTTTTTAGATTGTTGAACTCAATCCCCCGTTAGTGCCATAAGAAAAAGAGTTACCGCAGTAACCCTATTGTTTATAATACACGTCATTGGGAAAAGCTATGGATGAATAAAGTCAATCTATTCAATTTCCCACAATCTTTTAATCTCCACCAATTCCTGTCCATTGAATTCCATTCTGTATATATCTGGTTTTGATGTCTGTAGTAAAAAATTCAAATCATACTTACTATCATAATACCCCATCATCAAAGTCATAACAGCTCCATGGGTTCCTAATACTACTTTCTGTCCTCGATAGGTGTTTAATAATTCTTTTAAGACTTTTATAGCACGTTTCTGACAGTCGACATTAGACTCTCCTCCCGTTAAAGCAAAGTCGGGTTCTAAAAATGACTTTGTTATCAAAGGGAATAATTCTTTATCCGACATTCGTTCCTCTTCAGCAATAAAAATTCTCTCTTTTAAGTCTTCAAATACTAAAACTTCTTGTCCTATTTGCTTCGCTAACTGCTGAACAGTTAGAATTGAACGATTGTATGGACTTGAGATAACAATGTCAATTCCCTCACCTTGTAATACATCTGTTATTCGTTGAACATCTAATTTTCCTTTTTCAGTTAATCCTCTTGTTTTTTCTTTTCCAGATTTCGGTGAATCCCCATGTCTCACCATATATATGAAAGTTTTCATAATTCCCTCCATTTTTCCAGGTTCTTTTACAATTCCTTTCTTATATTAGCATATATATCCAATTCATTCTCCTTAAAAATAACAGAAAACTGTGAATTTGAAATAAAGTCACGATATTTGTAAGAAAGACGCGAAGTTTTCACTATCCTCTGGTATAAAAAAACGCCATCCTTTCTGTATATTTCTACAAAAAGAATAACGCTTTCTATGAATTATGGGTATAAATTCATCTTAGGCTGATAGTAATGTATGGTGGCCCCTAATAATAAATTACTAGCCACGTCTTCTCATTAATTTTTTTACAACAAAATAGAACACAGCAAGAGCCACTGCAGTAATAGCAAAATATTTAATATAGGGTCCTGCTACTTCATTTATATTCTCCCACTTTTCACCCAGTTTCCAGCCTAAATATACAAATAATGCCGACCAAGGAATAATTGCAAGTGTAGTAAGCGTAATAAATCTAACATGTGACATTTTAGCAATACCTGCAGGTACTGAAATAGCATGGCGCACAAAAGGAATGAAACGTGCTGTAAATATTACACCAGTTCCATAACGATTGAACCATGCTTCCGCATGATCAATATGCTTTTTTTGAATGAAAATATATTTTCCATAACGCTCAAGTACTGGTCTACCTCCATAACGACCAATCCAGTATATAAATAGTTGTGCTATAACTCCACCAATTGTACCGAATACAACAGCACCGAAAAACGATATACTTCCCGATGATACTAAATATCCAGCATAAGCTAGCACAATTTCACTTGGGATTATTTCAATCATTAGTCCAAGCATAACTCCCCAATAACCAAGTCCTTCTAAAAAAACTAAAATTGAATGGATTAAATTACCTAACATCTTTACACCTACCATATACAAATTTTTAAACATACTAAAAAAATAAAGAGATACCTTATTCCAGGTACCTCTTTATTTTACATAATATACAAATTATTCACAGTAAAATATGATAAAGATTTCTTTGTTATGTACTGGTCTTCTTTTACATAACACCCATTATCAGTAGTAAAACAAAAAACTCATTCCTTCTAGGTTTAGTACCAATGTCCATCAAGCTAATACTTTGAATTCTCCAAAAAACGTAAAATTTTATTATTTTACAGTTATTTATGAGAATTCAACTTATTTTTTTCGTTTTGGGGAACAACCAATTTCTTAAGTTGATGGGCATGTGGCGAGACCCCGTTATTACATTTTATAATCAAGAACGTTTTCAAAAAAACTTCACGGCCTTTTCCAGATAGAATACCGGGAAAAGGCCGTGGTATAAAACTCTTTTTATTGTTGTCTACTTGACGGGGAGATGACCACAGGAGCTATCAAAGATTCTTCGTCTGTTTAACCTCTTACAGTGAAATGGACGAAAGAAAACATTACAAGATAGACTCCTTAAAAAACAACCATCATATCGTATATCTATACAATGAAAAATTTCAAATAAAAATTTAAATTTATATATACATTAGAATAGATTTATTTTATTAATAATGAATATGTCCCATTTCTATTTTCCTCTTCAAAAAATGCAACTACGTAATACTTCCCAGGCTTCGCTTCAAATTTTCCTTTTATATTATTTCCATCCGCTTGGCCCGTAATGACAGGATTTCCTAGATCTGATTCGTGAAATACATCCCATTTAATACCAATTCCTTGTTCATCTATAACAGAAATATCTACTTCTTTTAGAGATGTGACATTGAATGTGTACATATACGCCATATTAGGCATATCCATATTTCCTTTAAAAAGCTTATTAAAACGAATTGCCTTTGCGCTGTCAAATCCATGACCTACTGGCTCATCCTTTTTTACGGTAACCGTTGTTTGTGCTCGGCCTACGTTTCCTTTATTATCTTTCACTGTTAGCTTGGCAGTATATGTCCCCTCTTTTCCATATACATGAGTAGGATTTGCTTCTGTACTTGTTGTACCATCGCCAAAATCCCAGAGATACGAAACAATTTTTCCACCTGTGCTTTCTGTACCATCGCTATGAAACTCAACTTTTTCATTTAACATCTCATTGTATGGCCCATTCATATTTACTTTAATTGTCTGTTTTTCTTCTTCTCCCGTTGCAACGCCATGGAATACAACATCGTATTCAAATTGATTGTTCGCATTCACACGATAATTGACAAAATACGCTGTAACTGTTTTGTAGCCGCTCCATTCTTTTTGCGCTAACTGTTCCAAAGATTGATTGATTTGCTTGCTCATCGCTTTCCAATCCTCAGATTCCCCTTTTGTTACGTCGCCTGTATATGTTCCTTCTAATGTAAACGTATCAAAGAATTGAGACTTATGCTTTGTCATTGTTGTATCTTTTATGTTTGCTACATTTTCAATTTCTTTCTTTACATCAGCTAGTGGCTTTGGTGCATGTTCAGCTAAATAATCATCTGATACTTGTGGGGTATTATATGTATCTTGATTATCAATTAACTGCTTCATATAGTCTTGGTATTCTTTATTTAAATTTGGATCCTTACTTAAAGCTTCACGATATGCATCGTAACCCTTCACATCATTTGCACGAATTAAATCTTGAATCTTATCGAAAGTTTCAAATTGATGAGTATATAAGTAAGACTGCAGTGCAAAAGAATAATTATAAAAATCCCATGATCCATATTTCGAAAATAATGTTCGTTCTGCTGTATAACGTTCTGCAGGATTAGATGATAATCCTTTAATTACACTTTTGCGCGGAACAACGTTATTCGTACGAGTAGATCCCGCAAAAAATTCTGCATTTCCTTCATCAAACCAAGTCATACGTTCATTTTGATATAATTCTCCTTGTCCCCATGCTCCTGGAACTTCGTATCTTGCCTGTAAATAGTGTGTAAATTCATGACGGAACAATTCTTCTAAAGTATAGCTACTTTGCTGTGGTGTACGTTCATATGTAAAGAACGTTCCTTTTCCTTCAATGTAAATGCCACCATTATTCGTATCATATCCATATAGTTGGCTATTTCGTTTATATTCATATGGATCATTATAAATTACGATTGTCAGTACATCATCAGCTTTCCCTGCTTCTAACGCTGCATCATTTCCAATTACACGATGATATTGCGCTTTTACTTCTTTAGCAGCCCAATATAGTCTCTTAACCTTTTCTTCCGTTACTTTATCTCCTGTTTTAAATACAATAGAACCGTCATCGAATGTATACGTTTTTGGTAAGTACTGCTGTTGGCCTTCTTCACGTATTTTCTGTAAATCTACTGTATTTCCGTGATAATCTTTTCCACCATAGTTTGTTGAGATTTGCTCTACTGCATTAAAATAAGCTTCACTTAAACGAGGATACATATGCATTGCTTGTGTAAGTACTTCTAAAGGTTTATTTTGATTATTATGGAATTTCCCTAAACGACCAGTATAATAAACACCATTATTAATTAACCAGCTATTCTCTGTCGTTACATGATTCAGAAGAGCCATTCGACTGATTTCATTTATGAAACTATCAATTTTCCCATACCATATTGTTTCATCCGCTTTTTTACGTGTCTCATTCAAGTAAGACTGTATATCCTCATCAACCCCTTGTATAAGATTATACACGGCGTCCCCTTTATTCCTGTCACTTATATATGTAGAAATATTATCGTTATATTGCTTTAATATATTCGCTGCATATTGAACTGTTTCAGCATCACAAGAAGCACCTCTAATTAATTTACCGTACGCAGATACCACTGTATCCTGTTTATTTGTACCAAGTTTAAAATTCGGATTTTTTGCAATTGCTTTTAATGCAGGTAAACATTTATCATGGAAGCTCCGCTCATTTAAATAGTTTAGCTCTTTATTATTAAAGCCTAAATAAAGACCGCAATATAATACTTCAACAAACGTCTCAATCCCTTTTGTATCATCTTTTGTAAATGTGCTTCCGCGACGACCTAATTCATCAATAATAACCTGTATTCGCTCTTTATTTTGATAAAACACTTTTGTTTCTTGATTAAATTGAGATAAATCTGTAATTTGATCCCAACTAACATTTGCAAATGTATCAATTAATTCGTCATCACTCATTCTATTCAGCTCTGCCACAGAATACTTTTGCTGAAATTGTTTTGCCGCTGCTCGTTTCACGACCGGAGTCGGACGTTGTGAAAAATCGCCTACTTTTAAACGTTCTTCATAAGACAATGTTTCGTCTGCTTTTGTAGAATGTGCAATTTCGTCTGTTGAAGTTTCTATCCCAATTGGTTTCTTTTGTAACACATTATAAGGTGTATTTTCTTCCGCTGATACTTGTGTTTGAATACTTCCAAATGATAAGGCCACTGTACTAATCCCCAGCATCATTTGAGTAAATTTTGATTTCTTGTTCATAACATTTCCTCCGTTTAAAAGTTTCATAAAACAATAAATTATTATGATAAATTAATATGAAGTAATTCATATTAATTCTTTGCATATTTCTATACACAGGAATACCATATCAAAAAGAACATGATACCTTTTGGTGTAATTTAAACACAAAAAAGCACTATAATGAGTGTCGAGTGAGTACTTTTTACGGTTTAACTTGAATACGCTAAAGGATAAACATTTTGTAAATCATTTGAGCCTTTTATAAAATATTTGATCCTATAGATTTAGTGTGGACAGGTTCATTGTAATAACATAAATCCACAATATTATATCTGTGTGAGAATCTACCAAAGTAATAATAGAGATTTCTATATGCTAGTAATAATGAAACTGAGCTTAATTTTTCTGTTTTTTACTTAAGATGTAAGAGTTAATAAAATACCTACTGGATAATCATATGTTTTTCTTAAATTAGATTTATGCAACCTCTCCCCTTCTTTCATCATTTCTACAAGATTATAAAAAATGAAATTATACTGTACATTGCTTATACTTTTTACTTCAGATTAAAATAAAAACACCTTCGATATGTTTATCTTAGTATATATATATTTCAATTTGATTTCATAAATGTTACAAAAGTCTTTCGAAGATCTGACTTCTTTCCTGATAAAACTAATAATCAAAAAGGGAAACCTGCATGTTCATTATCTTTATAGCTATTTTTTAAGTTATATATATAGATTATTTATTAATATGTAATATTGCATATTAGGGGTCACCTGTAGCTTTATAAATAAGTTTGATTAAAAATACTTCTCAAACCTATATAGAGGTAGCACCACATCGCTATCAAGCTAATATTTTGAATTACCCCTAAAACGAAATTTCTATCTAAGAATTAAACCATTAAATGTAAAATTAAAATAAATGTATTTTATTTTAATGTCTTAAATACGCATAACCCCGTTCCAATTTTAGAACGGGGTTAAAATAATTTTTTTTAGTTTCTAATGTGATATACTTCCATATTAAAAATATAATAACACACATTCGTTTAAATATGGTTTTGGTTACTCCACAATCACTCTTGATTGCTATAGATCAATAATTTTTTTGAGGTTCTCAATTTAACAGGGTAAATAGTGATTTATCGGTAATTGTTATGAATTGGTTGAAACAAATCCTTTCGGCTGGTCCGAACAACAGAAAAATTGTCAACATTGTAATGACCATGAAGTATTTCATTATGATGACTTATTATCTTTTCAGCAGATAGGATTGAAGAATCTGTCGTTGAATGACCATCGCCATCAAGCTAAAATTTCATAGTACCCCCAGAACGAAATTTTGTGCTAACTTATAACAAAAAAGCTCATTTTTCATTTTGGGGTAATTCCGAATTCTTAAGTTGATGGGCATGGGGTACCGCCAAAAAATGATAAAAATGAACTTTGTTGCTATAAAAGACATAAAATAATACACACGTACTTCATATTTATTTTTGTTGTGGACGATAAAAAGCATCTACCAATTGATTATACTCGCTTCTTGTAATTTCTTTATTATACAGTTTTATTAATAAATCTTTATGCGCCTTCGAAAACGCTATTTTATCAATGAATTTTGGATACATACGATCATTTTCTCCCCGTCTGATAAATTATTCTGTTGAATTTCGTCTATGACACCAACCCTTCATTTCTCCTATGAAGAGGGTGAAGCAAAAACATAAAATCATTATATTTAAAGTTTAATCTACATGAATCGACATGGAAAGACTTTTTTAGACGAAATTATAAATAATTTTATGTAATTGTGCATATCCAAATAAAGTAAATAAATACATAAATCACGATTATGTTATATTGAAAACATTTTTTGGTAAGGGGTACCGCCACATCGCTATCAAGCTAAGGTTATGAAGTCCCCCCTAAACAAAATTTTTTATCTCTCTACAATTATTTATGATCATTCAGCTCATTTTTGTCGTTTTGAGGAACAACCAATTTTTTAATTTGATAGCGATGTGGTGCTAATTTTTTATATAGATTTTCAATTATATTACTGTCCTTTGGTTCAGCTTCACGAATCATATAACTACCTACCTTTTGCATTTAATGTATCATGGTAAAGACAGAAATCGATTATGGCTATAACTCTATATAGGCTTTTGCCCCACCTGGAATCTTAAATTTATTTACATCATATTCTTTAATTATATATACCTTTATCGCTTCAAAATCTTTACCAAAAGCAAGAATTGGATTTTTTAAGAAATATATTATTTCTTCTTCGTCATAAATTCGGGCTTTAATTATTTCTTTGTCCGAGTGAAACGATAAATCGAGTCCTTTGTAAAAATATTCGTAGTATCCGTCTTCGTCCTGCTCACTCTTATCTTCAAAAGAAACACATTCAATATGATATATATTCCCATTTACATTTATTGATTTCATACAACATTACTCCCTTTTCAAGAATATCCATCAGAAATTAGCAACAATATATAGCAAAGTAATTTTTGGAATTATGACATGTTCCATCCCCCCATGCCCATCAAGGTTTCAAATTAATATAAGATTAACGCTCTTCACTATTCAACGGTTTATTCAAATTTCAATCTAGAGATTACTATTGTAAGTAACTAGTAGAAGTAATATAATCAAAATCCTCAAAAGAATTAACTAGGTTCTCGTGCTCAAAATTGTAAATTAAAATAACAGCGTTATATAACTTATTTAAGTTAACATATCCTCTAATTTTAGGTAGTATAATCTCTTCATATGAACACCCCTCTAATAAAGCAGAGATATTATCACTCTTTTCTTCTAATACTGCTTTTTCAATAAAATCCTCATCTGTTTCATCCATATCAATATTGAAATCTACAAAAAATTTAGAAGGTACAGACTCTCCGTCTTCATCGTATGTTAAATTGACATATTTCTCTAACTGGTTTTGTGTTTTAATATTACCTAACCATATTGAAACCATTCCTTGCTTTTCCATAAATAACACACCCCTATTTTAATCTTAACCCTTCTGGCAATGATGAAATTCCACCCTCTAATCTATAGTGAGCCCAATTATTAAGTCTTCTAATAAATGTGTTATAGTCATTTGATGTATCAATAATTGCCAATAATTCATTATGTGCTTTTGTAGAACCTAATCCTCCATGAACGCCTTTAGGATTTACAAATTTAACATCAGATATTGCTGTTCTTAAATCTTTAATTTTTTCAGCACTTGTATCCCAAAACTTGAATTGTGGAGCCCTTGATACTAAATGCCATTCATGTAAACCACCAGGTTCTCTAAGCTGACGTTCAATTATTTTCTTTAAAAACACAACAAAAAATTGAAAAAAACAACTGAAAGAATATCAAACTGTCTTCCGTTTTTTTCTTTTATTATTCAATTGGCCCCATAAATTGAGTAATTAAATAAATGTGTTCAATAAGTTTTACTTGCTGTAAATTTTCCACTTTTTCTGATCCACCTAATCCAAGAAGAGGGACATATCCAAAACATTCATTAAAATGTGGTTTCCCATATTTTTCAATTGCATTTGGATATGGAAACCAACTCAATTCTTCCACTAAAAAGTTCTCATCACTTAAATCTTCCAGAAAAAAGTCAAAACCAGCCGAAATAACATTAACTTCATTTTTTCTAAAGTTTAATAAATTCAAGTATCTTTCTTCTTCCCAAACAATTATATCCCCCATAGAGGTAACAAATAATGGAATGGCCTCTTGATATCGTACATATACCTCTTCCAAAAGTTCTTCTAATCTATCAGGATTAATTATTTTTAGATAACCTTGTAATATACTACCAAAACCATATTTCTTCCAAATATCAATAACTTCTAAAGGAAGCTTTCCTGTATACTTCTCAATCGTTAAATCAGACACTTTCTCTTTTAGCTTAAAATCATTAAAAATACTATGTGTATTCTCCATTTAAATCACCTCAATGCTTTAATTTAATTCCAATTCTTTAATTCTCGGAAGGTTATCTATATATTTATTTCCCTTTTTTCCCGTACCCTTAGATCCACTTGCTTTCCCAACATTTTCGACTTTGCCGACTTTGTCAACCAACCCTGTCACTTTTAATACTTTCTCTTCCTTTAGACAGCTAAATAATACAAAAAGGGCATATCCCTTTCGGAATCGCCCTTTACCTTGAGAATATGTGTCAGTTTATTGTTTATCCCTTTTCACCAAATGATGAATCCCCTCGAAAATAACTTCTTTTAAAGCTTCTGGATAATCCGAATAACCTTGTTTTTCCATAATTATTTCCAATACTTTTTTTACATTTCCATCAAGTATTATAGTAACTCCTGGCGTTAGTTCACCAGTTTCTTCATTTTTAAATGTTTCTTTTATCATAGTTAATTTATTTTCTTGCATAATTTAATCCTCTCTAACTAAATAGCTTTTATTTTTATCTTCCCAGTATCTATACTCATAGAGTACTTGTTTATCAAAACGCTGTAAATATCCTTCCCAGTTATTTGGAATATATTCTTCAAAAGATATTGATTCTGGATAATTAGAATAAAAAATTAAACGATCGAAATCTATCAAAAAACATGGATTATAATCATAATAGGCTTCTTCTCTATTAGTTCTTAGTTCTTTTAAAAATTCTGACCTAATATCTTCTGTAAACCCTTCATATTTTTCTATTCTTGCTAAAAAAATAGCTATTGTAGTCTCATTTAAAATGCTAATGCCTTTTCTTTCTTCTGGATATTCACTAGGAGAGTAACCAGCTTGATTATAATCTAAATACCATAAATCCGGTTCAGTTATATACCAATTGAACTTATTCTTATATTTTACTCCTACTATAATATTTTCTGTATATAAAGGCTTAATCATTTAATTAGTTCCCCTCTCTCACTCAATAAGTTTAGCATTTTGGCTATATTCTACCAACCACCGACTAATAGGATCAGGTAATTCGTATGCAACACCTTCAAATCCATATTTATCAAAAATACCCTTGTCAACAATCTTAGGAGCTGTCCTACCTTGATTAAGTGGATTAGTTTTATAACCCTTCTGGGAACAACACCTAAAAGTATTGTTTTTTTATTCTGTAATATCCAAAGTAAACTTTTGAGTATTAGTTTACTTTCAGTGATAGGAATAGCACCACATGCCCATCAACCTAATATTTTGAAGTAGCCCAAAACAAAAACTTCACCTCACTACAGTTGTCTATGAGAATTCAGTTCATTTTTTTGTTTTAGGGAACTATTAATTTCTAATACATATCTTAATGTGAAAATGTGATATTTCGTTACCTCCCTATATGTAATATTGCAAATAAGAATGTATTGATAAAAATGTAAGCGCTTACTATATTGAAAGCATAAAGATAAATCACATCTTAGCAACAACAGAGGAGGAAATAATATGACAATCGCAATGGCAGTTTTATCATTCTTAGGTGGAGTACTTCCATTAGTAACAGAACTTTTAAAAGCAGTAATGTAAGTTCATTATTCCGCAATTATTTATAAAAATTATCATACAAATGATCTGTATATCAAAAGTGAATTGATGTGCAGATCATTTGTGTGAGCAAAGTCCCTTTAACATTATGAAGGGGCTTTTTTAAATTTCTACATACTGAGGTTCCGTCACATCAACATCAAGTTAAAGCACTTTTAAAACATTAAAAAGTGCTTTTTATTTATTATAAATACGAATGTAAACTTTTAGATATTAGTTTACTTTCAAACTATTTATTTTATTGGATTTTAAGAGATTTTTAGAAAATTAGATATTTCCGTAAGGAAAGTATACATTCAGAAAACAAGAATAAAAGGATTTTCACGCCCGATATTTGCTCCCTAGTCTTCGCAGTAAGGAAACTGCCTGTGTTAGCCTATTCTGGCTACCCAGTCAGTTTGCGAAGCGGAGGTAAAGAGAAGGAGGGGAAATGTCGAAATAAATCAACCTCCTTTATTCTTAAATTTGTTTATTTTCCGAAAAATATAAGTTAATATAATGATGCACCAGATAATGGTAAAATAATTTTGCTGATGGAGCATTTTATTGGGGGAGTATTGCTGCTATTGCAGGATTATTAACTCCGTTTCTTCCACCAGCGGCCATTGCTTCAGCAGCTGCAGTAATTATGTCTGTTGGGAATTATTACTGCTACCAACAATTACGTGATCATACAAGTTCAAAAGGTTCAGTAATGACGATTAGTTGGTTGGATAAAGAAATTTACGCTAATAAAAGATAAGTATTTTTAAGTAGGAGTTGAGATGATGACTTTTGTAACGATACAGATTTGTATAGCTATATTCCTACTTTTCATAATTGGATTGATTTATAAAGTTATTAGGAAAAAAATTAACAACAAATTTAGTATGTATTTCTTAATTATTATTGTATTTTTTGCTTTATTATTTTTGGTAATAAATGAGATTAATACAAGTGGATTTACAGATTTAAAGGTTTTAGTGTTTTTACCTTTAATTGTATTGAGTATTATTCTTCTCATAATAAATGCAATAAAATCAAAAAATATATAGAATTTTAACTAAATAAAAGAAATAAAAGCCACTTTAAAGTGGCTTTTATTTCTTTTATAGGGGTCCCGCCACATGCCCATCAAGTTAAAATTTTGAAGTACCCCCTAAATGAAAAAAATTCTCCCCAGTTAGTCATTTTGAGAAATTAGCTCATTTTTTCGTTTAGGGAGATTTTCTTTATTTTAAATTTGGTATGAAAAGGCTATATATTCATCTCTTATTTCTATCTAGATTTCTGATTTTTTTAATGTTGGATATTAATCATTGCAATAAGCTGTGGGATATTTATATATATATATACGTATTTTTGCAACCTTTTTACTCTCTCATTCGACTATATTAGTAAAGGGAGGAAGGAATGAAAATGGACATAGCCTATCTAGTAAAACAAGCAAAAAGAGGAAATGATCAAGCATTTGAACAACTTATTACTTTTGTTCGCCAAAAATTATATCGAACAGCCTATTCGTATGTAAGAAATGAACAAGATGCATTGGATATTTACCAAGAGACAATTTATGAAGCATATCTTTCATTGGGAAAATTAAAGAAACCTGAGAAATTTCAAAGTTGGATTACCAAAATTCTTGTTTTTAAATCTATTGATTTTGTAAGAAAATCTTCTAGACACTTCGTTGCAAATGATGAAATATTCGACAATTTATGTACAGAAGAGAGCATGAATAAATTAGAACAATCATTGGATTTAACCGCGGCATTTAATTCCTTAGATCCAACATACAAAACTATTATTTTATTAAGGTATTATCACGATTTATCTATTAAAGAAATTGCTGACGTTCTTAATTCCCCAGAAGGAACGATAAAATCTCAATTACACCGAGCGAAGCATGCGTTACGACCTATATTAAAGGAGGGGTATAGTTATGAATAAAGAAGAATTTAGTCATCATATCAATGATATTCCAATGCCAGAAGATCAGTTAATTCAGAGAGAAAGAGCAGCAGTGCTACAAGCTAAGAAAAATCAATACCGCAGAAAAAAAACAATCAAGTATTCTAGCCTTGTTGCTTGTGGAATATGCGTTTCTCTTTTAGGTTGTGGATTCATTTCCCCTGCTATGGCGAAGACATTATCGGGTATTCCAGTTATTGGATCCATTTATACTCAATTTAATGATATTGCTTCGGATAAAATTGAAAAGGATGAGCTTGCTACATCAATCGAGAGACAAGATACCCATAGTGGTTTAACGATGAATGTGAAAGAAGCTGTTTATGATGGTGGACGTTTAGTTGTTACGGTGGAATACAAAGGAGAAAATACGATTTCCAATAGCAATGAAGAGAAAGCTGGATTTAGTTATGTAACCATTAATGGGAAAGAAGTCCGACCTGCAATTGGTTCTACTTCACAGAAGTCAAAAGGACGAAACACCATTATTGAGCAGCATGAATTCACTCTGGCTAATTACGGTGAATTTGGTGATAAAATTGATGTTTCCGTCCATGGGGAAGATTTATTTAGAAAAACAGGAACATGGAACGTAGCATTTCCTCTTGCAAAAGTTGAAGATAAGATTCATAAATTCACCCCTAATATAAAAACATTAACGAAAGATAATCTGTATGCATTAACAGTAGACCAAGTGACCTTTTCTTCACTTTCAACGAGGATTGATTTGACCTTTGATTACCCAAAAGAAATGGAAGATAATGACGGTTGGCCAGCACTTGATTATACTGTGACTGATGATAATGGAAAAATATATGAAGAAGGCAGCTTGCAAGTTGGTAGCACGGGACTATACGGACACCATATTGTTTTAGCTCTTCCACCAATGGATAATCCTCCAAAATCCTTAACAATTGAACCTACGTATCTTAGTGGTCCAAATAATACATTAAAAAATGGAGGTGCTGAAGATTTGAAAATGACTGTTTTGCTACAATAATTGAAGGATTTTGTTAGGTTTCTATGTCTATTGATTGCTAATAAGTGACGTTATGTTAATTTGACGTGTATGGAAAAAACATCGCTATCAAGCTAAGATAAATTTGTATCCATATAATCAAAAAAACGCTATTCTTTTTGTAGAAATATACAGAAAGGATGGCGTTTTTGATGAATTCTATCATTTCAAATGAACTGAATCTTTTCGCACAAGAGCTACAATACCTTTTATCTCCAGTAGTCCTACAAGATATCGCCAAACAAGTTGGCTTTGTAAGGCGATCTAGTAAGTATCAAGCAAACGAACTCATTGCTCTTTGCGTATGGCTCAGTCAAGAAATCGCTAGCACATCACTTACACAATTGTGTGGTCAGTTAGAAGCCTCAACTGGGGTATTGATGAGCTCAGAAGGATTGAATCAACGCTTTAATCCAGCAGCTGTCGCATTTCTTCGAGAAGTCTTTACTTCTCTTCTCACACAAAAACTCTGTTCAAATCACTCGCTTTCTGCACATATGATCTCTACTTTCAATCGTATTCGTATTTTAGATGCAACAGTGTTTCAACTGCCTGACCATTTCGCCACTGACTATCAGGGTTCAGGTGGGAGTAGTAATACGGCAGGCGTGAAAATCCAATTGGAATATGATTTACTTAGTGGTCAATTCCTTAACGTGCAGCTTGGACCAGGAAAGAATAATGACAAAACATACGGTACCATCTGCCTTGAAACCGTAGAGGCGGACGATTTGTGTTTACGTGATCTTGGTTACTTCGATTTAGGAGACTTACAAACCATTCATGATAAAGAGGCTTACTATATCTCGCGGTTGAAGTTGAATACACGCATTTATATCAAGAACCCTGAACCAGAATACTTCAACAATGGTACGTTAAAAAAGCAAACAGAATACATCCAACTTGATATGACACAAATGATGTCTGGTCTAATCCCTGGCGAAACGATAGAAATCCTCGAGGCATACATTGGCCAAAATCAGAAGCTTCCAGCACGTGTCATTATCCATCGTTTAACCGATGATCAAACGCAAGCACGCCTGAAAAACCAAGCGATACGTGAAAAGAAAAAAGGCATTGTCATGAAGGATAAAAGTAAACGTTTAATGGGTATGAATGTATATATCACGAACACGTCTCTAGACGGAGTACCAACGAACTACGTGCACTCATTGTATTCACTTCGTTGGCAGATTGAAATTTTGTTTAAAACGTGGAAGTCATTTTTTGAAATTGATGAATGTAAAAATATTAAAAGAGAACGCCTAGAGTGCCATTTATATGGACAACTAATCGGCATTCTCCTCTGTTCTTCTACGATGTTTCAAATGCGACAGTTTCTGCTTGAAAAGACAAAGCAGGAGCTGAGTGAATACAAAGCGATTTATATGATTAAAGATTACTTTCCGTTACTGTTTCAAGCGATAGCCGTTGGCACAGAAGAACTTTTAAAAATTTTACATCGTCTTTATCTGCTGCTCAAAAAGAACGGTCGTAAATGTCATCGGTATAAGAAGATGACCGTCTTTGATATTCTAGGGGTTGTGTATAAAATGACGGTGAAGCATAGACAAGCTGCCTAGCGAAAAAATCACGTTTTAATAGGCTTCTTTAGTATGCCTACTTTTCTATCAATTGCTAGATATGGAACAAGGATCGTTTTATATCTAGTAATTTACTTGGTTAGCTTGATGGGCATGGGGTCCCGCCAACATAACGCGAATTTCGTACGCTAAGGAATTTTTCATTTGAAAAACTTGGTTTTTCCGTACGTTAAGAAGGTTCCATAAACGGTATTTGATGTTTGATATGATACTTTGTTTTTGATAATGAGTTTTGGAACTGGATTTTAAACATATTTCAGTCAGTTTTGATAGTTATAAATAAAGTTCCTTAAACGACCGTTTTCGGTTCTTATCACACAACCCTTGTTATATCAGTGGTTGTAGCCTTAGCGTACAGAATCTGCGAAATGTTGGTGCTACCCCATGCCTATCAAGCTAAAATTTTATAGTACCCCCAGAACGAAATTTTGTACTAACTTGTAACAAAATGCTCATTTTTTCGTTTTGAGGTATTTGCATTTCTTAGCTTGATAGTGATGGGGGGGTACCCCTACTAGAAAAATTGTCTCCGCGTGAACGTGAAGAACTTGAAAAATTTAAAAAAGAAGCAAGTATCTCTAAACTAGAGGAAAGTAAAAAATAAAGAAAAGAGGTTGCCCCAAAGTAACTATTCAGCGACTTTTGGGACAACCTCTTCTTTTTGTTGTAGATTTTAAAGAAAATTTAGAATAAAATAAAAATATGGTCACCTACCTATTATTCACTAATAAAAAGAAAAGGGGGTAGCGAAATGCACTTGAAGTATGGGAAGCACATTAATATATTATCTATTATTTTGACTTTGTTCTCTTTTTTCGCAATTTTAAGTTTCTCTACCTGGTTGAGTGGATATTCAATTCCCAACATTTCTACAATGCTTAAGGTAACAATGTTGAGTGCATTTATTCTTGGAATTATAGGGTTTAGACAAGAGAAAAGCGCACTAGCGATTATAATTATGGGAATATGTGCCTTTGCTCTAGTCGTTCTATATATTTATGCGGTTATAAGTTTTCTTGAGCATCCAACACCATAAAAAAGGGCTTCTTCTAATGAATGAGTGCTAAATCCAAGAATTGATTTTTGGGGTGTTATTTTCATGATCTTTTACAATGATATATGGAACTCCTTGTACGTTAAAGGAATTATACTTTTCTTTTCCTTCTGGGGTATTAGGGGTACCACCCCATCGCTATCAACCTAATAAAAAGAAATGCCCCCTAAAATGAAAAAATACGTTATTCTTTCTGTAGAATCATAGGAAAGGATGGCGTTTTTTATGTCTGTTTCTGTGTCTGACGAATTACAACTATTTGCTCAAGAGATTCAAAGTTTTTTATCTCCAAATACCTTACGGGATCTTGCTAGAGATGTTGGTTTTGTACAACGAACCAGTAAGTACCAAGCAAAAGATTTAGTAGCTTTATGTGTATGGGTGAGCCAAAATGTAGCTATGACTTCTTTAACTCAGTTATCTAGCTGTTTAGAAGCATCAACAGCAGTACTCATCAGTCCTGAGGGACTGAATCAACGATTTAATAAGGCGGCCGTCCAACTTTTACAACACCTACTAGCCGAACTACTAAGCAAAAAAATGGCCGCATCTATGCCGATTTCTTCTCCATACACTTCTGTTTTCAAGCGTATTCGTATTTTAGATTCAACTGCATTTCAACTCCCGGATGTATTTTCATCGGTTTATCCAGGTGCAGGAGGATGCAGCCATACAGCTGGGA
>NZ_PCNZ01000034.1 GCF_002975175.1 Bacillus sp. MYb209
GTAGAATACAACCTTGCCAAGGTTGGGGTCGCGGGTTCGAATCCCGTCTTCCGCTCCATTTTAACTTCATATGGCGGCATAGCCAAGTGGTAAGGCAGAGGTCTGCAAAACCTTTACCACCGGTTCAAATCCGGTTGCCGCCTTTATTTTATGCCGATGTGGCGGAATTGGCAGACGCGCACGACTCAAAATCGTGTTCCTTCGGGAGTGTCGGTTCGACCCCGACCATCGGTATCGGTGACTTAAAAAAGACTCTAACAGAAATGTTAGGGTTTTTTTTGTTAAATTATGCTATGTGATTCTAAAATTCGTAATAAACTTAGGAATTCATGTATAATATAACTTGTCGAAAGAACAAAATGATAATGATTTATATTATGTCTGTAATATGAATCAAAAATGAACTTTTTATATTTCTTTTAAAAATGTGTTGAATACACATTATATTTCATATTAATATTTTTATGTAGATTTAAAATGGGAAAGAGAGTGGAAAGTATGGGCCGTAAATGGAACAATATTAAAGAAAAAAAAGCATCAAAAGATGCAAATACAAGCCGTATATACGCGAAATTTGGACGTGAAATTTATGTGGCAGCAAAACAAGGCGAGCCAGATCCAGAATCAAACCAAACGCTAAGAGTCGTATTAGAGCGTGCGAAAACATACAACGTACCAAGAACAATTATTGACCGTGCGATTGAAAAGGCAAAAGGCGGTTCAGAAGAAAACTATGACGAGCTTCGTTATGAAGGATTTGGACCAAATGGATCTATGGTAATTGTAGATACCCTTACAAATAACGTAAACCGTACTGCAGCTGATGTACGAGCTGCATTTAGCAAAAACAGTGGTAACATGGGTGTAAACGGTTCTGTAGCTTACATGTTTGATGCGACAGCGGTTATCGGTCTTGAAGGTAAAACATCAGATGAAGTTCTTGAAATTTTAATGGAAGCGGATGTAGATGCACGTGACATTCTAGAAGAAGAAGATTCTGTCATCGTTTATGCTGAACCTGATCAGTTCCATTCTGTACAATCTGCACTTAAAGGTGCTGGTGTTGAAGAATTTACAGTTGCAGAATTAACAATGCTTGCACAAAGTGATGTAGAACTCCCTGAAGATGCTCAAGTACAATTTGAAAAAATGGTTGATGCATTAGAAGATTTAGAAGATGTACAGCAAGTTTACCACAACGTAGACTTAGGGGAATAATAAAGTGAAACTTTAATCAGTGGGGGTTTTGTTCATCCCCCACTGATTATTAGTTGAACCAATCGGGCGTTTACGGGCAGTTGATCTCCCACCTAACTTCTTTGCTCCAGCGGAGTTTTGAGGTGGGAGTTTTACTGCCCGTTAATGCGGGATATAAGACAGAAGACCCTTTCCTTTAACGGACAGGGTCTTTTTTTATGGAGTTAATTAAGGTGATAAAGTATTAAAGGTATTTTGTAGCTGCTAGGGAATATGGTTATAGGTTTGTATTTTAAATAATCGTATTTCTAGGAGGTATTTCTGTGGAGCATAAAACACCAAAGCATATCGTTGCCGTAGCAGGTTATTTAACAAATGAAAAGAATGAGGTGCTTTTAACGAAAGTGCACTGGCGAGCTGATACGTGGGAAATGCCTGGAGGACAGGTAGAAGAAGGGGAAGCGCTCGATCAAGCTGTTTGCAGAGAAATAATGGAGGAAACAGGATTAACTGTGAAGCCTATCGGAGTTACAGGGATTTATTATAATGCTTCTATGCATATTGTAGCTGTTGTTTTTAAAGTAGCATATGTTAGTGGTGACATAAAAATTCAACCTGAAGAAATACAAGAGGCTAAATTTGTTGCTTTAAACGAAGAGAACATTGATGAGTATATAACGCGTCCTCATATGAAATCAAGGACACTTGATGCGATGAAAGCAATGCATTTCATTCCATACGAAACATGGGAAGTTCAGCCATATAATCTTATAGGAAGGTTGTAAAGTTTTGAGGGAGAAGTCTTACTGCCGACAAATAGCGAGATAATCCGAAAACTAGTATTGATTTAAGGAACGTTTGTTCTGTATAATAGTGATATATCGTATATAATTAGATTGCTAGATGTTTAAAAGTATAAATGTATAAACTGATATAATAAAAGAATAAAGTGAAATTAAGGAGAGTCCTACTTCCTATAAATAGTGTGATAAACAAATGTATATTCAACATTTCATATGAATAGTAGATAAAAAGGGACTGTGATACAATACATTTTTACACCTACCTTACAATGTTGTAAGGTAGGTGTAAGAGAAATCGATGGGATATTCTTTTACAACAAGGTATTCTTAAATTAAGAGTTATATGCTGTGTGGAAAAGAGGTGTTCGAGATGAAAGAACGAGTATTATCTAGAGTGAATTATCATCAAAAAGTTGCATTAAATCCATTAACTAAATTTCTTTATAAAGCCATTATATTATTATTATTGTTAAGTTTTGCATTATTATTCGTTGGAAATGTAATGATTGAGCGAAGTGATATTAGTAAATTACATGTACCCGCTAAGTTAGAGGTGCCAGAATCATTAACACACGCATTTATTGCGACGGAAGATAAAAGGTTTTATCATCATAACGGTTTAGACTATATAGCAATTATTCGAGCTTCTATTGAAAATATAAAAGCTGGTGGTGTTGTGCAAGGAGGAAGCACGATTACACAGCAGCTATCTAAAAATGCTTTTTTATCTAATGAACGTACATTTTCTCGTAAGTGGAAAGAAATTTTTTATACGAAAAAGATTGAACGTACATTCACAAAGGATGAGATTTTAAAATTATATGTGAGTAATATTTACTACGGAGAAGGAGCATGGGGAATTGAAAAAGCAGCAAACCTTTACTTCGGTAAAAAGGTGGATCAATTAACGTTGGCTGAAAGTGCAATGATGGCTGCTGTAGTAAAAGCACCGGCTTATTACTCACCTGCACAAAATTATGATAAAGCAGTTGAGAGACGGAATGTAGTTTTAAGGCTAATGGAGAAAGAAGGGTATATAAATCATGATGAATATGTTCAAGCAGTTAGTGAGAAATTAGTAATTCGTCATGATATAAAAACAGAGCAATCCATGTTAAAAAATGCCCGTGAAAAAGCAGTAAGTTAAAAGAAGTTCCTACATAGGAGCTTCTTTTTTTGGATAATTTGTGACAAAAGACGACACAATATTGTCACAAATGTTGTATTTTTGTAATTTATGTGAGCGTGTTCATTGCGTGACCTATGTAAGTATTGATATTATGTGTATTGTGTACAATGATGTATACAGAATATGAAATTAAAGAGGAATGTATATGAAATCATCAAACAAACTCATGGTTCTTGGTATAGTTTTTTCTATCGCGGTATTGATTGTAATCGGGACGATTGTGTATAGCATCATAAATGACAAGAAAGATAAAGGGAATGAGATGTTTGCTTATTCTACGCAACAATCTTTAGGGAAAGATGATGCTCCAGTTAAGGTAGTTGAATTTGGAGACTTTAAATGTCCAGCTTGTCGTACTTGGGATGTAACAGTATTACCACGATTAAAAGAAGAGTATATTGATAAAGGTAAAGTGCAGTTATATTTTATTAACTTCCCGTTTATCGGAAAAGACTCTGATTTAGGTGCAGCTGCTGGTGAAGCAATTTATAAACAAGATCAAGATTCATTCTGGATTTTCTATGATGAGATTTATCAAAATCAAAAGAAAGATACGGAAGAATGGATTACAGAAGAATTACTTCTTAATATTGTGAAAGAAAAGCTTCCAAAAATTAATGTAGAACAGTTTAAAAAAGATTTACACAGTAAAGAAATGAAAGACAAAGTACGTAAAGATTCAGATCGTGCTCAAAAATTAAAAGTTCAAGGTGCTCCTTCAGTATATATAAATGGGAATCTTGCAAACCCTGATTTCGATAGTATGAAGAAGGCGATTGATAAAGAATTGAAAAAGTGATGAGGTATCTCATCACTTTTTCGACTTTTTTCGATAAATTTCTTGCTTCGATTTTTTTTACATGCTATACTACTTTACATAAGTTATTTCAATATCTTATATTTATTTCATATTTGCGGGTGTAGTTTAGTGGTAAAACAAGAGCCTTCCAAGCTCTGGTCGAGAGTTCGATTCTCTTCACCCGCTCCAAATTTTATTTAATGTTTTTCTAATAAATTGTGATCAACGCAGTGTTTCGTTTCTAAGATAAACGAAGCATTGCGTTTTTTAATGTTTGAAAATCATAATTGTATGCGAAAATAGAAGTGAAGAATATTATTCCAAAAGTGAATTGATAACCAATATAGTCGTTACATAAGGGATGGATTCATCGGAGGAGGCGATTGAAAATGGACTTTGAACAATTAAAGCAAGATGTAATTGCGTATAGTAAAACGATTGGTATAGATAAAATAGGTTTTGCCAGTGCTTCACCATTTGAGGAATTAAAGCAGCGTCTAATCCAGCAACAACAATTGAATTATCAGTCTGGATTCGAAGAGCCTGATATAGAGAAGAGAACGAATCCACAGCTATTGTTACCTGGTGCGAAATCAATTATTGCGATTGCTTTAGCATATCCTTCAAAATTAAAAAATGCACCATTAAGTAAACGAGGAGAACGTCGTGGGATTTTTTGCCGTGCTTCTTGGGGCCAAGATTATCACCTTGTTTTACGAGATCGTTTGCAAAAGTTAGAGGCGTATTTAATCGAAAAGCTTCCGGATATAGAAGTGAAATCAATGGTTGATACAGGGGAGCTAAGTGATCGAGCTGTTTCAGAGCGTGCCGGTATTGGATGGAGCGGTAAGAACTGCGCTATTATTACGCCGGAATTTGGTTCGTATGTATACTTAGGCGAAATGATTACGAATATTCCATTCCCTCCTGATCGGCCAATAGAAGATCAATGTGGAAGTTGTACGAAATGTATTGATATTTGTCCTACAGGTGCTTTAGTACAAGGCGGCCAGTTGGACTCGAAGAAATGTATTGCATTTTTAACACAGACAAAAGGATTTTTGCCTGAAGAATATCGCGATAAAATAGGAAATCGTATATATGGATGTGATACGTGTCAGACTGTTTGTCCGAAAAATAAAGGAATGGATTTTCATAACCATCCTGAAATGGAGCCTGATCCTGAATTAGTTAAACCATTATTAACACCACTTTTAACAATTAGTAATCGTGATTTTAAAGGGAAATATGGGATTATGTCTGGTTCATGGAGAGGTAAAAAGCCATTGCAACGAAATGCTATTTTAGCACTTGCACATTTTAAAGAAACAGCAGCAATTCCTGATTTAATCGGTGTTATGAAAGATGATCCAAGACCAGTACTTCGGGGAACAGCAGCATGGGCACTTGGGAAAATTGGTGGAGATGGAGTAGGAGAAGCGATTGAAAAGGCGATGGAACGTGAGAAAGATGAAGAGGTTCTTCATGAAATGAATCGTGGACTTGAATTGTTAGCACAGAAAAAAGAGTAGATAATATCTCCCTTTTTCATATTGTAATATGGGAGGGAGACTGAATGGTTGTAAAAGTGAGTATTGAAAAGCAAGTGCAACAGTTTTTAGCATATATAACAGAGAAACGAACAGATGTAGATGGTATTGCAGTGGATTTGTTACAAATGGTACAGAGAAAGAAACAATTGTTTCAAAAGCGTAGTGCAGATATAGTGAAAGCAACTGCAGATATTTCTTTCATTAGACAATTAAATAGTAATGAGCATCAAGAAATTGATTATCAAATACACTTGAAATATTTAATTAAGCATAAAGAATTATTTTATATCGAAGAGGAACAATTAAAACGACGAGTTTGTTTAAAAAATAGTTGTATAATAGATGATTATGCTCTTGAAGTGTCAGAAGAAATAGGAGTAGGTGAAACGTTAGAACGGGAAGTCACGAAAGAAAAATACGGTTCATATCAATATAATCGTTTAGAGGCAGTGAAATATGCAGAGCGTTGGTGGGATGATCGTAATTCTGCATACCGTAATTTTCCTGATAATTGTACAAATTTTATTTCACAATGTCTGCACACTGGAGAAGTACCAATGAATGGACATCCTAATATTCGTAAAGGGTGGTGGCAAAGGGGAAACCAGTGGAGTTGGAGCTGGGCTGTAGCACACTCTTTTTATTGGTATTTGTCAGGTGCTACAGCTGGTCTTCGAGCAGAAGCAGTAGAAAAGCCAGAAGACCTTATTCTTGGCGATGTAATTGCGTATGATTTTGAGGATGATGGTAGGTGGAATCATACGACAATTGTAGTAGCAAAAGACGCAGATGGTATGCCGCTTGTAAATGCACATTCAGCGAATAGCCGCAGGCGTTATTGGAACTATGAAGACTCTAGTAAATATACACCACAAATGAAATATAAATTCTTTCATATTATTAATGGGTAGAGATTTTTCGTTCAAGTGGTATAATACGTAGTAGATAAAAAATAGAGGTGAATATCGCGTGGGAGTACATGTTGTTTTATATCAACCAGAAATTCCAGCAAATACAGGAAATATTGCACGTACTTGTGCAGCAACTGGAACAGAGTTACATTTGATTAGACCGCTTGGATTTTCAACGGATGACAAAATGTTAAAGCGTGCAGGACTAGATTATTGGCAGCACGTAAAAGTTACGTATTATGATTCAATCGAAGAATTTTATGAGAAAAATAAAGATGGTGAATTCTTCTATTTAACAAAGTATGGCGAGAAAGCTCATACAGCATTTAATTATAGCAAACGTGAGAAGGATTACTATTTCGTATTTGGAAGAGAAACAAATGGATTACCAGCTAATGTAATTGAAGAAAACTTCGATCATTGTTTACGTATTCCAATGACGGATAAAGTACGTTCATTAAATTTATCTAATACAGCAGCAATTTTAATTTATGAAGCGTTCCGTCAACAAAATTATCCAGGATTAGATTTAGAAATCGTTTATTAAAAGTCGCCATTTGGCGACTTTTTTATTTTTTTTTAAAATATGTAATCATACATTTTAAAAAAGGTACATATTCATATAGAATGAGATATATGAATAAAAATAGATAAGACGGGTTGAGATAAATATGAAGGAACAATATAATAATCAAAATACCTTTTTAAGTATGATAGATATGGATTTAGTAAGACAGGGACTGCTACATGCTATTCAAGATTTAGCGTTTATTGTGAAAGTTATTGATGATGAAACTTTTAAATATATTTATGTGAATAAAATAGGAATGGATCACGCCAGGCTAGGGAAAGAATGTTATGGAAAAACTTTTGCAGAAGTATTACCAGAAGATACGGCAAGGTTATTACAAGGAAAATATGCAAAAGTAATGAGAGAAGCGAGAGCAATTACATTTTGTGATGTAATTAGTTTGCCAACTGGTGATATACATTATGAATCTTCACTTAATCCAGTATGCGATGTAAATGGAACATGTCAGTTTATTATTTGTATTACTAGAGATATTACAGCACAGGTTAAGAAAAAAGTGGAAATAGAAGAAAAACAAATGTTATTTAAGTCATTACTAGAATATAATAATGATTCCATTGTATCTGTAGATTCTATTGGAAGAATTACATATGCAAATCCAGCAACTTATGAAATTTTTGGGTATCGATATGAAGAGTTAAAGGACAAACTTATTTTTCAGTTTATAAATAAAGAGTATGAAAAAACTTTTCAAATTATATTTAAGAATGCTTTACAGGGAAAAGCAAAACAAATTGTTGCAAAGAAATATGTTCATAAAGAAGGATATGAACTTTATATTTCTGCGAGGACTATCCCCATTATTGTGAATAGTGAAATCGTCGGGGTGTACATTGTTACGAGGGATGTTACGAGGCAAGTATTAAATGAGATGAAAACAGAGTATTTGGCTTACTTCGATCAGTTAACGTGGTTAATGAATAGAATATCATGTACAAATAAACTAAATGAATTTTTAGATGATAATAAAGAATTTGCATTGGTTTTTATAGATTTGGATGAATTTCACCTTATTAATGATACATTTGGTCATAAAGAAGGGGATCAAGTATTAAAAAAAGTTACTGAATGCCTACGGGAACTAAAAATAGAAGATATGCATTTATTTAGAGAACATGATGATCAATTTGTTATGTTAATAGAAAATATAACGAAAGAATGCGTAGAGGAAGTTGCACAAACAATATTAAAAAAAATTAGTGAGCATTTTGTAATAGAAGAAGAGGATGTTTATTTGAGTGCATCAATTGGGATTATAATGGCCCCAGAAGATGGAATGGATGAAAAAATGCTTTTCCAAAGAGTCGACGCAGCTTTGGAAAAAGCAAAGGAAAAAGGAAAAGGATATTATCATTTTTATTGTAGTGGATTAGATTGTGAACGTGAACAAAGGTTTATAATGGAGAATCAGTTACATCGTGCTATAGAGAAAAATGAATTTTTCCTATATTATCAACCTCAAATTAATATTGAAACGGGAAAGATAGCCAGTATGGAAGCCCTAATAAGATGGGAGAATAAGGAGCTAGGTTCTGTCTCGCCAAATCAATTTATCCCACTTGCTGAAAGAACAGGATTTATTATTAAACTTGATGAATGGGTAGTACATCAAGTTTGTGAGCAAATACGTGAATGGTTAAATAAAGGATATGAAGTTGTACCAATTGCAGTCAATATTTCAGCTAGACATTTTCGTTCTATTACATTAATAGAGATGATTACACGCGCTTTAAATAAGTACGATGTCCCTCCTCATTTATTAGCAATAGAAGTTACAGAAGGGGCTCTTATACATAAAGATTTATCGAAAAGAGTGTTATTGCAGTTAAAAGAACAAAATTTAAAGATTCATTTAGATGACTTTGGAACGGGATATTCATCTTTAAGTTATTTAAAAACATATCCGATTGATACGTTAAAAATTGATCGTTCTTTTATGGAAGGTATATATAAAGATGAAAGAGATACGAATATTACGGCTGCAATTATTCATTTAGCACATACTCTAGGGTTAAATGTAATTGCAGAAGGAGTAGAAAAGGCGGAACAAATACAGTTTTTAAAGGAAAAGAATGTAAAAATCGTACAAGGTTATTTTTATAATCGCCCTTTATCGATATACGATGTGGAAAATATTTATTTTAAATAGTGTATAAAAAACAAGAAAAAAAGTGATGTGCTGAAAAGCACATCACTTTTTTTGTGTACCTGGTTTATCGTTATAACCAGATGTGAAAATAGCTGTAAGAAATGTGAGTGATACACCTAAAATTAATAATAACTTCATACTAATTTCCTCCTTACTTTTTCGGTTTACGAATCCTATTTGTGAATCGAAATGTATGTAAGGTTCCTAGAAGAAAAGAATTTATTTACAATGAATAGCAGCGTGAAAACTTTAATACCTTTATTATACAGAATTTTCTTTGAATTTTGGAGAGAATTTTATAGCGCTATTATATATTTCGTTTTGATTTAAAGAATGTTTAAGGACATCCTAGCATACCTTTTATAATAATCCGATTGAACAAGGAGATGGGGGAGGAGCTATAATGGATATTCTAAAGAAAATTGAACAATATCGGGAAGCAGAAGAACGTTTACAATGGGAAGGTACGTTTGCGGAGTATTTGGAGCTTGTGAAAGAAAGACCATGGGTGGCTCAAACAGCACACTCTCGCATTTACAATATGATAAAAGATGCTGGAATTGAAGAAGTTGATGGTAGAAGAAAATATAACTTCTTTAGTAATCAGCTATTTGGATTAGAGGATGCTTTAGAACGCCTTGTGGAAGAATATTTTCATCCATCTGCAAAACGATTAGATGTTAGGAAACGTATTTTGTTATTAATGGGGCCTGTTAGTGGTGGGAAATCAACATTAGTTACGATGTTGAAACGAGGATTAGAAACATATTCACGAACAGATCGTGGAGCAATTTTTGCAATAAAAGGCTGCCCAATGCATGAAGATCCACTTCATTTAATTCCGCAGCATTTACGGAATGATTTCTTTGATGAGTATGGAGTAAGAATTGAAGGGAATTTATCACCATTAAATGTTATGCGTCTAGAGCAAGAATACGGGTCAAGAATTGAGGATGTAGTTGTAGAGCGTATTTTCTTCTCTGAAGATCGCCGTACAGGAATTGGTACATTTAGTCCTTCTGATCCAAAATCACAAGATATTGCCGATTTAACAGGTAGTCTAGACTTTTCTACAATTGCAGAATACGGTTCGGAATCAGATCCTCGTGCATATCGATTTGATGGAGAATTAAATAAGGCGAACCGCGGCATGATGGAATTCCAAGAGATGTTAAAATGTGATGAGAAATTTTTATGGCATTTACTATCGCTTACACAAGAAGGGAATTTTAAAGCAGGAAGATTTGCGCTTATTTCAGCGGATGAATTAATTGTAGCGCATACAAATGAAACAGAGTATCGTTCCTTCATAGCAAATAAGAAAAATGAAGCATTGCATTCACGAATTATTGTAATGCCGGTTCCATATAATTTACGGGTTAGTGAAGAAGAACATATTTATGAAAAAATGATTCGTGAAAGTGATGTGTCCAATGTTCATATTGCACCGCATACACTTCGCGTTGCAGCAATGTTCACTATTTTAACTCGTTTAAAAGACCCGAAGCGTCCAGATATTGATTTAATTAAAAAGATGCGTTTATATGATGGAGAAACGGTAGAAGGATATAATACGATTGATGTAGAGGAGCTGCAACGCGAATATCAAGATGAAGGTATGAAGGGGATTGACCCTCGTTATGTCATTAACCGAATTTCTTCTACAATTATTCGAAAAGAGGTACCATCTATTAATGCACTAGATGTACTGAGATCGTTAAAAGACGGATTGGATCAGCACCCGTCAATTAGTAGTGAAGACCGAGAGCGCTATATGAATTTCATCTCATTAGCGAGAAAAGAATACGATGAAATTGCTAAGAAAGAAGTACAAAAAGCGTTTGTTTATTCATACGAAGAATCAGCTAAGACACTTATGGATAATTACTTAGATAACGTCGAAGCGTACTGCAATAAATCAAAATTACGTGATCCGTTAACGGGCGAAGAAATGAGCCCAGATGAAAAACTTATGCGTTCGATTGAAGAGCAAATTGGAATTTCAGAAAATGCTAAAAAGGCATTCCGTGAAGAAATTTTAATTCGCATTTCTGCCTATGCACGTAAAGGGAAACGCTTTGATTATAATTCACACGAACGTCTTCGTGAAGCGATTCAGAAAAAACTATTTGCTGATTTAAAAGATATAGTGAAAATTACAACATCAACGAAAACACCAGACGAAAATCAGCTTAAGAAAATCAATGATGTTGTTGCACGCTTAATTGATGAGCATGGCTATAATTCTTCATCTGCGAATGAATTGTTACGATATGTAGGTAGTTTGTTAAATCGATAGTTTGATAACAAAACGCTGTCTCTTATTCTTGGGACGGCGTTTTGTTATCTATTGATATTTGTGAAAAATGTCATAACTTGTCCGAATATAATAAATTAAGATGCGATTTTATGAATTTCTTGTCAATTATTTTTACAATATGCATATGATAGAGTAACCAACCATTCATACAAAAAAGCCAACACAATACAATATGTTGCAAAACGAAAATGTGTGCAACAATGCATTGTGTTTCTTTCTTATCAACGGCTGAATGTTTCTTTATATTATGTGAGTGGCAAAATTTTGTTTAAGATGCTCGGAGTATTGTATGAAAAACGCTATATATGTTTATGGGATGATTTTCGATGAACAGTTATTTTTCAAATATTCTAGTTACGCACACTAGAAAACAAAATTATAGATTGCTGTTCATAAGAGAAAACAAATACAGTAAGGAGGGAAAGGCATGGGTGAAGAAAATCAACCAAACTATACAATTTCACAGGAAAACTGGTCCCTCCATCGCAAAGGATATGACGACCAACAACGCCATCAAGAAAAAGTACAAGAGGCAATTAAAAATAATTTACCAGATCTTGTAACAGAAGAAAATATTGTTATGTCTAATGGTAGGGATGTTGTGAAAATACCGATTCGTTCTTTAGATGAATATAAGATTAGATACAATTATGATAAAAATAAACATGTTGGGCAAGGGAACGGTGACAGCAAAGTTGGTGATGTCGTTGCGAGAGATGGATCAGGTGGTCAAAAGCAGAAAGGACCAGGAAAAGGGCAAGGGGCAGGAGATGCAGCTGGAGAAGATTATTATGAAGCGGAAGTCTCAATTTTAGAATTGGAGCAAGCGTTTTTCAAAGAGTTAGAGTTGCCTAATTTAAAGAGAAAAGAACTGGATGAAAACCGGATTGAACACATTGAATTTAATGATATTAGAAAAACAGGATTATGGGGAAATATCGATAAGAAACGAACGATGATATCTGCATATAAACGAAATGCAATGCGTGGTAAAGCATCTTTCCATCCAATTCACCAAGAAGATTTAAAGTTCCGTACTTGGAATGAAGTGTTAAAGCCAGATTCAAAAGCTGTTGTATTAGCGATGATGGATACGAGTGGATCGATGGGAATATGGGAGAAGTATATGGCACGTAGCTTCTTTTTCTGGATGACAAGATTTTTACGCACAAAGTATGAAACCGTAGACATTGAGTTTATTGCTCACCATACGGAAGCGAAGGTCGTTACAGAAGAAGAGTTTTTCTCAAAAGGAGAAAGTGGCGGAACGATCTGTTCTTCCGTATACAAAAAAGCACTTGAGTTAATCGATAATAAATATTCACCAGACCGTTATAATATTTATCCATTCCATTTTTCAGACGGTGATAATTTAACTTCGGATAATGCTAGATGCGTAAAGCTTGTGGAAGAGTTGATGAAGAAGTGTAATATGTTTGGCTATGGGGAAGTGAATCAGTATAAACGTCCATCATCTACCCTCTTTTCTGTTTATAAAAACATTGAAGAGGAGAAGTTTAGGTATTATATATTGAAAAATAAGGAGGATGTGTTTAAATGCCTTAAAAAGTTCTTTAAGAAATAAATTCGAACATTAAAATATTAAGATTTAAGATATCCTAGGGTTAGAAATATATCAATGAATACACTGTGAATTTTTGAAGGAGAAATAAAAATTTATCGTTTGGGGAAGTTCATCTCATTTTTTTCGTTTAGGGGAACAAAATAAAATTTCTCTCAAATGAAAAGATAGGCTATTCTTTCTGTATATTTCTACAAAAAGAATAGCTCTTTTTTTTGTAAATTAAAAAGTTATTTTAGCATCTTTTTTACAAGCAAAATAAAAATTAACAGACTAATAAACCCAGATACAGCACAAACAATAAATATCATTTGATATCCCATGAGCTGTGAAACGAACCCTAAAAGAATAGCGCCTAAACCAATTCCTAAATCAAAAGCAGTAAAGAATGTAGCGTTCGCTACACCTCTTTTCTCTGGTGAAGCTAATCGTAAAGTTACTATTTGAAGAGCGGGTTGTACTGATCCGAATCCAATTCCATATAAAATAGCTGTAATAACTAGTCCAACAATCCCATTTGTCATTGCTAGGACTAATAGTGCGACTATCAGTATAAAAAGTGCAGGAACAATGATGATCCCTTCTCCATGTTTATCTGATATCTTCCCTGCAAGTGGTCTAATTACTGTAAGCGTGACAGCATACACTAAGAAAAAAGTACCAGCATTAACTTGAATGTTTGCCGCAAATAGTGGTAAAAATGTTGTAATGCCACCAAAAGTAAAGGATAGGAAAAATGTAACAATAGCGACTGGTAATACAGTTTTTTCAAAAAATGATATTGGCTTTTTTGATGTATGCTGAACTGCTGGGATTTTTGTACCAAATGCAAGTATGAATGCCATAATTGCTAAGGCTGTACATAGAAGGAATAAATAATGAAATGATAATGATTTTACTATCCAAAGACCTAATATTGGTCCTAAAGCCATACCTAAAGTCATGGCAAGTCCATACCATCCCATTCCTTCTCCACGACGAGATTGTGGAATCACATCAGTCACAGCTGTACCAATCGAAGTTGTAGCAATTGCCCAGCTGATTCCATGGAGGATACGTAATACCACTAAAAATATAACTCCTGTTACCCAATCGTAAAAATACATTGTAATTGCAAAAAATAATAGTCCGCTTATTATAAATACTCGTCGACCATATCGATCCATTAATCCTCCAACAATAGGACGTAAAATGACTGCCGATATTGTAAACACTCCTATAATAAATCCAACTTGAGATTCACTTCCACCTAATTGTTTAATAAAAATAGGTAGTGTTGGCATGAGTAAATAAAAACCACTAAATAGTAATAATGCTGTAATTGTCAACATTATATAGTTCTTTGTCCATAATCGTTCCATTATAATGTAATCCTTCTTTCATTTGAATAATTTGAGCGTAGAAAGCTCGCATCAATTGTATTCTTGCCACTCAAAAATAAAGGGATAAGTAAATAAAAAAAGCAGTACCACCGCTATAAAAGTGTTGGTACTGCCATATAGAGTGACAAGTGTTTTGTTAATTAGAACGTACTTGCTACTTTAATCGCTTTTTCAAGCCCTGCAGCAATAATTTCTTCTGCTTTATCTGGGAATTGGTTGTGACCTTCAATTACTATTTTTTCTATATCTTTTGCACCGAAGAAGCTCATCATACTTGCTACATATTTAACAGCCATTTCCATTTCAGCTTTTGGTCCTTTAGAATATACACCGCCACTTGCGTTTAATAATGCAATTTTCTTATTTCCAATAAGACCTACTGGACCTTCTGGCGTATACTTAAATGTTTTGCCCGCGCGGTTTAAGTAATCAATATATGTGTGTAGTACGGCTGGGATTGTTAAATTCCATAACGGGAAACCAAATACAACTTTATCAGCTGCAAGGAATTGATCTAAATATTTATCAGCAACAGCTACTGCCTTTGCTTCTTCTGCTGTTAAATCAAATCCTCTACCAGACTTAAATGTACCGTTAATCATATCTACTCCTACATATGGCAATTCCTCATTGTATAAATCAAGCTCTACCACTGTATCATTTGGATGTGATTCTTTATAACTTGCTAAAAAAGCATAATATAATTTCACACTAACTGCTTGATCTGCTGGACGATTGTTTGCTTTTACAAATAAAACTGTTGTCATGTTTTTTTCCTCCTGTTATTCACTCTTACGTTGTTATTATTTACTCAATAAAAAGGGGGGATCCCATTTCTTTTATAACAAAAGTAATGTAGTCAACTTAATTGACCACATTATGCATATTACAATAGAATTCTGATAAAGTCAACTTAATTGACTTTAATTTTGTTGATCTATATTTTTCCACTAATCCAATCTATCATCAACAATCTCTATCTACAGTACATTGCAGTCCATCTAACGCATTCTCATTACCCTTTTCTAGTTCTTGATCAATCGCCTTTGCTAATTTTTCTTTGCTAGTAAATCCTTGAATGACCTCATCACCAATCATGAATGTTGGAACAGCCATAATTTGTACTTCTTGATGGGCATGTTTTATAGCTTTTTGATGCATTTCTCGGTACTTTCGTGATACTAATGCTTCTTTAAATGCATCCTGATAAAGTCCCACTTCCTCCGCCAATTTTGTTAACACTTCGATGTCTTCAATATTTTGTTCCTCTTGGAAATGTGCAATAAACACTCTATGGTGAAACTCATTTCCTTTTCCATGTTCTTTTGCAAATTGATAACCTTCAAACGCAAGGTGCGTATACGAACGAAAATGTGGTAACTTTATTTCTAATCCTAATTTTTTAGCAGTAGGATAAATAAATGAATTCCAAGCTTCCATTACACGAGGTTGTGTCCGTGGATCAACTTTCGGAGATGGACTAGGACGCAATTCAAATGGCATCCATTCTACTTCTACATCTTTTTCCTTTACAACCTCATCCAAAGGACCTGTTGCTAAAAAACAAAATGCGCATACAAAATCAGAATAAACTTTAATTTTTACAGTCATATATACGTTTCCTCACTTTTCTTTTTATCGCACCACTTGTAACTATATAAGTTATAAGTGGCGTAAAAAAATATACACTCTATACGAAGCATTTATTTTATTTACTAATAATGTAACGAGTTGTTCCATTGCCATATTCTCTAATACTTGATCCATCGCTTCTTGTGTATGGGCTAAAATAACCCTAAAATAATTTGTATATTTGCTCCCGTAGGATAAGTGAAATTTAGTTTTTTATGGGAATAAAACAACTTTTCCTGCTCTTTTATTAACTGAACCATCTAGTGTTGTGACTTTTTCTGTTGTTATACCCGTATTTGCATATGAGAAAATTTCTTTTTTATAAAAATCTACGTTATGTTTCACGTACGATAAAAGGAATCGAAACCGTTCATGCCCTGTATAAACAAAGGCGAAGTCTTCAAATAGACTTCGCCTTTTCGGCGTATCATAATTTACAGAAATTACTAATAGCCACATAATATTTCCTCATATATTCAGGCTCTTGTTTATCTTTTAAGAAACTTTGCATCTTCACTAAAAGGGAAAAGATATTGTCTTTACAATATCTTTTTAAAACTATACTCCATGTCTCCACCTAGAGCTTCAGCTGTATCACCAGTTTCTCTGAAATCATGTGTATGAATTTGTTCAAACGGACCAAAATCTGTTTGTTTATAAAATTCATAGCAAGGGAATCCGTCATGTGCACCTTGAATCTCAACAGTACCATCTTTTTTGACATGCACAGTTAAAAGATAGTCAACAGCAGGTGCATTTATATTTAATGGATTGCTAGCACTTGCACTCATTTGAAACTTGACGTCATCAGAAGCCCATTCAATATCAGTGCATACAATACGTTCTGTACTAGCTTTTCCTGATTTCTTATTAACAGAACCATCTGGAGTTGTGACTCTTTCTGTTGTTATACCCGTGTTCCCATATGTGAAAATTTCTTTTTTGTGAAAATCTACAACTACTTCTTGTTCAACTCTAGAACGCATAGCGTTTACAGCATAAGGGGTAAATTCACGTGCGTCACCTTCGAATTCGATTAAGTTTCCCGTTTGTTTATCTTCCTTAGGTCCAGTCCAACCTATTGCAGTCCAAGACGTTGGAATGAATACACTTGCTCTAATTTTAACGATATTAGTCATGAGAAACACCTCTGTAATTTTATTTTGGATAATACATAACCTTTAATCATTGAGCAAAACAGGTTGCAATTTCTTTCTCATAATCAATTGCTTTTCCTTTCATATTCGCTCTTTCTTGTCTAAATAGTAATACGCTTCTGATTCATATTTATATTTAAATTGTCTTTTTAAAACTGTATTCCATTTCTCCAGCTAGCGCCGCTGGAGTATCACCGGTTTTTCTGTAATCATGTGTATAGATTAATTCAAATCGACCAAAATCCGTTTGCTTATAAAATTCATAGCAAGGGAACCCATCATGAGAACCTTCAATATGCAAAGTTCCATTTCTGTTAACACGTATAGTTAATAAATAGTCAGCCGCAGGTGCTGCTGTATCTAAAGGGTTGCTGGCACTTGCTCTCATTTCAAAAGAAACTTCATCAGTGCCCCACACAACATTCGTACATACAATGTTGTCTGTACCTGTTTTTCCTTTTTTATGCTCAATAGAACCATCTGGATTTGTAATTTTTACAGTTGTAATACAAGCATCTGCAAATGTGAAAATTTCTTTTTTATAAAAATCAATAATCACTTCTTGCTCTAATCTTGATCGCATTGTGTTTACGGCATATGGTGTAAATTCACGTGCATCACCAGCATATTCTAAGATTCTTCCTGTTGCAGACTCCTTAATAGGCTTTAACCAAGCATAAGGAGCAAATACACTTCCTCTAATTTTAACGATATTAGCCATGAGAAACCTCCATAATGTATTAATTTTTGTTTCGGTGAATCCTATTCCTTTTATACTCCGAATATAGTCAATCGCGTTGACTATATTACTCATAGTACAATAGAATTCGAATGAGGTCAACTAAGTTGACTTTATTTAAGAAGATTTTATGTATGAATCATCAAATACTGAGTGAATTGGATCTTACATCACTTTTGCCATTATTCATTCTCACCTTTCTGTTTTTACTATGATAGATAATAAACCACATATAGAGGGATAATAAAATAACTAAGTTACAAATAGTAACTTAGTTATTTTATTATCCAAAGATTTTTTATTGTATTTACATTTTCCTTTCTAAAAAAACATCTATATAGGTTCTTATTCTCTAAATTATTTCTATTAATTTTTTGATGTAAGTAAAAAACAAAACCTTTATTTTATATGGTTTTAATTTGTGTTTATATAGAGGAAACTATTTATTTACTAGCCGATAAAAAATAATTAGAAGTAAAGGTAAGGGAAAATAAGGAAAAATAAAATTGTTGACTATTTAAAATACGTTGGTTACGATTAGTAACGTTGAGTGACACAAGTTACTATTAGTAACCTCGAGTAACGCAATCAAATAAGACACTTTACAAATACATTAAGGTTTTAAGAAAGAAGGTTTGAATCAAATGGATATTCTCTTAGCTATTCTTCCTGCACTATTTTAGGGAAGTATCGTCCTCTTCAATGTAAAGCTAGGTGGAGGGCCTTATAGTCAAACGATGGAAACAACGATTGGAGCACTGATCTTTTCAGTTGTTATCTATCTCGTTATTCATCCAGTATTGACTCCTTTGAATATTATTGTAGAAATCGTTTCTCGTTTATTTTGGTCGTTAGACAAAGTAATCAGTTAAAAACGATTGAGTATGTCGACGTACCAAATACAATGCCAATCTTGATATAGAAAGTTGTATGACAGCATAACAATTTTATGTAAAAAGGAACCTATTTAGAAAAAGGATAACTCATATTAAAGAAGCCATATGAATTTTTTATTACTACCCAATTATGGTTCTCTTATAAATAAAAAAAAGAATACAATACAAAGCATCTAGAAAGAAGGAATAATCACATGACTACATTTAATCTTTCCAATGACAGATCTATTCAAACAAATTTGAAAGGGAAAAATCTTCTTGCTCAACCTTTCTTAAATAAAGGATTAGCATTTACAAAACAAGAACGTAAAGATCTTGGCTTAGAAGGGATATTACCTCCAACAGTTTTAACGTTAGAAGAACAAGTTAAACGTGCTTATCGACAATTTAAAGAACAGCCTAATAACTTACGAAAAAATGTTTGGTTAAACGATTTATCTAATCGCAATACCGTATTATTCTATCGATTACTAACAGATCATCTTAGTGAAATGTTACCTATCATTTACACTCCGACTGTTGGACAAGCCATTCAAGAGTATAGTCATGAATATCATCGTCCAGACGGTGTTTATCTTTCTATTAATGATATGGATGGAATTGAAAAAGCATTTGCAAATAGTGGAGTTAAAGCAGAGGATATTGATTTAATTGTAGCTACAGATTCTGAAAGTATTTTGGGTATTGGAGATTGGGGAGCAAATGGAATTAATATTTCTGTTGGTAAATTGGCTGTTTACACGGCAGCTGCTGGTATCGATCCCAGTCGTGTGTTACCTGTTGTGTTAGATGTGGGGACAAACAACGAAGAGTTGTTACAAGATCCTCTTTATATTGGAAATCGACATGAACGTGTTCGAGGCGAAAAATACGACGAATTTATTGATGCATATGTTGAAAAAGCATTAGAAATGTTCCCAAATGCTTTATTACATTGGGAAGACTTCGGTAATGTCAATGCGCGCAACATTATTGAGAAATACGGAGATAAGATTTTAACATTTAATGATGACATTGAAGGTACTGGAGCTATTACATTAGCAGCTATCCTTTCTGCTGTTCAAGTTACTGACGTCCCATTACGAGAGCATCGAGTAGTGGTATTTGGACCAGGGGCCGCAGGGATTGGTAATGCTGATCAAATTCATAATGCGATGGTGTTTGATGGTCTTTCGACAGAAGAAGCATATAGTAGATTTTGGGCTGTTGATTACCGAGGACTTTTAACAGACGATATGGATGGTATTTTAAACTTCCAAAAACCTTACTTACAAAAATCGGAAGAAGTAAAAAATTGGGCGCGTGATGAATCCGGTAAAATAACTCTTCTGGAAGTAATTAAACAAGTAAAACCTACTATTCTGATTGGAACATCAGGTGTAACGGGAGCCTTCTCAGAAGAAATCGTAAAAGAAATGGTCAAACATGTGGAACGCCCAGTCATTATGCCAATGTCAAACCCAACGCCATTAGCAGAGGCAACTCCGCAAGATTTACTTACTTGGACAGATGGAAAAGCACTAATTGCAACAGGAAGTCCATTTGAGCCCGTTTCTTATAAAGGTACAGTATACGAAATTGGTCAATCTAACAATGCATTTGTATTCCCAGGTTTAGGACTTGGTTCGATTGTCGTAAAAGCTAAAGTGATTACAAGTGGTATGTTTACTGCTGTTGCAAATGCTGTGACTGATATGACTGATAGTCGTAAAACTGGTGCTTCATTACTTCCAAGTACAAAGGACTTGCGTGCTGTTTCTATAGCAGTAGCAATTAAAGTTGCAAAAGCAGCTATTCAAGACGGCGTGGCTCAACATGTTCCAGAAGATGTTGAACAAGCTGTAAAAGATGCCATGTGGCATCCAACTTATAAGCAAATCAAAGCTAGTGAAAATTCGGAGATAGCTATGTAAGTTTAAATGAATGCCTATCACCTTGATAGGCATCGGTATTTAATAGAAATTATTCACTTTGAAATTAAATCGTAATTTAGGATATATACGCTTAGATCAAAGTGAAGTATGGAGGATTTTAAAATGGATATTAGTCAAATCTTTATTATTTTAACACCTATTTTCTTTACCATCCTATTAGGATATTTAGCTGGATATTTTAAAAAATTTGATGCGACGACATCAAAAGGATTAAATACATTAGTAACTAAATTTGCATTACCAGCCCATCTATTTGTGGGGATTACAACAACCCCTAAGCAAACATTAATTGAAAAATGGCCATTTTTACTTGCCTTAGTTATTAGTATTGTAGGTTTTTATATTGTTTTCCTGTTAATTGCTAAATACGTATTTAAGTTTTCATTAACAAAAGCATCAATGTTTTCTTTAAACTCAGCCCAACCAACTTTTGCATTTATGGGAACTCCGGTTTTAGGAAGTTTGTTTGGAGCAAGTGTGGCTGCGCTTCCAATTGCCATTACAGGAATCGTTGTGAATGCCATGCTAGATCCATTAGCTACTATTATTGGTGCAGTGGGTCAACGTCAGAATGAAGAGACTGACGAGAAAGAAAGTCTTTTGAAAGTAACTGTTAAATCAATTTTACATGGTCTTTCAGAGCCGCTAGCCTGTGTTCCTTTAATTGGGGTTATTCTTGTGCTATTCGGGTTCCAGTCACCACATTTATTAGCGAAGAGTTTAGAGCAAATTGGTGGCATTACATCGGGTGCAGCGTTATTTGCAGTTGGGGTCACAATCGGAATTCGTAAAGTTCAATTTAGCCCAACTGCATTTGGGATTTCACTTCTTAAAGTAATCGTTCAACCACTTGTCATGCTTGGAATTGCGCTTGCAATAGGATTATCTTCAGATGACGTAACAAAGTTAGTTTTATTAGTAGCATTCCCAGGATCTGCAGTAGCTGCTATGATTTCAGTGAAATTTGACAGTCTAGCAGGTGAGACAGCTTCTTCTTTTGTTATTAGTGCGCTTATGTCTCTTGTCACCCTTCCCTTTTTGATTTCTTGGTTGATGTAAATATAGTTACTGTCAATCAATTGAGATTGTAAAGAATTGAACTGTACTCTATAAAATGGACAGTTTAATAAAAAGACTCTAAAAAATCAAGCACTAAAAAAGATGGTTTCGGTATTCTACCGGAGCCATCTTTTTAGTGTCCACTATAAGGGCTATAATTATAGTCCTAAAATAATCTGAGTAAACGACTGAAAATTATTTTAGTGGATTAAGTTGATGTACAAAATACTATAGAGCGAGATAATATTGTGGGATGAATTAGATACAAGGTAAGTGAAGAAAAGCCTAGGAGAGTTTTTAGATTGAAATATTTAAAAATATTTAGCAACTTCTTTAGCTCTAATAATAGCTTTTTCCTTAATTTCTTCAGCCTGTCCTGGAAATTTGTTATGTCCTTCGACAAATATTCCTTCAAAGAAAGAGGTTCCAAAGAATTCCATCATAACCTCTAAATACCGATGCCCCATCTCTCTATGTGCTTCTGGTCCTTCAGAATAAATATCGCCACGTGCTTGAATGTGCAATGCTTTTTTACCTGTTAATAATCCTACTGCTCCTTCTTTTGTATACTTAAATGTTTTTCCTGATACAGCCACGGCGTCAAGATATGTTTTTAAAATGGCTGGAATAGAGAAATTCCACATTGGAGTGACGAATACATACTTGTCAGCTAATACAAATTGTCCGCCTAATTCAGCTAGACGTCCTACTTTTGATATTTCAATAGGTGTTAATTCATGTAAAGGAATGCCAGATCTAAGTTTCTTCCACCCACTAAATACATCAGCATCAAGATATGGAATATCTGCTTTGTATAAATCAAGATGAACAACTTCATCATGGGGGTTTAATTCTTTATAGGATTTAATAAATTCTTTTCCAACTGTCAAACTGTATGATTCAGTATCGTCAAGTGGATGCGCTGTAATATAAAGAAGATTTGCCATTTGTTTCTTCCTGCCTTTCTAAGATGAGATCAGTTATTACTTTAGTATGAAACAGTGTAATTTTTTTAATATGAATTGTCTACTTATTGAATTGATTGACTATATTTTTTAGGAAATTGCACTTCATCTTTTCTTAATATGTGTTTGATTTATGTATTTGAGAGGGCCTTTTTAATTACTCTTTTATCCAACTTTCGGCCCATTGACTAATTGGTCCAAGAATTCTTCCTAATTCTGTTCCTTTTTTTGTTAGTAAATACTCTATTCGTACAGGGCGTTCCGCAATCACGTGTCGCACTACCATATCGTTATCCTCAAGCTCTTTCATTCTTTCTGTAAGCATACGTTTACTTAAATCTGGAATCATTGAATGAATTTCACTAAAACGTTTAGGACCACTCATTAGTACATAAATAATTAATCCTGTCCATCTTTTTCCTATTAATTCAAAGCTTTTTTCTATTTTAGGCCCTATGTCTCGTTGTTCATCCATTTCTCATACCTCCGTATAGATGATTTGTAATCTTTTATTCCCCGTGCATTTATTGTAATCACATAAATTATATCAAATAAATAAAATAATTCCTTTATTTTAGTAGGAAATTATAATTAATTGGATATTTAAAGTAACCTGTATATTTTTGTGATGAGGAAATTTTTTTGAAAAAATCGATATTTTCATCATGTTATTTCTTATTAATATGTAATTTTAATGAGCTTTTATGTGAGTAAATATTTCTTGACGTACAATTACCTTAAGGATATTGCGGTTACATAAAACAATCCAACTTACTAAAGGTTACCTTTTGTAATACAGCTGTTAAATTTTTGAATATTTGAGTTCTATTACTGTTTATAAAAGAAATTTTATTATATAAGACATAGAGAACGTTCTTTTAGTTTCTATAGTAGGTTAATTTCATGAATGTTATATTCATTTAAGTTGAAACGTATGTTCATTTCTATGAGTATCCGTTTTTTTTAGATTGATGGGAGTTTTTTTGTTTGTATATATGTGTACTTATTATGTTAAAAGTTTAGAATTGCAGAATGGAGAAAAGGCTAAAAGTTATGGAAGTAAAGGAAACAAACTTATTGAGAGTCTTATTATTTCCAGTTTAAAAATAATGCGTTGCTTTAAGTGGGCCATATTTCTTTTATAACAAAAACAACATAGTGAACTTGATTGATTATGTTGTTTGTAGTACAATGGAATCCGAATAAAGTCAACTAAATTGACTTTATTCGAGGAGGTTTTATGTATGAATCATCAAGTATTTAGTGAATTAGATCTTACATCACTTTTGTCATTATCCTTTAGTACATCGATTAATGAACTACATGACAGATTGAGTGAATTGGGATTCGGAGATATTAGACCTATACATGGTTTTATGTTTAAATACATCACTCCTAATGGAGCAACAGGTATAGAACTAGCTGAATATTTAGGAATTACAAAGCAAGCTGTAAGTAAAATGGTGGATTTTCTTGAAAAAAGTGGTTATGTAATGCGTAAAACTCATCCCACTGATAAGAGAGGGAAAATTATTGTTTTGACTGAACGAGGTTGGTTAGTAGTGCAAGCAAAAGAGAAGATACTAACTGAGATTGAGCAACGTTGGATTGAAAACATAGGTGCTGAACGAATGCAAATGCTCAAGGAAGATTTAACAAAATTAGTTTATGAAGCAAATGAAGGTAATTTACCATTGAAGTTTAGACCTGTCTGGTAAATATAGAGTGCCTCAAAATCTTAACTTGATGCATGCCCATCAAGTTAAGATCTTATAATACCCCTATAACAAAAATTTTGTGCATTTTGCTTGTTTTTATTGTTTTGGGGTAACTCGTTCTTTTTAGCCTAATGGCAATGGGGCAGGATTCCAAAATGAAAATTTGATCTCTCCACAGTTGTCTATGAAAATTCAATTCATTTTTTGCTTGGAGAAACAATGATGAATAGGTAATGAAAACGAAATCAATATAAATAGAGAAAAGAAGATACCTGTACGTAGTAGGTATCTTCTTTCTTCATTAATGGGTATTTTTAGTGGATGCTGTTATATAGAGCTGAGTTTTATGCTTATATTTTAGTATGTAATTCCACGACAAATTCATCTTTTCTTTGCCACCTTTTTTTTCTTAAATATGTGACCTTTTCAAGCACTGACTTAAGTAGGCGATTTTTCTTTTCTATATCTTCGGTCGCATAGTATGCTTCTAATACATTTTTAATTTTGGGAACAAACTCATGTATATGTTTTTCTTTTTCTAATACATGCTTAATTTCGTGCTCAAGTTGCTTAATTTCTTCTTGTATAGTTTTTAAACGTATTACAATGGATTTCTGTCGTTCTAAAAAAGTTTCAATATCGTATACACCTTTCTCTAACAAATCATGGAGGGTATTTTTTTGTTTTTGCAAATCATTAATTTGATGTTCTTTCTTTTCTAAAGCTTTTTTTTGCATATTAATGTTATTCGTTGTTTTCTTTTTTTGTACCATGTTCTCTTGTATCTCAAAGCTTTCAATAATTTGTTTTAATCCGTCAAGTATACGCTGTTCAACAAGTGCTAAGGAAGCTCCTTTTTGAATTCCTTTACAAGACGGTTGTACACAGCGAACTTGGGGGTTAGGGCGATCTTTTCGTGGCTGATAAAGCATGGAATGACCACATAATTCGCATAACAAGATTCCTGCCAATGGATTGGAAAGTTTTTTTGTTTTGATTGTTGGAGGTCTCCAACGTTTGCTATGAGCCATATTGGCTTTTTGAAATAACTCTTCTGATACAAGTGGAGTATGAGCATGATCGTGTCGTTGCCATCTTTCCTTCGGTACTTTTTTACGAATGTACTTCCCATTTTGTTTGGTATAACGTATTTTCCCCCAAATAATGTGACCAAGATATACTTCGTTTTTTATAATGGAGGAGATAGTTGAAGGATTCCAATATTCACCTTCAGGAGGAGAAATACCCAACCTATCTAATTCTTGGGCAATTGCCTGTCTTCCCATTCCATTCGCCATTAATTCGAAAATTTTTGGTATCACCCAACTCTTTTCAGAATCAGGATAAAGTTTTAAATTATTATCTCGTAAGTATCCAAAAGCTGGCACGCGAGAGATAGATTTTCCTTCTTTTGCAGAAACCCTTCTACCACGCTGCATACGTTTAACAATTGTTTTTAATTCTTCTCGGGCAATTAAAGATTTTATACTAAAGGTCAACTCTTGATTTTCATCATTGGGATCAATAATTTCTGTTGGAGTAATAATGAATGTCTCTGAATAGCGAAACACACGATAAATCGTTCCCTGATCTACCATATCCCCACGACCAAGACGGTCTAAATCCATTACTAACACAGCATTAGCGATGCCTGATTCTACTTCGCGAAGAAGTTTTTGCATCATAGGTCTTTCAGATATATATTCACCAGAAACAACTTCTTCAAAAATATCAATAATATTATGATGCTCTTTGTGAGCGAGTTCTAATAACTGAGTACGATGACGTTCAAGTGTATCATAATGTTGTCCGTGTTCCATCGCCTTTTTTTCTTCTTCAAGATCTTTTCGACTTTTACGTAAATAGATGAATACATCAAGTTCTTGTGGACGGTACATTAGTTTCACCTACCAGCTTGTCTATTATTATTGTTATAAATATGTATGGCTAGCTTGTCCTATGAAAATGATAGTTCGTCTTTTTTCCTGTCTTGCATACATATAATGCAAGGGGGGATATGATGAAAGAATTCCAATTTGGTAATACAAAAGTCATTATCCATTCACCACTTGCATCAATGGAAAAAGAAGAACAAAAAGAATGGTTCCAACAAGAGTGGGAAAAGAAAAATCCAATTTTAAGGTCTATAGTTGAAGCGGCAGTGAGTTGTCAGGAAGACGAAAAATAAAAAGAGCATCCTCTTTCTTTAAGAGGTATGCTCTTCTTTTTTTGATTAAATTATTCACTAACATAAATAATTGTTTTTTATTGTGAATAGTCTTTTTAGTTTTGTAAATAATAATCCTGATCATTGTTATCGGAGGTAGGTGATACCTGAGATAGATAAATACCTTTTTCTAAGGTTTCTAATAAGTAGTATCCAAATGCTTCATTCTGTTGCATCAAGCTATGTAAGAGAGTGCTTGCCCGAGCAATTCTATATTTTGTTTCATCTTGTATTAAGGAAAAGTTATCTATTGTAATGAGGTGAAGTTCATCTTGCAGTTTTTGTAGTAGTGAAAGTTGAATGGTATCTGTTTTTCCTGTCTCAAGATTACTTAAATAAGCTGGTGATACACCAAGCTGTTTTGCAAAGGTGTTTAGTCCAATGCCTTTTTGAGTACGTAGTGTACGAATGTGTTTACCAATTTCATTTATCATAAGAATAACCTCCACGGATTTATTGAAAGGAATACATAAAATGAATAGGCAAAAGAAAATTACAATTACATCAGTAAGTTATGTTCATGATCCAGAATCAGCTCAAAAATGGTTTGAAGCGTATATCAAGATTGTTGAAAAAGAATTAGTTAAAGCAATTAATAAGGACTAGCCGCTATTTTTGATACATACAGTGTAAATAGAACATCATGAGAGGAGGTCCTGAATTGAAGACCGTTGCATATTATAGAAGTTCAATTGATTCTCAGGAAAACTCAATCGGGATGCAACAAAATTCAGTTCTCACTTGCTCCATTGATATGGCATTGATTATCGATGAAGAATATATCGATGAAGCGGTATCAGCCCGAAAAGTCAGTTTAAAAAAGCGTCCAGCCCTACAAAAATTACTACAAGATATCAACAATAACGATGTCGGAACCTTATTCTTATTTAAGCGAGATCGACTAGCTCGAAATGTGATGGAGTATTATGAAATTTATCAAATACTAAGAAACAAGAAAATAAATGTTATTTTAACTGCACCGAATGAGCCACCAGTGTACTACACACCAATTGGTGAATATCTTGAATTAATTATGGCGGGTATGGCCCAACGTGAAGGCGAACAAATTATTGAACGTTTAAAGCAAACATTAAAGTCAAATTTCCAAAGTGGTAAAAACCCAGGACGTCTTCCGTATGGTTTTAAATGGAATAAAGAAACGAAAGAAATTGAATTGGTTGATGAACAAGTACAAATTGTTAAAAGGATTTATCAAGAACTTGTATCGGGAAAATATGAATCCTTGAAAGAACTTTGTAATGTATTAGGCTTGAAGGAAAACGGTAAGTCTTGGACTTCGGCTGATATAAGAAAAATTGCATTAAACCCGACATATATTGGATTGCGTACTATGAATATTTTTGGTGAAGATGTTACTAGTAAATATGAAAGACTTTCCATTATTGATAAGAATACATGGGAAAAAGCATGTAGTATTGTCACCGTTTTATCTCCCAAAAAGATTCATCAAGATTATGTATTCGAACAAGTGTTATTTCCATTGCAAGACTTACTAATTTGTTCGAAATGTAATGAATCATTACAAAAAATAAAGGCTAGAAGAAAAGAAAATTTAAAATATAAATGTTTAAACCATTCTTCAGTTTACGTTTTTAAGAGTACAATCGAACCATTAGTCTTTGAACGCTGCAAAGAATATTTTCATAGCCTACTCACTTCTCATTTCCAGGAATTATTTAATCGATATGAACAGAATGCTAAGAAGCAAGTAAAACAGAAAATACAAACCATTGAAGAAAAAATCCAGCTTATGAATGAAAAGTTAATTACAAAAGTAGATACGTGGTATCACGAAACTGATGCACCTTATAAGGAACAGAAAGAAATCGAAATTATGGCGCTGTATGATGAGCTGGCAAAATATAAAAAACAAAAAGAACAGGTAATACAGGAATTAAGTGATGTAAAGCAATTATGTGAAAAGGTAAGTAATTATCAATCCTCTATGTCGTTGTCCTATGACGAGATCAAGGAGAATCGAAAGTTAGGTTCCTTTTTTCGAGATTTAATACAGCAAGTCAAAACTGACGGGAAGGAATGCGAAATTGTTTTTAAACACCCATTCTTACGTACTCAAGAGGTGTTAACATCATGAAGCTCTCTTATATATTACAATCAAATATGAAAGCTGCTTTTTACGGGCGGCATTCTACTGATAAGCAGGACATGGATATGCAAATAAATTCTGTTATGGAAGTAGTTCGTAAATATAATTGCATTCATACTCATTCCTTTCTTGATAAGGCTGTTTCAGCTCGTAAAAATAAACTCACTAGTAGAAAAGAACTTGAAAACATGTTTGAAGCGGCGAAACGACAAGAATTTGATTTTGTGATTGTTTATAAAAGTGATCGTCTTGCCAGAGATCCTCTTGAACATCAAACTATTCGTATTGTCATGAAGACACTTGGTATTCCGATTATTATTAGTTCGACTGAAAGTGTGTACAGTACTGATAATGATTTGATTGTGCAACTTATGGAGGATGGTTTTACTAAATATGAAGTAGACACCATCATTGCAAGAACACGATCGGGACTAGAAAACAAAGCAAAACAAGGAAAATGGCTTGGTGGAAAACCACCATTTGGTTACACATATGATAAGAATAGTGGGCAATTTATTGAACACACCGAAGAGCTGTGCTATGTAAAAGAAATCTTCAATTTATATGTAAATGGTCATGGGTTTCAGTATATTGCTAATACACTCCCTAACGGTTCCCGCCGCGGAAAAGATTGGGGGAAAGAGAATGTAAAGGTGATTGTGCTTAATCCTTTTTATTGTGGTTTATTATCATGGCGCCGACAAACAGATGGAAAGCAAAATGCAAGGGATATTTGGATTGAAGCACCAAACCACTATGTGAAGCCAATCATTTCACGAGCGACATGGGAATCATGTTGGCGTATTTATTCAGAAAAACGTAATGGCAACATGGTTCCTAAACATTACAAAACAAGTTTTTTGCTACAAGGGTTGCTTTCTTGTGAAAAGTGCCAAGAATTAATGAAAACAAAGAATCAACAAACAGTAAGTTCTACAAATAAACAGTATGGAGGGAAAATTTATTCCTGTCCCAACTGTAAATTAAGAATAGATGCAGACCTCCTTCATGATAAAGTAGTGAATCAAACACTTACTGATGTGAAAATAAGCGGATTTCATAATGTATATCATGCGATAGAACAAAAAATTCAGTATGAGATACAAGAATTGAATAACAATATTCAAAAGCATCAGCGTCTTTTCGAAAGCTACACCATCAAACTTCACAATATTACAGAAGAACTTAAACAACGTATGAAAAATAACGATGATAAACGTTTTTTGAAGTCTTTAGCGATTTACCGTTTGGATGTACAGCGAAAACTAGATGGAATCGTACAACAAATAAACCACTTTAAACAGCAAATCACTCTCAAAGAAAAAGTTGAAAAAAGCAAAGAAACATGGTTACATACCTTGAACGAAGTATTTCAAGACGATGTGAAACTTCAAGAAATAAGCGATATGGATAAAAGACGCTTTTTATTACCTCTCATTCAATCTGTATCTATTAAAGAAAATAAAAAGCGTAATGAATATGATATTTCACTACAGTTACGAACAGATTTTTCAAAACGTGATGTGAAGAATCAAATCAGCTTAATTTTGTAAAACAGCTATCGAAATCGGTGGCTGTTTTTTATTTTTGATGACATCGGTATTTAGGTCGAAATGTAGATGGGGAATTTTCTTTTACTCGGTGGTTAGGGGGGAGTGGTATACCACTCTACCCTAATCACCGAGTTTGATACTCTTGAGAAAGAGCTTGTATC
>NZ_PCNZ01000035.1 GCF_002975175.1 Bacillus sp. MYb209
TCAAACTCTCCAATAAAGTTAGTTTGTCTAGCATCTAAAAATAAAAATTGACGTTTCACGTTGTTTGTTTCGTTTAGTTTTCAAAGTTCAACATCGCGTTTCAGCGACTTTCATAATATATCATAGTATATTATTTTCGTCAACAAGTTTTTTTCGATAACTTGTATCTCTCATTTGCTGACTCTGCCTATTATATACGCTTCCCTATTTCTATGCAAGTATTATTATAAAAAAATAAGAGGGGGAGAAATCCCCACTCTTATTCTTCAGAAGAAACCTCTTCGCTAATTTCTTCTTCTTCATCCTTTTGTGCTTTTGCTACTGTCGCTACCTCTTGCTCATCCCCTAATCGAATTAGACGAACACCTTGTGTATTACGCCCCATTTGAGAGATTTGATCAACTGGCATACGAATAATAACACCCGCTACTGTAATTAACATAATGTCTTCTTCACCTGTTACAGACTTAACCGCTACTAATTTACCGTTCTTGTCTGTAATGTTACAAGTCTTCAGACCTTTACCACCACGACTCTGTAGTCGATACTCTTCAACCGGCGTACGCTTACCATACCCGTTCTTCGTTACGATTAAGACATTCGTATCCTCTTCAACAATTTCCATACCTACTACTTGGTCCTCTTCGCCTAGTGTAATAGCTTTTACACCAGCTGCATTACGGCCCATAGAACGTACATCCTGTTCATTGAAGCGAATTAACATACCATTGCTGGTCCCTACGATAATATCTTTATCACCAGATGTTAAACGTACAGAAATTAATTCATCTTCTTCACGAAGCGAAATTGCAATTAAACCGTTCGTACGTATATTTGCAAATGATGAGAGCGGCGTTCTCTTAGAAATACCTTGTTTCGTTGTAAAGAATAAGAACTGGTCGTCACCAAATTCACGAATTGGAATAATAGCGTTGATCCACTCACCCTTATCTACCCCTAATAGATTAATAATCGGTATGCCTTTTGCTGTACGACTATACTCTGGAATTTCATATCCTTTTGTACGGTATACTTTACCCTTGTTTGTGAAGAATAAAATATGATCATGAGTAGACGTTGTTAATAAATGTTCAACAAAGTCATCATCATTCGTACCCATTCCTTGTACACCACGTCCCCCACGGTTCTGTGTTTTGTACGTAGAAGCCGGTAACCTCTTAATATAACCATTATGAGTAAGTGTAATTGCGATATTTTGTTCTGGGATTAAATCTTCATCCTCTATAGCTTCCATACCGCCAATTGTAATTTCTGTTCTTCTCTTATCATTAAAACGTTCTTTTACTTCAGCTAATTCCTCGCGAATAATTTCAAGAACTTTTTCTTCGTCTGCTAAAATTGCTTTTAACTCTGCAATTAGCTTCATTAAGTCTTGATATTCTTGTTCAATTTTTTCACGTTCTAATCCGGTTAAACGTTGCAAACGCATATCTAAAATCGCTTGCGCTTGTTTCTCACTTAAGCCGAAACGTTCCATTAAACCTTGTTTTGCAATATCAGCTGTTTTGGAACTACGGATTAAAGTAATAACTTCATCAAGATGATCTAAAGCAATTCGTAATCCCTCTAAAATATGAGCACGCGCTTCTGCTTTCTCTAATTCATAAGCAGTACGTCTACGAATTACTACCTTTTGATGCTCTAAATAATAATATAGATTTTGTTTTAAATTTAGGACTTGTGGCTCTCCATTTACTAGAGACAACATATTAATACCGAAACTTGTTTGAAGTGCTGTATGTTTATATAGATTATTTAATAGTACATTGGCATTGGCATCACGACGTACTTCCATAACAATACGCATACCATTTCGATCCGATTCATCGCGTAAATCTGTAATGCCTTCAATTTTCTTATCACGAACTAATTCTGCAATCTTTTCAATTAATCGCGCCTTATTAACTTGATAAGGTAGTTCTGTTACGATAATAGATTGTTTACCATTTGCTCTCTCTTCAATTTCAACTTTAGCACGAAGTATAATAGAACCGCGACCCGTTTCGTAAGCTCTTCGAATTCCACTTCGCCCTAAGATTAAACCTGATGTTGGGAAGTCTGGCCCGGGAATATATTCCATTAATTCCGCGATAGTGATATCTGGGTTATGACTTAATGCCAACACACCATCAATTACTTCTCCAAGTTGATGCGGTGGAATATTTGTTGCCATACCTACCGCAATACCCGTTGTACCATTTACTAATAAGTTAGGGAAACGCGCTGGTAATACAACTGGTTCCCTTTCAGAACCATCGTAGTTATCTTGATAATCAATTGTATTCTTTGTAATATCACGTATTAATTCCATAGAAATCTTAGACATTCTTGCTTCTGTATAACGCATTGCTGCAGCTGAATCTCCATCAACAGAACCGAAATTACCATGTCCATCAACAAGCATGTAACGTTGACTAAAATCTTGCGCCATACGTACCATTGTTTCATAAACAGCTGAATCACCGTGCGGGTGATACTTACCAATTACTTCGCCGACAATACGTGCCGACTTCTTATATGCTTTATCAGCTGTAATTCCTAAATCATTCATCGCATATAAAACCCTACGATGAACTGGTTTTAATCCATCACGAACATCTGGTAATGCACGAGATACGATAACACTCATTGCGTAATCTAAAAATGAGGTACGCATTTCATGGCTAATATTAATTTCTCGAATTCGTGCTTGTTGTTGATTGTCTGACATCAACGAGCACCTCCTCTTACATTTCCGTTACACATACATTGATTTATATGTAGAAGACAGGAATACTTAGATTCCTGTCATTACTCACTTAAATATCAAGGTTTTTCACGTATTTTGCATTTTCTTGGATAAAGTTACGACGCGGCTCTACTTTATCACCCATTAAAATTTCAAATGTTTCATCCGCTTCAATTGCATCTTGAAGGGAAACTTGAAGTAACGAACGTACTTCTGGGTCCATTGTCGTCTCCCACAGCTGGGTTGGATTCATTTCCCCTAAACCTTTATAACGCTGAATCCCAGGCTTAGGTTGAGTTGGTAATTCAGCTAGTATTTTTTCAAGTTCTTTATTATTGTAAGCATATTGAATTTTTTTACCTTGCTGTACTTTAAACAATGGTGGTTGCGCAATATATATATAACCACACTCAATTATTTGACGCATATAACGATAGAAGAACGTTAATAATAGGGTACGAATATGTGCACCATCCACGTCCGCATCTGTCATAATAATAATTTTATGATAACGGGCCTTCTCAATATCGAAATCCCCACCAATATTTGTACCGATTGCTGTAATAATTGTACGCACTTCATCATTAGATAAAATTTTATCTAATCGCGCCTTTTCAACGTTAATAATTTTACCTTTAAGTGGTAAAATCGCTTGAAAATGACGGTCACGCCCTTGTTTCGCAGATCCGCCGGCAGAGTCACCCTCTACGATGTAAATTTCACTGATTGCTGGATCTTTCGAAGAACAATCCGCTAATTTACCTGGTAAACTCGAAACTTCTAACGCACTCTTTCTACGTGTCAATTCACGAGCCTTTTTAGCGGCTACGCGCGCGCGCGCTGCCATAGTCCCTTTATCTATAATTTTACGTGCAACATTGGGGTTTTCCAGTAAGAACTTTTCAAAGGCCTCTGAGAATACAGATTCTGTAATCGTTCTCGCTTCACTATTTCCAAGTTTCGTCTTCGTTTGCCCTTCAAATTGTGGATTTGGATGTTTAATTGATACGATTGCTGTTAAGCCTTCACGAACATCTTCACCAGTTAAATTACTATCCGCATCTTTTAAAATGTTATTTTTACGACCATAATCGTTGATTACACGTGTTAGGGCAGTTTTAAATCCTACCTCATGTGTACCACCTTCATACGTATGAATATTATTTGTAAATGAGTAAATATGATTTGTATATCCTTCGTTATATTGAAGCGCAACTTCAACCTGAATTCCATCTTTTGAACCTTCAACATATACAGGCTCTTCATGGATTGGTTGTTTTGAACGATTTAAATGTTCCACATAAGATTTAATTCCACCTTCGTAATGGAATTCTTTCTTTTGCTTATGTTCACGCTTATCTTCAATTGTTAATTTAATATTACGATTTAAAAACGCCAACTCACGCATACGAGTAGCTAATGTATCAAATTCGTATTCTGTCGTCTCTGTAAAAATTTCTGCATCTGGCTTAAAGCGTGTGATCGTTCCTGTATGATCGGTTTCACCTATTACTTTTAAATCCGCAGCCGGGATCCCACGTTCATATTTTTGATAGTGTATTTTTCCATCTCGATGTACAAATACCTCTAATTCTGTTGATAAAGCATTTACAACAGATGCACCAACACCATGCAAACCACCAGAAACTTTATAACCGCCACCGCCAAATTTACCACCAGCATGGAGTACCGTCATAATAACTTCTACAGCAGGACGTCCCATTTTTTCTTGTATACCTACAGGAATACCACGGCCGTCATCTGTTACAACAATACTATTATCTTCTTCAATACTGACATTAATTTCATCACAATATCCTGCTAAAGCTTCGTCAATACTGTTATCAACAATTTCCCATACAAGATGATGAAGACCTTTTCCACTTGTAGAACCGATATACATACCAGGACGCTTTCGAACTGCCTCCAGTCCTTCTAACACCTGAATCTGACTTTCATCATATGCGTTTTCCTGCATTTGTTTTTGTTCCATTGACACAAAGATCACCTACTTTTCCATTTAAACAGAAATTATTTTCTGTCTATTTCACAATCTACCGTGCCGTTCGTTACATGAATTGTTTTCGCTTCTTTCAATGTTTCGTGTTCAATTCCGTCGACACTCGTCGTGGTCACAAATGTTTGTACTTTTCCTTGAATTGTATTTAAAAGATGTGATTGACGATAATCATCTAGTTCTGATAACACATCATCTAATAAAAGGATTGGATATTCCTTAACCTCTGAATAAATTAATTCAATTTCAGCTAATTTTAGGGACAGTGCGGTTGTTCGTTGTTGCCCTTGTGAACCAAAGACCTGAACATTTTTACCATTAACGAAGAATTGTAAATCATCACGATGAGGACCAATTAAAGTTGTACCACGGAAAATTTCACGTTGTTTCACAGATTGAAAACTTTCATAGTATACTTCTTTTATTTTCGACAAATCCATTGATTCTGATACATCTACACTTGGTTTATAGATGATTTCTAACTCCTCTAATCCTCTGCTAATTCCCCGGTGAATTGGAGCAGCCCATTCTTGTAGTAAATGCAAAAACTCAAAACGTTTTCGCAAAATTTTCGCACCATGCTCAATAAGTTGAAGTGTAAATACATCCAACATCGTTTCCTCATTTTTACTATTCCCTTGCATCTTCTTAAGTAAATGATTTCGTTGCATGAGTACCTTTTGATATTGACTTAATTCATACAAATAGACAGGAGCTATTTGTCCAAGTTCCATATCTAAAAAGCGTCTTCGTACTTGAGGGCTTCCTTTTACAAGGTTTAAATCTTCTGGGGCAAACATAACAACATTCATTTCACCAATATACTGGCTCAATTTTTGCTGTTCTAACTGATTTAACTTTGCCTTTTTACCTTTTTTTGAAATGTTTAATTCTAAGGATAAAGAACTATTTCGCCTTTGTAATCTACCTTTTATATTACCATAATCCTCATCCCAACGAATGAGTTCACGATCGTTCGAAGTTCTATGGGATTTCGCCATCGCCAATACATAAATAGCTTCCATTAGATTCGTTTTCCCTTGCGCATTTTCACCAATAATTACATTGACTTTATCCTCAAAGGAAAGCTCTAAATGCTCATAATTGCGATAGTTTTTTAATTGTATTTCTGTAATAAACAAAGGGATCCCCCTTTATGCCTGAACTTGGAAAGTTCCGCTTCCCGGAATTTCAACAATATCATTTGCATATAGCTTTCGGCCTCTTCTATTTTCAAGTTCTTGATTCACGTATACTTCATATTCTTGTAAGAACCATTTCACAGCGCCACCTGTATCAATTACATCAGCTAACTTTAAAAATTGTCCTAGTGTAATGTATTCTGTTGAAATCTTAATAAGTTTCATAAAATCGCTCACTTTCTGAAAGTGTTCATTCTTTCATTGTACTAAATAAACTAGCATTAGGAAAGTAATACCCTACAAATCAAATAAGGGTCACTAGTACCTTTACACTAGCAACCCTCAGCCCTTACTTAGTAAGTACGTACCGGTAAAATTAATTGAATGATGGAATCATCATTCACTGTGCGAATTAAAAACGGTCTCATCGCTCCAGTAAAACTAACTTTAATTTCTGTACTGTCTAAAGCTTTTAATGCGTCCATCATATATTTTGCACTAAAAGATATTTTTAATTCTTCTCCATCTACATTTTCACATTGAACCTCTTCTACTACTTTTCCGATTTCTGGTGCATTCGAAGAAATCTCTAACATCTGTTGTTCTAATGTTGATAATTTAACAACGTTGTTACGACCGTCTCTTGCTAATAGCGACGCACGATCAATTGCTTGTAAAAATTCTTTTGTATTTACAAAGATATCAGTCTTACTCTCGGCTGGAATTAAACGCGTTGTATCTGGATAATTCCCTTCTAACAATCTTGAGAAGAATAATAAATGTTTTGTACGGAATAATACTTGATACTCCGTAATAACGATATCTACCATTTCTTCAGATTCATCTAGAATTTTACTTAATTCACTTAAGCTCTTACCAGGAATAACGACATTCGCTTGAAATTCATCGGCAATATTATACCCTTCGATTTTTGCTTTACGAAGTGCTAGCCTGTGACTATCTGTTGCAATGCAAGTTAATTCGCTGTTATATACTTTCCAGTTTACACCTGTCAAGATCGGCCTTGTTTCAGAAGTTGAAACTGCAAATACAGTTTGCCTGATCATGTGTTTAAGTAAATCTGTTGGAATCTTAAATACATGATGTTCTTCAATCTGTGGCAATAACGGATATTCAGCAGAATCTAAACCATTTAAATTAAACTCTGATTTTCCAGATTTTATTTTTGTCATAAAATGATTTTCCACAGAAATTTCAACAATTTCTTTAGGCAATTTTTTTACGATCTCACTAAAATATTTTGCTTGTAAAACAATACTTCCTGATTGTTCGATTTCAACAATTTCTTTTCCAGCATCTTCGACTGGGATAAATGATTCGATAGAGATGTCTGCATCACTACCTGTTAAGGTAACTCCTTCTTCAGTTGCTACAACTTTAATTCCTGTAAGAATTGGAATTGTTGTACGAGAAGAAACTGCCTTCATTACATCTTGTACGCTTCTTACAAGATAGTCTTTTTGTATTGTAAAACGCATAACGAAAAACCTCCGGTAAGTATAAGATTTTATTTATTTAATAAAGATAAAAAAGTAGTAGTAATAGTAATAGGGCTTGTGGATATGTGGATAACCCTGTTTAAAGATGTAAAAACAGTCTATCTATATGTGGATAGACTGTGCGTAAAATAAGCTAAGTTATTCACACTATTCAGCTACTACTATTTTAAAATATCCTTAATTTCTTCAACGTGTTTCTGTAATTGAGTATCCGTTTTTAATAGCTTCGAAATTTTTTCGTGAGCATGGATTACTGTTGTATGATCGCGGCCACCAAATTCTTCACCTATTTTTGGCAAAGATGAGTCCGTAAGTTCACGTGATAAATACATCGCAATTTGGCGAGGGAATGCAACGGATTTTGTCCGTTTTTTTGCTTTGAAATCTTCTAACTTTACTTGATAGACGCCTCCAACAGCCTTTTGAATATCAGAAATAGCAATAATTCTAGGTATAGAGTTTGGAATAATATTTTTAAGCGCTTCAGCCGCTAAATCAGCATTCATATCTTTATTAATTAAAGATGAATAAGCTACAACTCGAATAAGTGCACCTTCTAGTTCACGAATGTTTGAATCGATTTGATTTGCGATATAAAGCATAACTTCATTTGGTATATCAAGACCTTCTGCTTTTGCTTTTTTACGTAAAATTGCGATTCTAGTTTCTAGATCTGGTGGTGTAATGTCCGTAATTAACCCCCATTCAAAGCGAGAACGAAGGCGATCTTCTAAAGTTGGGATTTCTTTTGGGGGTCTATCGCTTGAAATCACAATTTGTTTACTTTCTTCATGTAACGCATTAAATGTATGGAAAAACTCTTCCTGTGTTTGTTCTTTTCCAGCAAGAAATTGAATATCATCTATCAATAAGACATCTACATTACGATATTTATTACGAAAATCGACAGCTTTATTATCACGAATTGAGTTAATAAATTCATTTGTAAATTTTTCAGATGATAAATATACAACTTTTGCATTCGGGTTGTGTTCAATTACATAATGCCCAATTGCGTGCATTAAATGTGTTTTTCCAAGTCCAACGCCCCCGTAAATAAAGAGCGGATTATAGGCTTTAGCTGGTGCCTCAGCTACAGCTAAAGAAGCAGCATGTGCAAAACGATTACCAGAGCCAATAACAAATGTATCAAATGTATATTTTGGGTTTAACATGCTCTGTGGTAAGTGATTAGACTCATCATGTGCGTGTTTTTGCTTAACAGAAGGGAGATCTATGTCCTCTTCTGCCTGACTTTGGGGAATGATAAAACGAATAGCTAGTTTTGCACCTGTTAAATCATAAAGTGTTTCGGAGATTAGTTCCGAATAATGAGATTCTAGCCAGTCACGAGCAAATTCATTTGGAGCTGTAATAGTTAATACATCTTTTTTCAAGTTATGAGCAGTTGTTGATTTTAACCAGGTTTCATAACTTGGCTTGCTTACCTTTTTTTCTAATTCTTTTAAGGCACTATTCCATAAATCAGAGATATTTTCCAAAGGTGTCCCTCCTTTACAAAGATGGTAAAAGAATAAGGTTGCGCAACAATTGTACAACCTATAAATATTTTCAATGCATATTTATACGAAACGTATTTTAAAATATAAAAACGTCGTTAGTATCCGAGATAGAGTTTTCGACAAAAAAACAAATGTGGACAACTATTTACCCACATGTGATTTAAACTATCCACATGTTATACACAAATTGTGGATAAAATAAAGGTGTGAAAAACTTATTCAAAGTGAAAACACAACTATAATATCAAAAAAAAGCAGCTATAGCAATGAATTTAAGAAAGTTATCCACAAAATCAATACCTTGTGGAATAAACTTGTCCACAATACGATATACTGTGTAAAAGTAAAAAAAGAGTTTGTGGACAAAAAAAGAGAAAAAATATTTATCCACAAGGAAATATAGGGACTGTGAAAAAGTGTGTGAATAGGTTAAAAATGAATATTTGATGAAAATTTCGAGAACCATTGACATTTTCCTATTTGATTTACTATAATTTATTAGACTGTCTTTAACAGATATTCCTCAGGGAGGTGTCATATAATGAAAAGAACTTACCAACCAAATAAACGTAAGCGCAGCAAAGTACATGGTTTCCGCAGCCGTATGAGCACAGCAAACGGACGTAAAGTGCTAGCAGCTCGTCGTCGTAAAGGAAGAAAAGTATTATCTGCGTAGACCACTGATCGTTCAGTGGTCTTTTTTTCTAATAATAATGAGTTTCCGCTGATGAAATACAGGAGTGTCAATTGATATGAAGAAAAAAAATCGTATAAAAAAGAATGATGAATTCCAGGCTGTTTTCCAAAAAGGACAATCGAATGCCAATCGCCAGTTTGTTGTATACAAATTAGATAAAGAAAAACAGCCGCATTTTCGCATTGGTCTTTCTGTTAGTAAGAAAATAGGAAATGCAGTAGTTCGTAATCGAATTAAGCGTATGATTCGCCAATCGATTATAGAATTAAAAGATGAGATAGATTCTGGAAAAGATTTTGTTATAATAGCAAGGAACCCTTGTGCAGAGATGACATATGAAGAGTTAAAGAAAAGCTTAATTCATGTCTTTAAACGCTCTGGTATGAAAAGAATAAAAAGTAGCGTAAGGAAATGAATTACACTATATACATACCGAAACAAGGAGGAGCAGGCTTTGAAAAAGAAAATAGGTTTATTAGCCATGGTTATTATGTTAATGGCAATTGCTACCGGCTGTAGTGAAACAAATCAGCCGATTACACCGAAAAGCACTGGGATTTGGAATGAATATTTCGTATACCCGCTTTCTCAGTTAATCACGTATTTTGCAAATTTATTTGGTAGTAATTACGGTTTAGCAATCGTTGTTACAACTCTTATCATTCGTTTTGCATTATTACCATTAATGATTAAACAAACGAAGAGTACGAAAGCAATGCAGGCGTTACAACCAGAAATGGTGAGATTAAAAGAAAAGTACAGCTCAAAAGATCAAGCAACACAACAAAAATTACAACAAGAAATGATGCAGTTGTATCAAAAAAATGGAGTAAATCCATTAGCAGGATGTTTACCAATATTTGTTCAGATGCCTATCCTATTTGCTTTTTATCATGCGATTATGAGAACGGCAGAAATTAGTAAACATACATTTTTATGGTTTGATTTAGGACAGGCAGATCCTTACTATATCCTTCCAATTGTTGCGGCTATTACGACTTTTATTCAGCAAAAGCTTGCAATGGCAGGAACGGCTGGACAAAATCCGCAAATGGCAATGATGATTTGGCTTATGCCAATTATGATTTTAGTCTTTGCAATTAACTTCCCAGCAGCACTATCATTGTACTGGGTAGTTGGTAATATCTTTGGTATCGCTCAAATGTATATGATCAAAGGGCCTGAAATTAAGGCTAGTAAGGCAGGAGGATCAAGCAAGTGAGTATAATTACTGCTAAAGGACAAACAGTCGAGCTGGCAGTACAAGATGCTTTAAGACAATTAAATGCTTCGAAAGATCGAGTAGATATAAATATTATCGATGAGGGTAAGAGGGGATTCCTAGGTTTATTTGGGAATCGTCCCGCTGCAGTAGAAGTTGTATTGAAAAAAGATCCAATCCAAGAATGTGAAGAATATTTAAAAAATGTTATTCAAAATATGGGTGTGGAAGTTGAGATTAGAAAAATTGTAAAAGGACGCGAAGTTGAATTTACAATTTCTGGTGAAAATATCGGTATTTTAATTGGTAAAAGAGGTAATACGTTGAATTCTTTACAGTATTTAACAAAACTTGTTGCGAATCGTAATACAAAGCAATATATTGGTATTACACTGGATGCTGAAAACTATCGTAGTAAAAGAAAAAATACGTTAGAATCTCTTTCTTATCGATTAGCAAAACAAGTAGTGAGTACGAAAAAAAGAGTTGTTCTAGAACCAATGCCTTCTTTCGAACGAAAAATTATTCATCAAGCATTATCTAATCATCAAAATATTATTACAACTTCTGAAGGGAAAGAACCACATCGGTATGTTGTAATATCTTCCAAGTGACCGGTTACTCAATTGAGTGCCGGTTTTTTTGAGGAGAAAATAAATGTGGATAACTAAAAAACACTAAACTTATCCACTGTGAATAAGTTTAGTGCTTTTTACATAAGGACATAATAAAATGAGTTATTATTCTTTTGTAGATAGGTTCGTTATGGTATCCTAATAATTTAGTGACGGAAAAAATTCATGTTGAAATAGAGATAAATAAGCAAGTGAGGTGAAAGGACATGGAATTTGATACAATTGCCGCAATTTCCACAGCACTTGGGGAGGGTGCAATTGCCATTGTTCGAGTAAGTGGGGATGATGCGATTGAGAAAGTCGATCGTATTTTTAAAGGGAAGGATTTAACACAGGTTTCTTCCCATACAATTCATTATGGTCATATTGTCGATTTAGATACAAATCAAGTTATTGAAGAGGTTATGGTGTCCATTATGCGTGCACCAAGGACTTTTACGCGTGAAAATATAGTAGAAATTAACTGTCATGGTGGACTTGTTTCGGTAAATAAAGTATTACAGCTTATTTTAGCACAAGGAGTACGACTGGCAGAGCCTGGTGAATTTACAAAACGTGCTTTTTTAAATGGACGTATTGATTTGTCACAGGCAGAAGCTGTTATGGACTTAATCCGTGCGAAAACAGATCGTGCTATGAACGTAGCGATTAACCAAATGGAAGGAAGATTATCTAAATTAATCGGCCGTCTGCGTCAAGAAATATTAGAAATATTAGCTCATATTGAGGTGAATATAGATTACCCGGAATATGATGATGTAGAAGAGATGACGCATAATATTTTAATTGAGAAGGCTACACATGTCCGTGCTGAAATTAAAAAGATATTAGAAACATCGAAGCAAGGAAAGATTTTACGTGAAGGGATTTCTACCGCGATTATCGGTAGACCTAACGTTGGGAAATCATCGCTATTAAATAGTCTTGTTCAGGAGAAAAAGGCAATTGTAACTGATATTGCAGGAACAACTCGTGATGTTATTGAAGAGTACGTTAATGTGCGTGGTGTACCACTTAAACTTATAGATACAGCCGGAATTCGTGAAACGGAAGATGTTGTTGAACGAATTGGTGTAGAGCGTTCGAAAGAAATGATGAGCCAAGCAGACTTAGTGTTAATTGTAGTGAACTATAGCGAGGCTTTAACAAATGAAGATGAGGATCTATTCCGTGCCGTACAAGGAAAAGATTTCATTGTCATTGTAAATAAGACAGATTTACCGCAAGAAATTGATATGGAACGTGTTACAGATTTAGCGGTAGGCAATCGTGTTATTACAACATCTTTAATTGAGGAGCAAGGAATAGATGAGCTTGAAAAGGCAATAGCTGATTTATTCTTTGAAGGAACAATTGATTCTGCGGATATGACATACGTGTCTAATGCGAGACATATCGGATTATTAACCCAAGCAGGAAAAACAATTAATGATGCAATTGAAGCGATAGAAAATAGTGTTCCGATTGATATGGTTCAAATTGATTTAACAAGAACGTGGGAAATACTTGGTGAAATTACTGGTGATACTGTCCATGAAAGCTTAATTGACCAATTGTTCTCTCAATTTTGTTTAGGAAAATAAAGTGAAACTTTAATCAGAGATGCTTTAGTAAGATAGAGGTTATTAGGAGGAATAAACAATGGGATACAATGCCGGTTCATACGATGTCATAGTAATCGGTGCAGGCCATGCAGGATGTGAAGCTGGTCTTGCGGCAGCACGAATGGGCTCAAAAACATTAATGTTAACAATTAACTTAGATATGGTAGCGTTCATGCCATGCAACCCTTCTGTTGGTGGACCAGCAAAAGGGATTGTTGTTCGTGAAATTGATGCATTAGGCGGAGAAATGGGACGCAATATTGATAAAACACATATTCAAATGCGTATGTTAAATACGGGTAAAGGACCAGCTGTACGCGCGCTTCGTGCACAGGCTGATAAATTCTCTTACCAGCATGAGTTAAAGAAAACAATTGAAGAAACACCAAACTTAACGTTGTTTCAAGGTCTGGTAGAGCGTTTAATTGTTGAAGATGGTGTATGTAAAGGGGTAATTACACAAGCTGGTGCTGAATACACAGCGAAAACAGTTGTAATTACAACTGGAACATTTTTACGTGGTGAGATTATTATGGGAGATTTAAAATATTCAAGTGGTCCAAATAATCAGCAACCATCTATTACATTATCTGAACACTTAGAGGAACTTGGTTTTGATCTTGTTAGATTTAAAACAGGTACACCTCCGCGTGTAAACAGTAATACGATTGATTATAGTAAAACAGAAATTCAACCAGGTGATGATAAGCCACGTGCTTTCTCTTTTGAAACGACAAAATTTATTATGGATCAAATTCCATGTTGGTTAACGTATACAAGTACAGAAACACATCGTTTAATAGATGAAAACTTACATCGCTCAGCTATGTATTCTGGTATGATTAAAGGAACAGGGCCTAGATATTGCCCTTCAATTGAAGACAAGGTAGTAAGATTTAATGATAAACCACGTCATCAAATTTTCTTAGAGCCAGAAGGACGTAATACGCAAGAAGTATATGTACAAGGCTTATCGACGAGCTTACCAGAAGATGTACAGCGTGCAATGCTTAGAACAATTCCTGGCCTGGAAAATGTTGAAATGATGCGTACGGGTTATGCAATTGAATATGATGCAATTGTACCAACTCAGCTATGGCCAACACTTGAAACGAAAAAAATTAAAAATTTATATACAGCAGGACAAATTAATGGAACTTCTGGTTACGAAGAAGCGGCAGGACAAGGGCTTATGGCTGGAATTAATGCAGCGTGTCGTTCTTTAGGTAAAAAAGAAGTTATTTTAGGTCGCGCTGATGCATATATTGGTGTCTTAATTGATGATCTTGTAACAAAAGGTACAAATGAACCATACCGTTTATTAACGTCTCGTGCAGAATATCGTTTATTATTACGCCATGATAATGCAGATCTTCGTCTAACTGAGGTTGGGCGTGAAATTGGTTTAATTAAAGAAGATCGTTATGAGAGATTTACAAATAAAAAACTACAAATTGATCAGGAAAAGGAACGGTTAGAGAGTATTTTTATTAAACCGCGTCCTGAAGTTCAAGAATTAATTCGTAGTATTGGTGGAAGCGAATTGAAAGATGGAATACGTGCAAGTGATTTATTACGTCGTCCAGAGATGACATATGAGCATATTCATCTTTTAGTACCAAGTGAATTAGAATTAAATGATGAAATTACAGAACAAGTTGAAATTCAGATTAAGTACGAAGGATATATCGAGAAATCTTTACAGCAAGTAGAACGTATGAAGAAAATGGAAAACAAAAAAATCCCTGTAAATATTGATTATGATGCGATTTCTGGACTTGCATCAGAAGCTAGACAGAAATTGAAAGATGTTCGTCCGCTTTCGATGGGGCAAGCTTCACGTATTTCTGGCGTAAATCCAGCTGATGTTTCCATTTTGCTTATTTACATTGAACAAGGAAAAATTGCACGAGTATCGAACCAATAACATAGTAAGGAGATATTGCTAGATGAACATAGAACAATTTCAATCTATGCTAGAAGAGAAGGGTATTTCCCTCTCTTCTAGACAGTTAGAGCAGTTCAAAATCTACTTTGAAACGTTAGTAGAGTGGAATGAAAAAATGAACTTAACGGCTATTACGGAGAAAGAAGAAGTATACTTAAAACACTTTTTTGATTCTGTTACAGCGGCTTTTTATTATGATTTTTCGAAACCATTTTCTATTTGTGATGTTGGAGCCGGAGCCGGATTCCCAAGTATCCCTTTAAAGATCTGTTTCCCACACTTAAAAGTAACGATTGTGGATTCATTACAAAAACGTATTAATTTCTTAAATAACTTAGCGCAAAAGTTAGAATTAAGTGATGTTGCATTTTGTCATGATCGTGCTGAAACATTTGGAAAAAAAGAAGGTGTACGTGAAGCATACGATATTGTAATGGCACGTGCAGTTGCACGTCTTTCTGTATTAAGTGAGCTATGTTTGCCACTTGTAAAAGTAGGGGGAACATTCATTGCAATGAAAGGTGCAGCGGCGAACGAAGAAATCGAAAATGGCAAATATGCTTTAGAGGTACTTGGCGGAGAATTAAAAGAAATGTCTACGTTCCAATTACCGTTTGAAGAAAGTGAGCGTAACATTTTATTAATCGAGAAAAAGCGCAAGACACCAAAGAAATATCCACGCAAACCGGGAACGCCCAATAAATTACCTATTGAAAAATAAATCTTATTAGACGTAAGATTAAATTATATAAATGAAAGCGTAAATGTTTCATAGGAAACATTTTATGTAGAATAGTCAATAGGCCTAAAAGGTGGTGGAATATGTATGAAAAATACGTTTTCTCGTTTATTTGGCTTTGGAGATAAAGAGAGCGAATTCGAATTACAAGACGAAAGCCATGAAGAAATAGATAAAAAGGTATATGAAGAAATACAGGAAATTCCGATAGTAAACATTACCCCTAACCGTTATCAACCACGAACAGTTTTTGACGATGCACGTATTGATGAGCTAGCGTTAACGATCCGTACACATGGGCTTATCCAGCCGATTGTTGTGAGACAGTATGAGGATGATAAGTACGAGATTATTGCCGGGGAAAGGCGTTTCCGCGCAGCAACAAAGTTAGGGTGGGAAAAAGTTCCTGCAATAATAAAGAATTTAAATGATACTGAGACAGCTTCTGTAGCGTTAATTGAAAATTTGCAACGTGAGGAATTAACAGCAATTGAGGAAGCTGTGGCATATCAAAAGCTGATTGAGTTACATAATTTAACACAAGAAGCATTGGCACAACGACTTGGAAAAGGACAATCGACAGTCGCAAATAAATTGCGATTATTAAAGTTGCCTGAAGAAATCAAAAGTAAATTATTAGAAAAAAGTATTACAGAACGGCATGCTCGCGCCCTTATTCCTTTGAAAAATGAGGAATTACAACTGAAGGTTTTACAAGAGATTGTGGAGAAGCAATTGAATGTAAAGCAAACAGAAGAGCGAATTGCAAAGTTACTAGAAGAAGTAAAACCAAAGCGCAAAGCGAAGCAAAAAGCAGTAAGTCGAGATGCGAGAATTGCTATGAACACAATTAGACAATCATTACAAATGGTTACTAACAGTGGTTTGAATGTTAATTCTGCGGAAGAAGAGTTTGATGAATACTATCAAATTACGATTAAAATTCCGAAGAAAAAATAGTTACGTGCTAGAGACCTTATCCTATTGGAGAGGTCTCTTTTACTATATTTTCTTGTTAAAGCAAGAAGGAGTTTAGAAATAAATTTTGAAGTTTAATAAGGACGTAAAAGAAAAACTTTTATTTCATGTTACAATAAACGTAATTGTTTCTAGAATAAGAAAGAAAGGTTGAAAGTAGGTGACATCATGGGAAAAATCATTGCTATTGCTAATCAAAAAGGCGGTGTTGGAAAAACAACAACATCCGTTAATTTAGGGGCTGGATTGGCACAAGTAGGAAAAAAAGTCCTTCTCGTAGATATTGATGCTCAAGGAAATGCAACGACTGGTGTAGGAATTGAAAAGTCTGAATTAGATCAATGTATTTATAATGTTCTTGTAGAAGATGCAGATGTTCAAGGCGTTATACGGAAAACCGCAACTGAAAACTTAGATGTTCTACCCGCTACAATTCAATTGGCTGGTGCTGAAATTGAATTGGTACCAACCATTTCCCGGGAAGTACGCTTGCAAAGAGCATTACAACCAATTCGTGATGAATATGAGTATATTATTATTGACTGTCCCCCATCCTTAGGATTATTAACGATTAATGCATTAACAGCAGCAGATTCTGTTATTATTCCTGTACAGTGTGAATATTACGCGCTGGAAGGGTTAAGTCAGCTATTAAATACAGTTCGACTTGTGCAAAAGCATTTAAATAAAAATTTAGCAATTCAAGGTGTATTGTTAACGATGTTGGATGCTCGTACAAATTTAGGAATTCAAGTTATAGATGAAGTGAAAAAATACTTTAGGGATAAAGTATATCGTTCGATTATTCCTCGTAATGTTCGCTTAAGTGAGGCACCAAGTCATGGAAAACCAATTATGCAGTATGACGCTAAATCAAGAGGAGCAGAAGTATATTTAGATTTAGCAGAGGAAGTGATTGCAGGTGGCTAAGGGATTAGGAAGAGGAATCAATGTGTTTTTTCCAGATTTAGATGTGAAAGAAGAAGAAACAATTCAGGAGATTATAGTAACTGAATTAAGGCCGAATCCATATCAACCACGTAAACATTTCAATAAAGAAGCGATTCAGGAATTAGCGGCTTCTATTAAAGAGCACGGTATATTGCAACCGTTAATTGCTCGAAAGAGTATTAAAGGATATGAAATAGTTGCAGGTGAAAGAAGATATCGTGCTGCTAAAGAGGCCGGACTTGAGAAAGTGCCTGCTGTCGTAAGGCAATTAAATGAGCAGCAAATGATGGAATTTGCTTTGCTTGAAAACTTACAACGAGAAGATTTAAATCCTATGGAAGAGGCAATGGCATATCAGATGTTAATGAACGAGCTAAATGTAACACAAGAACAATTAGCAAAACGTCTTGGTAAAAGCAGACCTTATATCGCAAATTATACTCGATTGTTAAGCCTCCCTTCATTCGTTCAAGATATGATTGCAAACGGTCAGCTTTCAATGGCTCATGGAAGAACTTTACTTACAATAAAAGATGAAGAACAGTTGAAATCTTTATTGAAGCGAATTGAAAAAGAAGGACTGAATGTTCGCCAATTGGAACAAATTGTTCAGGAAATTAATCAACGTGTTTCACGTGAAACACAACAAGTGAAAAAAGAAAGAAATATATTTTTTGTAGAGCGTGAAACGTTTTTAAGAGAAAAGTTTGGTACGGATGTAAAGATCAAAGAAACGAAAAAAGAAAAAGGTAAAATCGAAATCGAATTTTTTAATAAAGAAGATTTAAATCGAATTTTAGAATTATTATCAAAGGGAAATTAAAAAGCAAACCATCTTATTGTTTATAGATGGTTTGCTTTTTTTAATGCAGATAATTTTTGGTCTGTTTCTTTTATACTTTGTGCAATTACATCAGCCATCTTCATGACTAAACTTAGTCTTGTATTTTGAAGCACGAAAAACTCCATGAAACCATTTAAATTTACGATGCCATGAATGTGCAAATCACCAATTTCAGGTAAGTTCTTATTCATCGCAGCTCCAGGTTTACTGGGGCCCTTTCCGGTAGTTATAGAACCGATACTTTGAGATTTTCCTAAACATGCATCAACAGCAATAATAAATGAAGCAGGGTTTTCTTCCTGAATATTTTGAATTTTTTCTTCTAAATTTAGTGCATGTATTGGTTCGTCTAGTGTGCCGAATACTTGAAGGTTTTTGATTTCAATTTGTTCTAGTTTAGTGCCAACTAATGGACCAAGTGCATCACCGGTAGAACGGTCCGTTCCGATACAAACAAGAATGAGTGGCATATTAGTCTTAATGGGAATATGGGAAAGTAAGAAATTACTGATTGTCTCGGAGGCTTCTAAGTCATGATGCATAACATTTTGAGTTTCTTTTTCAAAAAAAGGTAAGCGAAAACTTCTAATATTCATGAAGAACCCATCCTTTTAATAAATTTTCACAATATGTTATATGGTGTGTGAAATGGAAAATTATAAGTGCATACTTTTTGCAAACTGTGAATGAAAACGGAAATAATAGTACTAGTATATATATATTCGTTTCATTTTATACCTGAATGGAAGTTAACAAATGGAATTAAAGTCATAAATTTTTTTCAGAAATCAGAGAGAGTTCTGATACAATAATAAGGATAACTAAAAAGAAATTTTAGCTGGAGAGGTAGAGGGACATGGATTTAGCGTTGAAATGGTTTGAGTCCGTTGATTGGACGAATATAGGTGTGAAATCACTAAAAATAATCGTTATTTTAATACTTGGTGCAATCGTTGTGCGAGTTGCAAGAGCAATTGTACGAAATGCGTTTCGTATGGGAAGCCGTTCGCCGATTCAAATTTCAGAACGTCGTACAGTTACGGTAGCGAAGTTGCTTGAAAATATTGTGGCATACGTTGTTATGTTCATTATGTTAATTGCGATTTTGGGTGTGTTTGATATTAATGCGTCAGGTCTATTAGCCGGTGCTGGGGTAATTGGTTTAGCAGTCGGTTTTGGTGCACAAAGTTTAGTTAAAGATGTTATTACAGGATTATTTATTTTGTTAGAGGATCAATTTTCAGTAGGTGATTATGTAAGAATAGGTCAATTTGAAGGAACTGTTTTGGAAATCGGACTGCGCACAACGAAGATGAAAAGCTGGACAGGTGAAATTCATATAATACCAAATGGTAGTATTGTACAAGTAACGAACTTTTCCGTTAGTAATAGTGTAGCATTTGTTGATGTATCTATTTCTTATGAAAGTGATATAGTACGAGCGGAGCAAGTTATTGAAGATTTATTAGTGGAATTACCAGAAAAATATGAGAAAATGGTAACAACACCTCAATTGCTAGGTGTTCAAACATTGGCAGCGTCTGAAGTTGTATTACGTGTTATTGCTGAAGTTGAGCCGATGCAGCATGCAGTTATTGCGAGGGCTCTTCGCAAAGAGATTAAAAATCGTCTTGATTTACATGGGATTGAAATTCCATACCCACGTATGGTTTTATATAGTCGCGAAGAATTAGTTAGTGAAAAAGCAATTTAATAGTGGGAGGGATTTAGAGAATGGAGCAAAAGCAATATAACTTGTACGATGTTGTGGAAATGAAGAAAGCCCATCCATGCGGTGAAAATCGCTGGAAGATTATTCGTATGGGAATGGATATCCGCGTTAAGTGCGAGGGGTGTGACCATTCGGTAATGATTCCTCGAAGAGAGTTTGATCGCAAGGTGAAAAAAATACTTGTGAAGCATGAAGAATAGTGAAAAAGCAACGGCTGCGGTAGACAGCCGTTGCTTTTTTTCATTTGGTGGAAACTTGTCATTTTTTTCGTTACTATCTATAATGATGAAAGATTGAGACATAGGAGTGAAAAATATGGGATTAACGGCTGGGATTGTTGGATTACCTAACGTAGGGAAGTCCACTTTATTTAATGCAATTACACAAGCAGGAGCAGAATCTGCGAACTATCCATTCTGTACAATCGATCCAAACGTAGGGATTGTAGAAGTACCTGATGAGCGTTTAAATAAATTAACGGAATTAGTAGAACCGAAAAAAACTGTTCCGACTGTATTCGAATTTACTGATATCGCAGGTATCGTAAAAGGTGCGAGTAAAGGTGAAGGGTTAGGAAATAAATTCTTATCTCACATTCGTCAAGTAGATGCAATTTGCCAAGTTGTTCGTTGTTTTGAAGATGAAAATATTACGCACGTTTCAGGAAAAGTAGATCCAATTGATGACATTGAAACAATCAACTTAGAGCTAATCTTAGCGGATTTGGAATCTGTTGATAAACGTATCGAACGAGTTGCGAAGTTAGCAAGACAAAAAGATAAAGAAGCTGTATATGAGCATGAAATTTTAGTTCGTTTAAAAGAAGCTTTTGAAGAGGGAAAACCAGCTCGTACTGTTGAATTTACAGAAGAGCAAATGAAGATTGTTAAAGGCCTTCATTTACTTACAACGAAAGAAATGCTATACGTAGCAAACGTAAGTGAAGATGATATTATGGATCCTTCTGAAAATAAATATGTACAAATGGTAAAAGAATTTGCAGCAAATGAAAATTCACAAGTAATTGTTGTATGTGCAAAAATCGAATCAGAAATTGCTGAGTTAGATGAGGAAGAGAAGAAAGTATTCCTTGAAGAACTAGGTATTGAAGAATCTGGTTTAGATCAATTAATTCGTGCTGCATATGACTTGTTAGGACTTGCTACTTACTTCACAGCTGGTGTGCAAGAAGTACGTGCATGGACGTTTAAACAAGGTATGAAAGCACCACAATGTGCTGGTGTTATTCATACGGACTTTGAGCGTGGATTTATTCGTGCGGAAACAGTTTCTTATGCTGATTTAATGACAAATGGCTCTATGACAGCTGCAAAAGAAGCTGGTAAAGTACGTTTAGAAGGAAAAGAGTATATCGTAAAAGACGGAGATGTTATGCACTTCCGTTTTAATGTGTAATAACGATATTTCCTAGGAAAAATAAAGATATGAACTTGGCAAATATATGATATGTTTGCCAAGCTTTTTATTTATCGGTTAGTTGATTCATCTAACTTACTATGATATAATCTAAACTCGTGAGTAATTACTATATAATTAATTGCTCCTTGCCCATTATGGGCCGTTTAGACCAAAAGGAGGTGAAAGTGTAATGAGAAAGTACGAAATTATGTACATCATTCGTCCTGGCGTTGAAGAAGAAGCTCAAAAAGCTTTAGTTGAACGTTTCGCAGGTGTTTTAACAAACAATGGTGCAGAAATCATTAACACAAAAGAGTGGGGTAAGCGTCGTTTAGCTTACGAAATCAACGACTTACGTGAAGGTTTCTACATGATCTTAAACGTGAACTCTAACGCAGAAGCGATTAACGAATTCGACCGTTTAGCTAAGATCAACGAAGATATCCTTCGTCATATCGTTGTTAAAGAAGAAGAAAAATAATTAAGATATATAGGGAGAGTGGTTCGATTGATGAATCGTGTTATCCTCGTTGGTCGCTTAACTAAGGACCCTGACTTACGTTACACGCCTAATGGTGTTGCGGTAGCTACTTTTACGTTAGCTGTGAATCGCGCATTTGCGAATCAACAAGGTGAGCGTGAAGCTGACTTTATTAATTGTGTAATATGGCGTAAACAAGCAGAAAACGTGGCAAATTATTTGAAAAAAGGTAGCTTAGCAGGCGTAGATGGACGTCTTCAAACTCGTAATTACGATGGACAAGATGGTAAACGTGTATATGTAACAGAAGTTCTTGCGGAGAGCGTACAATTTTTAGAGCCGCGTAATGGCGGTGGGGAGCAACGAGGTTCGTTCAATCAGCAACCATCAGGAGCTGGTTACGGTAACCAAGGCTCTAACCCATTTGATCAGTCTAGTAATCCGGGTAACTCAGGTAACACTGGTAACTCTGGATTTACAAAGAATGATGATCCATTTTCGAATGTTGGTCAACCGATTGACATTTCGGACGACGATTTACCATTTTAATGGTATGAATCGGTTATTTTTAACAAAGAATGGAGGGAATAGACATGGCAGGACGCAAAGGTGGACGTGCGAAACGTCGTAAGGTGTGTTTCTTCACATCTAACGGCATCACTCGCATTGACTATAAAGATGTTGATTTATTAAAACGTTTCGTTTCTGAGCGTGGTAAAATTTTACCTCGTCGTGTAACAGGAACAAGCGCAAAATACCAACGCAAACTTACAGTTGCAATTAAACGTGCTCGTCAAATGGCACTTTTACCATATGTTGGTGAATAATAGCGTATGAAATGCACAGTAGAGTCGGACTCTACTGTGCATTTTGCTATGCTTTTCTTTTCTGAGAGAGAGGTTGGATGATGAAAAACACGAAATTTATTACTGAAGGTGCAGCGTTATTGGCTATATATGCCATTTTGTTACTTATATCTAGGTATGTTCCAATTTTAGGTACAATGGTAACGTTTGTGCTGCCGTTACCATTTATATTATTAACAGTAAGACATAAACTATCTAATATGCTTGTGATTTTTGTAGCGGCACTTTTTATTACAGTTATTGTGAGTCAGCCGATTAGTCTCATAAAGACGGTGATGTTTGGATTAATAGGCGTTGTATTAGGATATATGTATAAAAAAGGGAAAAAACCAGTGGAGATATTGATAGCTGGAACGCTTGCGTATTTAATTGGTATAATGCTCATTTATGTTGGAAGTATAAAGTTTTTCAACATAGATTTAATGAAGCAAATGCAAAATATGTTTAGTGAAAGTATGGTGCAAAGTGAAAAGATAGCAAATGCTGCTGGTATGCCAGTTAGTAAGGAACAAAAAGAGTTGTTTGCACAAATGCATGATATATTACAAACGTTATTTCCAAGTATACTTGTGCTAGTTTCTGTATGTTTTTCTTGGATCACAGTGCTAATATCCGGTAGTGTTTTGAGAAAGTTAAAGCACGACGTTACACCTTGGCCTAAATTTAAAGATATACAATTGCCAAAGAGTATTGTCTGGTATTACGTCATATTTATTTTGTTAGCAACTTTTCTAAAAGTAGAACCAACATCATATTTACATATGGTATTTTCTAACCTATATGTAATCTTTGCTTTGCTGCTCGTATTGCAAGGATTAACGTTTATCACCTTTTTAGCACACAGAAAAGGTTTTACTAGAGGTATTCCTATTATTAGTTTTATTGTATGTATGTTTATTCCAATGCTGTTTCCTCTTGTGACAATCTTAGGTATAATTGATTTAGGGATTTCATTGCGTTCTAAAATAGGGGAATAAAATAATATTCCTTACACTATTTTAATTTGTTTAACTAACTGGAAGGTGAGTTAGTTTTACTTTATAGGAGTTGTATACATGCCTGAATTTTATAAGAAACAGTGGTTTTTATATCCTGTTTACGTATTGGCATTTTTTGTGTTGGTGCTAATCTCGATTCTCTGTTATTTCCACTTAATCATGGGGATATCTTCCTTTTTTATTTTTAGCATCGTTTTCTTTTTAGTTATACGATTTGAACTTACCTTTCAAAGGAACTTTGAAAAGTATACGACAGATATGATTACTAGGGTAAAAAAAGTGAGTAACGAAGCATTCAACCAGATGCCAATCGGTATATTGTTATACAATAAGGAGTATGGGATTGATTGGGCAAATCCTTACTTGTCTTCATGCTTGGGGCAACATGCATTAGCTGGGTGGCATCTGTACGATGTATCAGAAACATTACTCCTTTTTATTAAAGGAGAGACTTCTGATGATATAGTATCTTTAAATAGTCGAAAGTTCCGTGTGTTTGTAAGGAAAGAAGAAAAACTAATTTATTTTTTTGATGTAACTGAGCAAACAGAGATTGAAAAAATGTATGAGGATCAGCGCACTGTTTTAGCTGTTATTTATTTAGATAATTACGATGAAGTTACACAAGGGTTAGATGATCAATTACGTACGAATATAACAAGTCTTGTGACGTCACGTCTAAATGAATGGGCCGTTAAGTATGGTGCATATTTGAAACGTGCATCTTCAGAAAGATTCTTCGTTGTACTAAATGAAAGCATTTTAGCGCAAATGGAGAAGGGGAAATTTAGTATTTTGGATCAAGTGCGTGAAGAAACATCAAAAAGGAATATACCACTTACATTAAGTGTTGGTGTTGGATCAGGTGATTTACCTTTATCAGAGCTTGGAGCGATGGCTCAATCTGGTTTAGACCTTGCGTTAGGAAGAGGAGGAGACCAAGTAGCTATTAAACAAGCGACGGGTAAAGTTAAGTTTTACGGTGGTAAGACGAATCCGGTTGAAAAGCGTACTCGTGTACGTGCTAGAGTTATTTCGCATGCATTAAAGGATTTAGTATTAGAAAGCAGTAATGTCATTATAATGGGGCATAGAGCTCCTGATATGGATGCGATTGGTGCAGCGATTGGTATTTTAAAGGTAGCTCAATTAAATGAGCGCAAAGGATATATTGTATTAGATGAAAATGATTCTGATAAAGGAATCAAACGTTTGATGGATAAAGTGAAACAAAATGAAGAGTTATGGTCACACTTTATTACACCAGGGCAAGCGATGGAATTTGCAAATGACGATTCATTACTTGTTGTTGTTGACACGCATAAACCTTCAATGGTGATGGAGGAAAAACTGTTACATAAGATTGAAAATGTAGTAGTTATTGACCATCATCGCCGTGGAGAAGATTTCATTGAGGACCCATTGCTTGTTTATATGGAGCCATACGCTTCTTCAACGGCAGAGCTTGTTACAGAATTACTTGAGTATCAACCTAAAAATTTAAAGATGACAATGTTAGAAGCAACAGCATTGTTAGCTGGTATTATTGTTGATACGAAAAGTTTTACATTCCGTACAGGCGCTCGCACATTTGATGCCGCTTCTTATTTACGCTCGCATGGCGCAGACACTGTACTTGTACAAGAACTTTTAAAAGAAGATATGGGTCAGTATTTACGAGTTGCAAAAGCCATTAAAAATGCGTACATTTATAAAAATGGAATTGCGATTGCTAAAGTTGATGGTGATGAATATTATGACCAAGTACTTATTGCACAATCAGCAGACACATTATTGACAATGACAGGTATCATTGCATCGTTTGTTATTGCAAAACGTGGAGAAAATTTCATTGGAATTAGTGGTAGATCTTTAGGTGAATTGAATGTACAGCTAATTATGGAGAATTTAGGAGGTGGCGGGCATTTAACAAATGCAGCCACACAAATGAAAAATGTTACAGTAGATGAAGCAGAGGAGAAGCTTCGATTTGTTATTGATGACTATTTACAGGGAGGCACACAATCATGAAAGTAATTTTTCTAAAAGACGTAAAAGGTAAAGGTAAAAAAGGAGAAATAAAAAACGTACCAGACGGTTATGCAAATAATTTCTTACTAAAACAAGGGTTAGCTGCCGAAGCGACAAACAGCAGTATGAAAACTTTGGATGCTCAAAAGCGTAAAGAGGAAAAAGATGCAGCAGCAGAGCTTGAAAATGCAAAACAATTAAAAGAAACATTAGAGAAATTAACTGTAGAATTAAAGGCGAAATCTGGAGAAAGTGGCCGTTTATTTGGTTCTATTACAAGCAAACAAATTGTAGATGCAATGCAAAAATCACACAAGATTAAACTTGATAAACGTAAATTTGAAATGGACGATGCAATACGTGCATTAGGTTATACAAACGTCACTGTAAAATTGCATCCGCAAGTAACAGCGGCAGTAAAAGTTCATGTTAGTGAACAATAAAAATAAATTAAGCAAGGAGGATTGCGCATGAGTGATGTACTGGCTGATCGTACCCCTCCGCATAATATAGAAGCAGAGCAGGCGGTTTTAGGGGCTATATTGATTGATCAAGATGCATTAACGTCAGCATCAGAGCTGTTGCTACCTGACTCGTTCTATCGAACGAAACATCAAAAGATTTTTGAAGTCATGCTTGGGTTGTCTGATAAGGGAGAACCAATCGACTTAGTAATAATGACATCAGCGATGGCTGATCAAGGGTTACTAGAAGAAGTTGGTGGGGTTTCTTATCTAGCAGAATTAGCAGAAGTTGTTCCAACAGCTGCAAACGTAGAATATTATGCACGCATCATCGCTGAAAAGGCACTTTTACGTCGTTTAATTCGAACGGCGACTCATATTGTATCGGATGGATACGAGCGAGAAGATGATGTGGATGGCCTTTTAAATGAGGCTGAGAAAAAAATATTAGAAGTATCACATCAAACAAATGCAAAAGCATTCCAAAACATTAAAGATGTTCTTGTAGATGCTTATGATAAAATTGAACTTTTGCATAATCAAAAAGGTGAAGTTACCGGGATACCAACTGGATTTACTGAATTAGATAAGATGACCGCGGGTTTTCAGCGAAATGATTTAATCATCGTAGCGGCGCGTCCGTCGGTGGGGAAAACTGCATTTTCATTAAATATCGCACAAAACGTAGCGACGAAAACGGATGAAAATGTAGCGATTTTTAGTTTGGAGATGGGCTCTGATCAGCTTGTTATGCGTATGCTTTGTGCAGAAGGAAATATTGATGCGCAAAGACTCCGTACCGGTTCATTAACTTCTGATGATTGGGCGAAATTAACAATGGCGATGGGTAGCCTTTCTAATGCTGGTATATATATTGATGATACACCAGGGATTAAAGTAAATGAAATTCGAGCAAAATGTCGTAGATTAAAGCAAGAACAAGGTCTTGGGATGGTTTTGATTGACTATTTACAGCTTATTCAAGGAAGTGGGAAATCAGGAGAAAACCGTCAGCAGGAAGTATCTGAGATTTCTCGTACATTAAAAGGGATTGCACGTGAATTGCAAGTACCTGTTATCGCCTTGTCACAGTTATCTCGTGGTGTAGAATCTCGTCAAGATAAACGTCCGATGATGTCTGACATTCGTGAATCAGGAAGTATCGAGCAGGATGCTGACATTGTAGCCTTCCTATATCGTGAAGATTACTATGATCGTGAAACAGAAAATAAAAATACAATTGAAATTATCATTGCAAAACAACGTAATGGTCCGGTAGGTTCAGTAGAGCTTGCGTTTGTTAAGGAATTTAATAAATTCGTCAACTTAGAACGCCGTTTTGAGGGTGGACATGCACCGCACGCATAAAGGCAGTATAAAAAAGAAACACATTTCTTATAATAAGATGTGTTTCTTTTTTTTTATATGAAAGATAGGGCTTTCATAAGGTGAATATGTAATTCTTACGAACGAAAACGTTTTTCGATAAAAAAATGTTCGCTTTTTGGTTGACTTCTCTTTCTGTTTTGGTACAATTATATTGTTTGAATAGATCGTTTGAAAATTGCGGAGGTGCTTTAATAATGTCTTCAGTAGTAGTTGTAGGAACACAATGGGGCGACGAAGGAAAAGGTAAAATCACTGATTTTCTTTCTGAGCATGCGGAAGTAGTTGCAAGATATCAAGGTGGAAATAACGCGGGACATACAATTGTTTTCGGCGGAGTTAAATATAAATTACACTTAATTCCATCTGGTATTTTCTATAAAGAGAAAATTTGTGTAATCGGAAACGGCTTAGTAGTAGATCCGAAAGCATTACTTGAAGAGTTAAAATATTTACACGATTGTGGTGTAAGTACTGATAATTTACGTGTAAGTAACCGTGCGCACGTTATCTTACCTTATCACTTAAAACAAGATGAGTTAGAAGAAGCGAGTAAAGGTGATAACAAAATCGGTACAACGAAAAAAGGTATCGGTCCTGCATATATGGATAAAGCTGCTCGTATCGGTATCCGTATGGCTGATCTTTTAGACCGTGAAGCATTTAAAGAGAAGCTTGAGCGCAATTTAGTAGAAAAAAATCGTTTATTTGAAAAAATGTACGATACAGAAGGTTTCAGCGTAGAAGAAATCTTTGAAGAGTACTTCGAATATGGACAACAAATCGCACAATATGTATGCGACACATCTGTTGTATTAAATGATGCACTAGATAACAATCACCGTGTATTATTTGAAGGTGCACAAGGTGTTATGCTTGATATTGACCACGGTACGTACCCATTCGTTACATCTTCTAACCCGATTGCTGGTGGTGTAACAGTTGGAACTGGAGTTGGTCCTGCGAAAGTTACTCGCGTTGTAGGTGTATGTAAAGCATATACAAGCCGTGTTGGTGACGGTCCATTTCCTACTGAACTTAATGATGAAATTGGTCATCAAATTCGTGAAGTTGGTCGTGAATATGGAACAACAACTGGTCGTCCGCGCCGCGTAGGTTGGTTCGATAGTGTTGTTGTAAGACATGCACGTCGCGTTAGTGGTTTAACAGATTTATCATTAAACTCTATCGATGTATTAACAGGTATTCCAACTCTTAAAATCTGTGTTGCTTACAAATATAACGGAGAAGTTTTAGATGAAGTTCCAGCAAACTTAAACATTTTAGCGAAATGTGAGCCTGTATATGAAGAGCTTCCAGGTTGGACAGAAGATGTTACTGCTGTGAAATCATTGGATGAACTTCCTGAAAATGCAAGAAAATACATAGAGCGTGTTTCTGAATTAACAGGAATCCAATTATCTATGTTCTCGGTTGGACCAGATCGTAATCAAACAAATATCGTTCGTAATGTATACGAAGCTTAATTGATATAAGAAATTGATTTTTTTAAGAAAAAACTCATGTTTTCATGAGTTTTTTCTTATCTTTTATAAAAAAATAAAAAAAGGTATTGCAAAAACAAAGGATAACATGTTATGATATGTCTTGTCGTCACGAAAATATGACGTTGGTGAGTATGAGCCATTAGCTCAGTTGGTAGAGCATCTGACTTTTAATCAGAGGGTCGAAGGTTCGAATCCTTCATGGCTCACCATTTTATTTTTCGTGGCCCGTTGGTCAAGTGGTTAAGACACCGCCCTTTCACGGCGGTAACACGGGTTC
>NZ_PCNZ01000036.1 GCF_002975175.1 Bacillus sp. MYb209
CTTCTTGATGTTGCCTAACTTTTTTCAAAATGTCCTTTACAAAGGGTACAGATTATAATTCCCCTGCTTTTCTATTTGGTTTATGTAGTTAGATATAAAAGATGATAAGCAGTCAAAGAGCATAATCCCGTTATAAACAAAATTATCCCCATAGAACGAATATGTGTTAATTGTCTCCCGCTTATAATAGCCAATAGTCCAGCTAAAAGGAAGAAGCTCCAATATAAAGTTCCTGAAATTAGGAGTTTTTGCTCTAAATCTATTCCGATTCCTATACAAATGACAGGAACAACGATAAATAATACGCTAATCAATCCGGCTATAATGGTAAGTAATTTACGATATTTAATTCCGGCAGCAATTAAAAAAATACCAACGATGATTTCACATAACAATAAAATAGGGGCTAAGATAAGCCAAATAAATAATCCGGTAGATTCCATGTGTAATAACTCCTTAACGAATGAAAAATGAATCAGGCATAGACATGAGCTGCCAACAAATAGCTGCGAACAGTCCTATCGAGAAAATAATAAATCCCATGTTGCGTATACTATTAATTTTTGAACGTGCCCCATTGATTCCTGTTAATAAACCAGCTAGAGAGAAAAACATCCAATATAGAACAGTTGGAATATGAAGAACGTTCTCTCCGTTTATACCTTTGTTCAAAAAAATAAAAGGCATTATAACGAATGAGAAGCAAATAATCCCCACTAAGATAGCAAGGGATTTACGATGAATAATTCCGGTTACTACTAAAAAAATACCACCAGTAATTCCGCATAATAAGAGAAGTGGCATAAAAAGCATCCAAATAATACTGAACATATGTAAACTCCTTTATATTAATCAAGTTATATTTTACTACATGAGGTTTATTTTGGATATTATTAATAAATATATATAATTTGATAGAAATTAGTAGTAACGATACGAATGATCGAAAAGTGTTAACAGAAGAAGATTTTGAAGTTGTTATAAAAGAGTAAAGAGAGGTATCGGGATGATACCTCTCTTTATACTAAAAAGGCGAACATATTATTCATAATATGAAATAGCATAGCTGGAATAATAGAATTTGTTTTCTTACATAGAATAGCCATTAAAAGTCCCATGAAGAAGGTGATTACCATTACTCCAAGTGAGTATGTGTGTGCGATACCGAAGAAGAAACTCGTTAAGACTGCTGCAATCCAAAATGGAAAACGCTCTGATAAGAAGCGAAGTATGAAGCCACGGAAAATGAGTTCTTCAAAAATTGGTGTGAGTATTGCAAAGCCAATAAGTAGTAATGTTTGATATTGATTAAAAACTTCTAAGTTTAGTGCAGAAGATTGTTGTTTCGTTGCGTCTTGGAATACATAATTTAACATGATGAAATTAAGAAGAATATTTAACGCGAAAAAAAGGAGCAAGTATATGTATGTACGCCATTCTTTGAGTGCCCTAAAGTTAAATGCCTCTAGTAATAGTCTTTTTGCAGGTTCGTATTTAAAAATGAAGAACAATAAAATCCCTAGTTGCAATGCGATACTTGTAGTATTTGCAATAGAATCATATAAGGCTATTTGCTTTTTATTTGTGAGACCAGCTGTATAAATCATTAAAGGTAATGCTAGAAATAAAGTGATAAGTCCGGTTCCAAAAAAAGCAAATAAGACAGAGCTAATAAATTGCCCCCATGACATGGAGTGTTTCTGTTCATATGGAAGTTGTGTAGTGGATTGCATGTATAAAATCACCTCTTTTATATTCTTATATGTAATTATAAGGTATTATTATTTATAATGTTATGCTCAAATATTACATACAAAGTTAGAATTTTTAAAATTGCACTTCTTGTTACATGATTAGTAAAAATAATAAAAGAGGTATCACTCTGTAGTGATGCCTCTTTCTCATTGATAACTATGTTCTGTTTTGTTATTCGATTTCGATTGCTCTATTTGCAATTCACGCTCTACCAATCGATCTAACTGCTGCATTGCTTTTAGTGCTTTTTCATAAGAAATAGTTCGGTAATGGTGTGCTCCGCCTGGCTCTTCGTCTGCTTCATCTGCCCATTTAATAATGTTTTGAAGTGGAGTTCTCTCAAGTGTTTGTTCTACTAAGAAAGAATCAGTGTGCAATAGAATTGCAACAGAAATTTCTTTTGCTTGCTTCGGATGTTCTCCTAATCGGATTAATAATTTATGAGCTCTTTCTGCTCCTTTAATCGCATGTATATCATTCTTTTTATACAAGTCATAGTCCCATTCTCCCTCACTGTACCATGTGTGATGTCCGATATCATGAAGGAAGCCAGCCTTTGTCGCAGCATCGACTGAGGCGTGATACTTTTTAGCTAAGTGAAACGCATGGTAAGCGACAGCAATCGCGTGGACCATTCCAGAACGGTTTACGTATTTTTGTGTAATGTGATGTTTGAAAATTTGTTCAAGCGTAATACGGTGCATAAAACATTCACTCCTTTTATCCCGATTTAACGGGCAGTAAGACTCCCACCTCAAAATTTGGCGAATGCGAGGAAGTTAGGTAGGAGATTGACTGCCCGTAAAAGCCCGATTGGTTCAACTAATAATCAGTGGGGATGGACAAAACCCCACTGATTAAAGTTTCACTTTATCTAATGGTGTATATGAAGAAAATCGATCGGTTTAAATGTATTTTGAACATTGTACTCCATCAAGTAGCGTTAGTAAAGTAGAAATGTTTAGGAGAAGAAAAATTTTATAGACATAAAAGATCACCTTAGTTTTTTCTAAGGTGACCTTTTATTGCTTATTTTTTTAATCCTTGCTCCAGTGTTCCTAACATTTCGTGTTTTTCATTTTCATCAGCATTTTTCCAAATGACTTCGAATAAAACACCAAGACCTGGAAGCATTTTTTCTTCACCGCTTTGAATTGCATCGACAATCGTTTCTTGTAATTGATCTTGTGAATTTCCAGATACATTCGCTAACACAGCGCCGCGTAGATTAAAATTCATCACTTTCACCTCTTCTTCAGAATTGAAACTGACGTTAGTTTTTGTTCTTTTTTATGTAAATATGTATGAAAAATAGGCTATAATGATAAGACAAGAAGAGAGGGAATTACATATTATGAAAAACATTGATTCAGTACAAAATCCGCGTGTGAAGCAGTGGAAAAAGCTGCAAACGAAAAAAGAACGCGATAAGCAAGGGTTGTTCTTTGTTGAAGGGTTCCACTTAGTAGAGGAAGCTTTAAAGGCAGGAGTTGTAACAGAACTTATCGCTTCGGATCAGACGGACTTACCGAAAGATTGGACAGTTAATGATGTTGAAATGTATATCGTGCCTGAAGCAATTGTAAAAGTACTTCGCGAAACAGAAACAACGCAAGGTGTATTTGCTGTTTGTGAGAAACATGAGAAAGAAGTAGCTCTTACTGATGGGAAATTTCTTTTATTAGACGGCCTTCAAGACCCAGGTAATTTGGGAACGATTATTCGTACAGCTGATGCAGCTGGTATTCATGCCGTTGTGCTTGGAGAAGGGTGCGTTGATGTTTATAATAGTAAAGTACTACGATCTACACAAGGTTCTATTTTCCACTTACCGGTTGTAAAAGGGAACTTAGAAGAATGGGTAGACAAGTTAAAAGAAAATAACGTCCCTGTATATGGAACAGCTCTTGAAAATGGAGTTCCATTTGGTGAAGTAACCCCGGCTGGAAGTTTTGCATTAATTGTAGGAAATGAAGGAAGCGGCGTACGCCAAGAAATTCTTGCGAAAAGTGATCAAAACTTGTATATTCCGATTTACGGCGGGGCAGAATCATTAAATGTTGCGGTTGCAGCAGGGATTTTAACTTATTATTTACAAAGCCCAGTTGCGAACAAATAAAAAACTTCTTATAATAAGTTGAAGTATATGTTTGTAATGAACATACAATAAAAGTTAAATAACGAAAAACGTTGATAGAGAAGAGTAGCTTACAAAATCGCCATATAGGGAGAGAGTGCCGTAGACTGAAAGCATTCTTATGGTAGATGGAAGTGAATTCACCTCTGGAGTTGGCGCCAGGACCATTTATATGTAAAGGCGTTCCGGTCAGAATTGATCGTTATAACTAATGAGTGGGCAGACTTGTTCTGTCAATTTAGGGTGGTACCGCGAATTTACCTCGTCCCTTTTTGGGAGCGAGGTTTTTTTATTTTTAAAATTAGGAGGGTTCCAAATGGAAGCACGTTTAAAAGAGCTAAAGCAAAAAGCGTTAGAGCTTATTGAAGAAGCGAAAGAGCTAAAGGGCTTAAACGACGTACGCGTAGCGTATTTAGGAAAAAAAGGCCCAATTACAGAAGTATTACGCGGCATGGGAAAATTATCAGCAGAAGAGCGTCCACGTATGGGAGCATTAGTAAATGAAGTACGTGAAGCGATTCAAACGCGTCTAGAAGACAAAATTAGCAACTTAGAAAAAGCAGTAATCGAAGCAAAATTAGCTACTGAAACAATTGATGTTACACTGCCAGGTCGTCCTGTTGAAACAGGTTGTCACCATCCGTTAACATCAGTTGTTGAACAAATTGAAGATGTATTCATCGGTATGGGTTATGAAGTAGCTGAAGGAACAGAAGTAGAAAAAGACTACTACAACTTCGAAGCATTAAACTTACCGAAAGATCACCCAGCGCGTGATATGCAAGATACATTCTACATTACAGAAGAAACGTTACTACGTACGCATACATCTTCTGTGCAAGCACGTACGATGGAAAATAACAAAGAAAAAGGCCCAATCAAAATTATTTGTCCTGGTAAAGTGTATCGCCGCGATGACGATGATGCGACGCATTCACACCAATTCATGCAAATTGAAGGTCTTGTAATTGATAAAAACATTCGCATGAGTGACTTAAAAGGTACACTGCAAGTTTTCGTGAAGAAGATGTTCGGTGAAGATCGTGAAATCCGTCTTCGTCCAAGTTTCTTCCCATTCACAGAGCCATCTGTAGAGATGGATATTTCTTGTATGATGTGTCACGGTAAAGGTTGCGGTACTTGTAAAGGGACTGGCTGGATTGAAATTTTAGGCGCAGGTATGGTTCATCCGAACGTACTTGAAATGGCTGGTTATGATTCAAAAGAATATCAAGGTTTCGCATTCGGTATGGGCGCAGAGCGTATCGCAATGTTGAAATACGGCGTAGACGACATTCGTCATTTCTATACAAATGATGTACGTTTCTTACAACAATTCAAACGAGCGTAAGGGAAGGAGAGGATAAATATGTTCGTATCATATCGTTGGTTACAAGAGTATGTAGATATTAAAGATGTAACAGCACAAGAACTAGCAGACAAAATCACGAAAAGTGGTATTGAAGTAGAAGGTGTTGAATTATTAAATAAAGGTGTAAAAGGTGTTGTAGTTGGTCACGTATTAGAATGTGAAAAACACCCAGAAGCTGATAAATTAAACAAATGCTTAATCGACATCGGTGAAGAAGAGCCAGTTCAAATTATTTGTGGTGCTGCTAACATTGCAAAAGGTTTAAAAGTACCAGTTGCAAAAGTTGGCGCTGTACTTCCTGGTAACTTCAAAATTAAAAAAGCAAAACTACGCGGGGAAGCTTCTCACGGTATGGTTTGTGCTCTTCAAGAGCTTGGTATTGATGGGAAACTCGTTGCGAAAGAATATGCAGACGGTATCTTCATCTTCCCAAGTGCTGCTGAAGTTGGTGCAGATGCACTTGAAATTTTAAATTTACATGATGAAGTACTTGAGCTTGGTTTAACACCAAACCGTGCAGATTGCTTAAACATGTTAGGTGTTGCATATGAAGTCGCTGCTATTTATGGTCGTGAAGTGAAACTTCCAGCTATCAACTTACAAGAAACAGAAGAAAAAACATCTGATTACATTTCTGTAAGTGTAGAAGCGAAAGAAGAAAATCCGTTATATATTGCAAAAATGGTGAAGAACGTAAAGATTGGTCCATCACCAATGTGGATGCAAACTCGCCTTATGGCAGCTGGCATTCGTCCAATTAGCAACGTAGTTGATATTACAAACTACATTTTAATGGAATACGGTCAGCCGTTACATGCATTCGATTACGATAAATTAGGTTCAAAAGAAATCGTTGTTCGCCTAGCTAAAGAAGACGAAAAGATTCAAACATTAGATGCTCAAGAACGTACGTTACAAAGCCACCACCTTGTTATTACAAACGGTGAAAAAGCATTAGCTGTTGCTGGTGTAATGGGCGGAGCGGATTCTGAAGTTGATAGCGAGACAGTAAACGTTCTAATTGAGTCTGCATACTTTGCAGGTCAAACAGTGCGCCGTACATCAAAAGACTTAGGTCTTCGTAGCGAATCAAGTGCACGTTTTGAAAAAGGAATCGACCCAACACGTACATTTGAAGCAATTCAACACGCAGCTGCTTTAATGGCAAAATACGCTGGCGGAGAAGCACTTGAAGGTGTAGTAGAAGCTGATAACTTACAAGTACAAGAACGTACAGTATCTGTTACAGCTGAGAAAGTAAACCGTGTATTAGGTACAGATATTTCTGCGAGTGAAATGGGTACAATGTTCACAAACTTAAAATTCCCATTCACAGAAGTAGAAGGAACATTCCATGTGAATGTACCAGCACGTCGTCCTGACATTACAATTTCAGAAGACTTAGTAGAAGAAGTAGGTCGTCTGTACGGTTATGATCACATTCCAGTTACATTACCTGCTGGAACGATGACACGTGGTAAATTAACATCAGCGCAAACGAAACGTCGTAAAGTACGCCGCTTCTTAGAAGGTGCTGGTTTATATGAAGCAATCACATATTCATTAACAAGTGCTGACAAAGCGAAACAATATATGGTTGAGCCGAACGAAAAAGCCCCTGTCAATCTTGCGCTTCCAATGAGCGAAGAGCGTAGCCAACTTCGTTTAAGCTTAGTGCCACAATTGTTAGAAGCAGTTTCATACAATGTTGCACGTAAAAACGACAGCGTTGCATTATATGAAGTAGGTTCTATCTTCTTACCAACAGAGGCAGGAGAACTTCCGAAAGAAGAACAACATCTTGCAGGTGTTATGACAGGTCTTGCTCTTCACCATGCATGGCAAGGTGAGAAGAAAGTTGTAGACTTCTTCGTTGTTAAAGGTGTATTAGAAGGATTATTCGACGTACTGGGCGTTGCAAACCAAATCACTTATGCACCAGCAAAACGTGAAGGTATGCACCCAGGCCGTACAGCTGACATCGTATTAGATGGTGAAGCAATCGGATTCATCGGTCAACTGCACCCGGAAACAGAAAAACAATTAGATGTGAAAAATACATTCGTATTCGAATTATCTCTTGCAAAAGTATTCGGTGCAGACGCCGAGGAAACTTACTACTCAGCAATTCCACGTTTCCCATCTATGACACGTGATATGGCTGTTGTCGTAACAACAAATACAAAAGCTGGTGAAATGAAGCAAGTAATTGCTGAAGCTGGCGGAGAACTTCTAAAAGAAGTAACACTATTCGACTTATACGAAGGTGAAAAAATGGAAGAAGGCAAGAAATCACTTGCATTCTCTATGAACTACTTCGATGCAGAACGTACATTAACAGACGAAGAAGTAACAGAAGCACATAGCCGTGTATTAACAGCGGTAGAAGAAAAATTTGGTGCGGAGTTACGTAAGTAATAAAGTGAAACTTTAATCAGAGGGGAGTCATCCCCTCTGATTATTAGCCCACACCAATCGGGCTTTTACAGGCAGTTAATCTTCCACCTAGCTCCTTTGCTACAGCAAAAGTTTGAGGTGGGAGTTTTACTGCCCGTTAATGCGGGATAAAAACAGCTGCCGGAATTTTCCCGGCAGTTTTTTTATTAGAATGGTTGTTGAAAGATGCCGGTAAGTCGATATTCTATGTCGAATCGCCGATAAATTTGAAGTTGTGGTCGATAAATTATAAAAATCGCTGATATATATCAAGGCATCTTGCATCTTTCCCTCGAATGTAGTACATTAATTTTAGTTTAACAAAACGAAAGACGATGATAAGGAAAAGTAGTATATACTATAATCCAAAGCGAGTCAGGGACGGTGAGAGCCTGATGAGGCGGTATATGTGAAGAACACCTTGGAGTTGCTAACCGAAATTGAAACTTGTATTCAAGAGTAGACTTAGACGGGAATCCGGCCTGTTACAAACCGGGAAGTATGTATTACATACGAGTTAAAGTTGGTCTTTATGACAAATTGGGTGGTACCGCGAAGTTTAACCTTTCGTCCCTTTATGGATGAAAGGTTTTTTTGTATTTAAATATATCAGCAAAGGAGAATTTTACTATGGAAAACACATTAGTAAAAAGTCTGTATAGAGATACAGATAAATACGCAGATCAAACAGTACAAGTATCGGGTTGGATTCGTAACTTACGTGATTCAAAAGCATTTGGTTTCATCGAATTAAACGACGGTAGCTTCTTCAAAGGTGTTCAAATCGTTTTCGATACAGAATTAGAGAACTTCAAAGAAATTGCAAAGCTTCCACTAAGCTCTTCAGTTAAAGTAGAAGGTAAAGTAATTGCAACACCTGGAGCGAAGCAACCATTTGAAATTAAAGCAGAAAAAATTGATATCGAGGGCTTATCAGATTCTGATTACCCACTTCAAAAGAAGCGTCACACGTTTGAATACTTACGTACAATCGCTCACTTACGTCCAAGAACAAATGCATTCTCAGCAACATTCCGCGTGCGTTCTATCGCAGCATTTGCAATTCACCAATTCTTCCAAGAGCGTGGATTTGTACATGTTCACACACCGATTATCACTGGTAGTGATACAGAAGGTGCAGGTGAAATGTTCCGCGTAACAACGCAAGATTTAAACAACGTACCAAAAGGTGAAGACGGACAAGTTGATGAATCAAAAGACTTCTTCGGCAAAGAAACGAACTTAACAGTAAGTGGACAGCTGAATGCTGAAGCTTATGCATTAGCGTTCCGTGATGTGTACACATTCGGACCTACATTCCGTGCAGAAAACTCAAACACAACTCGTCACGCAGCTGAGTTCTGGATGGTTGAGCCTGAGATTGCATTCGCTGAATTAGGCGATGTAATGGATCTTACAGAAGATATGCTGAAATATGCAATGAAATACGTACTAGAGCATGCACCAGAAGAAATGGATTTCTTCAACAGTTTCGTTGATAAAACAGTTCTAGAGCGCATGAACAACGTAATCAACTCTGACTTCGGTCGTATCACATACACAGAAGCAATTAAAGTGCTTCAAGAATCAGGTGCTGAATTCAAATACCCAGTAGAATGGGGTATTGACTTACAAACAGAGCACGAAAGATTCTTATCAGAAGAAATCTTCAAACGCCCTGTATTCGTAACTGACTATCCGAAAGATATTAAAGCATTCTACATGCGTATGAACGAAGATGGTAAAACAGTAGCTGCTACTGACCTTCTAGTTCCTGGCATCGGTGAATTAATCGGTGGTAGCCAACGTGAAGAAAGAATGGACGTTTTAGTAGACAGAATTAAAGAATTAGGTATGAACGAAGAAGACTACTGGTGGTACTTAGAACTTAGAAAATACGGCGGTACAAAACACGCTGGATTCGGTCTAGGTTTCGAGCGCTTCCTAATGTACATCACTGGTATGGCTAACATCCGTGACGTAATTCCATTCCCAAGAACTCCAGGTTCTTCTGAATTCTAAAAACAAAAAAAGCGAGAGCAACTGCTCTCGCTTTTTTTGTTTGGAAAAATGTTGTTCATAGGTACGTTCGTATCTCACATATAGTAAAACGAATGAAATATTTATGGGCAAGGGAAAGGGGTTTTGGCTCGATGGGGGAGATTCCAAGTCATACAAAGTGGACACTGCATGACAAGTATGTGGTGATTACTGGTGCAACAAGTGGTATTGGATTAGCGGCAGCTAAGGCATTTGCAGAGCGCGGTGCCAAACTAGGAATCATTGCACGTAACGAGGAAAAAGCGAATGCTGCTATTGCTCAAATTAAGGATGTAACGAATGGGGATGCGATGATAGATCTATTTTTAGCTGATATGGCTTCCCAACAATCTATACGCCGGGTAGCTACTGATATTTTGGAAAGGTGTCCGAGAATAGATATATTAGTGAATAATGCTGGTGCTTTATTTCAAACAAGGAAGCTTACGGAGGACGGTTTGGAGATGACCTGGGCGGTAAACCATTTAGGTCCATTCTTACTCACTAATTTGTTGTTGGAGCGTTTAAAAGAAAGTGCTCCTGCTCGTGTCATTACCACTGCATCTCACGGTCACAAAATGGCTAAAAAGGGAATTGATTTCGGTGATCTAGATGCAGAACAACTTTATCTCGGTGTTAAGAAGTTCATGGGCGGTCCTACAATGCGTTATGCGCAAACAAAACTAGCTAACATTTTATTCACCTCTGAATTGGCACAGCGGTTGGAGGGAACGGGTGTTAGTGCTTATAGCTTTGACCCGGGGCTAGTGGATACGAATTTTAACCAGGACAATGGTCTGGTTGCTCGCTTAACTATGGCAGCAATGAAACCTTTCTCTCGTACACCCGAGGAAGGTGCTGAAACTTTAATATGGCTAGCAGAATCAAATCGATTCATTGACCATAGTGGCTGTTACTATGCCGATAAGCAAATAGGAAAAACGTCTGAAGCCGCCTTGGATAAGGATGCCGCAAAACGTCTATGGGACATTAGTGAAAAACAGACACGAGAGTAAAAGAGTAGCGAGTGTCTGTTCAGATTGTTATGTTGAATAGTTTTTTACCCTTAAGTAAAAAGTAAGCTTGGGGGTGAGTGCAATGAGTAAAAAAGTGAAAACAGATCATTCTAGATCAAGCCTAGGTTCTCCAGAGGTGGAAGGACAAGGAACAACTACGCATGAAACGGGTTCTCATAAAGTACCTTCATCAAATAAGAAACAGAAGCGAAGTTAAACATAAAAAGGGAGTCATGGAGACTCTCTTTTTTAGGTGAATAGTAAATGAATGTATATCGGCTGAAATTGAAATATATTGATATGCGACGAAAATAGGAACGTGTGAGATCCTATTTACCCATTTTTCATTCAAACAAGGCGAAAAGAATTCAATTCTTTTCGCCTTGTTTAGTTCATCCATATCCTGTCGATACTAAAAAGTAGTTATCTTTTCAACAAACGAAACGCCTTTTCCGTATTAGCAAAATGCAGTTTTACAAATTCAGGCAATCGTTCTTTACCAAGCTTTTGAATTAATTTAGCAGCAGCGATATCAACTTGTTTACCAGCACCTTTTGGAAGTGGCATACCAGCTTTTTTGCTTAGTTCGTCAAACTGTTTTACGAATGAGTAACGAGCTAAAATAGAAGCAGCAGCTACTGCTAAATGGACACTTTCGCCTTTTGTAGCGAAATAAACGTTTTCACGCTGTACCTGTTTTTGTTTCGCTAAATATTTATAGTATGTATCAGGTTGTGTAAATTGATCGATTAAGATACCTTCTGGTTTTGTAGGTGCGATTTTTGCTAATAAGTTTGTGATGGCTTTATTGTGTAGTAAAGCTTTCAGTTTACCTTGGTTGTTTCCTTTATCAAATAGCTCATTATATTTTTCATTATGAAGAACGAGAGAGCTATAAGGAACAACGTGAAGGAGTTGTTTTGCAATTTCAGTAATTTGAGCATCGTTTAAGTTTTTGGAGTCTTTTACACCAAGTTCTTTTAAAAGTGGAATTTGCTTTGCATCCACATATACAGCAACAACTGTCATCGGTCCAAAGAAATCTCCAGTACCTACTTCATCGGACCCTAAAATCGACATTGTGCCAATAGAAGAAGGTGGTGCATATTGGTGCGAATTGGCCGATTTTTTTACAGCTGATTTTGGTGTTTGAGAGACAGTTTGCCAACGAGCGGCCTCTGCTTCGGCACGGCCCCCTTGGAACATTACTTTGCCTGATTTATATGCTGTAATCGTGCAAGATGGTACCTTTGCCATGAAGACACCGCCTTGCGGAATTTTCGGGCTAAGCGCTTGTTTATACTGTTGTTTCATGTCTTCAATTGCACTAGAACTTGTCTGTATTACGATAGAATTTGACAAAATGGTCGCTCCTTTTTTAATATTGTTATTTTTATCATATCGGATTGTTCTTTCTGTTTCCATATTATGATGGTTCATGGTATGATAAACTTTAGGATTCTGTACGTGATTGGAGGCCGGTGAGTTGTCACAACAAAAGGGAAATAAAAGTCGAATTAATGTAGAAATATATGGTCAACAATATTCAGTTGTTGGCGATGAAAGTACAAGTCATATCCGCATGGTAGCAGCGATTGTGGATGATAAAATGCGCGAACTCAATGCCAAGAATCCTTCGCTTGATACGAGTAGACTAGCGGTATTGACGGCGGTAAACGTCATACACGATTACATAAAATTAAAAGAAGAACATGAGAAATTGAAAGAAAGTATGACACAAAAAGGAATTGAATAACATGATTGATATTATTATCATTTTATTGCTTGTTATGGGATTTTTCCTCGGTTTACGCAGAGGATTTATTTTGCAACTTGTAAAGTTAACAAGCTTTATTATCGCATACCTCGTTGCATACTGGTACTGTAAAGATTTAGCGCCAGCACTTGCGAAAATTATTCCGTATCCATTTGATAAGAATGTGTCTGTTCCCGAATGGATAGATGCGAATAATATTGAGGGTGTCTTCTATCAAGCAATTGCGTTTATTGTATTATTTATTATTACAAAAATCGCACTTTCACTACTTGGTAATTTACTGAATATGTTTGCAGAAATCCCAGTTTTAAAGCAAGTCAATGCGGTTGCTGGGGCACTTCTTGGCTTTTTAGAAGTGTATATCATTCTGTTTGTCTTAATTATTGTTGGATCAATTCTTCCAATTGAACAAATACAAACACCATTACAAAAATCATCAATTAGCAAAATAATTGTAGACGATACACCGATTCTTTCTGAAAAGGTGAAGGAACTATGGCAGACAGGTAGCAGAGTATAACTTCTCTTTTTTCAGAAAGAGGAGTTTTTTTCTATGAACGAAAGGCGGGAGAATCATGAAAATAAATAAAAAACAAGTTATTAAATTATTAGAGACAATCGGCCTTTTTATGGAGTTAAAGGGTGCAAATCCATTTAAAATATCAGCATTTCGTAAAGCGGCAGCAGCGCTAGAAAGCGACGATCGCAGTCTTTCTGAAATTGAAGATTTTACAAAGATTCCAGGCATCGGAAAAGGAACAGCGGCTGTTATTCAAGAATATATAGAATCGGGAACATCTGAAGTATTACAGGAGCTTGAAAAAGAAGTACCGAGCAGCTTATTACCGTTATTAAAATTACCAGGGCTTGGTGGCAAAAAAGTAGCGAAGTTGTATAAAGAGCTTGGTGTTATTGATATGGAAACATTGCAAAAAGCCTGTGAAGAAAATAAAGTACAAGCTTTAGCGGGATTCGGTAAGAAAACAGAAGAGAAAATATTAGAAGCAATTGATCAAGTAGGCTCTCGTCCAGAGCGTTTACCAATTGCGATGGTATTGCCTATTGCCGGGGAAATAGAGGAGAAATTGTCGAATGTTGCTGAAGTAATTCGCTTCTCACGCGCTGGTAGTTTGCGCCGTGTTCGTGAGACAGTGAAGGACTTAGATTTTATCATTGCAACGACAGAGCCAGCAGTAGTACGTGAACATTTACTACAATTTGATAATATGATTGAAGTGATTGCGAGCGGGGATACGAAGGTATCTGTTCGTCTTCAATATGAATATGATATTTCAATTGATTTCCGTCTTGTAAAACCAGAAGAGTTTATTACAACGCTTCACCATTTCACAGGATCAAAAGACCATAACGTAAAAATGCGCCAAATCGCGAAAGATAGAGGCGAGAAAATTAGTGAATATGGTGTGGAAATCTTAGAGACAGGTGAAGTGAAAACATTCGAAACAGAAGAAGCATTCTTCGCCCACTTTGGCCTTCCATTCATCCCACCAGAAGTGCGTGAAGATGGAAAAGAAATTGAATTAATTAAAGAGTATCCGAACTTAATTCAGTTCTCTGATATACAAGGTGATTTACATATGCATACAACATGGAGTGACGGTGCTTTTTCAATTGAGGAAATGGTACAAGCATGTCGTGCTCGTGGGTATAAATTTATGGCAATTACTGATCACTCGCAATACTTGAAAGTAGCGAACGGTTTAACGAAAGAGCGTCTGCGTGAACAAGCGAAAGAAATTGAACGTATGAATGAAAAGTATCCAGACATTACAATTTTGCGCGGGATTGAAATGGACATTTTACCAGATGCGACACTTGATTTTGAAGATGAAGTATTAGCAGAACTAGATTATGTTATTGGAGCGATTCATTCTAGCTTCTCACAAGACCGTGAAACGATTATGAAACGTCTTCGCACTGCACTTGAGAATGAGCATGTCACGATGATTGCTCATCCGACAGGACGTCTTCTTGGGCGCCGCGAGGGTTACGATGTAGATACAGATTTATTAATCCAGCTCGCAAAAGAAACAAATACAGTTTTAGAATTAAATGCAAATCCAAACCGTCTAGATTTAAGTGCGAAATTATTAAAACAAGCACAAGATGCTGGTGTAAAAGTAGCGATTAATACGGATGCTCATACACTTGAAATGTTAGAAGATATGGAAACAGGTGTAGCGGCAGCACGTAAAGGTTGGATTCAAAAAGATAACGTGATTAACACATGGGATATTGAACGTTTATTAGACTATATTAAACGTAATAAGTAACACAAGGGGGACCTGCAACATGTTAGAAAGAACGTTGCGTGTATTAGAATACAATAAAGTAAAAGAACAATTACTTGAACATACAGCATCTTCACTTGGTCGTGATAAAGTGAAGAATTTAGTGCCAAGCACAGATTTTGAAGAAATTGTGGAACTGCAAGAAACAACGGATGAGGCAGCAAAAGTTATCCGTTTAAAAGGACATGTACCACTTGGAGGGATTTCTGATATTCGTTCAAATATTAAGCGTGCGAAAATTGGAAGTATGTTAAGTCCTCATGAATTAATTGAAATCGCAAGTACGATGTATGGTAGTCGCCAAATGAAACGCTTCATTGACGATATGATTGATAATGGTGTTGAACTTCCAATTTTAGAAACACATGTCGCGCAAATTGTATCTTTATATGATTTAGAAAAGAAAATTACAAACTGTATCGGTGACGGCGGTGAAGTAGTCGATAGCGCAAGTGACAAATTGCGTGGTATTCGTAACCAAATTCGTACTGCGGAAAGCCGTATTCGTGAGAAATTAGAAAACATGACGCGTTCTTCAAACGCGCAAAAAATGTTATCAGACGCAATTGTAACGATTCGTAACGAACGCTACGTAATCCCGGTAAAACAAGAATACCGCGGCGTATATGGTGGTATTGTTCACGATCAATCTGCTTCTGGACAAACGTTATTTATAGAACCGCAAGTAATCGTGGAATTAAATAATGCGCTTCAAGAAGCACGTGTGAAAGAAAAACAAGAAGTAGAACGCATTTTAATGATGTTAACGGAAGAAGTAGCAGTGGAAGCTGATATCGTTCTATCAAACGTAGAAGTAGTTGCAAATCTTGACTTTATTTTTGCAAAAGCTCTTTATGCGAAGCGAATTAAAGCGACGAAGCCAATCGTAAATAATGAACGCTACATGGATTTAAAACAAGCACGCCATCCGCTTATCGATCCGGAAATTATCGTGCCAAATAACATTATGCTTGGTAAAGACTTTACAACAATTGTTATTACAGGACCGAATACAGGTGGTAAAACAGTTACACTGAAAACAGTCGGTATTTGTGTCTTAATGGCACAATCTGGTCTGCACATTCCAGTAATGGACGAATCAGAGATTTGTGTATTTAAAAATATCTTTGCTGATATCGGTGATGAACAATCGATTGAACAAAGTTTAAGTACGTTCTCCTCACATATGGTGAACATTGTAGATATTTTAGAAAAAGCTGATTTCGAAAGCTTAGTTTTATTCGATGAATTAGGTGCTGGAACAGACCCGCAAGAAGGGGCTGCACTAGCAATTTCAATTTTAGATGAAGTATGTAACCGCGGTGCGCGCGTTGTTGCAACAACGCATTACCCAGAATTAAAAGCATATGGATACAATCGTGAGCAAGTTATTAATGCGAGCGTTGAGTTCGATGTGAATACATTAAGCCCAACGTACAAATTATTAATCGGTGTACCAGGACGTAGTAATGCCTTTGAAATTTCGAAGCGTCTTGGTTTGTCTGATCGCGTAATTAATCGCGCTCGTAACCAAATTAGTACAGATACGAACAAAATCGAAAATATGATTGCAAAGCTAGAAGAAAGCCAAAAAAGTGCAGAGCGCGAACGAAAGGAAGCGGAAGAACATCGTAAGCAATCAGAAAAACTTCATCGTGAATTACAGCGTCAAATTATTGAATTTAACGATGAGCGCGATGAAAAATTATTAAAAGTGCAAAAAGAAGGGGAAGAAAAAGTCGAAGGTGCGAAGAAAGAAGCAGAAGGCATTATTCATGAACTTCGTCAATTGCGTAAAGCACAGCTTGTAAATGTGAAAGACCATGAGCTTATTGAAGCGAAGAGCCGTCTAGAAGGGGCAGCGCCAGAGCTTGTGAAGAAACAAAAAGTACATGTGAAAAATACAGCGCCGAAACAACAATTACGACCAGGTGATGAAGTAAAAGTGTTAACGTTCGGTCAAAAAGGTCAATTGCTTGAAAAAGTAAGTGATACAGAGTGGAGCGTACAAATTGGTATTCTGAAGATGAAAGTGAAAGAATCCAATATGGAATACATTAATACACCGAAGCAAACTGAGAAAAAAGCAGTCGCAAGTGTGAAGGGTAGAGATTATCACGTGTCGTTAGAGCTTGATCTTCGCGGCGAACGTTATGAAGATGCAATGATGCGCGTTGAAAAATATTTAGACGATGCACAGCTTGCAAGCTATCCTCGTGTATCAATTATTCACGGTAAAGGAACAGGAGCGCTTCGCCAAGGTGTACAAGATTACTTGAAGAAACATCGCGGCGTGAAAACCTACCGCTACGGTGACATGGGCGAGGGAGGCCTAGGCGTAACAGTTGTCGAATTGAAATAGCAAACAACCAAACAAAAGGGGAAACCATTATATGTTTATGGACAAACTCGCAAAAGTATTGTTAGCTTGTTGTGGAATATTTTTGGTGATTGGGGTTATTTATTTAGTTGTTTTTGCGAAGTGAAGGAGCGTCAATCTTGGCATAATGAAATTGCCATGGATTGACGCTTTTAATCTATAAGAAAAGGAATAAAACATGAAAATCAACCAATACATAAGCGAAGCACAATCCTGCTCAAGACGCGAAACAGACCGTCTAATCAAAGCAGGACGCGCCTGTATTAACGGTGAAATATGTACGCACGGTACAATCGTGAGCGATGGTGATGTTGTAACGATTGATGGACAGGTTATTGAAAAAGAAGAGAAAGAAAAGGTGTATATTGCCTTCCATAAACCAGTCGGAATTACTTGTACAGCAGCGGATCATATTGAAGATAATATTATTGATTACATCAATTACCCAGAACGAATCTTTCCTGTTGGACGGTTAGATAAAGCATCAGAAGGACTCATTTTATTAACGAATGACGGTGCCATTGCAAATAAAATTTTGCACGGTGATCATGAGCACGAGAAAGAATATGTTGTCACAGTCGATAAACCTTTTACAGATTGGTTTATTGATATGATGTCCAGCGGTGTAAAGATTAAAGATGGGATGACGAAACCATGTAAAGTGACGAGAGTTGACCAATCTACATTTCGCATCGTTTTAACACAAGGAATGAATAGACAAATTCGTAGAATGAGTCGTGCTTTCGGGTATACAGTAACAAAGTTGAAGCGAGTTCGCATTATGAATATAGAGCTAAATGAACTTGAAACCGGAAAATGGCGGAACATTACAGCTGAAGAATTAGAAATATTGATGGGGCAAATATAGGGAGAAATGTTTTCTCCCTATATTTTTTGTCAGAAAAAATAAAACTATTGATTTTTAAAAAAATAGACCATATAATAAAAAACAACAAGTTTCGACAAGATATTTTATAAAAGTAATGATGAGGACATGAGTTGTTTTTGACGATTCTCAGAGAGGGAAGCCTTAGGCTGTGAGCTTCCTAATATGGAAAGACAAACTTACCACCTCTAAACTTCAAGAGTGAACTGCATGATGCATTGTAATTCTTGGCGGATAAAACCGTTATCAATTTACACGAGCTATAAAATGAGCTTATTTCGTTATAAATTCATTTTATTAGAATAAGGGTGGAACCACGATTTCAACACTCGTCCCTTTGTTAGGGACGGGTGTTTTTTGCGTTCTTTTATGGGGAAGTATGCTTGAAAGAGGATATGTGACGGATTTTTATTCGGAATATTTTGTCAATAGAATAATTAGGAGGTAGTAGAAATGAAATCATCTTTAAAGTTTTCTGAGATGTTTGCAATAAGCTTAATGTTATTTGCACTGTTTTTCGGTGCCGGTAATATGATTTTCCCACCAGCGTTAGGACAAGGTGCTGGAACAGATGTATGGATCGCGTTATTTGGCTTTATCGTAACAGGTGTAGGACTGCCTTTATTAGGAGTTATTGTTATAGCTCTAAAGGGAGATATTAATGAGTTAGCAGGACGTGTACATCCTGTATTCGCGCTAATTTTCATTACTGCAATTTATTTATGTTTAGGCGTATTTGTTAGTGTGCCACGTACAGGGACTGTTGCTTATGAAATGAGCATTGCGCCATTTTTACCAAGTGAGGTAGCTGGTCAGGCTTATCCACTTGTCATCTTTACATTTATTTTCTTTGCGGTAACGTTCTATTTAGCTTTAAACCCTTCGAAATTAGTAGGGCGTATTGGTAAAGTATTAACACCAATTTTATTAGCTGTTATTGCAAGTATTGTAGCGAAAGCAATTATGACGCCAATGGGAGAGTTTGGTGCACCGACAGAAGCATATAGTGCCCCGCTCTTTAAAGGTTTTATTGATGGATATTTAACTTTAGATGGACTTGCAGCACTTGTTTTCGGAAATGTTGTCATTAATGCTTTAAAAGCAAAAGGTATTACAAATAAGAACAGTATTGCGAAAGTAACAATCTTTGCAGGATTTATTGCAGCACTTGGTTTACTATTAGTTTACTTAGCACTTGCTTACCTTGGAGCTTCTAGTGTGTCACTTGGAATGGGAGCAAACGGGGGAATTATTTTAACAAATGTCGTGAATCATTTATTTGGTAGCTACGGAACATTATTACTTGGCATCGCAATTACAGCAGCATGTTTAACAACTTCTGTAGGTATTGTTGCAGCTTGTGGGGAATACTTCTCTTCGTTATTACCGAAGCTTTCTTATCAAAAAGTCATTTTCATTTTCTGTGTATTAGCATTTATGGTAGCAAATCTTGGTTTAACTCAGTTAAACGCATTGGCATTACCAATTCTAATTGCAATTTATCCAATTGGTATCGTACTTATCGTATTATCACTCGTTGAAAATTACGTTCGTCTTCCATTAGCAATGTATGTAGGCGGTATTGTAGGGGCATTTGCGATTAGCTTCTTTGATGGATTGCACAATGCAAATCTGCAAATTGCAGCATTAGCACCTATTTTAGATAAGATTCCATTATACAGTGTAGGGATTGGCTGGTTAGTTCCTGGTATGATAGGTATAGTGATTGGATATATAGTTTCTAAGTTTCAAAAGCAGGAAATTGCTGTAGAAAAATAAAAATAAGAGGCTTTCTTTCAAAGAAAGCCTCTTATTTTGTAGAAAAACTGCTATGTATGGAAATTTAGATATTTAAAAAATACATATAATATAGTTGACAAAAAAAATGTCATTAAGCTAAGATTGATTTAGTTATGGAAATATTGGAAGGAAAGAGAGGGAAAGAAGAGAAGGGCTTGTCTGTGACTATATTATTTTGCTAGAAGAGGTGATAAAATAGTAGAGTAGAGGAAGTTTTATTTTTTTGAACACTATTGAGAATGATAATCAGTATAGTTCCGAACGATCTTTGTTCAATAAATAATTCTTTGTATAAGGAGTTATGAAGATAGATTATTTTTTTTGAACTACAATGAGAATGATAATCATTTTATCTTGAACTACATATTTTTATTCGGCATGAAATAGAGATGGAACGATTATTTTTTTTCTTATATATTGAGAATAATTATCATTTTCAAAAAATGAGAAATAGGGAGGCAGTAAGGGACATGAGAAAGTTTTCTGTATTACCAGCTTTTATTATGACGTTCGTATGTATGCTAGCTTTTCTCGTATTGCCATTCGGACAAGCTTCGGCAAATGTAGCTGACGGTACTTACGATATTAACTATGTAATACAAAAAGCGGAAAATGATTCAGCTTCAATGGCAAATGATTATTTTGAAAAACCAGCTAAGTTAATTGTAAAAAATGGTGAGATGAGAGTACAAATTCCGATGAATCATAGTGCTTGGATTACAGAATTTAAAGCACCAGAGAACGGAAACTTTATTGATGCAAAAGTTGTTAGTAAAGATGAATCTGCAGATAAAAGAACTGTAGAGTTTAAAATAGACGACTTATCTAAACCAGCAGCTGCAAAAATTCATGTTGTTGTACCGAATGTAAATTATGACCATAACTACACAATTCGCTTTGCGTTTGATGCAAATGTAAAGGCTGTAGGTGGAGAAAATAATGCAGCAACTGTAACAAAAAATGAAGATCAAACTAAAAAAGGTACACAAGTAAAAGAAGAAGCGAAGAAAGAAGAGAGCAAAGAAACAAACAAAGATGCAAACAAAGGAACAAATGAAAGTGGGAAAGCTGAAAAAACAGATAACCCAAAAACAAGTGATGAAGCACGTATCGGATTATTTGCAGCATTACTTCTTATTTCAGGTGTTTTCTTAATTCGTAAAGTACGTCAAAACTAAATAAAGGAGCGGTATTCCATTGAATAAATATCTTAAAATTGTTGTTGCGATGTTTTTAATGGTATTTACATTCGTATCAACATTACAACCCCTTGCGGTTCAAGCAGCTAGTCAACTAGCTGACGGTGAATATTCAATCGGTTTCAAAGTTCTTAAAGACACATCAGATGAAGAATCTATGATGAATCAATACTCTGTAAGTCCAGGAACTTTAAAAGTGAAGAATGGGAAAAAGAAAGTATCCTTTACGTTAGAACATAGTTCATGGATTACAAAGTTTGAAACCGAAAAAAGTGGTCAGTTTGTTGCGACAAATGTAATTAATGAAGATAAAGAAAAAGATACAAGAGTCGTAGAATTTGATGTGGACGATGTAGAGAAGGTATTAAATGCGAAAGTAAAAGTAGACATTGACTTTTTAAATTATCATCATGACTATGATGTGCGTATTGCATTTGATCAAAATAGTATTACACCGATTCATGTAGAACAACCAAATGAAAAAGAGGACCCAGCTAATAAGCCAGATCCAAATAAAAATCCGGATCCGAGTCAGAAGCCCGACCAAAAGCCTGACCCAGATCAACAACCAAATTCTAACACAATTAAAGATGGTGAGTACAGCATTCCATTTAAAGTGTTAAAAGATCAAACAGATGAAGAATCTAAGATGAATACTTACATGGTAAATCCAGGAGTATTAAAAGTAGAAAATGGTAAGAAAAAAGCAATTGTAACGTTAAAAAATAGCTCATTAATTAAAAATTTCCAAACGGAAAAAGATGGTGCATTTGTTGATGCAAAAGTAGTGAGTGAAGATACAGAAAAAAATACAAGAGTCGTAGAATTTGAAGTGAATGATTTATCTAAAAAACTAAATGCAAAAGTATTTATTGAAGTGGCATCACAAGGTTACAAGCAAACACATAATGTACAACTTTTATTTGAGCAAGATAAACTTGAACAAATTAAAAATGAAGAGAAACAACCGGATGAAGATAAAAAGCCGGAAGTAGAAAAACCAGATGTTGAAATAATTAAAGATGGTGAGTACAGCATTCCATTTAAAGTGTTAAAAGATAAGACAGATGAAGAATCTAGAATGAATGAGAATGTGATAAGTCCAGCGGTATTAAAAGTAGAAAATGGTAAGAAAAAAGCGATTGTAACACTAAAAAGTAGCTCATTAATTGAAAATTTCCAAACGGAAAAAAACGGTGCATTTATTGATGCAAAAGTAGTGAGCGAAGATAAAGAAAAAGATACAAGAGTCGTAGAATTCGAAGTAGATGATTTATCAAAAAAACTAAATACAAAAGTATTTATCGAAATGGCATCAAGAAATTATAAACAAACGCATGAGGTACAACTTCTATTTAATCAAGATAAACTTGAGCCAATTAAGAATGAAGAAAAGAAACCAGATGGTGATAAGAAGCCAGAAGTAGAAAAGCCAGATGGTGAGAAAAAACCAAATATTGAAACAATTAAAGATGGCGAATACAGCATCAATTTTAAAACATTAAAAGATCAAACAGATGAACTTTCAATGATGAACACATATACGAAAAGTCCAGGTGTGTTAAAAGTAAAAGATGGTAAGAAATATGTATCATTTACATTAACGAATAGTGCATGGATTACAAAGTTTGAATTTGAGAAAAATGGTTCGTTTGTTGATGCGAATGTATTAAGTGAAGATACGAAAGCTGATACACGCGTAGTGGAAGTAGAAGTAGCAGATTTATCGAAAAAATTAAATGCAAAAGTAAAAGTAGACATTGATTCAATGAATTATCATCATTTCTATGATATTCAATTTGCATTTGATAAAGATAGCATTAAGTCGTTAGACGACCAAGGTGGAAACGACAACCAAGGCGGAAACGACAACCAAGGTGGAAACAATAACCAAGGTGGAAACAATAACCAAGGTGGGAACGACAACCAAGGCGGGAACAATAACCAAGGCGGAAACAATAACCAAGGTGGAAACGACAACCAAGGCGGGAACAACAACCAAGGTGGAAACGACAACCAAGGTAATAACACAACAATTGATCCAAAAGCTCTTAAAGATGGTGAATACAGCATTGGCTTTAAAGTGTTAAAAGATCAAACAGATGAAATCTCAATGATGAATACATACACAAAAAGCCCAGGTGTATTGAAAGTAAAAGATGGTAAGAAATATGTATCGTTTACATTAATAAATAGTACATGGATTACAAAGTTTGATTTTGAGAAGAATGGCTCGGTCGTTAATGCAAAAGTATTAAGTGAAAATAAAGAGCAAAATACAAGAGTAGTAGAAGTAGAAGTAAACGATTTATCGGAAAAATTAAACGCAAAAGTAAAGGTAGACATCGATGCGATGAATTATCACCATTTCTACGATGTTCAACTTGTATTTGATCAAGGTAGTATTAAAACTTTAGGTAGCCAACAAGGTGGAAACGATGATCAAGGTGGAAACAACGGTCAAGGTGAAAACAACGGTCAAGGCGGAAATAACGGCCAAGATGAAAATAAAAAGGATGAACCAAAAGTAAAAGTTGATCCGAAAAATTTAGTAGATGGTCAATATGATATTCCATTTAAAGTGTTAAAAGACAAAACAGATGAACTTTCAAAGATGCATGATTATACTGTAAATCCAGCAAAATTAATCGTTAAAGATGGTAAAAAGTACATTGAGATGACGCTGAAAAATAGTGCATGGATTACGAAATTCCAAACAGAAAAAGATGGTTTATTCGCTGATGCAAAAGTAGTGAGCGAAGATAAAAATGCAAATACGAGAGTAGTGCAATTTGAAGTAAGTGATTTATTTAAAAAATTAAATGCAAAAGTAAAAGTAGACATCAATGAGATGAACTACCACCATTTCTATGATGTACAAATTCAATTTGATACAAACAATATTGGTGCGCTAGGGACTATAAAAGAAGAGCCGAAGAATGATCCGAAAAATCCGGTGACTACACCAAAAGTAGAAAATGTTAAAACAACTGCAACACCTGAGTTTAATCGCAATGCCGACGGTAAGAAATTAAGAGAGAATACGAAAGTCGACGATAAGAAAGAGAAAAACTCAAAAACAGCAGATACGGCACAAATTGGATTATATATGGTGCTATTATTAGGCTCACTTGCTTTATTGGTTCGTAAATATAGAGCAGGTAGATTGTAAAAATTTAAGTCTTGATGTATCAAGTGTACATCAAGACTTGTTTCATATTGTATTGAAAGGAGTGGTGATTGCGAGTGAAGAAAATTGCGAGTGTACTAATGGCTATTATTCTATTAGTAAGTATAGCTGGGTGTTCATCACCAAAAAAAGAAACGGCGAAGAAGGTAAAGAGTGACAGTAAAGAAAGAATTGTTGCAACGACAGTCGCTGTTACTGAAATTATGGATGCATTAGAAGTAGATTTAGTTGGTGTTCCAACAAGCTCTAAAACATTACCAAAACGTTATAAGGGGCTACCTGATGTTGGGAATCCAATGAGCCCTGATATGGAGAAAGTAAGGTCATTAAAGCCGTCAGAAGTATTGTCAGTGACAACACTTGAGAATGAATTAAAACCAGTTTTTAATGAAACCGGAATGAAGGCGAGTTTTTTAGATTTAACAAGTTTAAAAAATATGCAAAATTCAATTACTGATTTGGGTAAAAAATATGGACGCGAAGAACAAGCAGAGTCAGTTGTAGCAAAGCTAGATAAGAAGGTTGCGGATATTAAAAAAGATGTGAAAGGTAAGAAATCTCCAACAGTGCTTATTTTATTAGGTGTGCCGGGAAGTTATTTAGTAGCAACAGAACATTCTTATATTGGAGATTTAGTGAAACAACTAGGGGGTAAAAATATTGTACACGGTGAACAGGTAGAATATTTAGCTTCTAATACAGAGTATTTAAAGAAAGCTGATCCAGATATTATTTTACGAGCAGCTCATGGTATGCCAGAGGAAGTTGTAAAAATGTTTGATAAAGAATTTAAAACGAATGACATTTGGAAACATTTTGCCGCAGTTAAAAATAATCGAGTTTACGATTTAGAAGAAAGTTTATTTGGAACGACAGGAAATTTAGCAGCGACTGAAGCTTTAGATGAATTGAAAAAAATGATGTATCCGTGATGCATTTTAATATAAAGGAAGATTAGCATGAATAAAAAATTTTGGAGTTTCTTTATTGTTACTGTATTGCTCATTGTGATGACGTCGTTGTCAGCGATGAGAGGGAGTTTAGAAGTAGGTATTGTTGATCTTGTACAAGGGATATTTACAGGAAACAATGAAGACGTCGAAGTTATTAAAGACCTACGCTTCCCGCGTATCATTATTGCGCTATTTATAGGAGCAGCACTGGCGGTTTCAGGTGTGCTCTTCCAAGCTGTTATGAAAAACCCACTTGCAGATGCTGGGGTAATTGGGATATCTTCAGGGGCAAGTTTTATGACACTTGTAATTATTACGTTATTTCCACAGTTTTTCTTCTGGACACCGGTATTTGCCTTTTTAGGCGGAGCTTTTGCGTGTTACTTAGTTTATTCATTTTCATGGAAATCAGGATTGAGTCCGTTACGCATTATATTAATTGGTATTGCCATTAACGCGATGTTTACTGGATTAAATGAATCGTTCATTACGATTTGTGGATACTTTATTAAGAGTATTAAACAAACGACGACTTCAAATATAACAATGAAGACATGGGGAGATGTGGAAATCATCGTTACATATGGAACAATTGGGCTTGTCCTTGCGCTGTTTGTAGGAGCGTGGTGTAACTTATTATCATTACAAGATAAGACTGCAAAGAACTTAGGTCTTCATGTGACGAGAGTTCGCCTTATTATTTCCGCAATTGCAGTGTTGTTAGCGGCTGTATCAACCGCAATTGCAGGAGTTATTGCTTTCGTAGGTTTGCTTGTTCCTCATATTTCAAGACAATTAGTCGGTTCAGATCACAAAGTGTTAATTCCATTTTCTGCGCTAGCAGGGGCATTGTTAATTTTGACGGCGGATACGATTGGGAGATTGCTTGTGCCACCTAACGAAATTCCAGCAGCGACAATTATGGCGGTTATTGGCGGCCCATTCTTAATATTCTTGCTTAGAAAGAGTGATAAAGTTCATGGAAATTAAAAATGTAACCTTTTCGTATGACAATGTAACAGATCGTTTAAAGTCTGTTAGTAGTGAAATAGAAATGGGGAAAATCACAACCATTATTGGCCCAAATGGATGCGGGAAATCAACATTACTTGGTGTTATGTCAAGAAATCACACTCCTCGTAGTGGGGAAGTAATACTTGATGGAAAAGCAATTAGTACGTATAAGCCGAAAGAGTTTGCTAGAAAACTAGCGGTTGTTCATCAACAAAATGAGGCACCGGCAGATATTACTGTTGAAAAATTAACGAGTTTTGGTCGTATGCCATATAAAAATATTTTTTCTTCACACAATGATGAAGATAGAGAAGCTATTGAAAGGGCACTTACTTGTACGAATTTACAGAGTAAGCGAGATAAGCCAATTCATGCTTTATCTGGCGGTGAGAGACAAAGGGTATGGATTGCGATGACTTTAGCGCAAAAGACACCGATGCTCTTTTTAGATGAGCCGACAACATATTTAGATATTTATTATCAGCTTGAAATATTAGAGCTAGTGAGAGGATTAAACGAGGAGTATGGATTGACGATTGTCATGGTATTACACGACATTAATCAAGCAATTCGTTATAGTGATCATATTATTGTTATGAAAGATGGTGAAATCGTTACGAAAGGTAATCCGAATGATGTAGTAACAGAGGATATGATTAAAACGATATACGGTGTAGATGTCGTTGTAAAGCATGATGAAGATACAGGGTTGTATATGGTACCGATGGGAATTTAAGCGCTGATTGCAATCCGTTTTGAGGTGATAATTTGAGTGGTAAGGAAAAACGGAAAAAGAATCCTTTTTTTCAACGAATACTTACAGTTGTTTTTTTAGGCATCTTTTTTTACTCAATGTATGAATTAGGTGGTATTTTCATGGACTACTATGAAAATCGTAAAGTAATGGCTGAGGCACAAGAAATTTATGAGCGGAGCCCAGTAGAAGAAAAGGCAAAAGACGGAGAGATACGAAAACAGTTTCAAGCGTTACAAAAGATTAATCCAGAAATAGTTGGATGGATTACGATGGATGATACACAAATTAATTATCCAATCGTTCAAGCGAAAGACAACGATTACTATTTATATCGTAATTATAAAGGTGAGGATATGCGAGCAGGAAGTATCTTTATGGATTATCGTAATGATGTGAAATCGCAAAATCGAAATACAATTTTATATGGTCATCGTATGAAAGATGGTTCTATGTTCGCAAGTCTAAAAAAAATGTTAGATGAAAAATTTTTTATGGCACACCGCAAATTATATTACGATACTTTATTTGAAGGGTACGATGTCGAAGTATTTTCAGTGTATACGACAACAACTGATTTTTATTACATTGAAACGGATTTTGAAAGCGATGAGGACTATATATCATTTCTAGAACAAATTAAAGAAAAATCACTGTATAAAACAAATGCAGAAGTGACGGCAAATGATCAAATTATAACACTTTCTACATGTGACTACGCACTTGATCCAGAGGCAGGAAGGTTAGTTGTGCATGCGAAATTAGTAAAAAGAAATTAAATAAAAAGTATAGAAAATGTAATCTGTACCCTTTGTAAAGGACATTTTGAAAAAAGTTAGGCAACATCAAGAAG
>NZ_PCNZ01000037.1 GCF_002975175.1 Bacillus sp. MYb209
CTTGAGTTTGTTGTGCTGCACCTGTATATAATTGTTTTGCTTGCTTGTTATCAGTTCCGTATATTTTCGTTAAAATGTGGACGGGTCACCATGGCCATCAAGATAAGGTTTTAATGTACGCCCAAAACAAAAAAAATGTACATTTTCACTTGGAGATGTCAATTTTCTCGTTTTGGGATATTTACTTTTCTGAGCTTGATAGCGATGGACGATATCCCTATTACGTAATGATTGTTAGACGTCCAATTTGATTACACTCTTCAGCGAACCAAAGATCGCCATCCGGACAAAACGTGATACCATGTGGCTCTGCATTATTTGTAGGTATCGTATATTCCGTAATAACTCCTTCAACTGTAATACGGCTGATTTGGTTACCTCCCCATTCCGTGAACCAAAGATCTCTGTTCTTCCCGGGTATTATGGCATGAGGGCGAGCGTTCGGCGTCGGTATAACAAATTCTTTGACCGCACCTTCGAACGTAATTCTACCAATTTTATTGCCCATGATTTGCACAAACCATATTGCTCCATCTGGTCCGCTCGCAATTCCAACTGGTCCGGAGTTGGGTGTTGGGATTGGATATTCTGTCACCTCACCTTTAGTGGTTATTCTCCCAATCCTATTGTTCTGATTCTGTGTAAACCATAATGCCCCATCTGATCCCAGAGTAATAAAAGAGGGAAATGATTTGGAGTTAGGCAATTCAAACTCGGTGATTTCCCCTGACTTTGTTATTCTTCCGATCCTACCATTATTCATTTCTGTAAACCATATTGCTCTATCTGGGCCTTCCGTTATGCCAAAAGGTGCAGCGTTCGTTGTAGGGAGTACATATTCTTCAAAAAGACCGTTCATCGACATTTTACCGATCTTGCTTGAGTTATATTCCGTAAACCATAAGTCACCGGTCTGGTCCGAGATAATTGACATAGCTCCTGCATTTGCTGTCGGAATGGGGAAAGAATTTATTTCACCATTAGCATTTATTCTACCAATTCGATTCCCTTTCTGTTCCGTAAACCACAATGCTCCGTCTTTTCCTACGGTTATTCCATATGGTCCTGAATCTATTTCATTGACCACATATTCTTGTATCGTGATCCTCATATCATTTCCTCCCATTGAAAATTTTGAGTCTTGTTTTTCGGTATAATTTAGTTTAAAAAAGGACATTCCTGGTATTACAGTGGATGCCCTTTTTGCTAAATTATAAGATATTTTGTTAGAATTCAAAGTCTAGAATCATTTTACTGGTTTGACCTGTAAACTTATAATTATAGGACCCTTTCAGGCTTTCTAATTCACCAGTAGCTTTGATGATTGTTGCAGGGGAATCTAGATTTCCTTTATCAAATATCCCTTGCTCTATAGCTGTAAATGTCCCTCGTTTTCCCTTATAAATTCCTTCGAAATGTAAAAATCCGGAAATTTTAGCAGTAGCCAAGTGTCCATCATCTATAGTTGATTCTAAATAATATAATAAATATTCAACAAAAGCTTTTCCTTTTAATTCACCGTCAATATCATATTCGACATGGGCAATATTAATAGGGAAATCTTTTCTAGTGTCATTGACTGGCTTTTCATCCCATTTACTTACTGTAAATGTTACTTCCATACGCGTAAACCTCCCTTCATCATTAGATGAGTAATCTACCTCCATTATATCACCTAAAAAGCACCATCAATAATTATATCTCATAGGAGTGTTTCTAAAGTAACGGATGCTGCTGGTAAGATCCTATTAAGAACAAAAGACGACTTATCTTTTGTTCTTCTTATATGACATTGAAAGTGAATTTTTATTTAAAAGTTTACTTTCACAGTTTCAAAAAGAAAAACTATTTATGAAGGGGTTCTTTACAAACAAAAAGAAGGCATCTCGAATAAAGATTAATCAAAATGGCCTTCTCTAAACATGCCCATCAACTTAAGAATTCAGAATTACCCCAAAACGAGAAAATTGGCATCCTCAGGTGAAAATGTACAATTTTTTGTTTTGGGGGTACTTCAAAATGTTAGGTTGATGGGCATTTGGTGCTATTTTTTATTATACATCTCTAAATTTTAGAGAATGTTCACAGCTGTGATTTTGCAGGTTGAAATAGCAAACCTAACGATTGTAGTTGGATTTATAGGTAAAGTACCTAGAACTATACCAAGACCTGTTTGTTCCACGTTAAAACCTACTGCAATAGAACCATTACTTGCTAAAAGATTCACTGTAGAACCAATAAGCGTATCTAGTAATTCCCTAATTGGTCGTTCACGACAATCACATTCGCATCCTGAGTCTACAGGTGGAGGTAATATTATAGATGGCCCTGGTGGTAAAAATCCTACCCCTGTTACATCAGAAATATTGACCACAAAGGATGTGGTACCATCTGTAACTGTAACTAAAAAATCATTTACGGAAGTGATAGTAAATAAAAAGAAAAGAGGGGGGACGTTGGGCGCGTCTGCAATAGTACCAAGAATCACAGTTTCCCCAATAAGTTGTTGTAAAACGTTCTGCATAGGTAAAACACAGCAATCACAAAGACAGCCTTCAGTTGCTCCTGTTGGACCTGTCGGACCTATTTCTCCCGTCGGGCCAGTTATTCCTGTTTCTCCCGTTGGACCGGTTGGGCCTGTCGGACCTGTTTCTCCCGTCGGGCCAGTTATTCCTGTCGCTCCTGTTACACCTGTTAATCCAGTAGGGCCTGTTGGACCAGTGGGTCCAACAGGCAAAGTAAACGGTGGAATAGGTGGCAATGTAGGACCCAGTAAATTCGGATCAAACGCTGCTCCACTCAAAAACTCATTGTTTTCATTCATGTATACACCTCCTTACGGTGCTTGTACTTATCATAATTATTAAATGCTCAATACTAGATAAATGATCTTCACATAAGCGGAATATCTCTTTTTTATTTTTATTCGACAAAACATAACAAAATAGTTGTAACCACATTTGTTATGATAGTTTAGGAAATCTAACATTTTAAACGCTGGGGGATACATATTATGAACAATAAACTATTAAAAACACTTACTTGTTGCGCTTTATTTATGGAATTAGCAGCATGTTCATCTAATGAAACAGCAAGTACTTCTAAAGAATCTAAAGCTGAGCAAGAAGCACAAAAAACAGCTGAGAAAGCGAAGAAAGCTGAAGAAAAAGGGATAGTAAAAAAGGAGAAAGCAGAACAAGAGGCAGCTGAAAAACAACGGAAACAGCAAGAAGAAGCTACAAAAAAGGAACAATCAACAACTACTTCTGGGAACACTATTAAAGGCTTAAAAGACGAACTATCCATTGGTATGTCATTTAATGATTATCTTGCTAAAAAGAAATCATTAAATGTAGAGAATCCCTTTAGTATTTCACTCGGAAAAGGCAATATAGGCAGTGTTCTTCAAGCTCAAGATGGAGTATTAGTTGTATGTATTGATGGAGAAAAGATATTTGATTTAAAAACATTTAAAAATGTTGATGAAGCTAAAGAATACGAAAAGAGTTTAAAAGTAAAACAATAGACTTGGATCATATTTCTCAATGAACAATATAACTTAACATGGTAAAATGATATATTCATAAAAAGATAATTCGATATAATATTATTTATATGAAATATTAAAATGTAGATAGGGGAAGTGAATATGGACAAGAAGCTAACGTATTGGCTAGGATCTATTATAGGGGTAATAGTACTTGCAGCTGGTATGACTTATGGAATGTTACAGTTTGCTGAAGTACCAATGGGTAGTGAGAAGCATGCTTTTGCAGAGTCTGATTATAAAGAAGCACCACCATCGAATGAAGCAGAAATTGAGGGTTCAAATGCACAACTTCACATCACTAAAAGTTCTACTGAAGAAGAAGTTATTTCAGCAATGCATAGCATGACTCATCAAAAAGTAAAAGCAAATGACGGACGGGGAGCAACTCCTATGTCTAAAAAGAATGCAGAAAAAGTAAGAAGCATTCTAAACCAAAATGATTTTAAGAACAAAGAAGAACTATTAGCAATCACTGAAAGATGGGTAAATAGAGATTTTAGTAAAATCGTAGAAGAACATAACTATTTCTGGGAACTTCAAGACGGCAAGATAGGTGAAGCTACAGAAATGGATCCGATAGAAGAGCAAACATTCTCTTTAAATACTTTCGGTGATGAAGTAACAGCGGCTTTACATAAATCAGGAGATCTTCAGTACGTTGGAGAATAATAAACATCTATAAATTATAGTTAGAAGCTTTCCTTTTAATATTTACCTTTTCTAAATTTCTTCAATACATAGATGTGATTCTCAAGTCGGAGGAAGGCACCTTAGGGTGTTTTTTTTTTCTTAAAGGACCTGTGCAATTACGGTTGGAATTTCATTCTGTTTGACACATATCCCCAGGCTATCTGGACATGATAAAAGATGAGGTGACTGACATGAAGGATAAAATATTAGAATTAGTACCAGGATCGGTAAAAAAATTACTCCAGAAAAAAGTTAAAGATGGAAACCGATGCATCATTGATTTGGTTGTGGATGATGCAACTGCTTATGGATTTGAACCGGAGCAAGTAATCCCCTGTATCATGGCGGGTTATTATGTTTATGAATCCACCACCTATCCCAGTGAAATGGAGGAAGAATGGAAGCTGAACTTGGTTTTTCATGCGGCCAATCGCTCGGCAATGAAGCTTCTGTCTTATGGGAAGTATAAAGCGAAACAATCTGAAAGTGGATGGATGAGATATACAAATCCATAAGGTTTACTTAACATACCCTAACTAGCTTGGTGAGCATGAGGCACCGTCACATGCCCATCAACTTGAGATTTTGAAATACCCCCAAGTATTTTGGTGAAAAAATGGATTACTCTTCTCTTGCCTATTTATAATGAATAACATTTCAAGAATACCAATAAAAAGCATAATCAGTCATAACTGAAGAATCACCCAACTGATGTAACATAGCTGAAATATTCCCTCTATGATAGGTTCCATGATTCACAACGTGTAAGACCATTTCAGATATACTTGTTTCTCTTAATCCTGCCCATGGATTATCCAACATTATTCTCTTTTCCATATCTTCCTGTCTGTTCAAAAAGGTTTTAAACCGAGATGTTAAAGTGTGAAATTCCATTTCTAAGTCTTCAATGGGCAGTTTCTCAATCTTTTCTTGAATTTGAAATGAAGATTGCATTGCTTCATTCATACTCTGACCCTCAAGGGTATTAAGCCATCCATATTCCACCAAATAGAGATGAGATAAAACCTTTGAAACAGAAGAAAAGACACTTTTCATTTCTTTTTGATATTTCTCAGGAGAAAGTGTCTTAAGATGATCAATAATCCGTTGATTTGCCCATACATGATAGTTATATAGATTTTCTACATGATTTGCCATACAATCGCCTCCTTATCATCACGTTTTTTAATATTCTTTATCAGAATGAATTATTCCTTTAAATATTATTACTTATCTGATGAGATCTTCAACTAAATGGCCCGATTGCTGAATAAGAAAAAACCCTGCACATCAACACAGGATTTTGATCAAACTTTTTTACATATTATCAATCTTTATTTTAAACGATCAGACTTTTTTATAAATTATTAAACTTTGTTTTAAAGTCACACTTTTTACAATTTAGGTCTTGATAACTTTAAAACGGTTAAACTTTATTTCAAAGCCACAGGGATCTCTCCGTGGAGATAATGGGAAATGCTGTATTTAAGCTTAGGAATTTCGTTTTGGGGGTATTTGCATTTCTTAACTTGATGGCGATGGGGTAGTACCAACAAAACGAAAATGTAACAAATTTATGCTACACGTAAAAACCGATTAGTGAGAGCTCATAATCCGTGGGAGATGGACACCCCCGCGAATTTAAGTTTTACTTTATAAAAAAAAAGCAAGGATCGACCGGTATCGCTTGTTATTTGACTATTACTTTTCCCTCCATTCCTTTCAAGTAGTGGAACCGACATATTAGTTCATACGTACCGGGAGTTTCAGGTTTTACGGCAATTGTTTTTTCTTTTCCTGGCGGGACCTCGGCGTCAATTCCCAGCTTTTTCACCGTAAAGGTGTGATCTCTATTTCCTTGGTTTTTCAATATTAACGTTGTCGTTTTTCCAACCGGAATAGTGATGACATTCGGATTAAAGTAATCATCATTCAATTCGACCTCAATAGGGTGTGTTACAACGTCGGATTCGGCAAATACACTGAGTGATCCTAAAGTAGTCATAACTACAATCATCGCAAGTGAAATGATCAATACAGTTAATTTCTTTTTCACGGACATTCGCAATCCCTCCTTTCCTAAGCACTAGTGTTTTCTAATTTATAAAATATTATCAATATAAATGGGATCTCGGCGTGTTTCAAATAGTAATTCTTTCAACTGAAACAGTGATAAAGAAAAAATCGACTCTAATGATGAACTTTTGTTTCAATATCTCTTAATAGCCAAATGAATAGGATAGGTGTAAATAAAACACTCCAACAAAAAAAGCCTCCACTATTGTGAAGGCTTCTCTAAATGATGTGCAATATCAACATACATATTTGAGTAAGTCGAATGTATTTCATTACTAGGCGCAGCGTTAGAAGAGAAGTGGACGATAACCATATTTGCTTTCGGGTCGATGTAAAGAGTTTGTCCGTAACTGCCTAACACTTCGAAAGCGCCTTGTTCATTATGCGGAATCCACCATTGATTATGATAAGAAATTGAAGCGCCGCTGCCGATTGCGAGTTCACCTTCTTGTACACCTTTCACACTTTCTGTAATAAAAGAAGGGACGATTTGTTTTCCGTTATATTGACCATTATTTAAAAGTAATTGCCCGAATCTTGCCATATCTTTAGCAGTTGCATTTAAACCAGCGCTTGCTTGTTCTACTTTTGTTTCATCTGTAACGTAATAAGCGTTGTCTTCCATACCAATTTGAGACCAAATTCGTTCGCTTACATTTTCAGCTAATGATTTTCCTGTGATTGTTCGGATAATCCAAGCGAGTGTTTCAGTTGATCCGTTATTGTAAGAAAAAGCTGAACCAGGTGGTGCAGTTTCTTCTGCTTCTAGTAACATATCATAAATTTTCATAGGCCCCTCGTAATTTTTACCTCGGGGTAAAATATTACTAGCTAAATATAGTTGTGCATCTTGATTTTCTAGTCCTAGCTGCATATATCCGTGAGTAGGGTACTGTGCAGAAACTTGCATGTCCATTAATTGCTGAAGTGTAGCTTTACCAAACGGTGTATTTTTTAATTCTTTTATGTAAGTGTCAGCTGTTTTCTCTACATCAATTCGATTTTCTTCAGCGAGAGATTGTATGATTGCACCAGTAAACACCTTTGCTAATGATGCCATTCCATGAGGATTACTCTCGTTATATCCATTGAAATATCGTTCATAAACAAGTTGACCATTATGTACAACGACAAAAGCGTCTGTTTTGTTTTCGTCTAAAAGTTTTTTTAGAGGAGTCGTATTTCCAAATCCACGTTGGACAGCAAAATCGTCTAAGTTTTGTAACGCGGTAGGGAAGTGAGCAATTTGTTCAGGATTGTTTGTTACTTCATTAATTAAAGTGAATTCTTTCATATGTGTATACGACCAACGTAAGTAAGGATCGTCTAACCAGTTTTCCTTCGTCACGTTATTTTTTGATGGGGTCGTTTTATTATGTTTGAAGTATGTAAAACCAAGCCCTGTAATTACAAATATCACTGTTAGCATAAGTAAGAGTAGGGGAGATTTTTTTAATTTCATATAGGTCCCTCCTTTAATTTCTATTATAAGTATACGCTCGTCTTAAAAGAAATACAAAATAAGGAAAGTAAACGGGTAAGTTTACTTTCCTTATGAACGTTAAGCAGATATTTGTCCGTCTGTACTTTGTTTCTTGAATTTTTGTTTTCGTCCGTGTAATACATAATAAAGTAGTAAAGTGAACGCAACGATAATAGCTGCGATAAAATACATATTATGATAACTTGATTTGGCAGCGACGATACCTAAAATGAAAGAACCAAAGCCAATGCCGCTATCAAAGAACGAGAAGTAAGTAGCTGTCGCAGAACCACGTCGATGGTTTGGAGCGGCAGAAATTGCAATCGTTTGGAAACTTGGAATTAATGTTCCGTATCCTAAACCGATTAACATACCTGCGCCAAGGAACCAAAATGAAGTTTGCGCTTGGCTTAAAATGAACATCCCAATTGTGAAAATAATGATAGCTGGATAAATAAGTACATTTTCACCGAAACGATCAAATATTTTTCCTGTAAATGGACGAGAAATGACCACAACAAGTGCGTATAGAATAAAGAAGTAACTTGCAATGTCGCTTAAACCGAGTTCTTTCGCATAAATAGGAATAAAGGATAAAATGCCACTATAAGAAAAGGCTAAAACAAATCCTGTCAGAGCGATCGGAATAGAAGATGGTTCAATTAAGTCTTTCCATTTCATTTTTTCTCGTGTTTGTTTACTTACTGGTTTTTCATGTGGAATATTGACTAGTAATCCTAATAAAAATGCGAGTAATGAAAATACTGAACAAACGATAAATAGTACAGTAAATGAAAAATGGGAAATAATTGTTAAACCTAAAAAAGGACCAATTACCATTGGTAGACTCATAAATACGCCGTAATAAGCAAGTGCTTCACCGCGTCTATGAGCTGGTGCTACATCAGTTACAATTGTTCCAGTTGCTGTTGTTGCCATTCCGAATCCAATACCATGTAAGAAGCGAAGGGCAAGTAATAAAAATAAACTTTGCGTACCGAAATACATAACAGTAGCGGCTAAAAATAGTGAAAGTGAAATAAATAATATTTTCTTTCTTCCTAAATCATCGAGCCATTTTCCTGTGAATGGTCTACATAAAACAGATGAAATAAGAAAAACAGTTGCAACTAAGCCAATTTCCTCAGGTTTTCCTTTTAGGCTGTCTATAACATAGACAGGCAGAGTAGTCATAAGCATGTAAAATGTTAAAAAGAGAAACAGACTACTAAAACAAGTTCCGAGGAAATCCTTCGTCCAAAGTTTTTCACTTTGCATCGTCATCCCTCCATATTAATGATCTAAATTTTTGATAATTTGTTGTAACAATTGAAAAGCTTCATGTAAGTCTTCTTCTTTAATACCTTCTAGCGTCTTTTCTTCAAAGGAATCAACTTCTTCTTGCCATACTGGAATCATTTCTATTGCTGTTTCCGATAAGGAAATGAGCTTCTCACGGCGATCTTTTCCTTCCGTACGAATAATCCAGCCCATCGTTTCCATACGTGTTAACGTGCGGGTCATCGTTGGTGATTCGACATTTAAATACTGACATAATTCTGTTTGGGTGCAAGATCCAGTTTGATTAATACGGAAAATAATAGCCCATTGCGCACTAAATAATCCTGTTGGAGATACACGTTCATTAAATTTCTTCGTAAACTTACGAGAAGTTTGACTGACAATGTGGAAAAAATGTTGTTTTTCGTCCATGTATTTTGATCCTTTCAAATTAGTTACCTAGCTAACTATATACCTTTTTATTTTAATTGTCTAGTAATAGACATGTTGTTTTATGTGGAAATTTCGTATAGATTTTATATTGAGAACATACATTCTGTATGGTATTCTTTAATTAAGTAAAGAATTTTCTTTCTATTAAAAGAATGGGGGAACTTGTGATGATTAAGCCTGCAACAATGGAGTTTGTTTCACTATCGAACGGAGAAACGATTGCATATCAAGAAGTTGGAAGGCAAAATGAAGAAATACTCGTACTCATTCATGGGAATATGACATCGTCACAACACTTTGATTTAGTTATTGAGAAACTGCAAGATCAATATCATATTTACGCAATTGATTTAAGAGGATTTGGACAATCAACTTATAATAAGTCGATAGATTCACTACAAGACTTTGCAGAAGATGTGAAACTATTTATAGATCAATTAAAGCTAGAGAAATTTTCGTTAATGGGATGGTCAATGGGTGGCGGTGTGGCGATGGAGTTTACAGCGAGTCACCCTACTTTTGTAGAAAAATTAATTTTAGTAGAATCGGTCGGAATGAAAGGATATCCAATCTTTAAAAAAGATATTAATGGGCAACCAATCGTATCGAGCTTATTAAAAACGAAAGAAGAAGTCGCGCAAGATCCAGTGCAAATCGCACCAGTTGTAGATGCGATAAAAAATATGAATAAAGTGTATTACCAAACAGTCTGGAATCTATTAATATATACACATAATCAACCTGAACCAGAGCGTTATGAAAAGTATTTAGATGATATGTTAACGCAGCGTAATTTCGTTGATGTAAATTATGCGTTAATTACATTTAATATTTCGGATGAACATAATGGGGTTGTGGAGGGGAATAAGCGAATTCATCGCATTAAAGCTCCAACACTCGTCATACAAGGTGACCGCGATTATGTTGTACCGCAAGTGGTTGGAGAGGAATTAACAAAACATTTGCCAAATGCGGAGTTGAAGGTATTAGAAGATTGTGGGCATTCACCGTTTATTGATTGTTTAGATGTATTTATAAAACATGTAGAGGATTGGTTGGAAAATTTATGTTGAAACGTCGATATATTTCATTTTGCATTGATATATTTAAAGTTATGTTCGATATATTCTAATTTGCGTCGATATAATTTCATTCGCTAGAAGATTCTTAATATTGCTTTCTTATTGTATAGCAAACCATATATAATGAATGTAGTGGATTATAAAAGGGAGATAAATACAGTTATATAAAATATACACAAATGTAGACAAATATGTTGCAATCTACCTACGAAACAATATAAACTAAAAGAATTTTATGAAATCATCAATATATCTGTAAGGACTTTGCAGAGATGGGATAACGAGGGTGTATTGACTGCTTACCGAAAACCTAAAGGAAGAAGATAATATACAGATAAACAGTATAAAGACCATATGGGATTCAAGAAGGGAATAAAGTAGGTAAAACGGTTATTTACACACAGGTGTCTAATCGGGGGCAGAAAGATGATTTAGAGAATCAGATTGAGTTTTTAAAAACATTTGCTAATGCACGAGGGGGTATTGTAGATTGTACGGATGGTAATGTCTCAACTATCATTATTGTACACAGAGATAGGTTTATACGTTTTGGTTATGAATGGTTTGAAAAATTCCTTAGTAAGTTTGGGGTAGAGATTATTGTTGTAACGAATGAAAAATTCTCTCTGCAGGAAGAGCTTATTCAAGACTTACTATCTATCGTTCATGTATTCAGTTGTAGAATTTACGGGTTAAGGAAATACAAAAAGAAAATATCGGAGGATAAAGATTTATGAAAAGAGCATATCTAATAGAAATTCATCCGACAAAAGAACAAATAACCCAAATAAATCAGACGATTGGTGTGTGTAGGTATGTTTACAACCTGTATATCTCTAAAAACAAAGAGCAGGAAGATATTTTGTATCTGTACTTTGCGAATTGGAAGAAACAAAAGCGAAGCGAACACTCAATAAAATAGGTCTAGGGATTGATTTAGGAGTGAAGGATTTTGCTGTACGTAGCGATGGGAAAACTCACAAAAATATCAAAAAAACAATAAAAGTAAAAAAGATAGAAAAACGGTTAAAACGTGAACAACGCTCTTTATCGTGAAAATATGAAAATATAAAAAAGAGAGGTGGAAAATCTGTTACTAATAAAAGAGCGAATATAGATAAAAATGTTCTTAGGGTGCAAAAGCTATGTACTCGATTAGCGAATATTCGACTAGAGTATGTAAAGTCTGTTGTAAATGCTGTGGTGAAAACCAAGCCAACGTTTAATACAGTAGAAGACTTAAATGTAAAAGGTATGATGAAGAACAAACATCTATCAAAAGCAGTTGCTGAGCAATATTTCTATACATTTAAAATATGGTTAGAGGCTAAATGTGAGGAATACGGAATCGAACTACGTCAAGTAGATATATTCTATCCGTCGTCACAGTTATGCTCATGTTGCGATCAAAAGAAAGCGGATTTAAAGCTATCTGACCGAGTATATACATGTGAGTGTGGAAATGTAATGGATAGAGATTTGAACGCATCAATCAACCTTTTACAAGCAAAAGAATATACAATACTAACGTAAATAGATTGTATATATGTACGGTGGGCTACATCGGAATTTACGCCTGTGGAGTGTTACAGCAAACTGTAGTAGCGAGATAGGACACGTAGAAGCAGGAATACCCTAAGAATGTACATTTGTCTATATTTTTAGTAGCAGAGATTGGGGATGTCAATGCGTTTTACATTTTGGATTATGGTTGGGATTGCAGCAATTTCTGGTTTATCGCAAGGAATGTTACTACCTACAATCGCCATGATTTTTGAACAAGAAGGGGTTAGTTCAAGTATTAACGGTATTCATGCGACGGCATTATACATCGGGATATTATTTATTTCACCGTTTCTTGAAAAACCGATGCAAAGGTTTGGAATGAAACCAATTATCGTAATTGGTGTTTTTCTCGTTATTATTTCATTATTCTTTTTTACACAAATATTTTCATTTTGGGTATGGTTTATTCTTAGATTCCTAGTTGGCGTTGGAGATCATATGCTTCATGTCGGAACGCAAACGTGGATTACAACAACGACAGACCCTAGTAAAATAGGCAGGCAAGTATCGATATACGGCGTATTCTGCGGAATTGGTTTTGCAATTGGCCCTTATCTGGCAAGTACAGTTCAGTACGGTCTAGCAACGCCATTTATCGTATCTACTATACTTTGCTTAATAGGGTGGATTTTACTATTACCGACGAAAAATGCATTCCCAGCACAAGATGAAACGAAAACGGAAAGTGAATCATCATTTTCTCGTTATAAACAGGTCGTTGGATTATCTTGGATTGCACTTATTGGTCCACTTGCATATGGTGTGCTTGAAGCAATGCTAAATAGTAACTTACCAGTATACGCACTTCGCAAAGGGTGGTCTGTATCAGATGTTTCTTTCTTATTACCAGCATTCGCAGTTGGAGGTATTATTACACAAATCCCGCTCGGTATGTTAAGTGATAAATATGGAAGAGACCGCATTTTAACGTGGACGTTCAGCATAAGTACGGGCATTTTCTTGCTTGCAGCAGTATTTGATCAATATTACTGGATCGTATTTACATGTATGCTTATAGCGGGTATGGTCATTGGCTCGTGCTTCTCATTAGGTCTTGGATTCATGACAGATTTATTACCGAGACACTTACTACCAGCAGGTAATATATTATCCGGAATCGCCTTTAGTATAGGAAGTATTATGGGACCTGTATTAGGAGGCGTATTTATAGAAAAAATACAGTATACAAGCTTTTTTATTGCGGTTATGATTATAATGGGTATTCTCGCACTGGTATATATTATTCACATGAAAAATCAATTTGCATCAAGAAAAATAGAAAGTAGGTTAGGGCATGACAAAACAACCTAATAAGAAAAAATTTGAAGTACTAGAAAACGAAACGATTACAGACTGCTTAGCACGTATGGAGCAAGAAGGGTATGCACCGTCTCGTCGCATGGAAGAGCCAATCTTTCATGAAGTAAAGAAAGACGGGAAAACAGAAGTTGAACCGTGCGGTAGGAAGATTGTTTTTGAGGGGAAATTGAAGTAAAAAGAGGTTATATAAATGAAAAAAGATTCTGTTTTGAGGTGCAAGCAAGATAAAATACATCTTGTTTTTCACAGAAAACCTTAAAGTAATTCACATATATAACCACATAAGAAAACGCTGTTGATTCTAACATCAACAGCGTTTTTATTTTAACTAAATATATAAATAAAAATGAATTTCCGCTTGAATTAAACTAGCAAAATCAATAATGTCTTTCTGTAAATACATTGCTGGCGGTTCGCTATTCTCAACTTGAATCACTACCATTAAAAGAAATTCTAAACCATATTTCTCCTTGAGATGTCTTAATTGTTTCGTTTTTCCTTTAAGTGATTTTAGAATTGCATTCAACTGATTATTTATATTGTATGATTCTTGGTATCCTGCTTTTAGTCCTGTTATAATGGATTATACCATAGATGATAGAACGTATATTTGGTATAATCGAAACATACTACTTGAAACGATGTACATAAGTTATGAAATTCATGTAATAAGGTAAGTACTACATAACAATAACTAAATTAAAAAGTTCTAGTACATATAGGATTCAGTTCATGTTATACAAATCCATTGTCAGAAAGGAAAAGATGTAATGAATCAAATTTCATTTGAAGATTTATTTGAAGAAGAAAAAGAAAAGGTGGAGGTAGCTGAGATACCAGTATCTTTATCGCCATTGCAACAAGATATATTGGGATTATTTAATTCTGAAGAAATAAGTGCATTAGAGCTATGCGAACAATTAATACGATCTGGCAAAATACCAGATGAAAGATTCACAACGGATAAGCCTAAAGCATTTGGAAAAGTATGCTTAATATTAGAAGGTTTTGTTACGGAAGGGAAGCTTACTTTTATCAAAAGTGATGAGAAAAGAGATAGGGTATATAAAGTGAAACTTTAATCAGTGGGGGGTGTTCATCCCCCACTAATTATTAGCCTACACCAATCGGGCGTTTACGGGCAGTTAATCTCCCACCTAACTTCTTTGCTCCAGCCGAATTTTGAGGTGGGAGTCTTACTGCCCACAAATAGCGGGATAAAATGAAAGAAGAAGTTTCTAACACATAAGATGTACAGAGTATAGTAAAGAAATAAGGATGAAGCATCATTAAGCATGTAAAGAAAAGTTAAAGTTATGTAGGGACTAGGTTTAAACGGCCTAGTCCCTTATATAAGTGGGAAATGTAAATAATATTTTTTATTTGGCTTTTTTTTCGCGCTGTCATGTTATCCTTTAATAAAGCGATAAATGAAACTAAAGCTTAATCACGTGAGGTTAGTTATAAATGATAAAGAAATTTACTAGAGTAGTATTAACTGCAGTTATGCCAATCGGTCTTATTACCGGTTGTGGGACTACTGAAAAAACTGAAGTACAAGAGCCGAAAGCGGTACAAACGGAGCAAAAGGACTATATGGATTACTCATATGGTAGCGCGGGTATATTAGTAAGCGGAAAAGCGAAAGAACGTCAACAGTACGAGATTGGGTATATTGACGATAATATGTTAATTGGAATTAATGAAAACATTGAGGACTGTATTACTTTAGACAATAAAGATGAAGCAGGTTACATTTGGAAACAAATAGAGCGCGGATCTATTATTGAAGTGCAATACGGTAAGGACCGCAACGACATCGTAGGCGTACAATTAGTAGGAGATCGTGAGCCATACGAAATTAGTGACAAGCTAGATCGAAATACGATAAACGAGATTGTTGGAAAAGTTAAAGGTAATTTGTAATAGATGTATTTCGCTAGTATATGATCTATTATCATGAAATGGCGAATCGCATACATGAAATTTGGAATCAACGGCATTTTTATATTAAAAATGCCGTTGATTTATGTTAAAAAGTAAATGCTATTTTATCCCGCTATTTGTGGGAGTCGGGCTGCCCGTAAACGCCCGATTGGTGTAGGCTAATAATCAGTGGGGGATGAGCAAAACCCCCACTGATCAAAGTTTCACTTTATAGCCTGGTAGAAAAACACGTATTAAAAAATACACAAATGAGTTATTCTCCTTTTATTTATGATGATCGTCGTAAGGTCATTGCCCAGAATAAAAGAGCGCAAGCACTAACGGATGCACCTAATATACATACTCCGTTCCATCCGTAGCTTGCATAAATGTTTGTTGAAAGAATTGCACCTGTAGCACTGCCGATAGAATAAAAAATCATATAACTAGCAGTGAGCCGACTTCTCGCTTCAGGACGCACTGTGAAAAGTATACTTTGGTTCGTGACATGTACAGCTTGCACAGCTAAATCTAAAAGGATAACACCGATAACTAGTAGGAATAGAGAATGGTTCATTAATTTAATTAGGAACCATGAAAGTAATAATAAAGTTAAGGCAATGCCAGTAGTTCGCTCTCCTAATCCCCGATCAGCCAGTTGTCCAGCCTTAGTAGCAGCTAATGCACCGGCAACTCCAGCAAGACCAAATGCTCCGATGGCTGTATGTGATAGATTATATGGTGCAGCACTTAGAGGTAAAACTAATGAAGTCCATAAAATACTGAAGGCAGTAAAAATAAGCAATGCTAATATTCCGCGAATACGTAAGATCTTTTCTTCTACAAATAATAAGAGAACAGAACGTAATAAGTTACGATAGGTCATAGCTGTTTTTTTATGTTCAAGATTAGGTAAATTACGATATAACAAACCAATTACGAAGAGCATAAGTACAGCAGAGGTAAGATAAACGGAACGCCATCCCGCTAAATCTGTTAATGTTCCGGCAAATGTACGTGCAAGTAGAATTCCTATTACAACACCACTCGTAACGAAACCTACTATTCGCCCACGGTCTTTTGGATTAGCTAAAATGGATGCGTATGCGACGAGTGTCTGCGTAACAGTCGCAAGAATTCCGACTAAGGCCATACCTATAAAAAGTACGGTACTTGAAGGAGCGACTCCGACCACAATTAAAGCGAAAACGGATAAAAGCATTTGAACAATAATAAGTCTTTTTTGGTTTAACAAATCACCAAGTGGAACTAATAAAAGTAATCCGAGTGCATAACAAACTTGAGTAATCGTAATAACGACACCAATAGTTGAATGGTTGATCTTAAACTCATTTGATAAAGAATCAAGTAGAGGATGAGCGAAGTATATATTCGCCACAGCCATCCCGCAAGCTATTGAAAATAATAGAGTTATATAGCGGGGCATGATTGTATTGATAGGTGATTGGAACTGATCATTATTCTGAGTAAGAGCAGTTGTCATTTTTTCTTTAACATCCATAATATCATCTCCTTTTGTTTTTAAAATAACGTACCGATCGGTACGTTATTTCATAAGTAAAATATAATCAGGGATAAGTTAATATGTCAAGTGAATTGCAAAGTGATTTCAGTTTCTTTTGACATATCATTTATAATTTAATACGATATATAATATACCGATTAGTACATAAAATCGTGATTTATAATTTAGAAAACAGTTGAAGAAAGAGGAGGGGTTAAATGGCTCGACTACGCGAATTTGATAAAGAAAAAGCTTTGGATGCTGCTATGCAACTTTTTTGGGAGAAAGGATACGCTGCTACTTCATTAAGTGATCTAACTGCTAAAATGGAAATACAAAGACCGAGTTTATATGCGGCATTTGGTGATAAAGAAGGGCTGTTTGAAGCTGCATTACGGAGATACACGAATTTACACGCAGCTAGCATTCGAATAAAACTTCAAAAAGAACAATCTGTAAAAGAGGCCATTCGTGCATTTTTTGAAAATATGGTGGAAGAGGAATATAAAAAAGAATCAAATAAAGGCTGTTTCTGTATTAACACAATGGTGGAGCTTGCTCCTCATAATGAAAAATTTGAAGTGTTGACTAGAGAACATCAAATGTATCTTTCAGTTATATTTCAAGAATTAATTACTAAAGGTATTCAGTCTGGAGAACTGCAAAGTGATGTGAATGCTAAAGCATTAGCACAAACGCTAGTCACTTCATTAATTGGATTAACAGTGTTAATGAAATCTCGTCCAGAACGTTCAGTTGTAGATAATTCGGTATCTATCATATTATCGTTATTAAAATGATTTTTGCAGAAGTGTATTTCAATTATACGTTTTTTGAATGAGATGCTAATCAGAAAATGGAAACTATAGTGAAAAATAATTAAATTTGATTATAAAAAAGTCGATTCTTTATTGAGGTAAGAAATCGACTTTTTATAATATCTTCAGAGTCGAATGTACTGTGAAAGTAATAGCGAGAAAGGAAGTAGGCGGCAACTATCGGATCATGTGATAAACTTTTGACCCTAACGCACCAATTACTCGTGAAGAAGCATCTATTATGATTGACAAATCATTACAGTATAAAGGCATTACAGGTGATTTAGTAGCGTTACCATTTAGAGATAAACATTTAATAACATACAAACAACCAGTTCAAAGATTATACAGTTTAAAAATCATTAATGGTGTTGGAAACAATGAGTTTAATCTTCAAGGTACAACAACTCGTGGTGAGTCGGTTGTATTTTTAGTGAAGATGTTAGACGCGATAGAAAAAGCACAATAAATTACATGTAGAAAAGAGCTGATCCAAAATAATAATTTGGATTAGCTCTTTTTTTATATAAGCCCCTCATAAGCACCTACCAAGTAATAAATCACTAAGAAAAAACAAAACAAAAACAACTACAAGAACAAAAAAGCGCGAAAAAATAAAACCGTCGTAGTAGTAGTAGTAAAAAAAATTTGGAACTCGAATGCCAAAACCGTTACCTCATTCCTATATTTATATTGAAGGATTGGAATTTTCCTATTTGCTAACAAAGAGTGGAGGGAAAACTGATGGCGGTGTACCGTAATGTGCAGGTGAATTTTTGGCAAGATGAATTCATTTTAGATTTAACGCCAGAAGAGCGTTATTTTTACATATATTTGTTAACTGGTACGAAAACGAAGCAATGTGGTATTTACATATTGCCAAAGCGTTTAGCAGAGCTTGAAACTGGTTACAGTATGGAGACTGTTGAGAAGTTATTGAACCGGTTTGTGGAATACGGGAAGATTTTATATGATGCGGAAACGAAAGAGTTATTCATAATAAATTGGCTACACTATAACCCTATTTTAAATACGAATGTAGAGAAGTGCGTGTTACGTGAATTGAAGACTGTGAAAAGTAAAGAGTTCATACATATGTTTTTACGTAAATGTCTTGAAGAAGAATACAAGATTCCGTTATTACTTCAGTATTTTGGTATGCCAGAGGAAGAGATTAGTAGTAATTCACAACAAGCAATTATTCAAGAGAAGGAAGCTGTGGAAGAGGTAGAAATAGTAGAGGAGGCCACTCCGTATATTGAAGTTTACAAGTTTTACGAACAAAATATAAGTAGTTTATCTCCATATATCGTGAAGGAATTAGAGAGGTGGATGCAAAGAGTTTCAGGAGATACAGTACTAGAGGCACTTAAAATTGCGTTTGAAAATAATAAGGGAACACTTGCTTATGTAAAGGGGATTTTGAGGAATTGGTGTAAGAAAGGACGAGTAAGCTTCAGTAAAGGAAAGGAAATAGTGCGTAAGAGAGGATTATTCAGTTTGTATGATCCATAGCAGGAGCAAGGAATGATTTCTTCTTTTCTAAGAGGTTCTTTCACAATAGAAGCGAATAGATTGAGAAAGGAGGGGATTGTATGGAAGTCGTCATAAAAAAGAAACGAAAAAGGGGAAAAAGAATTTTTATTTGGTCTAGTAGTATCGTTCTTTTTTTGTTTATTTGCGCTATGATTTTTTTGAACATATATACGTTGAGTTCTATGCCAAAGATAGATGGAACGATAAAACTTGAGGATTTACAATATGCTGTTGCGGTGAAACGAGATAGTAAAGGTGTACCACATATTAAAGCGGAAAATGCACATGATTTATATTTTTCGCAAGGATACGTACAAGCGCAAGATCGTTTGTTTCAAATGGATTTAAGTAGAAGGCAAGCTTCAGGGACGTTAAGTGAAGTTGTTGGTGAAGTAGCTGTTGATAAAGATAAGTTGTTTCGTACGCTCGGTCTACGTCGTGCAGCAGAAGCGTCTTTAAATCAATATGATGGAGAAGCGAAATATGCTTTACAGTCATTTGCTGATGGAGTGAACGCTTTTATACGTGAGGCAAAAGAGGAAAAGAGATTGCCCGTTGAGTTTACTTTATTAGGATACGAGCCAGCTGAATGGTCAATCGTGGATTCTTTAACGATTGGAAAGTATATGGCATTTGATCTTGGAGGACATTGGCATGGACAGGCATTTCGATATTGGGCGTTGAAAAATCTTCCGGAAGAGCAAGCAGCTGAACTATTTCCATCCTATCCGAAAGATGCACCTAGATTACTAGCTGAACTAAAAAATACAAATGTAAATGTAGCGCAAAGTTTTTCAAAGACGATCATTCCACCAGAGTTTAATGGGAGTAATAACTGGGTTGTGAGCGGTGAGAAGAGTGCATCTGGTAAGCCGATTTTAGCGGATGATCCGCATCTTTCTCTTGCGACACCTTCTATATGGTATCAAACAAAGTTAGAAACGAAAGATGTAAATGTGAGTGGAGTTATTTTTGCGGGTGTTCCTGGTGTTATGTTAGGGCATAATAAAGAGATTGCCTGGGGTGTTACGAATACAGGTCCTGATGTACAAGATTTATATATTGAAAAGCGAAATCCTAATAATGAAAATGAATTTTTGTATAACGATAAGTGGGAAAAGGCTACGGTTGTTGACGAATCTATTAAGGTAAAGGGCGGAAAAATAATCCCTTATAAAGTTACGATTACGAGGCACGGTCCAGTCATTTCAGAGTTTGCGGATAAGGGGAAAGAGAAAACGAAAACAGTATTCGCTTTGAAATGAACTGCTTTAGAGCCTTCAGCTGAATTGAAGGCAGTACTAAATATGAATAAAGCAAAAAACTGGACTGAGTTTGAAACAGCTCTTCAAGATTTTCATACACCAACTCAAAACTTTTTGTTTGCATCAAACGACGGAACGATTGCTTATAAAGCGAATGGAAATATACCGATACGTAAAAAAGGCGATGGTAGTTTGCCTGTTCCAGGATGGACAGATGAATATGAATGGGAAGGGTATATTCCGTTTGATCAGCTTCCAAAAGTAATAAATCCGAAAGAAGGGTTTATTTCAACTGCGAATAATAAAATTGTTGATGATGATTATCCGTATCATATTAGTAATACATGGGCGCAGCCATATAGGCAAATGCGCATTCAAGAGTTTTTGCAAGAGAAGGATAAGTATACGGTAAAAGATTTAGAAGAGTTACAGATGGATCAAAAGAATTTATACGGGAAAGAATTTACTCCAATATTTTTAAAGGAGTTAAATAAAACAGCTTTAACTGAAGTGGAGAAAGAAGGAGTAAAACAATTAACAAAGTGGAACTTTTACGACAGTAAAGATGAAGCGGCACCATTAATTTTCCATTTATTAATGAAAGAGATTTCGAATACGTTATTTTCAAAAGAAATACCGAAAGATGTGATGGAGTTATTTGAAGGGAAGTCACAAGTTGTCGATGAATTAATTCGTAAGCAAGTAAACGGTGAAAATAGCGCTTGGTTTACGAAGTACGGAGGCTTCACAAAAGTTGTTCATACATCGTACGAGAATGTAATGAAGAAATTGCAGAAGGAGTATGGATCGAATGTAGCAGAATGGAAGTGGGGAGATTACCATCAACTTGCTTTTACACACCCAATTTCGAAATCATCTAGTATATTAGCATTACTCGCATTTAATCGTGAGAAACCAGTTCCAATTGGCGGAAGCCAAGTTACCGTTCAAGCAGCGAGTTACGGCGATAACGGTATTGTAAATCATGGAGCTTCTTGGCGATTCGTTATTGATACGAAAAATATGTCAAACGGTTATCATATAGTAGGACCAGGACAGTCAGGGCATTTTAGAAGCGATTGGTATCATGATCAAATAGATGATTGGGTGAACGGTGAGTATCATACGACTACACTTAATACAGATGGGATAGAAGGAAAAGTGTTAAATTTAGTTCCTAAATAATGTGTGGATATTTTGAGATGGAATGGTTTGTAAAGGAGCGGGAGAACCGCTCTTTTTTTGAATTATTTTTCTTATGGAATATATGTGTAATGTTGTATAAAATAATCAAGAAAGCCAAAAATTATAGGGGGAAACTTGTGAAGAAAAGTAAGAGTTTAGTAAGTATTTTAGGAGTGTGTATTATGTTGTTTTCTTTTTGTTTTCAGGGGAATGTACAGGCAGATGTAAATACTGTTCAATCTGGAAAAATAAAATCAGGAAACGTAACGGTATGGGAAGTAGGAAATGTAGCGAAAGTGTTAGCTGATGTGGAGCGCTTGAATTTAAATACAGTAAATGTGCCGATCCAAGTTGATATTCCAAATGTGAATTCTGCTAATATGGTAATCAATCAGGCGCAAAAAAAACAAGCTATTATTTTAATTCAAGAATTATTAAAGCGTAATATTCAAGTTATAGTGGAACCATTCCCGTTTATTCAGCAAGGAAATATTGGAGAAACAGAGTGGAACCCGAGTAATATTAACGATTTCTTCTGGAATTGGAAAACGGTTGTTTTACAAGATATTTTTAATTCCATTACAAGTAAGTACAATATTTATGGGCTGAAGATCGCTTCTAATTTCGTGAATATGGAATATGCAGAAGGATATTGGAATGATACGATTAATTTTGTTCGCCAGCAGTATAAAGGAAATGTTTTGTATCAAATGAACTGGTGGTTAACTGCAAGTTGGGATCCTTCTTTTGAGGCGAAATTTAAAGAGAAAATAAATCGCCCATATTTAAAAAAGGTGGACATTGTAAGTATTGATAGTTGGTTTGAAGTTTCAGGAAAAAGAAATCCATCATACGAAGAAGTAAAACAAAGTTTATTTGCGACGACAGTATACAATCGTGGGCAAAATGTTGTTCAGCAACTGGAACAATTACATAAAACAACAGGAAAGCCAGTATATTTTGGTGGATTTAACGTCCCAGCACGTGAACTTGGACTACAAAACCCGTGGAACCCAGATGTTACGAATGTGTTTTCGAAAGATGTACAACTTAACGGGTGGCGTGCTTACCGAGATGTATTAGAACCGAAGCCATATTTTAAAGGTTTTTCAATTTGGTTTATCGGATCTAATGATAGTAATCATTCATATCAAATACATAGTAAAGAAGCAGAGACAGTTATTAATGGCTGGTATAAAAAATAAATTTTATAAAATAGGTAAGTTTTAGAATCTATTACATATATTTTAGTGAAAGGCCTTTCACCATCTTATCACCTAGGGGGCAATCATAATGAAATTTTTGTCTTACCTTACAGTAATTTTGGTGATTCTTGGCGGTTTGAATTGGTTGTTTGTGGCGTTAGATTATAACGTAGTTGAGAAATGGTTTGGTTCTATGCCGGCGCTTGTGGACACCATTTATTGGCTCTTTGGTCTTTCCGCTATTTATCAAATTTTTGATCGGTTCTTTACGAACAAGTAGCTATTATTCTTTTATTACTAGAGTGTTAAGTACGATTATGTACTTAACACTTTTTTGTATGTTTATAAAAAATAGGGTGCACATGCAAGCGATTCCATCGCGTCTTACGCCGTAATAATGGAAAACAAATTGACCGTGTATTGTATATAGGTTATAATTCAGAAAGTTTAAAAAATAATAAAAATGAGAAATAGGGAGGTTATCTGGGTGATGGAGAGAGTGTATAATTTTTCAGCAGGACCATCTATACTCCCTTTGCCAGTTTTAGAGAAAGTGCAAAAGGAGCTTGTAAATTATAACGGGACAGGCATGTCTGTTATGGAAATGAGCCATAGATCTTCTTATTTCCAAAGTATTATTGATGAAGCCAGCAGCTTACTTCGTGAATTAATGAACATTCCTGATGAGTATGAAGTTTTATTTTTACAAGGTGGTGCGTCATTACAGTTCTCTATGATACCGTTAAATTTAATGAGTACGTATAAAAAAGCTGGGTACGTACTGACAGGATCATGGTCTAAAAAGGCGCTGCAAGAAGCCGGAAAAGTAGGAGAAGTACAAGTGATTGCTTCTTCTGAAAAAGAGAAGTTTACTACGATTCCTAAAATGGCTGATTTACCAAATGATGAAGAACTAGATTATGTACATATTACAACGAATAATACAATTGAGGGGACAAAGTATGTGGAGTTACCACATTTAGAAAAAGTGCCGCTTGTGGCGGATATGTCCTCAAATATTTTATCAGAACAAAATGATGTTACGAAGTTTGGCCTCATATATGCGGGTGCGCAAAAGAATTTAGGGCCAGCAGGCTTAACGATTGTAATTATAAAAAGAGATTTAATTGGCAGTGCAAATAGTGCTTGTCCTACGATGTTAAACTATGAAACTTACAGTAAAAATAACTCCCTATATAATACACCGCCAACCTTTAGTATTTATGTAGCGAAACTTGTACTAGAGTGGTTGAAAGAACAAGGCGGGGTATCTGCGATTGAAGAACAAAATAGAATGAAATCTTCACTTCTTTACAACTTTTTAGATGAATCTAAATTGTTTACTTCACCAGTTGATCCTACGTATCGATCACTTATGAATATTCCGTTTACAGCACCTTCAGAAGAGCTGAATAGTCAGTTTTTACAAAAAGCAAAAGAACGCGGTTTCGTTACACTAAAGGGACATCGTTCAGTCGGCGGTATGCGTGCTAGTATTTACAATGCGATGCCAATCCAAGGTGTACACAAATTAGTAGACTATATGAAGGAATTTGAGCTTGAGAATAGATAGGGAGATGGGGATATGTTTCGTGTTCAAACGTTAAATCAAATTGCCGAAAAGGGTTTGCAAATTTTTGATGGGAATCGCTATGAAATTGGAGACAAAGTAGGTCATCCAGATGGTATGTTACTTCGCAGCTATTCTTTACATCAAGAAGAGTTTTCAGAAGATTTAAAGGCAATTGCAAGAGCTGGTGCCGGTGTAAATAATATTCCTGTTGAGCGTTGTACGGAAAAGGGTATTGTAGTATTTAATACGCCAGGGGCTAATGCGAATGCAGTGAAGGAACTTATTATCGCAAGCCTTATTATGTCTTCCCGTAATATTATAAACGGAGTGAGCTGGACGAAAGAGTTAGACGGAGAAGAAGTACCACAGCTTGTTGAAGCTGGGAAGAAGCAATTCGTTGGATCAGAGATTGCAGGGAAACGTCTAGGTGTTATCGGTCTTGGTGCAATTGGTGCTTTAGTTGCAAATGATGCGTTAGCTTTAGGTATGGACGTTGTTGGATATGATCCGTATATATCAGTTGAAACGGCATGGCGTCTTTCTACACAAGTGCAAAGGGCATTTAGTTCAGATGAAATTTTTGCAACGTGTGATTATATTACACTTCATATTCCTCTTACGAACCAAACGAAGGGAATTATTGGTGAACACGCTATAGAGACAATGAAAAATGGAATGCGTCTATTCAATTTTTCTAGAGGAGAACTTGTAGATGAAAATGCTCTTCAAAAAGCGTTAGAAGAAGATATTATTACACATTACGTAACTGATTTCCCAAATGAAAATGTGATAAAGATGAAAAATGTAACAGCAACTCCTCATCTCGGTGCATCTACGTCTGAATCTGAAGAAAATTGTGCAGTAATGGCTGCACGTCAATTACGTGAATATTTAGAGACAGGTAATATTCGTAATTCAGTAAACTATCCAAACGTAGAGCTTCCGTACATTGGAAAAAAACGAATTACAATTATGCATCAAAATGTACCAAACATGGTAGGACAAATTACAGGATGCTTAGCAGAACATCATATTAATATTGCGGATATGATTAATCGTAGTAAACATTCTTGGGCGTACACAATGATTGATATTGATAACGGAATTGATGATATAATGAAAGAGAATATTGTGGAAAATATAAGCAAAATCACAGGTGTTGTAGCCGTTCGAATGATTGTGTAAAGGAGAGAGAAACTTGGCAAAAATCCGACCGTTTCGTGCCATTCGTCCAGTAGAAGGAAAAGCAGCACAAGTAGCAGCTTTACCGTATGACGTATTAAATAGTGAAGAGGCAAGAGAAGTTGTAAAAGGGAATCCATATTCTTTCTTACACGTTGATAAAGCAGAAATTGATTTAGACCCGGCACTTTCACCGTACGATGATCGCGTATATGAAAAAGCGGGTGAAAATTTAAAGCAATTTATACAAGAAGAAGTGTTCGTTCAAGATGAAGAGCCAGCGCTTTACATTTATGAACTGACGATGCAAGGAAGAACGCAGTCAGGCCTTGTCGTTTGTACATCGATTGACGAGTATGAAGATGATACAATTAAAAAACATGAAAGAACGCGTCATGAAAAAGAACTTGATCGTATTCGCCACGTAGATGTGTGTGACGCAAATACGGGGCCAATCTTTTTAACGTATCGTACAAAAGAAGAAGTGAAACGTTTAATTGCAAGCTGGAAAGAGGAACATGCGCCAATCTATACATTTACAGCGGAAGATGGTGTGGGGCATGTTGCGTGGAAGATTGCAGATGAAGAAGTAGTTACGACTTTAGTAAACGCATTTGAAGACATTCCTAATCTTTATATTGCGGATGGACATCATCGCTCAGCATCAGCGGCAAAAGTTGGGCTAATGCGAAGAGAGCAATATCCGAATTACACTGGAGAAGAGGAATTTAATTTCTTCCTATCTGTTTTATTCCCTCAGGATGAATTATCAATTTGGGACTATAACCGGGTTGTGAAAGATTTAAATGGCTTATCAGTAGAGCAATTTTTAAAGCAAGTTGCGCAATATTTTTATGTGGAAGAAGCAGGGGTTTCACCATATAAACCAAATGAGCCAAAATCATTTGGCATGTATGTAAACGAGAAATGGTATAAGCTCACTGTGAAAGAGGAAACATTTGATGCGAATGATCTTGTCAGGCGTTTAGATGTATCTATTTTACAAGATCATTTATTAAGTCAAGTACTTGAAATACATGATCCGCGCTCTGATTCACGCATTGATTTCGTCGGTGGAATCCGCGGGCTAGAAGAACTAGAACGTCTTGTGCATAGTGGTGAATATAAAGCAGCATTCGCGTTATATCCGACATCAATGGAAGATTTATTAACAATCGCAGATGCTGGAGAAGTGATGCCGCCGAAATCAACGTGGTTTGAACCGAAACTTCGCAGCGGGTTGTTTGTACATTCGTTAAAGTAAAGTGAAACTTTAATCAGTGGGGGTTTTGTCCATCCCCCACTGATTATTAGTTGAACCAATCGGGCATTTACGGGCAGTTATCTCCCACCTAACTCCCTCGCATTCGCCGAATTTTGAGGTGGGAGTCTTACTGACCGTTAATGCGGGATAAATATAGACTTCTTTAGTTTGAAAAACCGAAATGATTTGTAGTTTCGGTTTTTCTTATTTTAGAAAGTAAATCACATAGTGTTTTTGAGGAGGAGTATCGATGAAATTGCAAGTAGGCGAAAAAATCACCTTTGAGCGAACGTTTACAAAAGAGGATGTTGCGTTATTTACAGAAGTATCTAAAGATGAAGGAATTCATCATGTTACACCAGATGAACAAGGACGATTTGTTGTACAAGGCCTTTTAACATCAACGCTTCCTACGAAAGTTGGCGGTGATTATAATGTATTAGCGCGCAAGATGGATTTTGAATTTTTACGTCCCGTTTTTAGCGGTGATACGATTCGTTGTGACGTTATAATTGAACAATTTGAACCTGATGAAAAAAATCGTACAAAGATTATTGCGATGTTTACATGTATGAATCAACTTGAAAAAGAAGTATTGAAGGGGAGTTTTTCAGGGATAATTCTTTAATTATTAGGCATAGGGATCAAATGAAAAAGATGTGATCATTCAATGGGGGAAACTTGGAAATGAGTTTACTTTATTGAATGATTAATTAAAAAGGCCTTTTCATGGTATTATCCCCTTTAGGTAGACAGTGTAAAAAAGACCATGTGCACACATGGAT
>NZ_PCNZ01000038.1 GCF_002975175.1 Bacillus sp. MYb209
AAAGAAACTTTGGAAAGAGATGTTTTGGTCAAGAAGTTTTTGCTTACTAACTACTGGTGGTTCGCCAATAGACGTAGTAAAGAAATATATTGAAAATCAAGGTGAAAAGTGAGGTGAAATGGTATGACAAAGCATAATAAGGCATATAAATTCCGTTTGTATCCAACAGAAGAACAAGCATATCTAATGCGTAAAACCTTCGGTTGTGTACGTTTTGTGTATAACAGAATGTTAGCTGAACGAAAAGAAGCGTACGAAAAATACAAAGATGATAAGCAACAACTAAAGAAACAAAAGCTTCCAACTCCTGCGAAATACAAAGCAGAATTTGAGTGGTTAAAAGAAGTTGATTCATTAGCTTTGGCAAATGCTCAACTAAACTTGCAAACTGCCTATAAGAATTTCTTTAGTGGTCAAAATGACTTTCCTACATTCAAAAGCAAAAAAGGTAGAAAATCATATACAACGAATGTAGTAAACGGAAATATTATGTTGCTTACTGGTCATATCAAATTGCCAAAATTGAAAATGGTACGTATCAAACAGCATAGAGAAATACCACAAGACCATATGATCAAGTCATGTACGATTTCTATGACACCTACCGGTAAATACTATGTGTCCATCTTGACTGAATACGAAAAAGAGATTGTACAAAAAGAAGTAGAAACAGTTGTTGGATTAGACTTTGCGATGGATGGATTATACGTCAGTTCTGAGGATGAGAAAGCCAATTATCCTAAGTTCTATCGTGAAATGTTAGACCGATTAGCAAAGGCACAACGAGTATTATCAAGAAGAACCAAAGGTTCTATTCGTCGGAATAAACAATGTATCCGTGTAGCTAAGTTACATGAAAAAGTAGCGAACCAACGTAAGAACTTCCTTCATCATAAGTCTAAAGAGTTAGCTACTCATTTTGATGTTGTAGCTATTGAAGACCTAAACATGAAAGGAATGTCGCGAGCACTTCATTTTGGAAAAAGTGTTGCTGATAATGGTTGGGGTATGTTCACTTCTTTCTTAGCTTATAAACTACACGAACAAGGAAAAAAACTTGTGAAAATAGACAGATGGTTTCCTTCCACAAAAACATGTAGCAGTTGTGGAAATGTAAAAAACATGTCATTGTCTGAGCGAGTCTATTCTTGTATATGCGGTGTAAATCTCGATAGAGATTATAATGCAGCTATCAATATCAAAAATGAAGCAATACGCCTATTAGCGTTAGCATAAATAGCAATAAAATAACCCTTGGAACAAGGGAGTTAGCTCGGCTGTCTTGGGACGAATTCGTTAGCTATCAAAAGTAACGACTAACCGAGAAGCCCCCACTTCAAACAGTCCGTTAGGGCGTTAAGTGGTGGGTAGTTCACAACAAAGCGCTTTGGAAAAAATTGAGCATTTAAAGAATTTATATAAGGCTGATAAAAATGAGGAATTAGATATAGAAATAGAAGTGCATGTGGAATCAAAAATATATGGTGGATTTAGTCGTTTTGATGGAGAAAAGTATTCTTTGGTACTTTATATTGACCTTATTTATACGGTGGATAATTTTCTATTTACTTTATTAGAAGGAGTACTTCCTGAAAATGAAGCTGCTAGAAAGGGATTTTTTAATCTTCTTTTGCCAAAAGAGGAATATAGCTTAGAAAAGGCAAAAATATTTCAGATGTATTTAAGAGATATGTGTATAGACATTATTATTTATCATGAGTTTGGTCATATTCTAAATGGACACTTGAGGTATATTCATTTTGACTTGAAAGATAACGAAAGCACAATGCACATGGATTCCTCTTTAAACTTTATTGAACCCCTAGAAAGTAGAACTTTGGAATTGGATGCGGATTCTTTTGCTGCTACACGTATAATAGCTCGGTATGCACATGATAAATCAGTGGAACAAGTTCCATTAAGGGTGGTTTATAATAAGACACACGCCTTTATACTTAATATAATTAGTGCAGTTTTTGTATTTTCTTTATCCTACAATAGCTTAGGTAGGAAGAAACCTAAAGCTGACTTAAACGAATTGAAGTATTTGCCACCGCGTACAAGATTAGATCACTATATACAATGTTGTATAAATGCATACGAGAATCTTAATAAAGATGAACCATTAGATAAAGACTTCAAAGACATGGATTTTTGGAGAGAGGTAGTCGGAAATATTGAAGAGAATGCAAATATATATAATCGTGATGTTTTTAGTGTGGGGACGCAAGAGATTTCTAGGGATAATAACTTAGAGGAATTACAAGAGGAAAATCTAAATCATATACACGATTTAAACAATTATTGGACAAACAGGTTAAGAGATAAGTTGGTTAAATATGCTTATTTTGAATTAGCAAAGTAGGTTTTAGTTTGATAATAATGTAATCAAAGAAAGAGAGTATGATTTAATAAATAGATTAACATTTGAAACTTAATTAACAATAAGTTGTACTGTCTAAGAAGCATATAATCAAAAAAATTCCTCGAAAAATAATCAGCTCGGTTTATCGAGCTGATTATTACATCCAGAAATCCTCAAAGTCTACGCTGTAACCTTTTCTTTTTAAGGCCCTAATTAGTTTTTGGCCATTCCCTAATGAAGGCTTGTATGTATTTGAACGAGAAATACGACTAATTGTATTTTGATTTACTCCACTCCATTCCTTTAATTTGGTTTGAGTAATATTATTTCTTCTTAAAAATTTACCAAACTTTGATAATGGTTTCCCCAAGCCAAACATTGTGAACACTCCTATTCTTAAATCCTCTATTAATCACATCTTTACCAAAGCATGTTTTTTTTAAACAAAAGTGTTAATAATGTACAAGCCCCACGCAATATGATGTATCAAGGTAGCCACCATGGTATCTAGCAAATTTATTACCAAAGTAGTTACCAAATCAACTAGTCTTTGTACTAGCAAAGTATCTATCATGTTAACGACCAAGATAATGCTATCAAGGTAATAAGCGTATAAACCCTATATTTATCTAGTTTGTTCATTCTGTTTATAGAGGGGGCATTTAAATGCGTGGTAGGAAGGAAACAATTTCTTTTCGTGAGTTTATGGATCGGTTATACGAAAAGAAAGAAAAGAAAATACGTAAATACAATTCATTAAGTCCTTTTGCATTTCTTCATATGTCGGATCAGGTATTACATACTTACATTGCATTAGGGGTAATGGGAACGGTTTTAATCGGAGCAGTCATGTTAGAAAAATATTTGGTGCGACATGACCATATATCCGCAGCTAAATTTGTGAGTGAAGGAATTTATCACGGTATGCGAATTGGTGGAGTTTGTTTGATTGGATATGTATTTATTCGCATCGTAATCATGTTTTAGGGGGGAGTATATGCGAATGATAAAGAAGTGGCTTCATACACAAAGGTTAAGGAATCAACTTATAGAGGTATTTGGAAAAGCAGGTCTATTTACGGAACATCAAACACGCGGGGGGAAAGTGCCTATCTATCCAAAGGTACATAATATATCTTCTTCAAAAGAAAATGTGAGATATGTATTTACCATACCAAACGGATTAGATCCACAGAAGATTGAAAAGAAGTGGTTTTGTTTCCAGCAAATATTAGGGCGGAATATTACCATTGAAGGGGATGTGAAAAAGTTTGTACTACATGTATTCCATTCAGATGCTGGGCTAAAATCGTACAATTATTGTTATAAAGAATGGCAGCCACTATTAAAAGATTACCGTGTACCTGTTGTGGTCGGCAGGGACCAATTCGGAAAAATGATTGCGTACGATATGATTGACTCCAATTCACCACATTTATTAATTGCAGGAGAAACGGGAAGCGGGAAAAGTAGTATGGTACGTGTTGTGCTATCCACACTCATTCAATATATGTCTCCTGAAAAATTGCATTTGTACCTTGGTGACTTAAAAAACTCTGAATTTCATTTTTTGCGTAGAGTGAAGCATGTAAAAGAAGTTTGTATGGAAGAAATCGAAATGAAAATAATGCTTCAAAAGTTATGGAAGGAAATCAGAGAACGAAGAAAACTTATGGAAGAATATGAAGTTGATCATATTGATGCGTACAACAAATTAAATCCTAATCATCAAAAACCATATATTCTACTTGCTATCGATGAGGTGGCTATGCTTAAAGATGAAAAAGAGTGTATGGCTACAATTGAAAAGATTTCAGCAGTCGGCCGCTCACTTGGGGTGTTTCTTATGCTTAGTATGCAGCGGCCAGATGCGAAAGTGTTGGATGGTAAGTTAAAGCTCAATATGACTGTAAGAATCGGTTTTAAATGTGATAGTGCAATTAATAGCAATATCATGGGTACTCCTGGCTCAGAGCATTTAGAGCAATCTGGCCAAATGATTTTAAAACGAAATGGATTAAAGAAAGTGCAAGCTCCTTATTTGGAATTAAGTAAGGCGAAGCAAATTGTTGAACCATATCGCATGTCTAAAGAGGAGAAAATACTCCAGAATCCTCTACAAGAAGAAATTCCGTTATTTGGGGTGTTAGATGATGAAGAGTAGAGATAAAGGAATTCTGAAGGATTTGAAGCGATTTAGATGCATGTCCCGAGACGATATTATTGACTTGCATTTTCAAGGCTTAAAGAATGCGATAACTTGCTGTAATACGGTTATGAAACGATTAAGAAGAGATGGTCACGTTGATGCTAACGTATTGCAACACCCATACATTTATTTTCCGCAACCCAGTTCTATCAGAAAGACAAGTCAAAAAATCCCTCATTTCCTTGGTATTGTGGACGTATACAAACAACTCGTTCATTATGAAAATCCTAAACTATTCAAAGTTGAACCAAAGTATGGGAAAGAATATATGGAGCCGGATGCTTTTACTATATGGCGTAGATCACCATTCTTTATTGAAGTTCAAAAGTCAGTGTACAGTAAAAAAATAATGCAAGATAAGATAAACAGATACGAGTTATACTTCCATAGCCAAGAATGGCACAATGAATCCTGGCAACCGAAAGGTTCTAAATTCTTTCCTTCAATCCTTATAATTACTGACAAACATTACGACGTTCAATCTCCCCATTTACGTATATTTCAGGCGAATTCTATAGAAAGTTTTATGAATAATTTAACAGTGAAATCATAAAGAAAGCCTGCATAGTGCAGAGCTTTTTTCTTTTCAATAATATATTAAGTCATGTGTGATGATGATTGTTAGAATGCAGTAAATGAGCAAAGTAAATTTAAAGTAAGTTATGAAATAGTAATAAAGTATATTAAAAAGATAGGGTAAAACTTCTTCTAGAATGATATCTCCATAATTAATAACTTGTATGATAACCTCTCGATTATCACTATATCCATTCATATCTACAACTTGTCCCACATATTCGCTTGTACCAATATCTTTTTAAAGTACTCTAAAAAATGCACTTTATATTTTCTTTATCTTATCTTTATCTTATTTTTAAATTTCTATATTAAACTTTAAACCTAAAAGAAATAAATTTGAGTCTAAAAGGGGCAGAGAAATAGATGATTATTATATATTTTGTAAATAACCAACCGCCATTGAAAAATTGAATTTCTTATACGAGGAGGAATATATGAAGGATACGAGTAAAAAACAAATTATTAAAGTATTCCTTATTAGTATTTTAGGTTTAGGAACAATGCTTGGAATACTATATTTTAATCATAAAACTAATATTCAACAAAATAAAGCGCTCGCTACCGAAAAACGTGTATTGCAATATGAGCCTACCTTGAAAAAAGAATTAGAAAAATATAATTTAGGAGGGAAAACAGCAGTTTTATTAGGAATTATGTACCAAGAGAGTAGAGGTGAGGGAAACGACCCTATGCAGTCATCTGAATCACTTGGATTAAAGCCAAATGAAATTCAAGAGACAAGCTTGAGCATTAAACAAGGGGTAAAACACTTTGCTAAAATGTACAAATATGGAACGGAAAAAGAAGTTAGCATGGATACAATTATTCAAAGCTATAATATGGGGCCAGGGTATATTGATTTTATTGCTAGTCAAGAAGTTAAACAACACTCGGAAGATTCGGCCAAAAAGTTTTCTAAGATGAAAGTTGATCAAAATCCAGCGATGTACACTTGTGGTGGAAATAAAAATAATTTTAGGTATCCATATTGTTATGGTGATTTCACATATGCCACAAAGGTGAATGAAAAAACAATACTTATTGAAGAACTTCTTCGAAATGTACATGACTCTTCTAAATAAGCTGTATAATGATACCGTCAGTTATCAACAATAAAATATTAGAATATAACTTATACTTTAAACTATTTACGAAAGAAGTTATGGGAATTCTAGAACTATAAAAGTACAAATCTTAGAACTATGATTAAAGTGGAGAACACTGTAGTAACTGTATATCATGAGGAGGAAAGTACTTCAGTGGATTCTTTACTTGCTTTAACAATTAAAAACAAATTAAGCGTTACATGAACATATTGAAAAAAGGCATCTTAAGGTGTCTTTTTTTGTTTTGGAAATTTTTTTCATATTTTGCCGTAAACGAAACATAATATTACTAAAATCAGTGGAGGTGTGTAAGAAATGCAAATTCGCGAAAATAATAATTCAAACGAAATCTTGATAGCAGCTGCAGCAAGTGCTATTGAGCAAATGAAATATGAAATTGCTCAGGAGTTTGGTGTTACCCTTGGACCGGATTCAACAGCACGAGCGAATGGTTCAGTAGGTGGAGAAATTACAAAACGTTTAGTTCGTATGGCGCAAGAACAATTATCAGGTCGATATAAAATTCACTAAAGTTAAAGGTATATCCTGTTGAAAGGATATACCTTTTTAATTTTTTGAAAGAGGATAATGAAAATTTGATTGTTAGTTAAGTTTAGAAATTGCAAATTTAGCTGTGAAATTCATCTTTTTCATGTAAGAAGAATTTACTCCTACTTGAAATTGAACAGAAATATTACCATCTTTTTGTACTTTGAATACGCGGCCATATGGTGAATTAGCATTGTAGGTGCCAATTATTTGATTATCTGCATCAAAGACCGTATAAGAAATTGGGAACCCAGAATTTTGTACAAAGACTGTAAGTTCTTCTCCTTTATTGAGATTAAATGTTTCTTTTTGAGAAACTTCATAGGAACTCATAGAGTAATATTTTGTAAATACAATCATAAATAATGGAGCTCGTTCATGAGCTATTGTGTTATTGTCATTGGCGCTGTGTAAATTGTATCAACAGAACTGTCAGCATTTGTAACTTCAACTTTATAACGGAATGTGCCTGCATCCCAAATATCTTCGCCATTGCCTGAGAAAGTAACTATTTCTTCATTTGTACCAGCTGGTAACATAGAGTTCCAATTGAACCAAGTTTCATAATAGTCCCAGCCAGTTTCATATTGTTTTTCGATAGAAACTTTGTAATTCACACTTTCAGCTCTATCATTTGTAACTTTTGCAATGACATTTTGTCCAAATCCGTATTCCGTAGCGTGTAATTGAATTGTGAAATTGTTCACCGTTTCGCTAGGACCACAAATGTAACGGCAGTATTCGCTTGCTCCGTCAGCGTGTGCTTTAGATGTGTTAATGTTCATAGCCGTGAAACCGCCTAAAGCTAAAGCTCCTGTTAATAATACTTTACCAAATGTTTTCATTTGAAATTCCCCCTGGGTATGTTTTCAATTTGTTTGGTAGATGTCACATCAAGTAGTTTTATAACATCAATCAAATCGAATGCTCTTTTTTTCTCGATTACATTTACTTCCAATCTTTCATCTTGGATAATTCAACCTGTACATAAAATTTCATAGTTTTGATTCCACTTGTATGTATCTTAATGTACATAGAATAAATCCGTTAATATGTTGATTGCCCATGATACGTTTGGTTTATTTACTTGTATTGCCACTTCATTACCGTTTATTGGTAAAAAGGTGATTTCATTATACATAATATTGTAATCTACTGACAAGAGACAATAATGCTGATATAGCCATTAATAGGAAAAAAAAGTATTAAAGAAGGGCGGTGTTCAAAACGAAGATAAAAACAATTGAAATGCGTGAGAAACGATTTGCAGAACTATTAGAGCACAGGTACTGTGAGAGTTTGTAAGTGCTGTAACAGAAGAGAGTAAGAAGCAGGAATTAGAGTCTACACCAGATTTATTAGAAGATCATCTATTCATACATGTAAAAGAAACCATTCAAATTTAAGGGATGAAAAAGAGTATAACAAAAGCCTCTGTAAAAACAGAGGCTTTTGTTATATAAAGATAGATAATTTATGGAAGCATATGTAAGATTAATTAATCATAAATTTGTTAATTCTGGATTAGTTGTAGAGCTTTCATCTGTTCTAAAAGAATTAAATTGTTTTGTTCAATCATCTTTGCCACTGCTTCAAAATAAGCTTGATTCTCAAGAACCTCAATCTGCTTCTCTTTAGGAAGAGATTGAAGTATTTCTTTTATTTCTTTACACTCGTATATATTATTTTCTGATTATTCTACTAATTTATTGCGACGATTTGTGTATTCAAGTGCACCTAAAGTCGCTAATGCGCGAGTATCTAGTCCAAGGATTTCCATGCATTCATCTCCTTTCCTCTACAAATAATTCGATAGGGGAAAGGAGATTCCTTTAGAGATTTGGTAGAGTTTTTAGTTGGTTAAATAATATGTTATTTACTAGTGGTTTTGGTGAAGTCTTATAAAACAAAAGAAATTGAGTTGGTTAATCCCTTTTTATGGTAAAATTAATTTAAATGATATTTTCTATATATCTGATTTTTTGAAAGTGGATACTTAATTTTATTTGGGGATGAGAAAGAGAGGAACAAAATGAAATTAGCAATTCAAACTAAAAATTTAACGAAGTCTTTTGCAAATCAATCCATTGTAAGGGATATAAACTTATCTGTTCCTGAAGGAAGTTTATATGCTTTTATTGGACCAAATGGTGCAGGGAAAACAACAACTATGCGGATGTTATTAGGATTAATTCCATTAGATAAAGGAACGATATTGTTTAATAATAAAGATATAAAAGAATGGAAAGAAGGATTATTTGAACATGTGGGTTGTTTTATTGATTCACCTACCTATTATCCTAATCTAACAGCATATGAAAATTTAGCCTATGTACAAAAAATGATAAATAAACCTTTAGATGAAATAGATAGAGTATTAAAAACTACAGGAATATATAAAGCAAAAGATAAAAAAGTTAAAGATTTTTCTTTAGGAATGAAACAAAGGCTAGGTATTTCCTTTGCTATTCTAAATAATCCTAAAATACTAATTCTTGACGAGCCAACAAATGGATTAGATCCAGAGGGAGTACATGAGATAAGGCGTTTATTACTTCATTTAGTAAAAAATGAGGGAAAGACTATATTTATTTCTAGTCATAATTTAGCTGAAATTGAAATGATAGCAGATCACATAGCATTACTACATAAGGGTAGCGTACTCTATGAAGGGAAATTAGACAGTATTATTACTTCTGGAGAATATATCATTCATATTAATAATACGGCTGCTACAGAAAGGATTTTAAGTAAAGAAGGTATACCTTATAGTATTGAAAAGGAAGGGGTACTCAAAATAAGAATAGATCAAGATAGTGTTCCTAATTTAACCAGAATATTAATTAGAAATGATATAGATATTTTTGAGGTTAGTCCTAAAAAGCCAACATTAGAGGAAGTTTTTTTATCTTTCACTAAACAAAAGGAGTTACTATAATAATGCAATTTATCTTTAAAAGTGTAAATAGTGAGATGAGGAAAATTGGTGGGAGAAAATTATTATTAATTTCTTTGTCTTTTTCATTATTATCAAGCTTTTTGTGTATAAGTTATTTTATTTTTAATAAGAATCATCCAGACATGTTTCAATCTACAAATCTTATAGCAATTACAGTAAACTTTAATACACTAACGCTAAGTATTTTTTCTGCTTGTATGTGGTATTTTATCATTTCTTCGGAAAATAAATATGGTACTTGGGCTATTATTTATACAAAGCCCATTTCGAAATTTAAGCTATTGGTAGCTAAAAATTTATTGTTTATACTGTTCTATTTAATCTTTAATATTTTGAATTTTTTGGTTATATGTATTTATACTTATATAAATGGATATGAAATATCAATACTTTATTTTTTAAAAATGTTGATACTTTGTACGATTTTATCTTTAGCAATACCATATTCTCAATTGCTTATTCATTTAATTATAAAAAAGGGAATTCTTGCGGCATCCTTGTCAGTTATTTGGCTTTTTTTTATCGTAACATATGGATTATTCCCTTTAATATTTACAAAGACATTTCCAATATTTTATGCATTGAATATAGTAAGTGACGTAGTGTTTAACGAAATAACGATTTTATTATATCTTGCAAGTTCTTCAATATATATTTTAGGAATTATGTTATTGACTGTGAGTTTTAAATATTATACATATGAATAATAAAGGGTGAAACAAGTGGGTATTTTAGGTGAATATAAAAAAAGTCTTCATAATGGATTGTATATCCTGTTACTAGTATTTCTGTTGATACCAATTAGTTTTCAAGTTTTTCTAACTGTATCGGCTCAATTAAAAGATGGCGTTGCTATGCATATAGCGATTCTGAGCCTTTTTTGTAGGTTATTTTTACCCATTGCGATAGGTCTATTAGTGTCATTTTCTTTTGTAAACGAATTCAGAAGAAAAGGATATATGTCTGCTATTTATCATGGAATCACTTTAAAAACCATATTAAGTAATAAGTTTTTGTTTTGCTTACTAATTACTTTTTGTTATTTAATATGTGCTTTAATCATAACTAGTATACCTATAGTATTAACGGTTGATAATCTCGGGACTGTTTATCAAAGTTTAAGTTTTTCTATACTTTTTATGGTAATTAGCTCTTTAATTATTGTGAATCTACATTTTTTAATAAATATAATATTTTATAAAATCCCGTTACTTTCATTATTAGTAGGGGTTATAGGTGGACTTGGTAGCTTTTTTATCTCTCATACAAACTATTGGATACTATTCCCTTGGTCATATCCAATTATGAGTCTTTATATTGATAGCATTGAAACAACACAATTGTATATTATTCTCATTGTATATGTATTATCGTTACTAGGTTGTATATTTATTAATAAAAAATCAATGAGATGGAATTAAAGTTACATGGAATAACAACTAATGAAATAAATAAATTAAAAGTTGTTGTAAAGGCATATATCTATGAGAATGTGGCAGGAATGAGAAATGAACTTTGTAGTTACTTTAACTTGGATTAAAGGAGATTTAATAATTGTTTAATAGAGTTCGTTTCCTCGTTAATACAGAGTTCCTGGGCTTGAAGGGTAGACCCGTAAAAAATGGTAACGTGAATAGTCCGAAACAAATGTGTTTCGGACTATAGGTTCAAAATTTTATCCATTTTCATTCAACATTTTGTAAAAGTAAAGAGGTCGAATTTTCTGATTTTTTAATAAGGAAAAATATATTACGTTAATCAATAGATACTCCACCAGAGACACTCGGTATTGTTGGTGCTGGCGTATCTCCACCATTAAACGAAGATTGTTGTAATACATTTAAACTAATCATGCTACATGCTAATGCACTTGCTACTACCATACTTAATACAATTTTCTTTATCTTTTTCATTATTTTAACGCTCCTTTTCTCAAATGTTTCTTATCAGCATTATTACTAATATAGAAATATTTGCTTGCCTTAACATGATTATCGGCTTCATAAAATTGGATTGCTAAAATCTCTGCATATTCTTTTACACAATCCCACATTTCCTCTTTTTCAAAATAAGAAATTGCATCAGTAGCTACTTTTTCTAGTTTAATTCTAGGTAGTTCTGTGATTAGTTCATTTAAAACTGCGAAACGATGCTTATATTCTTCATTTCCTGATTCATTTGTATACTTCATTCCTTGCTTGATATATGATTTTGCTGTTTCAATGCCTTCTAAATTATAATATGCTCTTGCTAAGACAAATAATGCTTTAAAATGATTCGGTAGGGTATTTATAATTTCAGAACTCTGTCTGATCGCCAATGGATATAAATCTTGAATATTATATAACCAACCCAAATTATGACGTACTCTTAATAATAATTGTTCTTCATCATACTTCTTAAAAACATCAATAACCGTATTGAGACATTCTTCAGCTCTTTCAAACTCTCTTAGATCTATACAAGCTAAACCGTATACATTGTCACATAAAGAAACATTAATTTCATAGCCTACATGATTCAGGTATATTTCTTTGGCCTTCACTACATGTTGAATCGCTTCAAATGGTTGATAAGATTGATAACAGTAAGTTGAAAATCTATACTCAAACTCAGCTTTTTCTACTGCATCAGGTATATCAATTAAAAGTTCTTCCGCCTTTTCATAGTGTGTTTTCGCTTCAGTATAATTTGCTAAAATTGTAGAGTGGATTGCCTTAAAGAAATAATAATAGTAAGCTAAAAATGAATATTCCTCTTTGATATTAGGGAGTTTTTCTATTTGATTAAAAGAATCTTTTGTAATACTCATTCCATCTACCAAGACTTTATATCTAAAATTCAGTAGGGAATAATAGAATGATACATATTGGTCTGTTTCTATTTCCTTTAAACGTTCTTTTACTTGTAGATATGTCTGTTTTGCTTCTTTTACATGATATAAACGAATTTCTTCATACCATTCATGTAATAATTCCATCAATTGTTTATTACTTTTTTCTTGAACAGTCATAATATCCCCCATTTCTCTGTAAAGGCTTATTCTGATAATAACAGGAATTAGATACATTAAATGTAACCTACGATTTTTTTCATTAATATACAGAATATTCCGAATTCTAGTAATGTCCATGCTTTTAAATTTGAAATAGTATAGTTAAGACAGTACAAGTTTCGTTAATGGTTTTTTTAAAATTCATTAACGGTTGTCTATTGAATACTTCTTATAAGAGGTGGCGTAGCACTATAGTAGAAAAAGAGAGAGCTTATACTGTTATGGTATTGAGAAATATATAGGGCTTATTAAGCTTCAAGGGATTCCTCGAAAATAAATAGAAGTATATCCATATCCATTTATATTGAAGAGGGAGCGTTAGTTTATGATAAGTTTTGGGATTAATTTACGCAATATTATTAGTTATACACAAGAGAGTAGGAATCTTAATAATATACGGATTTTAAGTAAGTTGGGTATAAGATTATTTGATATATATGGAGAACCATTACCTGTATCAGATGTTAATCGAGAATTAGTAACGGCATTAAAACGCCAAGACATAAATACGCAAAGATATATATTAAGTCATTTACAAGGTTAGAAAAACCGATATTATGCTGCGTTTTTTCATACATATGTTCTATCCTATAAACCAAGAAGCCATCATCGAAGGTTTGTGAAATTTCGTTTTCCTAAATCGGATGAATTACGTAGTAATATTTTCAAATTATTTGATTCGATACTACAGTATGTATCACCACGAAATGTATAAACCTCATCTATGTCAATAAGAACAGAATAAAGAATGTGTAATGAAGTACCCATCCAATTATTATGTGTATCACAATTGGATGGGTACTTTTTTACTTATTCCATAATAGGGACAAAAGTAAATGCATCGGATAATTATTATAATGCGAGTGTACAGATGTATCAAATGAAACTTCTATTTATAAGTGTGGTTCTTCTATTTAATGAGATATGATTTAATACTTTCTTAGTTTTGGTTAGGAAAGTTTATATACTTAAAGTAAAGGGCTAAATTTTAATTAAGGGGGAGGATAATTTGGAGGTGTATAACTTAGCTGCTCCTGCGCAAACAAAAAATGAAGATTTACCATTCGATATTTCTTGGATGACCGATTGGATTGTAGACTGGTTTGGTTCTTTGTTTAATGGCGGCAGTGATGTAATAAAAGATGGGGGAGATAAAATAGATGGTGCAGTTCATGCGAGTGTGCCTGCATTTTTTGATGTTATTTTTCTTATTCTTTCTGTAGTAATTTTAATATCATTATTAGTTTTTGGAGCTTCTTTATGGTTTAAACATATAAAGTGGAAAAAAAGATCTATATATTTTGGAGTAGGTTCATTTATTCTCATACTATTAATAAGGATTCTACCAGTGTTAATGTTGACAACACGTTCTTTTGATTTTCAAACCTTTATGAGTAATATGGTGGGCTTAATTACTTCTATAATTTTAGGAACAGCTGTATTAATGTTTCTAATATCTCTAGCATTAGGTATGCTTTATAAAAAATTTGAACATCCCAAATATGGAAAATGGAGTTCAAGTTTGAGATATAGTTCAATTTTTATATTTGTAATGACATTGTTAGTACCGGCCTTACTGCGTCATTTATAATCTTGGTTTATAAAAGGAGAAGGAGGAATAGTGCAGGTAATTTCTATAATGTTTCTGTGTAATTATGCTAGTGCTCGTTCTCCTCTAGATTTCTGAGTTAAGTCTAATACATTAAAAAGAATTTTGTTGTACGAAGTTTTGGCAAAGGGGGAGAGGTACTAGTGACTACTTTTGTTGTAATGGTGAGTATATTCTTAATTCTGTTTGTAATTGGTCCCAAAGCGACTAAGAGAAAAGAAGAAAGAGATAGAATTGAAAAAGAACATAAAGAGAAAATGGAGGCTTTAGAGGAAGAAAAGATTGACTTAGATATTAAGGGGACTAAAGTACGGTTACACAAGAAGCCTAAGCTGAAGAACAGTATATATAAAATAAAGAGTAATAGGTAACAAAAAATTGAATTGCATTTAAAGGGGAATTTAGTGAAGGCAGCAAAAAACTAAATCGGATTATATTTAAATACTAAGGGGGATTACAGACCTTTCCGAGCGAGAAAGCCCATCGCCTTTAGGCATGGGATGAAAGTGAGGTTGGATACGGAGTGCCACTAAAAATCGTAAGGTTTATGGTACTTTAAGTATCCAAAGTATAGGTAGTTTATTGAAATATATAAAATGCTGTAATTGATTAGGAATTTTTCAACACAAATAACTCCGTTTCAAATTATTCGAACGGAGTTATTTGTGTTGCTACCGATAACATCGAATTATGTTAACTGAAAATGCACCTTATACAAAAATTTTTTTCGCAGGAATTAAATTATTTTATAACGAATTACTAGAATAATTTTATACAAGAAAAAGGAGGAATTAACGTGAGAATAAAAATTGAAGAATTTGAACTTCCTCATATGGATTCAGGTCCTTATGGAATTACAAGGGGAAAAGATGGTGCCCTATGGTTTACACAACATAAAGCGAATCAAATAGGTCGAATGACTGTTGATGGTAAAGTGACTCATATTGATCTTCCTACTATCAATGCAGGTGTGCTATCTATAACTTCTACAGATCAGGGTGATATATGGTTTACTTGTCCAGAGATAATATAGTTGTTTTATTTACAATAAAGTCGTTTAAAACATAATAAAGTTGTTTAAAAAATGCTGGTCATGTTATTCAACAATCGGGCCATATTCTTGAATAAAGAAGGAATTTATATGAATAATCTTAAAATTGTAATTCATTCCAGAAAAGGTCATCGTTGTTAAATAAGGTACAAATATATAGTCCAACCAGTACCTGCCCATTATGTAATTCACTTAAAGGATATAAAGAATAAAAAGGCTCTAATATTGAATAAGAATATAAAGGGCGGAGCTTATTTGAAGACTTTTGAAGCTTTGTACTTTTATCTTTAAAACTAATATGCTTCATTTCTTAAGTGAGAAGGGAGAATGTCTTTTGAGCTTAAAACATGAGAAACATATGAGGTCAGAAATAGCTGATAAAACTTATTTGACTAAAGGATGGGGCTATGTTGCAGCTCTTGCACTGTTGCCGTATGCGATTTTAAAATCGCTTTGGGCATGGGGATCAACGGTAGGACTTACAACAAAACAAGCTGTACAAAATGTAGCAGGGTTTGGTGATACCTTAAAAGAAGGATCTGCTTTTCTATATACGTTATATACCATCGGAATAGACTTCACAGCTATCTTGGCGATACTGGCATCTTTATTTGCTTTAGCTCTCGTGACTTCCTGGGGGGAGAAACTACCAAAATGGTTATTAATCATATTAGGATGGTCAGTTGGGGTGTTGACAGTTCTAATTAGCTTCTTGACAGCTCTTCAATTTTTAGGAATGCTTCCAAAAGGATACACCGAAGGGTTAGCCATTTGGGTGTATGTGGTAACGTACGGAGGATTGTTCTTGTGGGGAGTAACTGTATTTATAGCGACTCTGTCGTTCCAGCATCGGATTAAAAACAAACAGTCCCCCAAAAAAAAGATATTTTAGGCAATAATTTACTTCGAGTACTTATCTTGAATATCCTTTCAGTGTTGGTGTTCCGGGACAATTTTCAACAATCGGGCCAGATTGTAGAGTAAAGTAAAGAATTATTAGAAAGTAAATCAAACCTCTACTTTCAATTTTGCTGCATATAATGATGGGGGGTGAAAGGAATTGAAGGTTAGTCAAATGAAATGGGCTGGTTATGCCACATGTATCTGGTCGCTCTTGTATATTCCGATTCACGTTTATTGGGCATTTGGAGGAATGGCATGGATGCCTGGGGTTTGGAAAGAGGAGGCGATGTGGGAAGCAGTAAACTGGGGAGCATCTGCAATGTTGTTAGTAGCTGCAATACTTGCGCTTTCACTGGTTCATCCTTGGGGGAAAAGTATCCCACGATGGTTAATGCTTGTTATGGGCTGGACTGCTTGTATACTTCCGTTCATGCATGCTGTATATGGCTATGTTACAAAGGGGCTCTTATTGGCGGGCATTATTCGTTTAGAGTTCTTTGATTTCTCTGCATGGGCAACTGTAAACGTCGAATATTTGATCCTAATTGACCTTTTACTTTTCGAACCTTGGTTTTTAATCGCAGGGATCTTATTCGGATTGGCTACTTTGCACTATCAGAGTGATATAAGGGGGAGTAATGGATTAACAATGTAATATTAAATAAGGTTTGAGCAATAAATAATGTAAAAAAACTGAAAAGTTACTGTAATTAATAATAATTGTGGATAAAATTTCAGATGTCTTATCCAATTAAAGGGCGCTTTAATTGAGCAAGGATTACAAAAATTATCAAACTTTTTTATAAAAGGATGATTCAATTGAATATAGAAAAAGCGTGTTTTGATCAAACTTTTTTCAAAGCACGCTTTTTCTATTTGTTCTTTTATCAAGGTTTATTAAGTTAATTTAATCAAACTTTATTCAAAAGCTACACTTGAACATCTAGATTGGCATTAATAGCCCATGGTTCTTCTTCAGGTACTAATTGGGGTAGCACCACACATCTATCAACTTAAGTATTTTATAACACACCTAAAACGAAAAAATGTGCATCTCCAGATGGAAATGTACATTTTTTTGTTTTGGGATACTTGTTTCTCTTATCTTAATAGTGATGTGGTGAGAACCATTAATTGTAATCATCATTTTGATAATCGTTATCTAATCTCAGCACTCTTCCATGTGGACGATATTTTATGTGAAAGGTACTATGTTATTACTTGTACTGAGGCTCTTCATGTTCAATTTGCAGAAGACGAGGATTTAAAGATTCAATAATTTCTTGAGTTTGTTGTGCTGCACCTGTATATAATTGTTTTGCTTGCTTGTTATCAGTATCAAGAACAAATCCTTCTAGGCATGCTTGAGCACTCTTTAATCCAGCGATAGTTTGTTTAAGTTTAGTACTTACTGTCATTTAGTATTCCTCCTTGTAAATGTAATTCAAAATATAGGATGCCTATTTTGTTATCATAGTACGATTTCTAATTTTAGGGTTATCAGGAATGATAACCCTAAATTAGAGTTATGTGAATGAGAAATTTTACAGTTAATTATTCAAAGGAGGATTTTTTAGCTAATAGATGCATGGAATAGTTTTTCCCCAATAACAAAAACTAACAGAAATAAAACGATAATATATAAAGGAGATTAAATATGCTGAAAAAGATAGGGGGAATTTTCCGAGTACTCCTCTTTTTATTTATCGGTGGATGTTTTGTTTTGCTTGTTTGGGGTGAAATTGACAGAACAATAGCCGAAAAAAGTGGGAGATATGGCCAGCAGCCTAATCAATACCCTCTTCGTCAAAGTGATATTACTATGTATACAGACGGGAAACAGTTAAACAATCAATTATTCTCAGATATAGAGAAAGCAAAGCATTACGTGCATATTAACTTTTTCTCTATTGCTGATGATAAAGTAAGTCATCAGTTTCTAGAGTTATTGCGGCAAAAAAGTCAGGAAGGTGTAGAAGTATACTATGCATTGGACAGGTTAGGTTAGGTGGAATTTTACTAAAGAAAAAGGAAAGAGAATTATTGGTTAAAAAAGGAGTTCATTTTACGTATTACAATAAACCTGCTTTTCCTTATCTTTTTTCTTCTTTAGATCATCGGAATCATCGTCGTATTTCAGTTATTGATGGAAAGATTGGATACATTGGCGGATTTAACATTGGCAAGAAGTATTTGGGGGAAAAAGAAAAACTTGGTTATTGGAGAGATTATCATCTTCAAATACGAGGAGAAGGAGTTCAAGATCTAGAACAACAATTTGTATTAGACTGGAAGAAAAACTCAGAGACACCGATTCCGATACACAGTGCAGTAAAAGAAAAGGGAGCAACCTCGCATCGATTTACTGCGTATTATAGCGGAGAAAAACTGGGGCAAGATTACGCAATGCTGTTTCAACAAGCAAAAGAATCCATCATTATATTAACACCTTATTTTATACCAAAAGACAGAACTATTTGGAAAGCATTAGTAGATGCAAGAAAGAGGGGAGTCCGTGTCAAAATTCTGTTCTCACCTCACTCAGATGCACTTTTAGTTAAAGAAGCAGCGTATCCATATATCCGAAAAGCATTAAAACAGGGAATAGAAGTATATGGTTATAAAAAGGGAGTGTTACACGGTAAAGTATTTTTGATTGACGAAAACGTATTGATGGTTGGGACCGTGAATTTTGATTCGCGCTCGTTTCATTTAAATGAAGAAATGAACTGTTATATCCAAGACCCTGTCTATATTTCGAAAATAAAGCCAGTCATTAATGCAGACTTACAAAATTCAAAGAGAGTAACATCCTCTGACGTCAATCAATTATCTATAAAAGAAAAAATGAAAGAAAAGGTTGCAAAAATGTTTGAGTATTATTTGTAAAAACAAAGAATTTTTATATTAAGGAATAGTAAAATGATAGGGGTCTCGCCACACATCCATCAACTTAAGAATTCGGAATTACCCCAAAATGAAAAATGAGCTTTTTTGTTACAAGTTAGCACAAAATTTCGTTCTGGGGGTACTATAAAATTTTAGCTTGATGGCGATGTAGTGCTACCCCGGTGTACAAAATGACAGTATTTCTTGCACCAGAATCAACAAAAGTAATTAAATGTAAAAAACGATTAAAAATCAAAACGTATGTTATTATTATATAGAGAATTGTAAATTAAAAGTGGCATCTGGAAGGGAATAGTTATAAATGAAAACCATAAAGGGGAAGCTATTTTTTAGCATTGATATTATAGGTTGTATTCTTTGCATTATAATGCTTATTATAAGTCTTGTTGATTTTAGAACATGGTTACATCCTTTTTTATTCTTTACCTTCGGACTAATTTTCCTTATTAATATAGTAAATACTCTTAAGGGAAAAGGGCGTAATTCAAATTAAAAATTTAAAAAATTTGATTCTCAAATGCTTATATTTTATAAAGTATGTTAGTGCTTTTTTAATAGGAGGCACCATCCATCACCATCAAGTTAAATAAAACTGTTAAAGAAATATGCCAAATTACAGGAGTGAGTCAGGCCGCTCTGTATCGTAGGTTAAAAGAACTTGAATAAAGTTCTTTTTTATTTGTAATTAAATTCCAGAGTGGCCCCTCATACCCAGAATCGTTTCCGTACCCTTACTACTGATAATGATGCGTTATGTAGGCCTCACGGTATAGATATGGGTTATACAGTTCTTCTTTTATGATACACTTCAATAAAAAGGGGGGAAGAGGTTTGAAAAAGTGGATTAAAATCACATCAACCTTAATTATTGCTATAGCAGTTGGTATTTTTATTGGTTACAAAGTCGGTACGTATGCAGGTTCAGACGTTAAGGAAAATCAGACAGAGAAAATTAAAGGGGAAGAGTTAATACTTGACCTCAATTCTGATCGTCATATAATCAATGCAATGCACAAAATGACTCATCAAAAAGTATTATCTCACGAAAAGCAAGGGTTTATCAAAATGACTCCAGAAAACATCGAAGTAGTACGTAGAGTAATCGATGAAAGTAATAGTGGAACTTTACAACATAAAGAACAGTACCTCAAGATTTTGGTCCGTTGGTATGAAGGGGATTTTTCTCAAGCGGTTGAGGAGCATAATTTATTATGGGAATGGGAGAATACCAGCACGGGAAAAGCATACGAATTAGCGACACCGGAGCAAGAAGAAGCTTACATTCTAGAACAAGGGAAGTCTGAAAAATAATAAAGGGGGTATCGTCACATTACTATCAACCTAAGATGACTTTATACCTATAATTCATAGAAAACGTATTTCTTTTTATAGAAATATACAGAAAGAATGGCATTTTTGTATGTTACATACTCTGAAAAAAGTAAACACTCCAAAAACAAAAAAATGAGCTGACTTCTCAAAATAACTAACTGTAGAGAAAGAAAATTTTCATTTAGGGGGTACTTCAAAACCTTAGCCTGATGGACATATGGCGGGACCCCATATAAGAAACAGCATTTCAATTAAATTATGATACGATTATAAAAAGGGAGGGAACGATATGCACACTTTACAAGAAGATATGTATGAACAATTGAAAGAGAAAAAAAGCGAAGTCACTATATTTTTAAAGAGTGGTGTTCGCATACCTGGGCAGATCATTGCAATGGATAAATTTACTGTCCTTATGATGGTTCATGGTAAGCAACAACTGGTCTATAAACAAGCCATTTCTACAATTGCTACGTAATACATACTAGATTTATGTAAAAATTTCTCAATATTATATTATTAACATATGCACTATAATATAAGTAGTTCTTTTTATTATTTATATTTTTGTTATTTCCTGTTGCAGAATCCTTATAATATTATAAGGATTCCTTTTTTTGTATCTAAAATTTACAAATAAAAAAAGATAAGATCGGCGAATACGATCTTATCTTAAGCATAAGGGAAAAACAAAAGGCAAAAACCATCTTAATATTTATAATATTATATTTTTTGTTAATTTTCGATACGAAACCCATATTTAACATCTATATCTATATTGAGAAAATTATTACAAATTTAGTTGTAAATGTTTTTAAAAACGAATGTAAACTTTTAGCCATTAGTTTACTTTCAATAAGGGGTAGGACGCCATGCCATCATGCTAAGATTTTGAAATATCCACAAAACGACAAAGCTAGCTTCCTTGGATACTATCGATAATGAGACGTTATGTTAACTTCACATGAATACGATATACAACCAAAATTACACAACATATCACTTCTTCTAAATGGAACAATAAGGAAAAAAGGGGATTCAAATGATTAAAGGAATTTTTGAAACACATATTAATGTAAGTAATTATAAAATATCCGCTGAATTCTATGAAAAATTACTCAATATCATTCCTTTATATGAAGATTCTAATCGGAAATCTAAATTTTATTGGATTGGAAACCCTGGAGAGGCCATGTTTGGCATTAGAGAAAACTATCCTTCACCGGAGATTCAGCGTCAACATTTCGCAGTGCTGAAGTTGGAAGCGAGAATAAATTTATTTCTGTAGGTGTACATTCAATTAGGTAATTAATAAACATAATGCAATTTAATAATTATTTTTAAATTATAACAATTATATTTTGACAATAATTAAAACTAAATATATAATCTAAATCTGTCGAAAGAAATAATTAATTGACATGTTTTTATGAAATCATAAAAGAAAGAATAGATGTTGAATCAAGTTTTTATATCGAATAGATTGAATGTTAGTATTTTTTAAAACAACTTCTTTCCTAGATCATATACTAAATTTTTAACAAAAAATTTAGTATATGATCTAGGAAAGAGGATTACATAAATAATTAAAAATATTTAATATTTTAAGAGAGGTAGTGATAGCTTAAGTAGAACTTCATGTTTAATGAGAGTATTATTTTGTTTTATGATAGTTTGTTTGCATAGCAAATGGAGGTATTTACAACATGCAGTAGACTCTGAAGAAAATACGAGTGATTTCTTCAAGAAAGCTTTCGGTTCTTTTCAAGTTTCTTAGTCTCGTATCATAACAATCAGAATCTGATTTATCCAATGACATAGAAGAGTTGAAGAAAGAGAAAAAGATGCTAGCAACAATTACTCAAACTAAGCTTAATATCCTAATAATATAATTAGTAAAGATTATTGATGTTTTAAAAATCTGTTCCGTTATATGTTAGGGGTTTGAATAACTTCTTCAAAGCTACAGCATATTTGTAACAACAGCCATTTCAATTTAATTTTTAGGGGGATAACATGGCTATATATTTAAAAAGAGTAACTTCTCTTTTTTTAACTTGTATGATTTTTATGTTTACTATAGGTCAAAATCTTGTACCAATAATAGGACATATAGTAAACGCACAAGAATTAAATTCAACAGGATTTGTTGATAGTTTTAAAATTGACAAAACGACACTACAGTATGGGGAACAGACAGGAATAAGAGTGAATTTCAGTGATAAATCTGGAAACAATATGAAGTCTGGAGATACGTTAACATTAAGCTTACCTACAGAATTACGTGGATTTAAGGTGTCAATTCCGTTAAATAATGATCAAAATCGTAATTTTGGTACTTGTGAAGTAAATGACAGTAATGTGGTATGTACATTTAATGATACAGTTGAGAAACTTCAGAATATTAGAGGGCATTTTAATTTTACAGTTCAAGCCTCTAATATAGCAGTGGGTGAAGAGAAAAATGTCCAAACAAATTTAGGGACAAATTTAGAATCTCAAACTGTAACTATTGTTAATCCAAATGGTGGTGGTACAGAACCTGGACAGTTTTTCTATAAATCAGGTGATATTCAACCAGACAAAGCGGATGAAGTACGCTGGTTCTTGAATATGAATTTAAAAAAAGAACAGTTAAATTCTGATATTGTTTTGTCTGATAGTTTGCAAGAAGGTCAAACGCTTAATAAAAATAGTTTCGGAATAGAAGTTAATGGAAATAGACCTTTATCAATTGAAGAATTTCAAAATCAAGGTTATGGATTGATTAAGTTTACTGGCGATAACTTATTTGAAGTCATTATTTATAAGAATTCTGCAAATGGAAAATCTTTTACTATTAGTTATAAGGCTACTATAAATGAAAGTGGCAAAAAACAAGAATTCTTTAAAAATAATTATACGATTAATTACCAGGTTATGAACGAAGAAGCGGTTTCTAATTCAGATAGTGCCTCAGTCAAAAACATAGCTTTTGGAGGTGGTGCTGAGGGTGACTTACCGCCAAAAGGAACTTTAAGAATTATTAAGCATCTTGAAGGGGATGAAGAAAAAGTAATATCAAATGTCTCATTTAAGTTATATACAGAATCGGGCCAACAAGTTGGTGATGTGTTTACAACAGATGGACAAGGTATGGTTGAAATCACTGGTTTAAATCCAGGTAATTATTATGTACAAGAGATTTCAGCTCCGAAGTATATTGATTTTGATCCACAGGCAAAAATAAGTTTTAAAATTGATTCAAATGCTACAGCTGGAGTTAAATTGCCGATTCCTAATAAAATTAAAACTATTAATATTCCAGTACTAAAAAAATGGGTCAATGCAACTGAAATCAAACCTAACATTCAAATTCAGTTGTTGAATGGTCATCATTCAGACGCAAACGTATCTGTTTTACAGACTATTAATTTAAATAATGGTAAGACATCTTATACATTTGAAAATTTACCTAAGTACAATGAACAAGGTGAGGAAATTCAATATGATGTCATAGAAAATAGTATACCTGATGGGTATGAATCAGTTGTAACAGGTACTCCTAACGAAGGGTTTACAATTACAAATACTAAAAAAGAAATACCAACGGTTTCAGTTACAGGAACGAAGACATGGAAAGACGAGAATGCGAAAGATCGTCCGAAAATGATCAAAGTAGACTTACTACAAAATGGCCAAGTGGTTGCGACGCAAGAAGTAACAGAAGCAACGGGTTGGAAATATGAATTTAAAGATTTAGCTGGATATGATGCCGAAGGCAAGGCATATAAGTACGAAGTGAAAGAACAACCAGTAGATGGATATAAAACAGAAGTAAAAGGGTATGACATTACAAATACAAAAGTAAGTCAAACAACAGTTACAGGAACGAAGACATGGAAAGACGAGAATGCGAAAGATCGTCCGAAAATGATCAAAGTAGACTTACTACAAAATGGCCAAGTGGTTGCGACGCAAGAAGTAACAGAAGCAACGGGTTGGAAATATGAATTTAAAGATTTAGCTGGATATGATGCCGAAGGCAAGGCATATAAGTACGAAGTGAAAGAACAACCAGTAGATGGATATAAGACAGAAGTAAAAGGATATGACATTACAAATACCAAGATCAAAGATCCTAAGGATCCTACAAACACAGGTGCAAACAACGATTCAAAAGTTCCACCTACTACAGAAAATGATAAGTCGACAGGACTACTTCCTAAAACAGGAGGAACACCAACAGAGATTATTTCAATCGTTGGAGGTATATTGTTGTTAGTTTTAGGGGGAATCCTATTTGTTCGTCAACGAGTTCAATAATAAAAAAGTTTTAGATTATTCAATGTAGGGGCTCAGCTGATATACATGTAAAAACGGGTCATATAGGGGTGATTATTCCCACTATATGACCCGTTTAACTTTTTATATTTTAACGAATTTACCGAAAGAATTCTCCTTCCTCAAGCGTGTGAAGGGCGATAGCCCAACGGTAGGTGGGAGATGAATTTTGGTTTGGCATAGCCAAAAACTTTTGATAAACTAGCTATATGAAGTTCTTTGATAACTTGATATAGGAGGTTGCAGGAAGAAAATAGAGTGCGAAAACCAAGCCATTCGGTTCCTGCGTAAAATATCAACCGTACCAAGAGAGCGTCCAAGCGTTGGACATCTAGGGGTGGAACACCCCGAAGTAACGCTCAGGGAGACGAAAGGTTACTTTCGTCGTGGAACTGAGAAGCTCCCACTTCAAGCTTTGCTAAGTGGCGAGTAGTTCACAATGGTTTCAAAATAAAGTTTTGTCTATTTAACACCTTCAATATATTTAGGAACATGAAAAAACAAAAAGATCAACTCTTTTGTAATAAAAGATTGATCTTTTTGTTTTTTCAAATGTTGGCCAAGTAGTTGCGACGCAAGAAGCAACAGAAGCAAATGGCTGGAAATATGAATTTAAAGATTTAGCTGGCGATGCCGAAGGCACGGCATCATGATATGAATAACTACAAAAAATGAAATTACATAACTTCTTTTAAGAGTTCTTGTACTAATGGGATTACGCCCCCTAAAAAATTTCAACAAGGCCATTACGATTTCCATCATGTTCTTCACTCTAAATATCTTTATATTTTTATTTAAAGATATCATTATAATACCTTGATTTTACAATAATAGCAATTTATTTGTTTATGCAATATTTCATAGCACATAGATGGTTAACTTTTAAGTTCTGGTGCAAAATTATCTGAATGGACAATGGGGAGATAAATGCCTCACGGCATTCAGTCTGATGCAGTTAGGTAGAAGAGAGTATGTATGAATTAACAATATTCGTTACACACCTTCATATTATATTCAGGTTAAAATGTATGTTTATTTGCAAGAAACCCCAAAAAGATAAAAGTACCATCGCAGTGATGATCAATGGCATCTACATGTCCTTCTAATTAATTTCAATCAAACTATTCTTTATAAAAGGAACATTCTATACCCATAAAGTAAAAAAAGATTTACGCAAGACTTTTATAACAGTTGTGCAAGAGAAATGAAAGAATTCTTATATATGATGAAATTAATCGGTTCTGGTGCAAAAATAAAAGAGAATAAAGTGCATATATCCCTAACAGAATTGTATTTTATGCTACCAGCCCAAACAATTTATGAATAAATTGTTTGGCTTAGCTTCATAAAATAGAAATGTAAGGGAAATTGCTACTCTATGTTGCTATCTAATATTTTTGCACCAAAACCATTTAACTTGATGTTGATGTGACGGAACCTCAAGTATGTAGAAATTTAAAAAAGTCCCTTCATAATACTAAAGGGACTTTGCTCACACAAATGATCTGTACATCAATTCATCTTTGATATACAGATCATTTGTATGATAATTTTTATAAATAATTGCGGAATAATGAACTTACATAAATGCTTTTAAAAGTTCTTGAACTAATGGAAGTGCTCCACCTACAAATTTTAAAACTGTCATTGCGATTGTCATATTATTTCCTCCTCTTTTTTCGTATCTAAGATATGATAATTTTTATAAATAATTGCGGAATAATAAACTTACATAAATGCTTTTAA
>NZ_PCNZ01000039.1 GCF_002975175.1 Bacillus sp. MYb209
ATAAAACGATGATCTTGTTCCACTATATTATTAAGATATCTAACTTGCCTTAGTTGTATGCCTTCAGGCATATGGTTCTCTTCTTTCAACTCTTGCATCGCTACAGGATAGGCAGGGTTCTTATCTACTGTTATCACACGAGGTCTAGACACGTACGAAAAAGCCAAGGCTTTCTTGAAAAAGCGCTTGGCTGCTTGTTTATCTCTTGATTTACTTAGATAAAAATCAATGGTGTTCCCTTCGGAATCTACAGCACGATATAAATACATCCATTGACCTTTTACTTTGATATAGGTTTCATCAACTCTCCATGAGTCATTTGTTGATTTAAGATGATATCGTACTTTCTCTTCTAATTGAGGCCCATATTGATGAACTCAGCGCATAATTGTTGTATGAGCGATTGATAAACCTCGTTCTTCCATCATTTCCACCAGGTTACGGAAGCTCAAATTGTACCGTAGGTACCACCTTACTGTTAATAAGATTAGTTCAGGCTGATAATGTTTCCACTTGAATAAGTTTTGTTTTTCCATACTGATCACGTCCTTTTTAGAGTACTAGTATCAGTATGTCCAAATTTCAGAGATTAATTACATAAGTCTTATAGTTTTTGCACCAGAACCACCAAATTCGTTATCTTTCTAACCATTTTTGTTATAGTTATGTGCCATAATCCCTTATATATCAACACATTTCATGTTCCTAAAACATATAAACAATTAAACATATAAACAATTATTATGTAAAACAATCAAACATAGAATAGTATGTTGTATATACTTATTAATAAATTTTAAAGTCCTATTTGTAATAAACATAGATCTAATGAACAAAAAAGACAAGAGTGCAACACCCTTGTCTTTTTTTATTATAGTCATAAAGAAATGGCTACAATATACCCACTAAAAATATAACATAATGAGTTACTTAATAAAATGATTTGAAACCTCTGCTACAGAGTAAACGTAAAGCAACTTCAAAATTAACTTTTATTTATATTTTGGAGTCGCTTTACGTTTACGTTATTGTTTTAATTAGTCTCCTGTTTTAAAGGTCTAAATGCAAATGAACCTGAAATGATTTGTAAAACCACTGGAAGGAATAAAATAAAAAAACCTAAAAACAATGAAATTATACTTAATACAATCATGCAAATACCATAAGCTATATTATTTATTTTGTTAACACAACAAGCTAATACTAATAGGCCTATTTGAATAATTAAGGCGATGCTAGAAGTAATGATAATATATTCTGCAATACCTCCAGAACTAGTATTAGAACTTGTGTAGGAAATACAACCAATTACAATAAATAAAGAAAGTAAGAGTCCTAAGATTCCTCCGATTAAGCCAATTACAAATTCTACAGTTCGTTTCAAATTAAAATACCACCCTTCAAAAATATTATTTAAATTAGCTCTTATATATTTACCATGATTTTGGAATTGCTAAATATTTTATTTAGATTCTTGTTTTAAAGGTCGAAACGCAAATCCGCCAGAAATAATTTGAAGAATTACTGGAATAAATAAAAGGAATAATGACATAACCAATGTTACTAATGGGAGTAATATCATACAAAGTCCGTAGACTATATTGTTAACCTTATTTACTGAACATGCTAAAACTAACAGCCCTATTTGAATAATTAATAAAATAGAGTAATAAGTCAAAGCTTTATAATCAATATCACCATCCAAAACAGTAATAGCTATCATCGATATAATAAGAGAACCTATAACCCCCAAAATACCACCAATTAAACCCAGTATAAATTCAGGTGTTCTTTTCATTTCTAATACCTCCCTAACTATTAATATATTATGTATTTAACGTCCCTTTATCTATATTATCAAATGTAATTTGGAAAAACTATGCATAAATGTATTGGGTTTAATATTAGATGTAGCTTTGTTTCACAATAAAAACACCCCTTTAGATAAACAGATCCAAGGGGGCAAAACGTCGCGTCTTTCTTATAAACATCGTGACTTTATTTAAAAGCAACAATTGAAACATATTTCGTTGCTTAATATAAAAAAAAAGGGAGTTATAGTCATTAGATGTCCTAGCAAATTGTCACAATAAGCTATTTTCATTTCGTAATCTGGATTTTCAACGTTTTAAAAGGGTTCTTTTTCCATGAAAGAACCTTTTTTATTTGTCTTTTTTTAGGTACAAATTCAAAAATCTGTATTGCAAACATACGTATTTAAGGAAGCTGGAATTCTATATGGATGGTGAGAAAAAATGGACCATTATCAAATGTTGTATACTACCCCTTATTTATATTCTTCAAGCACTCTGAAAGAAATGTACAAAAGCACCAAAAAGGAAATTAACATTTGCGCCATACAAGAGCATATGCTACGTCACGAAGTATACCTGGACCAACAATATCGAGGTTACTATTATTTAAGTCAAAAAATTGAAGACGATCTATATGGCGATGAACAGGCATTGTCATGGAATGAGCTACTGGATGATTATCAACTGTATAGAGATCGTAAGGGGAATTTATCTATCAAACCGAAAGGATGAGATAAACATGACAATCATTGGAGAGCTAGGGATTGTATATGGCGTGACCGGAGCTTCAGTTTTAGGAATAAAATTGCTGAAGAAGAAAGGTCTTTATCTTCCAGGTTGGTTGCTACGTGCGGGTCTTAAATGCTTACTGATTGGGAGTGTTTGGTACGTTCTAATGGATATACTAGATGTGTTTCTACGTTAGTATTACATCGGGTAGTTGAAAATGATTATAATAGCGCATCTTAAACCGCTTTTTCTAAGCTTCCATACAGGCTCAACTACCTTAAGGAGGTATGGAGGGAATGTTGTCACTTTTATTAATTCCAGCAACCTTTATAACTGTAGCTTATTTTTATCAAAGTAACGGATTGAGTGATAAGAAAAAAATTGCAACGTTTTTTGAAATTGCAAAGATATGTGTTCAACATAAAGGTGAATTACAATACCCCATTTTTATAAAAGAAATTAAAGATGATATAAGTATGAATTATGTTTACAAGTTACCACTTGGTGTACCTAGTCAACTTATCCAAAAGTTAGCTGAAGTATTAGAAGAAGGCCTATATAAACCTGTTAAAATATCGTTTCACCAAAGAGAGCTTCATATTCGAGTATTTAGCCAACAAATACCTGAAATGTGGAATTGGTCTAAGGATCTATTAAAAGAGCATACATGGAGAGTTATGGTGGGGAAAGCGTTAGATAAATATGTATATCATGATTTTGAGAAAACACCTCATATGTGTGTAAGTGGAATGACTCGTTTTGGAAAGACAGTATTCTTAAAAAATGTGATGACTAGTTTAATTTTACAACAATCTCAACACGTGAAATTTTTTATTGTTGATCTGAAAGAAGGGCTAGAATTTAGTCCTTACAAAGAGCTATCCCAAGTTGTGGAAGTAGCTGAAAACCCGGAACAGGCGTTAGAGATGTTGGGGAGAGTACGTGAAAAGATGGTAAAACAGATTGAAATGATGAAGAGGTCCTATTTTACCAATATCATAGACACATCAATTAGAGAACGTTGCTTCATCATAGTAGATGAAGGAGCAAATCTATGTCCTACACAAGGATTACCTAAAAAACAACGGGATGTATTATTTTTGTGCCAGGAAATGTTATCTGAGGTCGCAAGAATTGGAGGTGGTTTAGGGTTTCGGCTCCTATTTTGTACGCAATATCCTACTTCTGATACATTACCAAGACAAATTAAACAAAATGCTGATGCGAAAATAGGCTTTCGATTACCAACAGCGGTCGCTTCACAAGTTGCTTTGGATGAACCAGGTCTGGAGGATTTACCTTCTCTTCCAGGAAGAGCATTGTTTAAAACAGATCGTACTGAGGAAATTCAGGTACCTTTTTTAAAGGATACAGACATGTGGAAGTTACTGAAGCAATACAAGGTGGTGAAACAGCATGAGGCACCAGAAGCTCAAACAGAAAGCCAGACAGATCGAGATTTTATCGAGTTTAAATAAGCTGGAATTTGCTTCTAGGAGGCAATTGCAAGCTATTCATGCTCTAGGTAGTATTCGAAATGCAAATCGTGTTTTGAAGGATCTCCGGCAATATTGTCATGTCACTTCGCATAATCGGGAATATGTATATTATCTCAACAAAAAAGGATCTGCCTTGCTAGGATTAGAACCCAATGAACGAAAAAAGAAATACCAACTTGAACATATACTTTTAAGAAATGAAGCTTGGATGTGGCTTGGATTTCCCGATTGGAAAATAGAGCAAGTTATCCAATTTAGGTATCAAAATGAAGAAAAAACAATTGTACCAGATGCATATTATGGAGTTAATCAGATACCACATTTTGTTGAGATTGATAGGTTGCAACACATGAAAACAAATGAAGAAAAAATAAAGTACTATGGTTTAATTGCAAAGTTGTATAAAAAACAAAGAGATATCATACCTAACATTCTATTTTTTACAATTTCAGATTATCGTGAAAAGAAACTAGAGGAGTATGGGATAAAATATAATGTATACATCCGTACATTTTTACTAAAAGACGTACTATAAAGTTAAAAAGCACAAGGTGAATTCTCCCCCTTGTGCTTTTTACATGTCCCAAAAATCAGTTATTTTGGCACTCCTGTCTACCTTTTTAATTGCCCGAAAGATTTTTTGAATAACTGGGAAGCTTGGAGTGTGAGATTTATTATTACATAACCTCGATATTGTATTACGACTAACACCGGTTGCATCTTCTAATTCCTGTTGCTCTATTCCATTTTGATCTAACCATTTTCCTAGCCTTGTACGATTTTTCTTTTTACCTTTCATGAAAGTGTCTTCCTTTCTTCAATCCTATTTAACTGTTATTTTTGACACTTTCAATGTAATTTATACACATTCACCGTGGATGGTGCATATGTCTTTCCGATGGTGCATACAATAAAAATAGATAAAGAGAATAACAGATTTTTTGTAATTATTTTGTGGAATATAGCATACATAATAATAGCTACAAGATGCGGATACACTGAAATATAATTGCATCTTGTTGCAAAGGATATGATTAAAAAATTAAAAGCTGAAACCTCTTCTGTGAGAAGGGATTCAGCTTTTTTATTTTTATTTTTATTTGAATAAACGTCGAGAAAATTAGAAAGATGAGCAGGAGAAGGATAAGAGTCGAAATATGAAATGTTATATATCAAGCAGTAGGTATCTCAAATAGGTTTCAATTCACGCACCAACAAGAGGTGCGATCTCTAGTGTTCAAAAAACGTATGGAGCGTTATCTATTTCAATCCACGCACCTATAAGAGGTGCGACTACTACATTATCAACTAGTTGTGCCTTGCTGTGCATTTCAATCCACGCACCTACAAGAGGTGCGACTCCCCTTCCAGAAAAAACAAACCGTATCCTAACATTTCAATCCACGCACCTACAAGAGGTGCGACGTTTTCCACGACTGCATACTTGCCATTCTTTGAGATTTCAATCCACGCACCTACAAGAGGTGCGACTAATCCTTGCTCTTACTATCCTTGGGGGTGTTTATTTCAATCCACGCACCTACAAGAGGTGCGACGATATTAACATACTTTGATAAGGAAACCATGATTATTTCAATCCACGCACCTACAAGAGGTGCGACTACTTTTAAATCTGTTGATGGTGGGATATCAATATTTCAATCCACGCACCTACAAGAGGTGCGACAGCTAACAAAAATCAAATATTCACTATACGAGAATTTCAATCCACGCACCTACAAGAGGTGCGACGATCCTTGCTATCTCATTTGCTGTTTCAATTGGTATTTCAATCCACGCACCTACAAGAGGTGCGACAAGATACTGAGTGTTATGGATGCAGTGGTACTGATTTCAATCCACGCACCTACAAGAGGTGCGACGTCCTTCCAGTTAGCTTTGAAGTCCATCGTAGATTATTTCAATCCACGCACCTACAAGAGGTGCGACGATTAACGAGGTTACCACTGGAGAAACACTTGAATTTCAATCCACGCACCTACAAGAGGTGCGACAAAAGAGCAATTACTCAGCCACCTCAGAAGAAAAATTTCAATCCACGCACCTACAAGAGGTGCGACCCCGATTTGTGTTCAAAATCATACACAAATACGTTAATTCTGTTCAAAAATATACAAGTTTTTTTATTTAATAAAGAAATTTGTATAGAAAATCATAAACTTTAATCATAAATTATGAAAATTCAGGTGCGAATATACGAGGAATTTCATGTGTGCTATACGTTCGCACCTAAAAAATTAAAGGACTTTCTAAATCAATTGATTCTTTTGCACCAATATGTTCGACCTTATTTTTATAGTTATTACCTAACTGATAAAATCTGAGGCTATCCTCATCTTCATCAATAATTTTAATTAATTCCATCTTTAAAGTAGTAAATTGAGTTTCATCTATAACACATTCAAACACTGAATTTTGGACTCGTTGACCATAATTTTGACATACTTTTGAAACTTTCCGCAGTCTTTTTTGTCCTGTACTGCTAACAGTGCTTACATCATACGTAATTAATACTAGCAAATGTTACACCTACTTCCATAAAAATGGTGGATACTCATCTAAGTCATTACGTAAATAACGAGCCAATAACAAAGCTTGTGCATGTGGTACTAATCCCCAAGATATTTTTTCACCAAGATATGGATGTGTTATCTTTTCTTGCTTTTTATTTTGCCAAGTTGCTAAAAATTTCTTTCTAGCTTCATCCGTCATGATAACAGCTCCGTTTTCTTTTTGTAGAAAATCCCCTTTGTTTAAGACTCTTTTATTAATTAATGACAAGACAAATTTATCTGCATATACTCCTCGTAGCTCTTCCATGACATCTAAAGCTAAAGATACTCTTCCTGGTCGATCTCGGTGCAAAAAACCGACATATGCATCCAATCCAACCCCCTCTAATGCGGATGACACATCATTTGCTAATAATGTATAGGCGAATGATAGCATTGCATTCACGTTATCTAATGGAGGTCTTCGAGAACGTCTATTGAAATAAAAATCCTCTTTTTGCTGTAGGATCATTTGATTAAATAATTTATTATAACTTGTAGCAGCCTGACCTTCCAATCCTCTTAATCTTTCTAAATCTTCACAATCTCTTACTTCAAGAATGATAGATGATAAGTGTTGGGAGATTTTTTTGAATTGATCCACATCTATTCGTAATGGGTAATCTCGAGTCATTCTTTCAATCATCCACTTATTATTGTAAATCTTCCCAATAATAAAGTTGCGCGCAATTTTAGCTGATATGACTTCATCTTCTGATATACGATATTGTTTCTTTCTTAGAATGACATTTCCCTTACTTTTTCCGATAACTCTTGCAAGAAATCGCCCATTCAGTGTTAAAAATACTAATGAAATATTTTTTTCTGCACAATACCCCATAAGTGCAGGACTTGTACCAGTATAGCCAAAAGATACGATTGATTCTAAGTTATGGAGTGGCAATCTTCCTAACTTATTCTGTTCCTTAAGAAGAACAATATTATCACCATCTAATGATAAATAAACATCTGGTTGAGTTATAAATAATGTATTAAGAAGTTTTTTCATTCACTAATCTTCCCTTCAATATAACTTTTTACAGATCTTTTATTCATTAATTTTGGTAAGCAAACATTTTGAAGGGAACAATTTTTGCAAAAAGATCCAGTTGTTACTTTAGGCGTATGCTTGCGTTTGTAATAATCATACATTTCTTTGACAATTGACCTAACTTTATTTTTATCCTCTGACGTTAACGGTACTTCGATTCTGTGTTTTATTTCATTATAGAATACAAAGCCTGTATTTATTTCACAAAGCAGCATTTCCTCTAAACACATAGCTTGTGCTGTTAATTGTAAAACATCCGAATCGTTCATTTTTGGTTTCCCACGTTTATATTCGATAGGATGAGCAACATATTTTCCTTCAGCACCAGTTATTTCAATACCATTATTATCTTTAATAAATTCAACCACATCACAAATACCTGTAATTTTAAGTTCATTTGACTTTATAGGCATCGCACGAACAGTGAGCTTGTTTCCTCGTTTTTCCCTAATAAATGGTTGATCAGTTTTTTGATGAAGATACTGTCCTTCAATCGTTCTAACGTTTTCTTCCCATTGCTGTTCAATATGGATGAGAGCCCATTGTCGTTTGCAAAATTGAAAGTGCTGAATACCAGATAACATTAGATAACTGTTTTCTTCATCATTTTCCATCAATAATCTCAACTTTTAAACCATCTAATTCATGTACTAAAATGTTATAGTCATCAATTATTTTTGGTTCGTCAATGTTCCGCTTAATATCCAGTAAACGGTGTACTTTTGCGGAAGAGTACTGGCCAAGTTTTGAATTATGCTCCCACCAACAAACTTTATGTACTTCTATACTTCCTTCAGGCCGTGCTGCTGACGCATCATTTTCAAACAATGTAACAAGTGCATTTTTAATCTTTTCCGCATCTTCGTTAGTAAAACCTGTCTTTTCTGCTAATTGTGTATTAATACTTCCATAAAAAACATAAACGCCAAAATCGACACGATGCTTCATCCCCATCGTATCTGAACCTTTATCCTTCCCAGGCTCAGAATTTACACTTTTCGTAATCTGCATACTAGTAATGTCAATCGGATCAACACTAGTTGCCGTATGAATTGAAACAGGTCCTCTTACTCCAACAGATACTCCTTTTCCAGCTCCCCCTTTAAATGCAAAAACTTGTCCAAAGCTCCTTACATCAATCCACTCTTTACATGCGATTGCAGCAAATTGTTCATGAGGATTTTCTTTTGATTTTAACGCTTTGACTAAATCTACATTCGTTTCTGCTCTTTCCCTTAAGCTATTAAACTGGTCTACCCTCCTGTCATTAGATTGAACAAAAATAGATTCTTCCATATCCTGAAGACGATTTCTAATCTTTCTTTTAATGGCTACATCAGAGATTTCACCATGACCATCATAATTTTGCCTTGGACGATTCCCATTCAAAGGATCTCCATTTGGATTAGCCTTGGTAACAGATAGAACAACTGCAAAATCGATTTTGTGATTTAAAGTTTGCATTTTTAATTCTCCTCTCCATTATTTACTGCATCATTTAGTGAAACATTCTTTTCTTTTTTTTGATACAACTCATGCCGTTGACTATAAAAGCCTAACAAGTATTTGCCGGATAGTGGTTTATTATTGAAATCTTCGATTTTTATTTTTGAGCCAACCTCATCAATTAATTTGTTATAATACCAAACTTTCTCCCCTAAACGTGCTTGATATGGTTGTAGAGCCCCTTGAATCGTTCTCCATGTTCTTTCCGGATGTTGTGAAAAGGAATTCATATATCTTCTAGCATTTGTAGCACGTTGATCACTAGTATTTAAAGAATTTCTTTCTAGAACATCAGCAATTGCAAGAAGACGACCGAATAGATAATCACGATCATTATTTTCTTTATCTAGTACCAATTGATATCCCTCCATTGTATTAATTAATGCACATGTAATGCTTAGTGTTTTTCCCCATTCCCATTTTTCCATTGAGAGAGGGTTTGATGCACGCTGAAAGGCACTTCTGACAATATCGAATGGGATTTTTTTCTCGTCTATAATACAAGGCAGTATACGCTCCATCAAACCTTTGACTACTTTCTCGTTTGCTTTTGGCCCATAAGCAGCAAATGCAATATCTTTCGTTGATGGTGCGCCATAAAATGTTACAAATTCATTATCTGTATTTTTACGATAGCGATGTTCCCATACACAAGTAGAATGCCAGTTCTTTAACCTGTCTAAATAAAGATTTTTATCTATATTACGGTAGTAGAGAACTGCTAATCTACCTGTCGTCGCTGAATCAAGCAAGAGAATATTTACATTGCCACTGGACGATAAATTATTTTTATAGCCATCAAGCGCCTTAGCAATTTCATTGGCAAATTGTTCATGTGTATAAGACTTAATTTCTCGCTTTTTCGTTACTCTTAAATCCATTGAAAAAATGTTGTAACTATCTTCTACAAGATCTGGAATATCTTCTGCATCATTGCCCCAGACAAGAAATACACGTTGATCAACGATTTTCCCTTGCTTGTTAATAAGCCATTTCAATGCATTATGTGCTTTTTGAGATACATCGTAACTGATATTAGCGACATCATTAGCCTTTTGAAATCTTCCTCTAAATGTAAATCCACTTGTATCATTTGCAGAAATCAATTTTGCCTTGTCCCCTGCATTTCTGATTTTATTGGCATGTTTGTCTGTACTTGGCACTATTTTTCCTGTCACATAACAATAATCATCTTTACCCAAAAAATCATTATAAAATTTGATAAAAGAATCGTACATTAAGGGATCTTTCCAAACGTTTGTCAGCATCTCATTCGGAGAATACACATTAAACCTAATAAAAGCACTTTCTTGCTTACCTGTAACTGTTGAAAAAATGGGGGGTTTTTCACCAAGGAATGCCTCAGCCTTTTCATCCCATGCGTCAATCAATTGTCCATCTGCATCAACATGCAAAACTTTTTCTTCGACTAAATCTTTTATTAATTGTCTCTTGCTTAAATAATTATAGATGCTTTTAACTTTATCTGTAGCATAGGGAGATACTGCCCAATTTTTTAATTGTCTTATGTAGACTGAGAAAGGTTCTTCTTTTTTGATTTTCCCCCCATAGGTAACAAAATCACCTGCCACATAACTCAATTTATCATGTAATGGATAAGGAGCTATTTTTAATCCTGCTCTGTTGGCAGAATCTTCTGTACATGGAATCAATGTATTGGCATCAATTTTATCAATGATTTCCGCGGTGTGAAATTCACCATCTTCTGTAATTGAAACTTCGATATGAGCTGTTTGAGTGGTATGAGAAATAGGTAGTAATGTATATTCTTGGCCATTATATTTTTTTTCAATTTTACCGACTCGATTTAAGTTTGATTGATACGTCTCGTACAAATTTAATAGCCAACTCATTTATTCACCTCCTTCTTCTAATTGTTTTATAAGCTCATCAACTGATTCAATATTTGAACGGTCAAAAATCTTTGGCTCCATCTTCGATATTTTACGAACTTGTGTACATTCTTCCGGTCGGATGAATTGAATGATTCCATCTCTCATTACCGGATTCCATAATCGAACTTCTAGTTCATTTCTACCCGTTTCATCTGGATAATTAAGCCCATGAACCATTGTACCTAAATGAATATCTCCACCATAATTATCATAAAAGCCTTTGCCTTCACCAAAAACACAGGGCTCCACATATCCTTGGCATTCTCTCGTTCCTAAAAAAATGTCTCTCCGTCCTCCAACTTTAAGTGAACGTTTTAGGATGTTATGATGCTTAAATTCGTTCCGGTCAAAAGCTAAATCCGGTCGATGAGGATTAAAGATAAAATGAGCCTGGACTTGATAGCGTACATTCTTTAAATATGTGTAATTTGCGAGTGTATTTCCACCACCATACTCAATTGGACGAATACCTTTTGATTCCATTTTGATCGCATTCATAATTCTTATTTTGTCTACAATCATTAGGAGAGTTGGCTTCCAGTAGATTGATTCCGCAATCCCTTTAATAGCTTGATAAGTCGGTACTTGATAAGTTAACTTTTCCCCGCCCAATTTCATTAAGGGATCTGTGAAAAGAGCGTAATCACCAAATACTTCAAATTCAATAGAATTTCTCAAAGATTCTCTCTCCCCTTTGTATTTTCTATATTTTTCTAATAAGTTAATGATACCTTTCCTATGTAGCGATATCAATAATTTTAAATAATATATTATACGAAGATTACGAATTTAATTGACATGTTATAATATATCGTCACTAGTATTAGTGTGGATTGAAAGGTATAGTATATGATTTAAAAACCTATCTCAAACAAAGATAGGTTTTTAAAATATGGCTGTCTTAAAATCGCTCTCATTATGAACATTCAAACCATATTCATCATTATAAGCACTTTCCTTCAAAGCTAAAATCTTTCCATCAAGATAGTGTACAAGTCCATCGTTTTTAATTAATTGTTCTTTTTCATAGTTGAATAAATTAACTGTATATTGCTGAGCCTTTCGTAATAATCGACTTAGATCCTCAATGGAATTACTGCCATTTAATTCTACGATAATATCCTTTCCTTCTTTATATGGAACAATAACTGAAGTGGTTAGATTATCAATGACGTTGAAATGTTCGGCTGCTGTCCGATAGCTATTTACAATAAATAATGGAATTTCCTTTTTGGCGTGTTTATGAAGATATGCTGTCCGATAGCTATTTTCTATTCTCGGCACAGATAATAGCTCTGTCATGTTCTTTTTAAGTTTTGGAATAAAGTAATTTAGATCAGATTCAAATTCTGTATAATATTCTTTAAAATATCTTTTCATAGCCTCTCTTGATAAAATATGACCACCGTGACATTTGTTATTACGCTTCAAATCTGTAAGAATTTTTTTCGTAATTTTCTTTCCTATTTTAATCTCCTTTAAACGACTTAGGTTTTCCTCTTCATAATCAATCACATAAACATTCTGTATGCCCTTTTCCCCATGACGATTACACCTTCCCGCTGCTTGTGCTATAGAGTCTAACCCAGATAAGGATCGAATAACACACTCAAAACTCACATCTACACCAGCTTCGATTAACTGTGTACTGATGCAAATGATTTTTTTTCCATCATTGAGGCGCTTCCTAATCTCTTCTAAAATTTTATGTCGATGGGCTGCACACATTGTTGTGCTTAAGTGGTAAATCGGAATATTTAATTCTTGACTCTGTAATTGTGTATATAAATCTCTCACAACTGATTTTGTATTTAAGATAATTAGGATACTTTGTACTTCCTCAATTTTTGTATGTATAAATGCTGTGAGTTTATTTTTATTAAACGTTTCATTAGTTGCTTTATCAATGATTTCAACTCTTTTAAATGATTCAATTACGTAATCGAGATTATTAATCATTTCAGAATCTGTATTTATATCTAACTTCTGTTCTACAAAGTCCAAAGCGGGCTGAGTGGCAGTACAGAGAACCAGACTGGAACAACTATATATTTTTAAAAAATTCAATGCTTGATTAAATAATGAAACGCATGAAATGGGAACTTTTTGTACTTCATCAAAAATAATAATTGCATCACTTAGATTATGGAGTCTTCTAGTGTTTCGACTTCCTTTTGCGTAAAACACATTTAGAAACTGAACCATGGTTGTAAAAATAATGGGCGAATCCCAATTATCTTTAGCTAGTTTTAATTTTTGCTGTACGTTAATAATACCGTCTTCACTTTCATCATTATCATTCACTTCTTCAACTATATTGGAATGATGTTCTAAGATATTTGCTTCATCTTCTAAGATTTTTCGAACTTCTTCCGCATTCTGCTCAATAATTGTTGTGTAAGGTACAACATAAATAATTCGTTTTTTATTATGGAGCTTAGCATGTTTTAGTGCATATCTTAAACTTGCTAATGTTTTACCACCACCAGTTGGAATAGATAATGTATATATTCCTGATGGCCTCTCAGCAAATTGATCACACTGATCTGACATCTCTGCTCTTAGAATATTAATGGGGTTATTAGCATTCTGCTGTTTTTTAAATGAATTGATTTTTATCATGAGCCTTTCGTAGTATATATCGAATAACTCGTCAGAATTTATTACGGATTCTATACTTTTATCTTCTTCAAATAGTCGGGTGTTTGTTCTATCGGCATCTATTAATGTACTAAAGATAAATTTAGTTAAAAACATTAATTGTTTTTCAGCATTTTCGGGGGATTCTTTAAGTAAAAAACTTTCTAGTTCTACAGTGGCTTTGTCGACATACTCATGAAAATCTATTTCGCTCATAACATATTTAAAAAAGAATTGCTTTGTCATATCAAATTCACTCAATTCTTTATCTCGCACTCGATTTAAATAGGCAGATTCTAAATTAGGGTTTAAAAAATCTTGAAGGTACCCATGGTGAGAAATAATGGCATTTCCTACGATTTCAGCTATTATCCCTTTATAAGGAATAATATTTTCCGTATGGAAGAATTGATATAAAAGTTTTCCACCTGCAGTTGAATGATCGACACTTCCTCTTTTGGATGGAGATTCAGGGTTATTTACTGCTTCTAATATGTATGTTCTAAATCCATTGGTGTATTTACCCAAATCATGGAGCATACCTGCTAAACCAGCTAAGTGTTTTATCCCAATTTTTTCTCCATAGGTTTCAGCTAGTTCTTTTACACCTAACAAATGCTCTTCGACAGTTTGTACCTGCTTGTCACTTTCGCGGATGTGAGCAATGTAGTTCATTCTTTTCCCTCCAATATATAGCTTTAAAAAGTCACCTATTTTACCATTTTATCATGTAAAGAGATAGACAGGACTTAAGCATGGAATGTTGATCTTCGTTATTAAGTCACGCCTTAATAATTTCACGTACCAAACTTTTAATTAAAAAATGTTTGTATAAACCAAAACAAAAGGTTTATAATAAGAACAAACGTTCTGTTTTTGGAGGGATTGCCTTGTATGATTATTCTCTATTACCTAACCGAATTATTTTATGTGTAGATCTTCGTAGTTTTTATGCATCGGTGAGTTGCGTAAAAATGGGATTAGACCCACTTCGCACCAAGTTAGCTGTAGTTGGTGATGTAAATAGAAATGGCTCAATAGTACTAGCTGCAACTCCACCATTAAAAGAAATGGGTGTGAAGAAGATGGCAAGGCTATACGAGATTCCTCGGCGGAAAGATATTCTCATTGTGAATCCAATAATGGGAACATATATTAAATGCTCCAATTACATAACAAAATTAGCTCTACAGTACGTTCCTATTGAAGATTTCCACCAATATTCCATAGATGAATTCTTCATGGATATTACGGATAGTATTCATTTGTTTGCTAATGATCCGTACGAATTCGCATTGAAATTTAAACGTGAAATATATGCGAAAACTAGGATTGAATGCACGATAGGAATTGGCCCTAATCCTTTAATGAGCAAAGTAGCATTAGATGTAGAAGCGAAGAAAACAAAAGATTGTATAGCATATTGGAAGTACGAAGATGTACCCATAAAATTATGGCCGATACGACCACTTAGCAAGTTTTGGGGAATTTCAGGTAAAACAGAAGTGAAGTTAAACCGAAAAGGAATACATTCAATTGGAGATTTAGCTAATTACCCTCTAAAGTACTTAAAACAAAGTTTCGGAGTGATTGGTGAAGAATTACACTTACATAGCAATGGCATTGATTTTAGCCGTATTTCAGAAAAATATGTTCCGGCAACCACTTCTGTTGGAAAAAGCCAAATACTTATGCGTGATTATTCGATAGAAGAATTCCCGATTATCCTATTAGAGCATATTGAGGAAGCTTGTTATCGGTTGAGACGAATAAATAAATTAGCGAAAACCATTCATTTTTCAGTCGGTTACAGTAAAAATTATGCTGGTGGTTTCAGAAAATCGCATACTTTGAACCGCCCAACCAATTTAACTATGGATATTTATCATATTTGTACATACTTTTTGCATGAATTATATACTGGGGAACCCATTAGATCAATCAATGTTTCTTTAGCTAACTTAATCAATGAAGGTGAAGAACAGATATCACTATTCGATAACGTAATACAACGCGAAAAGGAAATGAAATTAACGAAGGTAATGGATGAAATACGTGATAAGTTTGGTAAAAACAGCATATTAAGAGGCATTTCGTATACAAATAGTGCGACAACAAGATACAGAAACACACTGTTAGGAGGACATAAGTCATGAACAACGCAAATATGCCAAAGGGGAGAGGAATGGTAAAGTGGACTCCGTTTTCTGCAATACCAGAACAATTCATTGGTATACGCGAAATTATTAAAGAAAAAACGAAGATGCCACGCCCAGTATTAACACAAGATACAAAAGAACTAATTGAAAATAAGTTACTGTGCTCATTACTTTCAGAAGAAGAAATATTAATTACTTATTATGAAGATGGCTATCTACTTACTAGCTATATAACTGTAACAGACATAGATCCTTTGAATAGTTCAGTAATATGTACTGACGCATTTTATAATAAAATCACTTTTAAGTTCAATGACATTATTGATGTGAAATAGTGAAAAGTTTATTATTTTTATAAAGCAAAAAAGCATCCATTTTGGATGCTTTTTTCATAATAATTTATAAAAAGCCCTCAATCCAATTTAATAAATAGCAATTTCAGTTGGTAGCATGTTCGCTAAACCGACAATTGTAGTTTGCTAATAATTCATTTACCTTACATAAAAAAGACCACTTCTTTTATTGTAAGGAGTGGTCTTTTTTATGTAGCTGGTTGTATGCTGTTATAAACCGTTGCAAAGCTAATTCGGGCTTGTGTTCACGATAATTTACCACGATGTAACTACAACCCATTTCTTTAGCAAACACCTCTTTGCGTAAATCATTACGTTTCTCATCTTCAAATGTTTTATGGCTACGATAATGGAATATTTTTACTTCTTCGTAATGTTGTTGTCCATGTACCTCTACAATAGTGTTTTCAACTGGTAAATAGAAATCATACGCCTTGTTGTTGTTTGGAAACTTATATTGATGTATATACTCTATTCCCTTAGCGTCTAGATATTCCCGTATTGCTCTCTCACCTCTGGATTCCCTACATATTGGACAGCGTTGTCCTTGTTTATACGAAGAAGGTTGCATCCAATGTGGATCATGCCCACATTTAAAGTCTATTAGAGCTTTTGTATCAGTATTTATATACTCGCTTAACAGTTCGTGCCCATTTTCTTTCATCAATTTTCTTAATTCTTCTTCTGCTTGTTTTTTGTCTTTCCCTGAGCATGTCATACACCTTGTTTTGGCGGAGGTAAAAGCATTAGGTTTTGTATCAAAAACATGCCCCTTATCACATTCCAGTTTAACCTTACTAAGCGCACTTTTATAGCTGCCTAACAATGTATAGCCTGCTTCTTCAACTTCTTTATGAAAATTTTCTTTAGCTTGGTCAGAAGAATTACCACTACATTTAGGACAGCGATACCCCGTTTTATAGTTAAAAGGCTTTATCAAATGCGGTTCATGTCCACAATTAAAGTCAATTAATACATGAATTTGGGCTGTTTTATATTCGCTTAAAAGTGTGTGACCATTACCTTCTAATAGTCTTTTTAACTCTTCCTCTGCTTGTATTGAAGATGTCCCACCGCACCTTGCACATCCGTACCCATTCTTGTAGTCGTTCGGTGTTATCAGATGGGGGGCATGACCGCAATCAAAGTCAATTAAAATTTTGGTCGAATTATTCACATACTCACTTAACAGCTTATGCCCATCTTCTTTTAATTTAGTAACCAAACTATCTAAAGCGCTTTTAATTTGTAAATTGTAACTACCATCTTTTTTATATAGCCTAGTCGAATCGGCTATCTTAATCCCTTTATATACTCTTTCTTGATGTTGTATTTGCACTAAGATTACCCTCCTGGCAATTTTTAATATAACTCAGAAACTTTATGTAAATGCTATTTTCTCCCTTTGTTTTTTTATTCCGTGTAGTTAACCTCTATAATACGATCCGTTGTGGCATTAACTGTCATACGAATTTGTTTATTCCCTTGTTTGTATATGTAAATCGACGTTTTTTTATCTGCTGATAACTGGGCGTCTACTGGTAATGGTAAAATACTGTCATATTTCATGAAGTTCGTTCCAATCAATAATTTATTAGCTACTTCCTGGGATAATGGATGGTTTTTATTATATTCGGCGTCCTGTGCTTTTCGCTCCTCTTCCTTCTGTTTTAGTTCCGCTTCTATTTTCTTTTCATTTTCCCATTCCTGACGAAGATGTTCACAAGTTATTCCCACTTCCGGACTTCCGCATATTTCTTGACCATCTTCCTTTTTCGGCTTCTGCTGTTCTTCCTGTTGACGCTTCTGTTTGGCTGGCGCCTCTTGCTTTTCCTTTTCCTCCGCCTGGCGTTGTGCTTCGGCCTCTTGACGTTGTTGTTCTTCTTTTGCTGCTTGTTCTTGCTTCGCTTTCTCCTCTTTCTGGCGTTGCGCTTCAGCTTCTTGACGTTGCTGTTCCTCTTGTTTTGCTTTTTCCTCTGCTTCTTGCTTCGCTTTTTCTTCTGCTTTCTTCGCTTCTTCTTGTTTGTGTTGTTCAATTTTTTCCGCTTTTTCATTCGCTTTTTCCTGAACGTCGCAACCTGCAAATAATAAACCGGCTGTAATAGCTAAACTTGTAATTTTGATCGTTTTCACGTTGAAACCTCCGATTAATAGTTTTATATAAATTATTTTAAAGATACAAATTCTCTTTAGCAATCATTTAAGATTTTAGGAAGCCTGTTTTTTATAAGAACGATAAAAGGAGGTTCCCTTGAGAGAGTAGGGTTCCTCCTTTTCCTTGCTACCGATAATAGGACGTTATGTAAATCTCACATATATATGTTATACAATGTAAAAGAAGATAATTTATATAAGGAGTAATATATAACAACCATTTACCATCTTTCTCTTGTAATTAGAAGAATATGTATACTTTAAGCGATTTAAAATTTGATATACTAAAAGAAAAAATTAGGATGATAGGGCTATGCCAACAAAGGAGTTCCAAGACACAGTACAGCATTTTTCTTCTTTCTTATTAGATAAAGGAAGAAAACCTTCCACAATTAAACGATATGCCTATGATATTGAGGACTTTGGCCAGTGGTTGCAAGAATCTAAAAAGCTTCCATTACACAATATATGGACGACACTTAATACAGAGGATTATGAAGAGTATTTTAATGATTTAAAGAAGAAACGAAAGTACTCTGATAAAACAATGCATCGTGTCTATATTGTATTAAATAGACTGTATCAGTATTTAGAACTGCCAAATCCATTAGAAGAGATGAAACTTAGTATCCAACCAAATCGTGCGTTACGTGATGAAGATTTTATCTCGAAAGAGGAAGAAAAAAGGTTACAGTATATTTTAACCTCATTGGACGGATTAACCGAGAGGCAAAGTGCTGTTCGTCCTATACTTCAGGATCGAAACATTTCTATTGTACATTTCCTTCTGAACTATGGACTATCACTACAAGAGCTTGTGGGATTACAAATGAAACATGTTCATTTTGAGAACAATACAATCACAGTTCCAGGAATAACAGGGATAGAAAGAACGATTGTATTAAGTGAAGATGATAAAAAGCGATTATTTGGCTATTACAAAATCATTCCGGAACCTGTTCGTCCCAAATATTATAGTACTGACCCACTATTTGTGGCATTTGATTATAATCGAAATACATTTCGTTGGGTATATGAAAATGATGCACCAAAAGCTTTAACGGAAATTGCTGTTCAAAAAATGATCCGACTTGAAGTGGCAAGGGCTAACTTACGTAAAGGAATTTCAGCACAGCATTTACGTAATACTTTCATTCTAAGTTTAATTAGAAAGCAATTATCAGAAGATAAAATTATAAAACAAGTAGGCTTTAAATCTAAAGTTTCGTTAAAAAGATACTATGATTACATCAATCAAAAATAACGGAGTCAGATATTTTTCAAATTCAGTTAACCGAAAAGAAATAATAGAAAAATGAAGGGGAATGTTGCAATGAATAAAGGAGATGCTATTTTACGGTTACTCATGGAAATGAAATTGGAACTAAAAGAAGTAAAAGAACAAGTGGAACAAATGCAAACATCACTGAAAAATATAGAAAAGCAAAATCAAAAAAGAGAAGTTCCTTCAACTGCCACTAAGAAAAAACAGGATTGGAAATATCCGTCCAAAATGGGGTAGCACGCACATTTTAACGTTTTTATACGCTAAGGGATTCTTAAAACTCCATCTCCTCCAAAATATAAAGCATCCACTATGTGAACAATTCATGTTATTATGGTTAAGCTGTATTAATTCAGATTGATATGTAGGTGGAACGAATGGGAAATGAAGAACCTAAACAAGAATACGATCTAAGCAAAATATACACATACAAAGAGTTCCCTGATAAAATTAGCGGTCGTTGCGATAATTGCGGCAATACATCATTCAAGAGTTCCGTTAAAGATTTCATCTTTTTAAGAGAATGTCGTCAATGCGGTATGAAGAAAATCATATAGTCCTATCCAGGGCTTTTTTCTTTATAAAATAAAAAGAAACTAAAAGTAAATTGTTTAACAGATATAAGATATACATAAGAAATAGAGTCCCTTATTATTAGGACTCTATTTTTATGATCGCTCATGTATTCTTTCATGAGATCCACACTTCCATTAGCAATTGGTTAAGATTTTTAGGAAGCATGTTTTTTACGAGAACGAATTTTTTTATAACGACCGTGTTTTACAACATGACGAACATCTAATTCTTTATAACCTTCAGTTTGAATTGTTTCTGAAACATCGACAATAATTGTGTTAGTTAAAATATTTACTACATAACCATATAATTTTAAAGAAGGATTCTTGCGATGCGGAAATTTTACATAGTCACCAATTTTAATTGTTGGAACTGAAATAGTCTTTTCCATAAAAAATACCTCCAAATTTATAATGTTATAAACTAACTTTCAAATTATTAAGTATGTTTTTCGTTTTTAAGAATTTATTCGCTTTTATATAAAGCTCGAAAAGTTCAGCGCTTAATGTAACGGTCATATTATCTTTCATACATTTTAGAACTATGATATCTTGTTCTTCATGTTCAAACATTTTCGCATATCCTAACACCTGGTATACCCAACCATTTTTCTTATGAACATAAAATTCTCCACGTTTTGCCTTGGCTGCTTTCATATTTGCTCCTCCTCTGATTTTGAAATTTAAAACAAATGTATTTGTTTAAAAACCATAGAGGAATCCAGCAATCAAATATGTAGTTAAAAGCATCGTTATCGCAATACCAAACGTTCCAAAAAACCAAATTTGAGAATTAATACAGTCCTCAATCCCGAACCATTCACATAAGGATCTATAACTCATTGAAGCACGTTGATTGAAACTTATATGCTCTGATTCCTTTGATTGATTCTGTGTTATAATAGAGTTACAATTATTAATTTTAGATAAGGTATTTGCCAATCGAATCACCTTCCTATAGTTAATGATGTAGGAGAAAAAGTCCTGACTATCTGGCGGTGGTAAGGGCTTTTTCTTGTTTACTACTTACGAGTTAGTCTGTTCATGCCGTTTCGTGTGACTAACCAGACTTTCCCGCTTTTTCTTGCCTCATTTTCGTGAAACTTGCCTCGGTTGCACCACTTATTAACAGTGTTCTCCGCAAGTCCCCATATTTGTTCAGCTTCTCTTGTTGTATAAACGGAAAATAGAGCTTCCTCTGATTCTCCATTTTTAATTTCGTCCATTAGTTGTTGTAGATCCCTCCTTTGTTTTCTTAAACTTATTATAATGCTTGTTTGTCTTGTTTGCAAGACGATATCGGAAAAATTAATAATTATACTTTCGACATGTATTCGACAATGCAAAAAAAGAATCTAATGTGGCGATACCCCTTTTATTTAAAGACCCTTCTTTCAAGTGAAAAAATTAAACAGAGAACAATATTCTTATATTTTTTAGTGTTATAATTTATTTATATATTTACATTGACGAACAAATTGATACCGAGTATAACAAAAAGGAGTGGAAGAATGAATTTCAAGAGTGTAAATGAATTAGAGGAATTTTTCAATAAGCAAGGTATTTTCCCCATTAATGCTTTTAAGGTGAAGGGTGATATGCCAGAGTATGTACTATCCGGTGAGAATAAGTTTGAAAAAATGCTTCAATTTATTAAACAAAATGAAATAAAAACTGTAATATACCAGGCGTTTGTTATAAATGAAGAAGAATATCTTATTCCAAACGATGCAATCGAATATCTGATTGGTGAAAACACAATGGAATTCCTAAAAGAATATGGATATATAGACGGCTTATATTCTGCTATTGATCAGCATAATAAAGTGGTAAAAAATCATTTAGGATTATTAGATGCTTACCTATTAGACGTTATTAATGAGGGCGTTTTATATAGAGTTACTATGAGTAATTTTGATATCGATCCTGCTGAGGGGATGGTAGAAGATTTTCTTTCTAACTATGAATCCGAAATAGAGGAGTATAGTCAAAAACTTAGAGAACAAGGTTATGAAAAAAGAAAGAATTTGTTTAAAGAGAAAGAGAGAAAAAAACAAGAAGCAATTGAAAGTTTAATTCAGGATCATATCGAAGAGGTAAAAGCTTTACCTAATAAACCTTCAAGAATTGAACATTTAGCAAGAATTGCTGAGGAAAAAGGTATAGATGTATACAAAAAGGATATCATATTGGCTCTAGATTTAGTTCTTAATCAAAAATAAAAGATAGTGATCTAAATCCTCTATCTTTTGGCTCTGATTACAGTAATGCACCTAAGAGAATAATGATGAATTAAAAAAGCACAAACGAAAAAACGATCCAGGGAAGATCGTTTTTTCGTTTGTACTATATATTTAACAAAAAATGTTTGATAAGTTCAAAGATTGTTGGTGGCGTTACTATAACAGAAATAATAGATTCAAAATTACATTGAAAAAATACTTCTGTATCGTTACCACTTTTCTTGAAGCGAAATCTTACCAATTACATCACCTCGTTTACAGTAAAATGGTTGAATACTTTACGCCATTTGTATTCATTTCTTTTTCCCCCATTTTCGATAGATGTAATTGCTCACGATACGCATATTATCCCAAATTTTTCAAAGGAAAACAAGTATTTTTATGAAAAAAATTCATTAAATTCCAAATTATACATATTTATGCATAGTAAGTATTAACTTTTGCTCTTTTCTTCAGCTATTTGGCCTCACCATATCAAAAAAAGAAAATTGTACGTTTAGACACAATTTGGACACCATTAACCTGTTTTACTATACGATAGGAGATATTTGTTCAGAAAATCTTGTTTATAAACAGAGGCTAAAACACAATAATATCAACATTTTATAGTTATAAACATGTTCATAAAGTGTGTAAACAAATCAATGTTCAATTAAACTTAGCTTTTGATCTTTCTTAACACTCAATCGCCTTTAAAGAAAGCTGTAATGATAAGGTTTTGTAGTCCTTAGCGTACAATTTTACCAGAATGATATAGTGACCCCTTATATAGTTTCTATATAACAGAGAAAAAAGCACCCAATTTGGATGCTTACATGAGTGTTTAGTAAGAGATAGTTTACTTTAATTTATACATTTTTTGTGAGAATCGGGTTGTGTTTTTCAAATAAAGTTATGACATCTCCAATGGGGACAACTTCACTAGGTACAACACCATTGGATGTTATCCCTCTTGTAGCGATTGCTATAACTTGATTTTCTTTATTTACAACTGGTCCCCCACTATTTCCACCATATATAAGTGGGCTTATCTCAAATCTTGTTTGCTTTTGTCGGTCTGGCATTGGGTTATTTCTTTCTTGTCTAACTACTCCAGATTCAATTTTAATACTATTATCTAGAGTGTGTGCTGGATAACCCAGTAACTCGATTTCCATCCCTGTCTTAATAGATGTATTGTAATCGAATCCCTGATCTGTTAAATTTCCATTTGTAAATTGTAGAATGGCTATATCCTTAATTCGATCATGCCATAATAATTTCGCGTACTTTTTATTTGTTGAATATTTAGATTGATGCACTTCAATGGAGAAATTTGTTATGTTATAACCATCATTTGATTTTTTAAAATAGATATCGAAAAGATGGGCGTTAGTGACTAATCCAATGCCTTTTAGTAAGAACCCTGTTCCTTGACCGCAAGGTTCAAATTCTTCGTCATCTCCACTTTTATAAAAAAAGCTTGATTCAATAACAAATGTATTTGTTTCCTGGAATTGTCTTCTTGTACTAGGTAATTTTATAGAAAGAATATTTTCAATCTCTGCTATGTCGTTATACCTTATAGCTAATTTCCTATAAACAGAATTTGTTTTACCTTTGATATGACCTATATGAGCAATCATTCCTTTTAAAATTGCGAACATATCAGGTTCAGTTGCGTACGATATTTGTCGAAATGGATACTTTTCAATAAATATCCGTTTTGCTTCATCTAAATTATCTAAATTTTGCTCGATGCAATTTAATATTGATCTAACTCTTCTTATATAGCTTCTTTTAACGTTTAAACCTTCATTAACAGTTAATCCTGTAACAGATAAATTTTCAAACTTACTATTTAGTCTACTCTTTTTGTCATTTATAAAAAATCCATTGTTTTTCACAATACTAATAATCTCAGAAGATAAGTAAGTTTTCTTGTCTTTAGTATGAGCGATTGCTTTAGGAAACTTATTTTTATCTGTAGAGATAGAAATGTCATCAGCATATCGGGTATAATCACATCTATGTCTTTTTGCTAATCTTGTGAGATCTTTATCTAGTTTATTTGCAAGTATATTAGAAATAATCGGTGATGTAGGAGCCCCTTGTGGCAAAAATCCATCATAGTGACAACAGATATTTGCTAAGATAGTTGCTACAGTTTCATTGAATTTAAAGTAGTAAATAAACATTGCTCTGACACGACCAAAGTTAATGTTATTAAAAAAGTCCTCTAAGTCGAAGTTGAGGACATATTGTTTACGTATATGTTTATTTGCATTCGTAATTATGCTTCTATCTTTAACAAAACCATGTGAATTATTATGATTTTTATATACAAGATTGAGGATAGACGTTAATTTCTTTTGGATTATTAATAAATTTTTAGAAGGAGCATGAATTTTTCTGTCATCTCCACTTTTCTTTTTTATGGTGAAAGTCCCATAGTTGCTCTTCTTTGAAACTATTAAGATTTGGCGCAAGAAAGAAGATGGGATTTCCAGTATATTTGCCACATCGTTAAAATTACTTAGTGATTTGAATTTTTCTTTGATGATTTCAGGATTTTGTACCAGGTCAACATTTAATTTATATGTCATAGTAGGACATTCCTTTTAGATAAGTTAGGAAAAGTAGGAAAAATTCTACCTCTTAAACTAGTAGGAACAAATATAAAAAATACGAAACACTTAAAAGTATAAAACAACAGAGGATCATATCCAAATACATTGTTTTATGACGTAGCGATTAGCACCACGATCGGTCAATTGTACTCCTACTTTTCCATATCCTATTTTACTACTATGAATAGGATATGTATATCAAAATAACACCTTATTAAGAAGGTTTTGTTAAATTTCATTTTCTTTTCTTAATCAAATGAAGCTGGTGTGTTATCACGAATTAGTTATTTTTGGGGTATCGCCACATCGCTATCAAGCTAATAAAAAGAAATGCCCCCTAAAATGAAAAAATACGCTATTCTTTCTGTAGAATCATAGGAAAGGATGGCGTTTTTTATGTCTGTTTCTGTG
>NZ_PCNZ01000040.1 GCF_002975175.1 Bacillus sp. MYb209
ACTACAAAGGACTAGCACCTCATGTAATAGCGGCTGCAGTAGGTCATAAAAATGATAGAACTACAAAAGAAAATTACTTAAAGCAAAGACTTACTAAAGATAATGATGCAGGAAATTTAATTGGTGATGATGAATTTTAATGTGTAATTAATATACAATAAATTTAAAATAGGACAAGGTGAAACCGATATTGGTTTCACCTTGTGTTTAAATGGTTTTAAATATTTATACTGCATAGACTTCAATTTTTGTAGGATTAGAAAAGCGGCGTTCTAATTCTTTTTTGATTTTTTCAATGGCAAAGAACGCAGAAGATGCATATACAGTGATTACTTTTTTTATAAAAGTATTACCTGTTATTAAAATGTATCTTACTGAATATGATGAAATCATACTCTCACCCTTTCACATATCTATTGTGTTTAAGATATATGCCGATAGGTGTGGATATATTCTCAAAAGATGTAAAATAAGTAAGCAAGTGGAGGTTCTGTTGCAAAGTTTTCTAAATGTGGTTACACTCCATCGCCATCTGATGAGTATGCTATATTTGAGAAAGATCCCGATAACTTGTGACCAAGTAAAAAAGCACCCTGTTTACAGGGTGCTTCACTTCTACCTAATGACTAATATTAGCAGTTGGGTATAAAGTTGTTCCTCCAATTGAAACTTTTATTTCATTTGTCAATGGAACATTTTGTTCATTAATAATTGTTCTCCACCATTCCCATGCAAGACCTGTACATTCTCTCGCTACGACTTTTACATTTTTTGAATTCGGTGGAAGTGGTATTACTGTAGAGTAATGAGCCGTTTTATCTTGGTTGTTTCCTTCCCAAGTTTTATGGGTTAATACTTCTTTCCCATTTCCATCATATGAGAATTCATCCCAAGATACATCAAATTGAGCAACATATGCACCGTAATGATCAAGCGTCATTTTCGCACTTGAATATTCTGTAGTTGTCGTCTCGATATAATCTGTATTGTTATGAACAGCAGCCGTTGCGTTATCTTTTAAGAAAGTGCTTGTATATGAAATTGGGTATGCTGGATTTTTAGAACTTAATTCTGCATTATCTTTAATGATATTTCGGATTTCATTAAAATCTTTTGTAACAACCTTGTTATGCTCTTTTGCATCTCCGCCTAATACCACAGCAGTAAAGGTACTTTCTTCAAAAATATCCTTGTACTGTCCACTCGCTTCAACGCCTTGACCCTTAATTAAAGCTTTAAAAGCAGATTGTACATCTTTGCTTTTAGATGATGTTTCTAATTTTACATAAACTGTTCTGCCATAAGCTACATTTGACACCATAACAGGCGGGGCCACATTACTTACCCCTTTACGAGTTAACTCATCAAACGTAACACTATTATCAAAAAGGTCTGATGGATTGTTTGGTAGTTCTGCACTTACGGTATAAAAGATTTGCTTATATGCCGCAACCATCACTTTTTTCTCTCCATCTGCAATCGCTTTAAAATCAATGTTCAGTGCATTGTCAAGATATTTAGCATTAACATTAAGAGCACTTGCGATTTGAGACTTACTATACACCATAGATTCAGTATACTGCATTCTTGCAGGTAACGTATTTGTTTTTGAATACTTTTCATTCCAAGTAGATACTAACTCATCTACTGCTCCAGACACATTACCATATGTAGGATTTTGGACAGTAATTGTATTTTCTTTTCTCATGCCAGGTAAGTCTATACTAATATTCAAAGGCTTTCTCTTAGCCACTAATAAACTAGGTTGATTATCTGCAAAAGCTTTATTTGCAAGTTGTACTGCTCCTGGATAAGTACGATTAGCCACAGAATCAATAATCGAAATATCGACTGGTGAAGTTGTAAGTGATTTTTTCTCACGTTCAACTACTACAAATTTACCATTTGAATTTGTACTTTCTTTCGGAACAAAACTCTCCACTTTATCCCCATTTACTGCTAAAACCTCTTGATTGTTATACTTTAGATTTGTTATGCCAGTATCAATGTCAATAGCTTGTTTTGGTGCATTAGCTGAATTACTTTTAGGTGTTTCAGCGAAGGAAATAGATGAATAATTAATAGTGCAAAAGCCGATTAATAAACTTGCTAGTAATTTTTTTCCTTTAGTATTTTTTGTAGTCTTCAAAAAAATCAACTTCTTCCTTTTTTTCGTATTAAGGTATGATAATTATTTATAAATAATTGCTAAATAATGAACTTACATAAATGCTTTTAAAAGTTCTTGAACTAATGGGAGTACTCCACCTACAAATTTTAAAATTGTCATTGCGATTGTCATATTATTTCCTCCTCTTTTGTTGTTGCTAAGATATGATTTATCTTTATGCTTTCATTATAGTAAGCGCTTACATTTTTATCAATACATTCTTATATGCAATATTGCATATAAGGGTTCTGGTGCAAATACTTAGGAAAGATATAAAGAGGCGAAAAGTTTCCTAGTGGAATCTAGTCTTAAGCAACAATTCCAAATAGTTGATGGATGAACTTCACTTGATTTTGGACAGACTTGTCCAGTAAAATAAGTTGCCCTTTTTTTACCATATGCATAGCTTCTATTCCAGAAATAATGGATGTAGCTGTGCGAAAGGATTTCAATCCTAACATCGAACGAACTCGCTTTTTAATAAATCGATGATCTTGTTCCACTTGAATAAATTTCGCTTTTCCATACTGATCACGCACCTTTTTTAGAGTAATAGTATCAGTATGTCCAAGATTTAGAGATTAATTGCAATTATCTTGAAGTTTTTGCACCAGAACCATGTAAACAGACTACCTTTTGTTAGATAGCCTGTTTACATTTCTTTGTCTTACCCCTTAGAACCTTTACAGTGACTTACTTAGGTTTTACCACGTCTATCTTGTTTCCGTCAGCATCCATCATAACTAAGGAATCCGATGTGAAATACATAACATCATAGTCTATAGATTCTTTCATTTGACTAGGGTCTACCTTCTTACCGTCTTTTACAAACTCGTCTATTGTCATCTTGACTTGTTGCTTTTCTGCATTATAAGACCATTTACCTTGCATATGAGTAGTCTCATAAGGTGTGTTATTCACATCATCGTATATAATGTATGTACCATCTTCCTTAAAGTCTAATCCTTTAGTAAACTTACCACCTTTTGAACTACCTCATTCACCTAGTAACTCTTTACCGTTTTGAGATATTCCTACACTTTTATTTTGAAGTTCATTAGCTTTTGACTTCATCTTTTCGTCATATGCATCTTTAATCGGTTTGTATCCTTCTTTTAAGTAGTCATTACCTTTAAGCATTAACTCCTGTAATTCCTTTGTCTTTTCTTTACTAATAGAACCACTTTTTCCAAGTTTAATCTGTGTTTCAAATGCTTCCTTATAACAGTCTACTGCTTTTAGAATCGTCTTATGTGGTTCTTCAAATTCTTTAGGTGGTTCGACTTTATCAAAATCAGCAAGTGCTTCATTTACTTCGTCTGCTTTTTCTAATATTTCTTTGTTTAACGCCTTTATATCGTTGCTTCTATCCTTTGTTTTAGCAGACAGTTCCACTAGTTCAGCTATCTTCGTCTCTAATGTGTTATCTAATGCGAACATACGAGCCATGTAGTCAGTTCCCGATAACTTTTCTTTCTCTTCTACTTTTGTTTTTGCTTCTACTTTTGTATCTGCTTTCTTCTCTACTGAATCTGTAGCACAACCTCCTAATAACATGATTGGAAGTGCTAAACTTACTAGTCTCTTTGCTTTCATAGTTGTATACCCTTTTTGACAAGTTTATTGTAATACTGCTTTACTGTATTCTTTACCTATTCTCTCAGATGTTTCTTCCCATAAGTTACCTGCTTCTGTTATAATCTCTAAAGCTTTATTTGAGTTTTTAGGGTCTGGCTTTTTTATATAGTCTATTTGGTATTGAAAACCAGTACTGTACATCTGCATAGCTTTATCAACGTCTTTATGTACCTCTTCGAATTCTTTTGGTACTTTTAACTCTCTAGCTTTCACTGACAAGTCTATTGATTCTTCTGCTAGTTTTATATACTTATGTTTGTTATGAAATGGAAGGTCTTCTCCTTGGAGTAAATTATCCATTTCCGTTACTTTATCCTCCATCTCTAAAGCTATGTCTGAAAGAGAATTAATGTAATCTTCTATTGAATAGTTACCTACATCTACAGGTTTCACTTTATCTACTTTTCTTTCTTGTAGTGATTTGCTGTCTGACTTGATGTTTACTTTATCAGAGGAACAACCACTAAACAATAGTAGGAGTGGAACAGTAACACCTATTAGTTTATTAAACTTCATTTCTCCTACCCCTTTTTTTGTGATTATTTACGTCTTTCCCCTGTTATAGTATTACCTTTACCGTCAGTCATTTTTAGAGAACCTGCTCGTAAGAATTCAAGTTTATACTCTACAAATGCATTTGTATTCTTTGCATCTATTTTCTTACCGTCTTTTACAAACTCAGTAGGTAACAATGTAACTTGTTTCTTGTCTGCATCGAACAACCATGTTCCTGTCATATGATTGTCTTCATAAGATGATTTACCTGTATCATCATAAGCGGTAAATGAATTATCTTCACGGAAGTCTAAGCCCTTATGGAACTCAGAACCTTTATAACTACCCCATTCGCCTAGCAACTCTTTACCGTCTTTTGATACTTGTACATTGCCATCCTCAGAATCAGAAGTTGAAGTCTTATCGAATTGTACGCCTGTTTTCTTACCAAGTTCGTTTGCTTGGTCTAATTGGGCGTCTTGAAGTGGTGCATAGCCTTTATTCCAATACTCATTACCTTCTTTAATTAAGTCCATTGACTTTTGAGTTTTGTTTCTGTCTTCGTCTGTAATTTTCCCTTTACCTTTTATGATTTCAACTTGTAATGAATAGGCTTTACTATAACAATCTACCGCTTTTAGGATTTGTTTATGTGAGTCTTCAAACTCTTTTGGCGGTTCTATTTTCTTAAACTTAGCAATACTTTTCTGTACCTCTGACTCTGCTTTTATTATCTCTTTCTTCAAAACCTTTTCATCTTTGTCTTTATCCATTGCTATCTCAGTTATATCTGTAATTTTCTGTACTAACTCAGAAGAGAGGTTTGTCATACGTGTTGGATACTTCTCTTTTGACAACTTCTCCTTCGTCTCTGCTTTAGACTCTACTTTCTCTTTCGGCTTTGCTTCGGTCTTATCAGTACCACAACCTACTAACAACATGAAAGGTACTGCTAACGCTACAAGTTTCTTTGCTTTCATACATCATACCCCTATTTGAATGAATTTTGATTATTAGTTTGTTTTACTTGCAATACTCTTTGTTGCTTCTTCGAATAGCTTTGCACCTTGATTTGATTTTATAATTGATTCTTTCAGTTTACTTTCACTCTCTTCCTCTACTGCTTCTGAAAGGAGTTGGAATGCATCATAATATAAGTCCATTGATTCTTTTATCTTGTCATGCTCTGCTTTCAGTTCAGTTGGTGGTTCAAGATACTTTATTTTTCTTACATATGCTTGTGACCCACCTGTTACAAGTTGTATTTCACTCTTCTTTAAGCTTACTGATTTAATGTCTGATTTTGCTGAGTCTTCAATCAATCGTAGTGTTTCGTCTATTTTATTTGCATTGTCTAAAATATCTTGCTTGTATTTGTCAACTTCTGAACCAGTTACCTTACTAGAAGAGTTGGAAGAACTAGTAGAGTTAGAAGTACTTGACTTACTTGTCTCCTTATCTTCACCTTTCGCTACAGATAAGCTATCCTCTTTCTTGCTATCAGTTGACTTACTCTCTTTTTCTATCTTTTGCGTTTCTTCTTTCTTTGGTTCAGCTTTCTTACCATCAGTTTCAATTGTAATACAACCACTCAATAACATAACTGGTAACGCTAAACTTACTAATTTCTTTGCTTTCATGATTCCTAATACCCCTTTATTTGTAAAATTTAGTGCAAACAAGTTAATATACTTAACTAAGAAATTTTCCCCGAATAATTTCTTAGAAACTACTATCCATAGATTACCTGTATATTCATAATCTTTCTATATATATCATTTTACAAAGAATTACAAATATGGTCAAAGGTATTTATGTAGTCTTTAAAGGTAAATTTATTAGATGAAAAGAAAAGTTTTATTTTTAAACCTTTTCTAATACGATCAATTGTTCATTTTCTAACGAACAAATTACAAACGAAGGTTGAGTCGTGAACGTCGATTCATCGTTATTACAACAAAACAAAGGTGAAGAGGCGGATCAATAATGAAGAAAATTAACCTACTTATTGCCGGGGTGCTAACTAGGGTTAGTCGCTTGCGGTACAGAAGAAACAGAAGTCAAAACAAAAAAAGAAACGAAGAAAACAGAAGAACAACAATGCCAAGAACGAGAAAGATACAATAAAATAATAGTTGAATGGGAGTCCAATACATATTATTAAAATTAAAGTGGTTCAAGTCGGAGGAAGGCACCTTAGGGTGTCTTTTCTTTATTTTCAAAAGGACCTGCTCAATTAATACGTAAAAACATAAGGTAAAGTGAATCCATTAAAATACATGAGTGACCTTAATTTTCCCCTCCTACTCAAAGGAGAGATTAAAATGGGCTTTGGTGGTAGTTGCAGTAGTTGTGGTGGCGGCTTTTCTTTATGGGGTACTGACCCATCGCCATCAAGCTAAAATTTTATAGTACCCCCAAAACGAAATTTTGTGCTAACTTGTGACAAAAAAGCTCATCTTTTCGTTTTGAGGTAATTCTGAATTCTTAAGTCGATGGGCATGTATGGTGACCCCTAGTTGTGAGAAAAAAAGTTTTTCATTAAAAATAATTGTTTAGGTGCCCAGAGAAGATTAGGAAACCGAAACATACGAAATGGAATGTAATCACAATTGCAAGGACATGCATGAACGTATTGTTGGGCCAAAATTTATGCTTCTTGTTTTTTCGTTCGAAAATATCAAATAAAATAAACAGAACAATATGATATAGAGCATAAATCATATATTGAGCAATATGATGACCAGTAATGTGCCAAATTCCCATGACAAAAAAGTTTAAAAAGACGCCAATATATGAAATCATATAGCGATTTTTAATGAGCTTTTTCTTTGTTGCAAAAAAGACAAAGCGCATGTAAATAAAATCACGGAGCCAGAATGATAAGCTCATGTGCCAACGATTCCAGAAATCTTTAATATTACGACTGATAAACGGTTTATTAAAGTTTTCTGGTGTTTTAATCCCCATCATATAACTAACACCGATTACGAATGCACTATAACCCGCAAAATCAAAGAATAGATAAAAACTATAGCTATACATGTAAATCATATTTGATAAAATTGTATCTTGTTGAGCGAATATCGCATCCATAATATGTTGTTTTATTAGATATGCAAGTATAAATTTATAAAGAAATCCTTGGAAAATACGATTAATACCCATGTATAGCAGATTTTGATATTCTTCAGCACTTGGTGGTTTTTGAATATCTTTTTGGAACCTGCGATACCGATCGATAGGTCCGGTCGAAATAGCAGGGAAGAACAAAATGAATTCCCAGAAATTTAAAAATGAGCATTCTTTAATTAAGCCATCGCGAATTTCAAATACCATTTGTACTGCCCTGAATGTTACATAAGATATACCAGTAAAAACAATGAATTTTAATTCAGGTACAAATGGTGCAATTTTTGCCAAAATTAGTGGCAAAATCGACAAAATAACAGCCATGTAAAACATGAACGTATTATTATTTTGTTTTCTTAGTAGTAAATAGCTTTTAATAAGGACATATTGCCAAATAATAAATACTGCTAACATCATTGCTTGATTTGGTTTATCCGAGAAGATAATAGCAAGCATAATTAGAGTTAAGATAGCATTATATTTACGCAACATTTTACCTCTTAATCCAGCTACGATAGTAGGTATCAATAAAATCCCCACTATAGCAAAAAAATAAAATGATCCATATGCGATCATGCTGTAACCTCACTTTATAATGTTTTGCAATCCTTCATCCCATTTGGTGTCATGGAATAATGGATTGGCACATGAATTTGGAATTATATAGTTTAATAATCACTCATTGCGTTTTTTGGGTTACAGATGCTAATGAATACTTTTTCTATAACCGCATATGCCGGAGCAATTTGTTCCTCTGAAGCCCCATGCATAACTTGTAACGCTAATCCATTCATCGAAGCCAATAAAGCCCTGGAAAACGCTTCTAAATCTGGTATTTCCACGTTGGAAGTTTGCGCATATTCTTGAATTAGGTCTATCAGTTGGTTCTGTAGAACTCGAATTTCTTCCATAATTTTCGGTGACCAGGCTGCTGCTGCTAATAAACTAAAATACACTTTTCTCCATTCAGAACTTTTGAACTGGTGATGTACTACAAATATTAATTTTTTCATTTTCTCTGAGAAATCTTGTATATTTGAGAGTTCCTTCTGAATTTCTTTAATCTGTTTTTGCATGACATAAGAGGTGGCGTTAACTAATAACCCCTCTTTTGTTGGAAAATAATAATGAATTAAACTTAAAGTAATTTCCGCTTTTGTAGCAATATCTCTTAATGTAATAGCGGTTGTACCTTTTTCAGCTAAGCATTCAAACGTAGCAATTAGTATTTGATCCCGAGTAGCTGTTTTTTTAGAATTAGACATTGTATTTCACCTTCTTATTTTTAGTTTGGTCAACCGACCAATAAATATAAATTTATACTACTCTATTAGAACGTTTTTTACAATATTGAGTACCATCCCCATGTCCACCAAGCTAAGGTTTTGAAGTACACCTTAAATGGAAATTCTCTTTCTCTACAGTTAGTTATTTTGAGAATCCAGCTCATTTTTTCTTTTTTGGGGTACTGACGCATCACCATCAAGCTAAGGTTTGGTTTTCTATGAACTTTCGTTCTTGTTGACTACATGCTTGATATTTTGTTTTTTTGTTTTTGGGGTCCCGCCACATGCCCATCAAGCTAAAATTTTATAGTACCCCCAGAACGAAATTTTGTACTAACTTGTAACAAAAAAGCTCATTTTTTCGTTTTGGGGTATTTGCTTTTTTTAACTTGATGGTGATGTGGCGGGACCCCTACTATCAATTTTGTTCTTTGTGAAATGAATTCCTTTAACTAATTCATTTCCAAGCGAATCAAGTGTATCCTGTAACCCGAAAAAATTATTTTCATATGTAAAATCTAATAATATACTTACTACTTATAGCTCCTACACATTACGAGTCTTATCTCTTTTTTTTTAAAAGCGATGTTTTTTTGCCATCGGTTCTATACATGTATTTAATATCCAAGTTAATACTTTCCATACCTTTTGTTGATTAGGTGGCAAATGAGAGTGATACATATAACTGTATTCAATCTGCTGTTTTGCACCACGATTTCGTTTGAACTCTCCAGCCCCAGCACTACGATGACAAATTAAATCTTTTTCGATAGAATCCATTGTAATAAGGAGGGAAAGAATACGGTATAAGCATTGATGCTGATCGGAGTTTGTATTATAGCCAAGGATAGGAGTTGTCATAACTCCATCTCTAATAAAATAAGCAATGACACCATCTATTGTATCTCCTTTTTTTATGGCCTTTATCTCAAATAAATGATGCTGAAGAGCATTCCATAAATAAGCAGGTGTAAACATTGGATTATGAACAGAATATTTTTCAATATATAGTTGGTTGTATAACTCGGAAATTTGTAAAATATCCTCTTTTGTAAATCCTTCATTCGTAATTATTTCGTAATTGCTTTTCTCTAATAAACTTTTATCGTTTAATAAGTCTTTTCGTTTTTTTCGATTCATTTCTTTATAGTGTTTTGGATCAAATAAGTATATAGAACGAGACATAATTTTATTGTAACCTACTGTAGATAATGCTTGTGTAATTGTAGGATATAATTCGTTATTTAAAGAGCGAAATAGAATTGTATGCTCTGGAAATTTCTCAACAAATAAATTCGTAATCTGTTCGATTTGTTGTTTGTTGATAGAATGATAAAGATTTGTTGAAAGCATCCAATTATTTACGACAATTACTTTATTAATATTCGTTCGTCGTAGCCAACTTCCCATAAGATGAATCGGATAGGTAAGTAGCTTCTCTAGCCATGGTTTTTTTAACTCCCATAACTCTTCTAATGCATAGGATATGTAATGTGTATAAGGAGAACATACATATGAATTTTCGAACTCCGCGTTATTAATAGTAACTGGCAAGATGAGATCATCAATTTCTAATAGAAATAGCTGAGTGTTAACATTTTCAATAAATGCTGTAACGCCCTTTTGAAAGAGGGGCAGGAAGCTGTCTCGTACATATGCTCCATCTTTTTTTGAGTCCCAGTCAATGCTGTGCAAGGAATGAACATTATGTAGCTTAATCATATATGTTTACCATGCCTTACAAGGCTTTCAATTCTTTTTAATTTTTTATCATATAATTGAATATCGTAATCTGAAAAGAAAAAATTTGGTATATCACACTTTTTAGTAGACCACAGTGTATGTAACTCTTGTATTACATTTGATTTACATGGTTTGAGATGTTTAGGTGGTACTTTAAGTTTAATTTCAATTTTGTCTATGCTGTGCTGTATCACTTTAAACTCTTGAATTTCATTGGATGCAAACAAAATGGCTCTTCGAATGAAGTCAGGAAAAATAGATATCTCACTATTATCCAATTCACTTATTCCAATAAATATATCATCGCATCGACCATCAATTCGTTCTAAGGCTAAGAAGGGAGAACCACAGATGCATGCCGTTTTTTTCTCAATTAATATGTCATTGAGACGGTAGCGTATTATAGGCTGTGTTTTCCTCATGAAATCAGTAATAATGGGAACGAATATCCCGTTTTCCTGATCTAAGTATTCTTTTTCAATATGAACGAGATCTTCATTGATGTGTAATGTACCCTGTCTGCAGGTGGTAGCAAGAAAACCTTCTGTACATTGGTAAACTTGGTGTACTGTCTGTTGGAAAGTTGCATGAATAAACTCTCTATCAATATCTTCAAGCACTTCTGCTACAGAGATAATTTTTTTGGGACAAATCGTAATAAGTCCTTCTTGTTGCCAGTAAGCGATTTTCCGTAACATAGACGGAGGTGCGATTAAAATAGATGGATTTACTTCATTTAATCGAGTGATATGCTTATGAAACGAATCTAGTAAATCAAAAAAATGAAATGAGATTCGCTTATTTTTTGTTGCTTCGTATAAATTACTATTTGCACGTAAGAAAAAAGCAATCGTGTGTTTATGTAGAATGCTAGAAGGAAGCACCTTTCCAATAACCGAGCCAGCCCACAATGTTTGTTCTTTCTCGGAAACGAGAAAAACCCCACGATTGCCACTAGTACCTGATGATAAACCGACAGTTATATTACGAATTGTTGGAGAGAAATTTCGGGTCTTTTCTGCTTCAAATGCTACACGAAATGCATCTGCCTTTGAAATATCAACTGAATTTAATGTATCGAAATGTTCCATCATTACTTCTTTATCAATGATAGGGAGTGCAGCCAAATTTCCCTTTTGAATTTCTTGTAAAAAAGGAGTATATAACTGGCGATAGAAAGGAGACGCCTCTATAGTGAACAAAAGTTGTTTTTTTATTTGTTGTTTATGAAATAGTTCCAATTGTTTTCGGTTTGAAAATTTCAAGCAATATTTTGTTTTCAAGTATTGCTGAAGAATCCGTAATTTATTCATAGTGCACCCCTGCTTTAATTTTATCCCATGTATGTTCACAATGAGTTGGTAGAATTTCAATCTCAGGTGATATTTGCGATAAATGGTGTAACTTCTCAATATTCTGTCGGTAAGATTTTGGGTCGCTAGTTAAAAGGTTGGCAATCTTACTAGGAAATACAAGGTTTTTATAAGTTTTACTTAGCCACACTGCGTCTGCACAAAGAAAGACAATTTTATTACTATGTAAATGGACGAATAGACCAAATTGTCCAGTTGCATGTCCTGTTAAGTCGACAGCAAGTAATGAGCCATCATCAAATACATCGTAACCCTCTTCAAATTCCCCATATGTAGAGGGTAAATTAAGAAATGGAGTTTGATCAATGAATGTCATCCTTTGCTCTAAATCAAGCGGTAGTGTATCTTTTAGGCATCCTTTTAATAGAGCACCAAATTTACTTCTCTTTTTAATATCCTCATAAGCTTTTGCAAAGGTTAGTATTTTGGCTTTTGGAAAGTCGGGCAGACCAGCTGTATGATCGCCATGAAAATGAGAAAGAATAATATATTTAATTTCTTCTGGCTGAATACCATCAAGTAGTAGTTGCTGTTTAATTGATTGCTCTTCTGTAAAATGAACAGGGGTAAGTTTTGCATATACAGAGTAAGGGAATTTTTTCGTTGCTTCTTTAAAGTGTCCAGCATATCCAGTATCAAATAAAATATACCCTAAGATTGGATGCTGAAGTAATCCTACTGTAGCTGGAAAACGGATTTGTTTCCAACTGCCCTTGGAGTATGCAATTTTTTCTGGATGTGTGCAATATCCTGTATCATATAACTTTAAAGATTTGATTTTCATTGTAATTTCCACCAGTCTACAAATTTTGTGATTCCTTCTTCTATACTGATCTTTGGAGCGTATCCTAGTTCTTTTTTAGCTTTATCAATACTTAATGTCTGGCTTTTTGAAAGGACACTAACAGTATATTTTGTGAGAATAGGTTCTTTTCCGAATAAAATAGTTTTTGAGATTCCTTCTAATATAGCAGCTAGTGTAAAAGCAGTTTTGTAGGAAATTTTTTTATATTGTACCTCCTTATCAAGGCGCTTCATTACATTTTCAATAACCTCATATAAATTTACACGTTCGTCATTTGTTATATTGTATTTTTGTCCTAATGTATGTATTGGAGAATGCATACAAAGAAGTAAGGCATCTACAACATTCTCGACATATGTAATATCAACGAGAACATTTTCTGTACCAATTCTCGGTAAGGCGCCTTTTTCACATACTTTAATAAGGCGTGGAAGAATAGCGTTATCTCCTGGACCAAATAAAGCGCGTGGACGTATCGTGATAACTGGTAAACCATGATTGAAAGCTTGATCAACAGCTTGTTCAGCGATGTACTTCGTTTTTGCATAATGATTTACAAATGTATCAGGAAGTTTCGCGTTTTCTACTACATCTTGTCGCTCATCATAATAGAAATAAATACTTGGTGTTGATACATGTATAAGGCGTTTAATACCGGACTTTTGACTTCCCTCAATAATATGTTTTGTTCCTAACACATTCGCATTGTAAAAATCTTCATATTTGCCCCAAGGGGAAGAAAGTGCGCCGCTATGAAAGATATAATCTTTATCTTTACAAACTTGTAGAACACGATTCCTGTCTTCAAGAGGACAATATACAAACTCAATTCCATTTTGTTCTAATAATTTACCAATTGTTTTATTTCTCCCGATTGCCGTTACTTCATAGCCCATATTCATCAATCGAAAGGCGAGTTTTTGTCCTAGAAAGCCTGTTCCACCAGTTACTAGCATTTTCATAAATTTTCACCGTCCCATGATATGTCATATGTTGTTTGCTCTAAAATAGTCCGTTCATGTTTATAACTTTCACGCCATAATTTATACATGCTAAAAAACTGATAAAAAAATGGTTTCCAATCCGTGTGACTATAAATGATATCTGGATAGGAGCATAGAACTTTTAACCATCGCTTACGTTTTTGTTTACTTTTTAAGTAAGGGAGTCCATATAAAAGCATTGCTAACCGAATTGCACACTCAGAATGTGGTTTCGGAATTAGTGTATTGTTTACTTTTGCATTAAAAAAAGCGGGTAATATTTCCTCATCGAATAAATGTAATCCACTTGTAGTACGTGGATTACATTCAATTGGAATAGGATCTCCATTCTCTGTAATGATAAAATCAAAGGCAATTTGTCCAGAGAAATCTAGCTCTTTTACAATATGCCTAACAAACTGTTCAATTTTAGGATGATTAATATGTTTAAACGCAATGGTAGCGCCTAAACCTGCCGTGAATACCGTTTTATAGGTAGAGTGAGCTAACACTTCCCCAGATCGTGCGATACTGTAGGAACAATGCTGTGTTCCTTGTATAAACTCTTGAATGATATAATTTGACTTGTCTACCATAATTTCTTTTATAGCAGCCTCTTTTGTAATAAATTCCACTTTATCAGAAAAACGTGAAAAAATCGGCTTTAGCACAAAAGGCGTATTAGCTGGTGTTTGGTGAATCATTGAACTTATGGCTTGTTCATTATTTATTCTATACGTTGTAGGAACTTGCCAACCTAAATTCGCTACTAACTGAATAAATTCCCACTTATTATGAAGTAATGAAAGTTTGTGAAAATCGTCTACTAATACATGACAAAATGGACTTAATTCTTCTTTATGTCTAGATATATAAAATATTTCTTCACAAGTTGGAATAAGTAAATCCACATTATGGCGTTGAATAATTGATAACAGCGCATGTATACTTTCATTTGTTTTCCACTTTGGAGAAGGAATTTCATAAAAGTAATCAGCACTTTTTGAAACTTTGCTTAATGGATAAGGAATACTATCTGCCATAATAACCGTATGCCCATTGTTATGAAACAGTCTGCATAAATGTAAAGCAGCTGGTGCACGTGCCCCTGTAATTAATACTGTTTTCTTAGTACTCAAGAAGGATGCCCCCGATAGAAAGTCCTGCAGAAGTACCTAGCAATAATATTTTATTTCCGCGTTGCACTTTCTTTTGTTTAATCGCTTCGAAAAGGGCGACTGGAATAGATGCGGAAATCATATTACCGTAGTCTTCAAAAATGGTCATAAAGCGCTCTTCATCAACTCCTAATTTTTTACGAATCAGTCTCATAGCTGGTCCACTTGCTTGGTGAGGAACAATTAAATCAATATCATCTAGGGAATAACCAGTATGCATAAGTAGTTTTTCGATAAAATTCAACAGATACTTAGAAGATAGTTTAAAAATAGCTCTGCCATTCATATCGAACAGGAAGTCTTCTTTTCGCTCTTCGCTATATTCCCTAGGATGAATCATCGTTCCACCGCCACGAATTTCTGATAGATGCGCACCAGAGCTATATGTTTCCATACGAGAAGCTATAATAGAAGATGTATGATCGCTTTTTGTTATCACAACAGCTGCCGCACCGTCACCGAATAAAATGCTACTTTCATTTTGTCCCCAATTTAATCCCACAGAAGAAATTTCAGAAGAAATGATAACAACATTTTTGTATCTCCCGCATTCAATTGCGTAAGAAATTGTATCAAGTGCTGTTATGAAACTTAGGCATGTTGAGTTGATATCAAAACATGGAATACCAGAGTGCTGTAGTCCGAGCTGTTCTTGAATAAGTGATGCAGTAGAAGGGATTGCCTGTTGAATCGTTCCGCTTCCACAGATGATACAATCGATATCAGCCCATGTTAGCTTAGCATCTTCCACAGCTTTTTTTGCAGCTTCAGCACCCATATAAGAAGATGTTTCACCATCAACAAAGTATCGTGTTTTTACCCCAGCTTTTTTTAATGTCCAGCCTTCTGGCACATCTAGCATGCGATCTATTTCAAAAGAATCTACCTTTCGTTTTGGTAAATATGTGCCAATTCCTTTTATTCTAATATATCTTTTCATTCTCTATCGCCTCTTAATCTTTTTATAAATTTAAAAATTCCGTTATATCTGTATATTATTGCGGGGAAATACAGAGAATTTCTTATGAAATTTGGGTACTCCCTTAGGGCCCTCTGGTAATGTTTCTCTGCAAAAAAGAGCAAGTTCTCAAGTAGAGAATTTGCTCTTTTTGCATGAGGACCCTTCAAATATATAATATAGAAAAAACTTTTATATCAATCTAGTCATATTATAACAATTATATGGAAATTTTTATTAGTTTTTCATAAAATAATTAAAATATGCACAATCATAGAATGGAAAACGAATTACGAGCTTGGGTGAAATAATATTTTATTGGGCAGTGAACATAAACACATAGAATGAACATGCAAGTAATGAACTTATCTTTCACCAGCAATTCCTGTTTAATAATTACATGAAAAAAAGCTTCCAATGTATTGGCTCAGTTACTAATATATAAACTATTACAACATCATAAAACCCTGTCAATATAAACAAGACGAGAGATGCTAAGATATATATTCCTGCATATCCTCCATTGTCCTCTGAAACATAATATGCAATTAACCCGAATACAAAAGACATCACTAGAAATGTCATTTGTAAAATATCAAGTACAATCGATATTCTCATTTCAGCAGGAGTAAAATTACTGCCAGCATCGTTAGCAGAATAGTTATAATCCCCATATGAAAATATTAATATCCAAGTAATAAAAAACAACATCATACAAAGTAGTGCTAAGGTGTTATATTTGTTAGGATACATTTCTTTTTCTCCTTGTACTTATGTTTAATATAACTAAAAGGTGTTCTAAGAATATAAACCTTCAAATCACCTCTTTATTATTTCAGCATTGAAAGCATTATTTTTTCCAGTTCCGCTTTATTCACATTACTATCGAACACTGCTTCCCCTGGATTGTCTAAACTATGATTTATGATGACTATCTGATATGCACTGTTCTTTCCTTTTGCAGGAACAATCATCTTCATACCTTGTAAATTACTATCCGAGTTATCAGTAGCGTAGAATATTTGATTTCCTTCTAATTCGTACTGTTCAATGTTTTCTTCTACAGCAAACAAAGCATGGAACGGATCTTTACTTTCTCCAAATATTTGTGATTGATAAGTTGTATAGTTTCCTTTTCCGCTCGTATATTCTAATTCAATAATTAATTCAGGCCTTCTCTTAATAAAATAATTTACCTTTTCATCCTTAAGATTGTACCCTTCAATTGTATAAGTTGGCTTCTTAATTTGAAAATCAACATGCTGCTTTGCTTCCTCTACTGTGTATGTTATAGATTTAAACACCTTTTCCTCAAACGGGGCCAATTGATTATAAAGTTTATTTAAGTTTTCATTATCCGCTCGGTTTAAACGTTCCGGTTTAAAAGTTTTTGTATTTCCTTGGAACTGGTACTCTGAATCATTTCGAAACATCCCTTTTTTCTGAAGAGAAAGAGTTTCCTTATACAATTGTATATACTGTTCAAGCTCCTCTTTTGTTAAAGCTTTTTCAGCTAAATATATAAAATCTGTCTTCTGTTGATATGTCTTTTTAGAAAATCCCCACTCTTTACTCGCATTTTCTTCTGTCCCTAATAATGTATCCACAGCATTTTGGAAAGCATCTTTAGACTTTTGACTTTTTTCTATCGCTTGTCCCTTCTGCCTTTCTTCTCCTTCTATTTCACGTGCATTGAATAAAGAAATAGATGCAACAGCAACTATGGCGATAATTCCAAGTGCAGACCAGCGATAGGATTTCTTTTGGAATTTCTTAATCATAAGAATTCTCTTTTTTAGCGTTCGTTTATTTCTACTTAAATTAGCTAGATTCGGTGCTTGATAATAACTTGAATAATGTTCTAAAAGAGTAATAATTGTATGTCCATATGCAATTTGTTCCTCTGATTCGATAAAAGTGAGCGCAAATGCATCACAGGCTAGTTCTTGATCTTCTCGCATACATGAATAGGCATACCAAAGAATCGGATTAAACCAATTTAAAATGATTAAACTATACATAACCCAATTTACAGCTATATCTCTTCGTTTCATATGAGATAGCTCATGGTAAAAAATATATTGTAGTTGTTGCTCATTCAATACTTTCATATGTCTGCTTGACAATAATACTCTTGGGCGAAAGAATCCAAAAACAGTCGGACTTGAGATTTTTCCAGCCAACCGTAATGGAATTTTCTTCTTAATTGCCATAGATTTTTTACAGTTCTCAAAAATCCCAACAATTTTTTCATCCGTAATATTTGGTTGCTTTTTTATGTAAGTAAATAACCGTCTATTCATAATACATGTTATCGTTGCTAGAATGACAACTCCAAAAAGCCAAATATATAAAGTGACTTTATAAACGGAAAATGTAGTATCTTCTTTCTTTTTATTACTGTCTGTTTGGTCACTCTCTTTCATTACATTTACGGAGTTAGATTTGTAACTACCCTCTTTTGTAGTTACTGTAGGATTCGTTTTATCTTCTGACACGCTTTCTTTTGGTATAGCAGAAGTAGTATTCTTTTGAAAAACCTCAGACACACCAGAGCTATATGAAAGAAGGGAATAAATACTGTAGGAACTATCTGGTGACCATGGTAATAGAAGTCTTACAATTAAAATCATCCATAACATGTACTGCCATCGCGGGTTTAACTTGTTTCTAAGCAAGATTTTGACACATAAGATTAAACCAACTAATATACTTGCCATAATGGATGTTTCTATCACCCAATCAAAAAATCGAGGTAGATAGACGTTTACAAACATATCTATCATCATTATCTATCCTTCCTCTGATTTCCCTCAGTCTTTTCATCCAGAATACGTTTAAGTTCGTTAATGTCTTCTGAAGATAATTTTTCTTCTTTTAAGAAATTCACAAGTAAAGGCTTAAATGCCGCACCATAGAAACGTTTTAGGAGAGATTTTGTTTCTACTTGTAGATAACTATCTTGCGACACTAAAGGATAATACGCATACATACGACCTTTATCTTGATGGTAAGAAACAGCTTCTTTTTGTACTAATCGATTAATAAGCGTTCGAATTGTTTTAGGTTTCCAATCCGTTGTTACCTGAAGAGACTCAATCACTTCATTTGCTGTTTGAGGAGATTTTGACCAAAGAACTTTCATGATTTCCAATTCAGCTTCCGATATTTTAGGTAATTCTTTCATTAGGTAGATTCCTCCATTGTATTACATTTGTAATCCGTAACATAATATTACAAACGTAATCTATAGTTGTCAACCATATTTTAGGATTACAAATAAATTTTCTTAAAATTAAAGAAATTAAGCGAAAAAACAATGAAAATAAGCTATTCTTTTCATAGAAATATATAGAAAGGATGGCGTTTTTGTATGTCTATTTCTGTATCTGATGAATTACAACTATTTGCTCAAGAAATTCAAAGCTTCTTATCCCCAAATATCTTACAAGGTCTTGCTAGAGATGTTGGTTTTGTCCAGCGAACTAGTAAGTACCAAGCAAAAGATTTAGTTGCTTTATGTGTATGGATGAGCCAAAATGTTGCTACTACTTCTTTAACTCAGTTATGTAGCTGTTTAGAAGCATCAACAGAAGTACTTATCAGTCCGGAAGGACTGAATCAACGATTTAATGCCACATCCGTGCAATTTCTACAACAATTGTTAGCCGAACTTCTCAACCAAAAGTTATCTTCAACTAAGCTGATTTCTTCTCCATACACCTCTATTTTCAAACGTATCCGTATTTTAGATTCAACTGCATTTCAACTTCCCGATGTATTTTCATCTGTTTATCCAGGTGCAGGAGGATGCAGCCATACAGCGGGGGTGAAGATTCAGCTTGAATATGATTTATTAAGTGGACAGTTCCTACATATTCATACAGGTCCAGGGAAACAACATGATCGGACCTACGGTTCTCTGTGTGTCCCAACTGTGGCAGCGAATGATTTATGTATTCGAGATTTAGGTTATTTTCATTTGAAAGACCTTCAATATATACAAGATAAAAAGGCTTACTATATCTCTCGTATTAAGTCAAATACACGTATTTATCAAAAAAATTCCACCCCTGATTATTTTCAAGATGGAAGAATCCAAAAAGGGACAGAGTATATACAGATAGATATGGAGGTCTTAATGAACTCTCTTCAGCCAGGACAAACATGTGAAATATTCGACGCTTTTGTAGGAATGACTGATAAAGTACCAACTCGCTTGATTGTTCATCGGCTAACAAAAGAACAACAACAAAAACGATTACAAGATCAAACTGTAAGAGAAAAAAAGAAAGGAATGAAGTATTCTCCTCGTAGTAAACGACTCAGTGGTATCAATGTATATATGACAAACACCCCTACAGATATTGTCCCGATGGGACAAGTACATGATTGGTATTCTTTACGTTGGCAAATCGAAATTTTATTTAAAACGTGGAAATCATTCTTTCACATTCATCATTGTAAAAAGATAAAACGAGAACGATTGGAATGCCATTTGTATGGACAATTGATTGCCATTCTACTCTGTTCCTCTATTATGTTTCAAATGCGGAAATTACTTCTCATAAAGAAGAAACAAGAGCTGAGTGAATATAAAGCCATATATATGATTAAAGATTATTTTTCTCTTCTGTTTCGATCCATACAAAAAGACACCCAAGAATTATCAAAGATTCTTCTTCGTCTGTTTAACCTCCTACAGCGAAACGGACGAAAATCGCATCGATACGAAAAGAAAACAGTCTTTGATATATTAGGTGTCGTATATAATTGTACTATGTCGGACAATCTAGCGGTCTAATAAAAAAATGAAACCCGTTAGGGTTTATTTGATATGCATAATTTCCAATGATCTATACTAGTTTTTTAGAAAAAGATGAAGAGTTCTTCTGAAACTAACCTTTCCTAACCTTAGCTTGATAGCAATGTGGCGGTACCCCTATAAGTGCTATAGCATCTCCTTTTGATTTACTGATTCATAAAGAAAGACAGAGATTTATCCTCTACCTTTGTTACGTTATCCTATTGGATTAAGTCACCATATAGTAGTAGATGCGTTGAGTTTAGTAAAAACTATCTGATATACATTGAATCAGGTACAGACATTAAATAATAGAAAAGGTCGCCTACTATTCCACTAGTAAAAATAATAAATCCCATATTGCGTATGCCTTTAATTTTTGACCGTAATCCAATGAATGCTGCTAGTAGCCCAGTTAAAGAAAATAGAATCCAGTATAGTTCGGTTGGAATGGGAAGATATTTATCTCCATCAACCCCCATACCCCAAAAAACATAAGGCAGTACGACAAAGGAAACGCTGAGTAACCCCATTACACTGGCTAGTAATTTGCGATATTTAACACCAGTAATAATTAGATAAATCCCACCGATAAAACCGCATAATACAAGATAAGGTACATAGAGAATCCAAAGAAGACTCAAGATGATCATATGTAATTTCCTCCTATTTATTTTCGCTCATTGTATTTTTAAGGGGTTATTTGATTTTCTGAATCTGTTGCTAATTTATTAAGTTGATCTAGTGCTTCTTCTTGATCAAACGAATTAAACCAACGGTAATCATGTTTGTCTAAAATACGATAATGCTGGCTAATCAGATTTTGTTGTAAACGAAAGTTTCCTTTTTCTTGAATCTGTTTCCACCAGACTTTTCCTCCCAATGTTTTTTCTTTGAAGTTGCTAGTTCTATTGTGGGCCATTGTTTCGATTACTACTAATGGATCATCCCCAAGAGAAGACTGTAAAACCTCACTATCCCTAAACAATGCACAAATAGCAACGGTGTTGGTCCAACCTGCATTCGTTCTCCCTTTCTCAATTTGAACAAGCGTTTTTTTTGAAATGCCGAGAACTTCAGCCATTGTATCCTGTGTATATCCTTTTTCAGTACGTATTAACTTTATTTTCGTTGAAATGAGTTCAATTGTAAGCTCCTTATTCACTTTCTCCCCCCCAAAAAGTAACAAATGTTTTATTTAGTGTAATTTTACACCAAAATCAATCCATTTTCAACTCGCCCCCCTAAATCTTGTAAGAAATATTCGAATAAGCCATAAAAATGGTCATTCCACAGTTATCCATGAGAAGTTAGCTCGTTTTGGGGTGCTAGAAAATTCTTAAGTTGATAGCGATGGGGTATCGCCAGTATTTTGGAAAAAACCCACGCTAAGCAAAAAATACAATAAGCTGCCCATATGGACAGCTCATTTACATAATTATCGTTAGCGGAAGTCATTTTAAAATTCTATGTGTCGATTTTTTCTTTGCCCTTACGGATAAACCACCATATTAAAGCCACAAATAGCACGAAAAGCGGTATTATTTGAATAAAGAAAAATCCTTTCCAAAAATAAAGTGGATTATTATATGTAAATTCTGTTGCCGCCTCATTTGTATAAGAAACAAACGAACCTACCAAATAAGCCATTGGAATTGTGGTTAGATTTATCCCTAGAAAGACCATTATCAATGATAGGTTTTTATCTTTAATTTTTGGTGAACCAGACTTGATAAATAAAAATGTTGCAGTGCCAAATATAAGAAAAAGTGTTATTACATAAAAAATTCCCATAATACCCCTCCATGATTTTAATTGTACCATCAGCAAAGAAAACTTTGTGCAAATTTGGATGAATAGGATATTCATGCTCGGTTAACATAACGTCTCATTATCGATAGTATCCAAGGAAGCTAGCTTTGTCGTTTTGTGGATATTTCAAAATCTTAGCTTGATGGGCATGGCGTCCTACCCCTTATTGAAAGTAAACTACTGGCTAAAAGTTTATATTCGATATTTTAAACATTTACAACTAAATTTATAATAAATTTCTCAATATAGATATGACTGTTAATTATGGTTTTAATATTTAAAATTAACAAAAATATACTATTATAAAATTAAGATAGTTTTTGCCTTTGTTTTTCCCTTATGCTAGAGATAAGATCATACTCTTCGATCTTATCTTTTTTATTTGTGGATTTGTAACAAAAAAAGAATCCTTTACAATAAAGAGATCCAAGTACAGAAAAAGTACACATATTATTGTTAGCGTGAGGTAGAGAATGAACTGATTCTGTTATTCATCTTGGCCGAGCGTCTTTAAAACCAATGAAAGACTTTTGTAACACTTTTGAAAGATTTTTGAAAGATATTTAAAGTAAGATAAGCTTATCGCTAATGTATATGCAAAACACTCTATATTTTATTTTTATAATGCAAGATGTGTTAGAAAAATAAAATTGATCAAACCAAGCTTCCCCAAAGCTTCTTTGAAATAAACAAAACCCGCAGAAAACATTCTTGTTCTCTGTGGGTTTTGTTTATTTTATTTTTTTCTTGAAACAAGTGTTGTTTTATCATAGAAGCGATACCGCCAGCATTTTGGAAAAAAACCATGCTAAGGATTTTTGAGTCATTTTAACGCTAATTTAAATTGTGTTGCATTAATACTAGTTTGCATTAGTCTTTTTTAGTTCTAATGCAACACAAATGATGTTGTGTTGTATCAAAATGTTCTTAACGGGACAAAACTCAAAGGATTTTATGTCGAAATTTGCTTAACTTGGTTTTTTTCCGTTTTGCGGTCGGTACCCCGTCTATAACTTTATTATTTGTAAACAATGATCGCAAAGTTGCACTTCTTCCAGAAACACCAGGAACATGAGATGCAGATGCTCGAGCTGGCCAACAAAGACAGTTCATATTGCGTGATACGAAAAGTAGCCACATGGTTTTAATAAACCACATGGCTACTTTTTTAACATTCTTATACCATAGCTAATGCTGAAGCTTGTTCATCGACAACAATATCCAATTTCAATCCCAGAGTTTTTGCAAGTAATTGTATTGTATCGATACGCGGAATTACTTTAGCGCCTTCAATTCTCTCGATAGCTGACTGTTTTAATCAGGAAGCAAGGCGAGCTTTATATATAGCAGTGCAGTGTGGCTTGCGCAAAGGAAATAATGAGCGGATTAAGGCCTACTATGATAAGAAAAAGAAAGAGGGCAAGCCCTACAAGGTGGCCGTGATCGCCTGCGCCAACAAGCTTCTACATCACGTTTATGCCATCCTTACCCGAGGCGAGCCCTATCGCACATAACCAATAAATTCCGTAGACTTCCCCGCCGATGGAGGTTTATTTGTCATTTCCATAAACATTCTTTTAGGTACCAAGGCAGATCTGCTTGACAAACATTAGCTGGTTTTTGTGCTTG
>NZ_PCNZ01000041.1 GCF_002975175.1 Bacillus sp. MYb209
TGCATATGGTCAAAAAAGAACAAATTGATTTGCAGGACCAGTCTGTCCAAAATCAGAATGTTTTTATCAACCAGCTGTTTGGATTAACTGCTTAACAGGTGATTCCGTTAGGAATCCTTGATTCTTTTTTATTTATCATCTTTTTGCACCAGAACCCCAAAAAGCAATCCCGTCTTTGTTCTTCTTAGCTTCAATGTCTAGTGCTACCTTACTCATTAATGGGTTAGGAGCAATGCCGATGGTACATTCAATCCGTGTGTGGTCATATATTTCACGTTTGAATTGCAAAGCGAATTCGTATGGATTTTGAGCGAATAAATGGATACTATCCGTAATATCCATGAAGAATTCATCGATGGAATATTGGTGGAAATCTTCAATAGGAACGTATTGTAGAGCTAATTTTGTTATGTAATTAGAGCACTTAATGTAAGTACTCATGATGGGATTCACAACAATGATGTCATTGCGACGTGGTATTTCATATAGGCGCGCCATTTTCTTAACACCTAATGCTTTTAATGGTGGAGTTGCAGCCAAAACAATTGAAACATTCCGATTAACATCACCAACTACAGCTAACTTGGTGTGAAGCGGATCTAATCCCATCTTGATGCAACTGACTGAGGCATAAAAGCTACGAAGATCTACACATAAAACAATTCGATTCGGCAATATTGAGTAGTCATACACTGTCATTTCCCCCTTAAATAACAGAACATCAGTTCTTATTATATACAAATGTACGTTCTTTTATAAAGGTTTTTTGTAAAAAAAAAAATCAGCCCGATTTTTTGAGCTGATTATTACTAAGTTATTACCCATTAATTGACCATCCGCTATATTGTGGATAATATCCGCCTGAAGCCCATCCTCCGTAGGGAAATCCACCACCTGTAGTCCAACCTCCCGTATAAAATTGCTGTGGTGGTAAAAATCCACTCGAACCACTACCATGACTCATAAAATCTCTGGGTGAAACTGAATTGTAAATTCCTGTAGAACAATAATAAGGATTCATTTTATCCCTCCTTTTTTAATATTCCATACAATTTATATGTATTTAAAAATTATTTTTTAGTTCAAGTGAATGAAAATAAAGGAAGCCCCATTCTAACGAACGAAGCTACATCCAAAAATCATTTTCTTTTATGTTTTTCCCTAACTTCTTTAATCCCCTTGTTATTTGGGATATAGTCGAAAATTTAGGTGCGTATTCTTTATCGTTACACACTTTCGAAATAGTGCCTCTGCTCAACTTAGCCGCCTTTTCTAATTCCCCTTGTGTAATCCCTTGGTTGTCTAACCAACGACCGAACTTACTACGTTTTTTCCCTAATCCAAACACCTTTACCACCTCATGAATAGCTTGCCCTTTCCGTCATTTTTTTAGACATGAGAAAAAAACTGACATAAAGACCAAACAATACGCAATACCTTTTACCATACCAAACAAATTACGATTCACCGTTCCAAATTGATAGCCTTTTAAAACTTCGTTTCACTTATTCCAAATAGAATTCTTTCACAGAACGATACTTCAGACATCGTGAGGTTACTATTTTCAATGACTCATAGCTATTATTCTCTCTTCTAATCTTCAGGGACTATTCTTGCAGAATACACAAAAAGAGGTGGTGTTTGACTTTGATATTTGAGTTAGTAAGTTCAGCAGCAGTGGGTGGTGTAATTCTTTTCGCGAAAATGCATCAAAAAGGAGCGACTAATGATGCTTCTAAGATTCAAAGAATCTGCGCTAACTGCGGATTAAAAGTGAAAGAGGGTAAAGATACCAGGACCATACAGCTGCTTCGTAAGACGAGAAATGATTGGGGAGTCGAGTATGCATATAGGATTCCTCTTGGTCTTAGTTTCTCCGACTTCGAACAAAAGATGCAACATTTAGAGGACGGATTAAATCACAAGAGCAAAGTTTATGATTTCAAGCTATCAGACTTCAAAACTCTCCGCCTGCAAAAAGATATCTTAAAACAGATACGAAACATCATTAACAAGAAAAAATGCGTTAGGAAGGAAATAGAGCTGTCTTATGACGGATTGTTAAAAATACGAGTTTATGAGAAGGGAATCCCTACTTTTGTGAAGTTTGAAGAGGACATGATGAAGCGATGCAGAGGTTGGGAGGTTCCTATCGGATTTACCAGGGACGGATTAGTAAAACATGATTTCGATGCAATTTCCCATATGATCTCTGCCGGCATGACGGATATGGGGAAATCGAATGTACTAAAACTTATAATCACATCCCTCGTACGCAATCAGTCGGAGAATACAAAGCTATTCCTTATCGATTTGAAGGGTGGTCTATCTTTTAACCGGTACCGATTCCTAAATCAAGTCGAATCAATTGCGAAGAACCCAGAGGAAGCCCTTGAGACTCTAAGAGATTTGCAAACTAAACTGAATGATAGAAACGAATACTTACTAGAAAAAGGATACGAAGATATAAAAGAAGCCGGGGATCCCACGAGGTACTTTGTAATTGTAGATGAAGCAGCCGACATGACGCCATATCAGGAGTGCAAAGACATTATCGTCGATATGGGAAGACGTGGCAGGGCAGCAGGATTCCGCTTAGTATATGCCACTCAATATCCCACTAACGAAGCTTTGCCATCACAGTTACGTCAAAACATCGGTGCTCGTGTTTGTTTTAGATTACAAACGGAAGCAGGAAGCCGTGCTGTATTGGATGAAGGCGGCGCAGAGAGTCTTCCCAACATAAAGGGAAGGGCTATATACCAAACAAATGAGAAGAAGGTCTTACAGACTGTTTATATCGATAATAAGCAGATTGATAACATCATAAAGCCACATATCAACATAAGAGCGAGAAAGGAGCATGAAGATGCAAAAACTAGCCATGAAGGAACAACGGATAGAAAGCATACTTTGGAGTTTGAGGAAATTGGGATTCTTGACTAGAAAGCAAATACAAGTACTTCATGATTTAGGTGGGGATAGAAATGCTTCTCGTGTAATGAAAAATCTTGAAGAATATGTATCTAGCTTTCGCTTTGGCGAAAAAATTTATTATCTCAATAAAGAAGGTCGTGAACGCATTGGTAGCAAGAAGGTTCTCAAACGTTCGAATCAATTCCGTCACTACATTATGAGGAATGATATTTACATTGCTTATAAATGCCCGAAAACGTGGAAACAAGAAGTAAAGATGAATGTGAAAGGTATTGTTTCTATAATTGCAGATGCGTTATTCACTGATAACGGCCGTTACCACATCGTAGAGGTGGACCATGAACAGAAGATGAGTGCGAATCGTGTGAAAATGCAGAAGTATCGTAAGTTGATGGAATGCAATGTGTTTGAAAAACCACCTAAATTTATTTGGTACACAACGACAGAATACCGCAGGAAGAACCTGCAAAATCTTTGTGAAGGCTTGGATTGCAACATATTTACGGTTACTGATTTCCATTAAAACTAAGGGGATGGTCCATATGGCAACTGAGACTATGAGCATCAAAGATTTTATGGATGGTAACTATGGGGCAAAGAAAAAGTGGAGCTTGTTCAAAAAGCAAACAAAAAAATACGCACCCGTGGCGGCACGCATTAGCATTGTGATCGGTAGTGCTATTATATTCGGTAACATTATAGATATTCCGCATGCTTTTGCTGATGGATATAATCCAGATGTGAACGAAGTATTTAAAGATACACAATCAAGCGATGGAGCCATTAAAAACTATATAGATGGTCAATTATATAATCGTATTGTAAATGCATTTGAACCGGTTATCTTCCTGATAAAAGCAGTATCCTATCCAATAGCATCCGTTGTAGCGTTATGCGGCGGACTATTCATTATGGTCGGTAGCCAGGAACGGGGATTCTCCCTTATTTCAAGAGCGGGAATTGGTTATATAGTGGTACAAATGATTCCGCTGTTTATGAGGTTGTTAGTTGAAATTGCAAAGGCTATATGATGAATAAATATATATAGTGTTATAGTGTTATATAAAGAGGAATGGAATATTTAAAATAATGGATATCAATGCAAGAATTGAAAGACTTGAAAATGCAATGACTATATTTGGCTGGCCAAATGTTCCTAATGTTCCTCAAGTGCAAAGCATCCCTCCTACAGATATAGAAATTGATTTCAAGGACGTTCAATTAGGGAGTCATCCCAATGGAGATTACTATGTAATCTATGGAGAAACTGATTATTATAAATGGGCATGGGTTTATGTGAAGATAATTCCACGCTTTCAAATAACTAGGCTTTTAATTAGAAATGTACATGGAGACGGGATTGTGTCTGGATGTTGTTCCGCGTGGGACACAGTTAATAATGTTCCAATGACTGGAGATGCTGAATTTATTACTCTTAGTGCAGATCGTAACAAATATGACGTAAGAATAACAGGTTATCATAAGGCTGGTGGCGACGCCCCGATGGCTCTTGGCTTCTTTACAGTTAAACAATAAATACTAAAAATCCCTTTATATGAAGGGCTTTTTTCTTTGCAGGAATTAACAAAACCTCATGGAATAATGTTACAAGGAGGTGTTGTGACGCTATGACGGATGAGATTGTTTATTCCGCTAGTGAAGTATACAAAAGGCTAGGAATATCCGATAGCACCCTTAGAAAGTACATGGAAGTATTGCAGCGCGAGAAATTCGTCGTAAAAAAGGACAATCGTGGTAGACGCCAATACACAGACAGTGACGTTATGGTTATTGAGAAATTAATTGAACTCAGTAAGCATGACGGTATGACGTTAGAAAAAGCAGCGAAGATGATTGCACAGAAGTTGGAAAGTATCAATCCAGATTTGATTAATGATGAAGAACCTCAAGAAAGAGATTTAATACCATTCCACATTCAACAGCAACTCCAACAACAATACAGCGTTATGGCGCAAGAAATGAATCAGAGTATGTTAATGATGGAGAAGCGATTGAGTGAGCAAGCAAAGCAAAGCAACGAGGAAATCAAAGCAAGTATAGATCAGCACAATGAACGAGTTGAAAAGCGATTGGAAGCGCGAGATGAGAATCTCATGAAAACACTACGTGAGATGCAGGAAACGAAGAGAATGATGCAGGAATTTCGGGATGAGGTTGCGGCAGCGAAAGAGAAAGAGAAGAAAAAGCAGTGGTGGAGGTTCTGGTAAGGATTTGTAACAAACTACGAAAAAGTAGAAAATACTACTTTTCTACTTTTCTACTTAAGAGTGTGAATGATTAAGCCCTACATATGTAGGGCTTAATCATTCACACGATAATTGGCGATTCCTCTGTTATTCCCAAAGTAGGCTCCCCGCCATCAAAATCTTTTATATCCAACTTTCCGTTTGAAGATTTACCAAAAACTTTCATTTCAACATTATTTATATTTTTAAGAGCGTTATATATTCTATTTGAATAATTGGGGGCAATTGTAATCATACGCACATCTTCATTAAAGCAAGATGGATAATAAGCAGATTGCCACACTAAACTTTTATCATCTTCAACCGTCTTCAATTCAATAATACACTTAGTGCCATTTTCATCCTTTGCTATAATGTCAATAATTCCATTTTCAACTCTATATTGTCTTTCGATAAAAGACATACCTTCTTCAATGATGAATATATGGTCGCATAATATATCTTCTAATAAACTTTCAGGGCCATTCATTAATTCCTCTGTTATTAGTTCTTCCCAGATATCGTCTATCAACTTTATCTTTTCTTGTATTACATCATTATTTTTGAATTCTTCACGAGTCATGCAAGAATCTGAACATATTCCAAAGAAAACAAAAGGTTTATCATTAGTTATATTTTTTACCATAGACCAATCCATACCATCTATTGAATATAAAATTTCATCTTGTAGTAATTTTTTAGTACGATTCGGGGTTTTGCTCCAAAAATTATGACACCAATATTTCGTATTATCTTTCTTAGATAATTTTTCAATATCTTTTTTTCTAAAACACTCTTTACAAAAGAATTCCCCTACATATAAAGTTAGCACTTTTGAGGTGATTTCTTTAACTTTACCTTCATTGTGGGTAACTAAAATTAATTCACCCTTATCAAAATCCCACTCAGATAAATCATTACGAAAAGCATATAAGTAGTACCTTTCTCCTTCTTTCTGCTTAAATTCAACTTTTATGCAACCATACTTTTCTGCAAACAAATCGAAATCAATTATATTATCGCCATTTTTCGTAATTTTCCCCATGAAATTCATCTCCAATAATATTAGGATGGAAAATGCTAAGAATCACTGTGAAGACAAGATAAAATTGTATCGTTTTTTATTGTTTATCTAACATCTCATAAAGGTGCTTATATATCCCTTTATATCCTTCAGATTGTCGAGTTGTTAGTTTAGTATTTACATAGCTTTCAAGAAGCATTTCGATGATGCTGTTAATCGATGCCTTATCCATACTTTCTTGTTCTTTTATAAATGGTTTAAGAGTATTTAGCTTTAGCAAAACAGCAGGTGAAATTTTAGCCGTTTTAGATGGAACTAAACGTTGATCTGGCTTCTCAGGAGCAGTTACTTTAGCTTTATTGATGATAGGTTTAATAACTTGCTTCTTAACGGGCTCGCTATTACGGCCGAAATCGTTAGTTCCTTTTATCTGTACACCTTTGTCATTTAAAGTGTTTCCAGGTTTTGTGACTATAGGCTGAAATGGTGCTTTAGACATTATGAACCTCCTCCTTAGGCATTAACAGTAGCAAAGTAGTTTTCGTGTTCATTAAGCTCGCTGAGAACATCGATGAATAGTTGATGAGCTTTTTCATCCCACATGTCAACATTTCCGTTAACGTTAACATTTTTATGAATTCCTTCAATATCGTACACTTTTAGACGCTCTTGATATCTCACAATTGTATCTAGAACGTTTCCACCGTACATTTCTTGAGCTTGTTGTAATACTTTGTTATCCACTCGTTTCCCTTGATGCAACATCATCGGGATAATTCCTAAAACTTGTAGATCGGCGTCATATGTTTCTGCTAGGAACTGCATATAAGCGATATATGTTTGAGCACCTTCTAAAGACAGTTCTTGTGTTTGTAGAACGATGATACAATAATCAGCTGCTATCATAGCGTTATCTGAGTAGTCACTGATTGTTGGTGGTACATCAATGTAAATACGATCATATTTATCTTTTAATGGTTCTAGTAACTTTTTTAAACATGTAATTTGAGCAAGTTCATCTTCAGGGAACATATCAAATAAAATTTTTGATAGTTTTCTAAATGAAGTATTAGATGGAACAATGTCCAAATTCTCCATTACTGGGATAATCTCATTCTCTAAATTTTGATTTACAAATGCATCCGTAATGGACTTATCGATTTGTTCAATGTCACCTGTTTTAGCAAGGACTCTTGTAGCGTTACCCTGAGGATCCATATCCACTAAAAGACATTTCTCATTAAATACAGTAGCTGCTTCATAAGCTAACATTGTTGCTGTTTTTGTTTTTCCAACTCCGCCTTTAAAGTTACCGATTACGTATGTAGTTGCTTGTCTAGTCATTTTCGACACTCCTCTATAAAACTCCGAATAAGTATACCTTTGAGTAAAATGTAACACCTATATACAATATTCGCAACAGTATACCTAAGGAAAGTTTATGTTTTTTAAACGGATTTATCGAAAGAGTAGAAAAGTATACGTTAGCGTAAGATTTTTCAGTATACTTTTCTACATTTCTACTATTACGTATTTTATAGATTGGATGGCGTTGCATGCTGATATTTCTGCATTTATGTTTAAGCGTAAGTTAGTAGAATTATAATTTAATTTGAATATAAGTAGAAAAGTAGAATTTTACACTTTTGCGTAGTTCTACATTTACACTTTTACGTAGTTTTAAGTTGTCATTTCTGTGTTTACAAACAAAAAAGCTTGTTGTAACGTAATACACAACAAGTATCATTCTACAAAACAAAACATAATTTGATAAATCAAATCTACATAAATAGATCGAGCAAAACAATTGAATATGAACAGAAAATAAAAAAGCCACTCCCATATGCTAACGGCTACCAACCTTTAGCGGGAATGACTCAGTTCTAGTAATTGCTACCAACACTTACTAGATATAACCTGTAACCAAGCAGGACTTCGGTTTAAGTAGTGTACCACCACTATCCTTAAACAATTATGCCTTTCTCCGAGGCTTCTTTGATATACCCATTTTATCTGTGATTGGGCTAAAATTCAACTAGTAAATACTAGATTTGATTATTTTGTAGTCTAAAGATATATACCGGGCATCTCTAAACCTAGAAGTCTTGTGAATGTACAGGCCATTTAGGAATTGAGATGCCTTTTTTGTTTTTTGTTCGCGTGGAATTGCCTGATACCACGTTAATAAAAACTGATAAGCCGTAATTCCGTGCTGCCATACATTTAGCGGGAACGTGTTACGGCGTGGCTAGCTGTTGGTCGTGCAGGGGGTACAGAGTATACGCCTACAAAAACAGCACCCCTCACTGGAATCCTGTTCTTTTGGTGAGGGTGGGCGAGAACTTGCCTAGGGACGATTCTCTAAAAGGTTCGGGTGGTTATCGTTAGCATTACGGTGCTAGGGAGTACATTCAGTTTGTCGTGTAGGGACGATATTACAAGGACAAGCCATAGAAAAAGGATGTATGCGATGAAGATCGCTGAGTGAACAGGGTCTATACATACGGAACACTGACTGAGCAAGGCATGGCATGAACCGAAGACGCTTATCCATTCTATTCTGATCGATTACTTTTTTTGTAGTCTTTCAGCATAGGGGATAAATTTGCCAACCAGCCATTTTCCTAACTTCGCTTCGGCATGATAAAAACCCTTAAAACCTTCAGTCAAGGATAAATACGAAGAAAAGATGAAAAATTTGAGATTGTATAAGACCTTGAGGAATTACTCACTAAGATAGAGGAATAAATAAGGGAATTACTACTTACTTGGTTAGAGGATAAGGGGAAGAATGGTTAGAATAGGTCTTATTGCGGAATCTGGTTTTACACGTCAGATATAGTACGTGAAATTTTAGCGGAGGTGTTGAATATAGTATGAAATCTATGCTTTTTAAAGTTACTCCTGATTATGTTAAATGTTCAGATAATCCTAGTTTTAATTTTGATGATTTGGTATATAGAAACAATCCTTTTTTATGGTATTTAAGGATACCGATCTTACCAGCTTTTTCAGTGGAATACTTTTCTGTAGAATATAGAGGGGATTTAGTTTTTTCAGGAACTAGAGATGATTTAAATACTGATATAGTTATTGTAGAGACAGATAGATCTGTTCTTCACGATTTTGAAGAGATATCGGTAGTGATTCATTATAATGGAATAAGAGATTATTCGTTATTATTCCATTGGGTAATCAAAGACGGCTTAAAGCGCGATTTAGGTTCATTTTACGAGGAAGCTGAGAAGAATTTTGATCAAGGAGCTTGGCTATCGTTTACTTTAATGTGTGGGGATTTTTCATAAAGAAAAGACACCCTAAGGTGCCTTCCTCCGATTTAATTAAATACATATTATTTTAATTCGGTATGTTTTCCTCGCTCGCCATTATCACCTTGCCCAAATTCAACCTTACCTGTATGAGGATTATCCCAACGTACGTATTCGTACCATATGTTTGGTTCATCTTTAAATTTAACATGTGCTCCATATTGATCTATCTTATTATTATAAGAAGATTTAATTTCTAGAACATCTGACTTCGTATAACCTTTTTCTTCTAGATTCCACATAATACCTATAATAGCTTCTTCTCTTAATTTCGGATCACCTGTAATAAAATAACGATCTATTATACCTTTTCCGATAATAAATAAACTGATTATAAGTAATAAATATGTAATTATAAGAGCTCCTTTTTTCATGTATAAGTATCCTCCTTATTTTAATTTATTCTTTATATAAGAATACAGGAATTGTACTATAAAATATAGATTTAGGAATAAAGAAAAGACACTCTAAGGTGCCTTCCTCCGACTTGATAACCACTTTAATTTTAATAATATGTATTGGACTCCCATCCAAATATTATTTTACCATGTTAAGTTATATTGTTCATTGAGGAGTATCGCCAGCATTTCGGAAAAAAACCACGCTAAGCAAAAAATAAAATAAGCTGCCCATATGGACAGCTCATTTACATAATTATCGTTATCAGTAGTTATTTTCTTCCTAAGCATCTAGAACTTTAACAAATGTTCCTTTCAATGATCTTTCCAAAGCTTTTTGGTTTAATTCTACTACTTTGTTAGAAAGTTCTGTAGCCTTCTTAAGCTGACTATTCGCTACAAGAACTAAAGGATCAATGATTCGGACCTTTTTCTTTTGATGTATATCATAATCATCTTCATCGCTTATCACTTTCTTATCAAGATTCCTTATTCTATTTAAAACTTCATCATCATGACTATTAAGCAACTTCTTCCATACAGTAAAATCATCTAATAATAAATCATTCAACTGAAGGATTTGTTTGTTCAGTGCTATTTTTAATATATCTGTTAGCGTAGCATATCCATATACGTTTAATGGATGCAAAAAAAAGTCAATCACTTCAGTATAATAAGTTTCTACAAACCATTCTGCTGCATCAATAGACTCAACACATATTTTTTGATCAATGATTCTTAAGGTATCTACAAAATAAGAAACTTTGTCTAAAGAAATCATATTATACGTAGCTAAATCACGAAGTGTAGAATCTATGCGGTCTGCACAAAGCACAGGGAGTGGCTGTTCTAATAAAGACCATCTTTCTATCGGTAATATAGATTCAAGTTTAATCCCATGCTCCTTTAAAACAGAAGGAATTTCAGATGACATAAGAATTTCCTCAAATATTTGTTCATGATAATTTTGCTCTGCATTATCTAGAACAAAGTCTATTACATGAGAAAAAGCTGTATGCGAAATATCATGCAATAATCCTGCTATTTGTTCTTCTATAGAGCCACCTAACTTTTTAATTAACAACATTACACCAACAGAATGATCAAACCTAGTTACATTCCATTTTGAATTTACTAAATAGCTTGCTCCACCTTGATGAATATTTTTAAGCCTTTGAATGGATTTAGTATAGATCAATTCTGCAAGAACTGGTTCTAAAACAAAATCTCCATAAATAGAATCTTGAATTCTCATAACATCTCAGTCCCTTCCTTTTATGCCTAAACAACCGTTACCATTATTTCAAATAAATTACTACGATTCATTTTATCACCAATTCAAAATGAATAAGATATACAAAGTTAATTTACATAATAAATCATTATCGGTAGCAAATTAAAAGCGAAATCCATTGATGCAATTGGGTTTGTTCTTTTTCTCTTTCTCTTTCTATTATTCTATGCATGATTTTATACATTGTTGAGATATTAGGTTTTTTCGGTTTTACCAATGTCCTGTATTAGTACAAAAATTTGTATAAAATCTTGTATAAATGAAAACAAGTGATACGTGAATTATTAGGGAAAAGGGTATATCATTGCTATAGCGAATATATTTTTGAGGTGAAACGCTATGAAGACGTTTTATAGTCCTAGTGAGGTGGCGGAGCAATTAGGTATTCAGTCATCTACGTTACGTAAGTATGCAGACGTGTTAGAAAAAGAGGGTTACACCTTCATAAAAAACGAGCGTGGGCATAGGAAGTATAGAGAAAGTGATGTAATGGTATTTCGTAAGGCTATAAACCTAAAGAATGATACAGATATGAAACTAGAAAATGCCATAAAGCAAATTGTATCATGGCATCGAGGTGTTGCCATTGGATCGACATGAAGTTGAGCGCTATGAAGAACCGGATTTCAACGCTACAGATGATGATTCAAGATCAAAAAGGAGTCATTGAAAAACAAAATGAGCTGTTTCAGGAATTAACCAAACGACTAACTGAGCAAGACCAGCGATACAGGAATCCCAGGCACTTATAGCGACGAATTCTAGCGAAGACATGGCGAATAACCAAGGCCGTGATGAAATGCTTATGCAAACAATAAGAGAAGTCCAGGAAGTTAAGAAGATGATTGCAGCAAGTAAAGATAAAAAATGGTATGAGTGTTGGAAATAATCTTTTGAAATTTGATTAACTCATTTATTTTTATTTTTCTAAAGTAATATCTAATTGTTCGATTCGCAATACGATATTGTTAGGTTAATTTTCCAACACATCTTTACAGGTTGTTTTAGGCATAGTTGGGGGTTGAATTTTATGTAATAGTGGTGAACGGTCCTATCTAACATTTTACCTTAGATGATTTACGAGAGAGCACTTAAACTGGGAGTGCTCTCTTTAGTTTGCACCTTTTGAAAAAGACAAACATATCATTGGAGTATAAGATATAAGTTTAGTCGTTTATATCTTATACAACGTTTTTAGCATTTATCTCCTTATCACGTTTTTGGGCATTTACAATTGTAGATGTCCTTTTTGATATAAACTAACAATTTTTTGTTAGAACAGAGGGAGGATAAAATATGGCTCAAACTTATGGGGGTGCTGAGGTAGCCAAGGACATAGGGATTGGCTCAAGTACTTTGCGTAAATATTGCCTTGCCCTGGAGGAAGCTGGGTATTTTTTTGAGCGCGGCAACAATAATAATGCTAGAATTTTTTATCATAAAGATATAGCAACTATAGAATGGTTAGTAGAAGCTGTGAACAAGAAAAACATAACGCTAGAACAGGCTATAAATCTAGTAATAACGAGTGTTACAGAAAATGGGATAGCAACTGTTGCTGTTATGGATAGTGTCGCAGATTCAGAACACATAAAAACATTAGGGGAACGTATAGAACGATTAGAACAACTTAATTTAGAGTTAATTCAAAGATTGGATCAACAAAGTAAACTTTTACAAGAAACCAATAATCAAAGGATAATGAGAGAAGAACAAGGAGATGTTCAATTAATACAGGTATTAAGAGAAATACAAGATAGCAAGCGCCTAATAGTAGCTTTAGAACAGAAGAAATCATTTTGGATTCGTTTGTTTGGTAAATAAATTTAAATTTAATATGTTATTTGAATTAATAATGTTGTATGTGGATACATTATCATTAATTATTTTTTCAATTTTTGATAATGATAATTTTTTTGTACCAAAGTTATTGGCTAAGCATATATTATAATATTGAAATAGGTTTCGCTCACTTATTTCATATTTTTAATAATTTACCCTTTTAAGAATACTAATGGGCATAGATATTCTTTTTTAGTGGGTGAGTTTTGAAATATAGTTTCCTTTTAAAACAAAGAAGCACTCAAAATGAGTGCTTCTTTGTTTTAAACTTGTATTTGTTAGAGTATCGTCAACAAAACGCGAATTTCATACGCTAAGGATTATTAGAAGGTGTAACAGAAATAGTCGTTTTTGTTACACTGCCTGTTCCGACAAGCATTAACTCTTAATTCTTTGAATTTGATATAACAAAATAGTGTATCAAAAATAATTTGTAACATTACTCATTTCAAACCATTTTGTTACGCTACAAAGCCAACTATATCAAGGATGAATGTTCTTAGCGTACAAAATCGTCAAAATGTTGGTGCTACCCCTTACTAAAGAAATTTTAAAAGTTCTTTTAAAACCATTTTTAAATCATCCGAATCACAAGGAAATGCAGGATTTATTTTCCCACCACGTCCCAGTTCCTTATTAAAAATCATTTCAATTTTAACAACATCATAAAAACGATCATTAATTTTTTGTTGACCCATAGATATTTTATAAAAAGTATTTTGAGAATATGGTTCACTAGCAGGAATTAATACATAATCATCAGGGAAATATTTTTGTGGTGACATATTTGGATTCTCCCTCCATTGATATTAATAAAAAACTATCATTGTTGATGTAGTATATTCACATAAAAATAAAAAGCCACTCATCACCAAAAGCTGAATTGTACCCCGAATCATGGACACTTAAAAAAAGCCCCATGATTCGGGGTTTTTGTGTGTTTTTATCAAAAAACCTCGTTATAATGGAACCAACGATAGAAATGAGGTACGGAGAATGAGTAAAATTATTTTTAACGAAATTCAAATGAAACAACTAGAAACAAATAAAAATGTATTAAAAGTGTCGGAACGTTCGATTAGCTATTGTTCAGATTTCAAAGTAAGAGCGGTAAAAGAAAATCAACAAGGAAAAGGCCCTAGCTAAATCCTTTTAGAGAATGGGTTTGACTTAGCTGTGATTGGTGAGAAAAAGCCAAAACAATGCTTGAAACGTTGGCGAAGAACCTTTGAACAATTTGGTGAGGAAGGCTTTTATACAGAACGCCGTGGGAAAGGAAGCACGGGACGCCCTTCGGAAAAATCCCTCTCTTCTGATGAAAAATTAAAGAAAGCGGAAGCACGTATTGCGTTTTTAGAAGCGGAATTGACATTCCTAAAAAAGTTAGACGAACTCGAAAGGCAGGCGTTACAGAAGAAGCGTTTAACACCACGAGAAACATACACACGGATTGAACGCACCATACGTCGATTCCAATTCCCACGTATGGTGCGTTACCTTTGTACACTAGCTGGAGTGAGTCGGAGTGGATACTATGCGTGGCTTCATCAAACAGATAAACAGCTGGAAAAGAACGCAATGATGAAACAGATTATGAATGGATCCAAGAAATTTTTAATCAAAAAGGGAAAACATGTGGTGGTCGTTCTATCAAAATGGTGTTGGAAAAGACAAAAGGAATTTGTATGAATCTCAAGCGTATTTATCGTATTATGCGTAAATATAACCTTGTGACAAAGATTCGCCGAGCGAATCCTTATAAACACATCGCAAAAGCAACACAAGAACATAAAACATGTCCGAACCTTTTAAATCGCCAATTCAATCAAGAAGAGCCTGAAAAAAGTATGTTAACGAATATTACCTATTTATTTTATGGAAAAGGAAAGAAGGCTTATTTATCATGTGTAAAAGACAGCACAACACGAAAGATTTTAGCCTACCATGTCTCCTCCTCTTTACGATATGTCCCGTAGGGACAATTGTTTAGACAATGCACCAATGGAATCCTTTTTTGGTCATATGAAAGATGAATTAGATTATAAAGATTGTCAAACCTTTGAATCCCTTGAGCTCACCATAAAGGATTATATGGAGGAGTATAATTATAATCGTTATCAGTGGACATTAAAAAAGATGGCTCCGATCGAATATCGGAACCACCTTTTAAGTGCTTGATTTTTCAGGGCTTTTTTATTAAACTGTCCATTTTATAGGGTACAGTTCAAACTAAGCTACTCTCTTCTCCATACACTTATATTTTCAAGCGTATTCGTTATCCTAGATTCAACTGCAGTTTAACTTCCCGATGTATTTTCGCCTGTTTATCCAGGTGCAGGTGGATGCAGCCATACAACGGGGAGGAAATTCAGCTTGAGTATGATCTTATTAAGTGGACAGTCCCTACATACTCATACAAATTCAGGAAAACAACATGATCCAATTCTATATTAAATCTAGTATCTTTTCTTTCTTCTATTCTTTTTAATGTATTCATAAATTTTATCCATGACAAAGGATTCATGTTCTATCCAAATGGCTTCAGCTTCTTCTAATGTAACTACTCTCACTAGTTTCTCAATTGCTGCGTCTTTAACTAAAAATGTAGCTACAGCACCTGTAGATGTTGAATATTTACTGATAACTAAATCTATAATGTTATCAATCTCTAATACTCTATTATTATGAGACTTATTCTCAATTTGACTACTTTGGGTTGATATTTCTTTATTAGGCAGTTCTTTTAATCGGGAATTTAGAGTGAATTCTACATAACCTATTGGAGAATCAATATTTGAACGAAATCGTATATCCTCAATTATTTCTAATACAATTTCTTTATGAGATTCCCATTTTTTTAACACTTTAGGAAACACTTTTTCTTTACAGCGTTCTTCAAAACTTTTAATTTTTTGTTCAAATGTATTGGGCTGTTGAAATTTATCTAAATTTTTTTCAAAATGAACTAAATTGTTATCTTTCTTTTTTTGGCCACGGATAAGAAATTTAATTTTTTGTACTTTTCTGCCTAATTTAATTTCTTCAAATTCAAAAGAAATATCTGTTTTTTGGTCCAATTCTTTTTGAGAAGGTTTTAATACACGTTGCTTAAAATTTGCATAGTTAGGGTATATATCCATTGCATCTAAGTAATACCTTAAATTTTCTAGACTAATTGTACGTTCCTTTAAATCTTCATATTGTTTAAGTAGTTCATAAATACGTATAGCGTATGTACTTTTCAATTTAACAACATTAGCTAATCTATAGCTTGTAAACTTGCTGCTTAATTCTAATAGAAATGGCTTTAATAATGGATCAAAACGCATATCAATTGTTCCTTTATTTCTGTTGTAAATTGCTGAAGAAAGCCAGGATACCTGTATCAGCTCTTCCCCCGTCCGAATTTCAATTACTTTTGATAATAATTCCTTTGTAATTTTACTTAACTCCGAATATTTAGTAGATCCATTTAGACCAAGTAGATCATGAAAATGTTTGATGGGGAATGTGTAAGTTTTAAAATCCCGATCATTGGGTTCAATATTACTAGCCAAACAAAGTAATATTTTTTGTTCTACTAAATTTAAACGTGAATTTGCTTCAATTAAAGTATTTGATTTTGAAACAATATTATTTTCTTTAATCTGCAAATCTTGATTTTCAGACATACCTACATACGTCCCTTCCTTCTTACCTCTACTGTTCTATTAACTATAACAAATATATTCTCTTTGTTATAGTTAATTTTTTATAAATTCAGAAAATTCTATTCTCGCTATTAAAGTTGAGAAGCCCTTTGTTTTATGTAAAATTATTCCGAAAATTATTTAAATGGTAAAAAATTGAAAATATTTAGAGTTGTAAAGTATATAAACAAATTTGTTATCTGTAGAACCATTTTTGTTATGGTTAAAACTAAATTTGTTATCTTTAGAATCATTTTTGTTATAGTTAAAACTAAAATTATTATCTTTAGAACTATTTTTGCTAGAGTTAAACAACCAAATTTGTTACCTCTAGAACTATTTTTGCTAGAGTTCAGCAACCAAATTTGTTACCTTTAGAACTATTTTTGCTAGAGTTCAGCAACCAAATTTGTTACCTTTAAAACCATTTTGTTATGATTACAACCAAGTTTGTTACCTTTAAAACCATCTTTGTTAGAGTTCAGCAACCAAATTTGTTACCTTTAAAACCATTTTTGTTATAGTTACAACCAAGTTTGTTATCTTTAGAACCACTTTTGTTATAATTAAGAGTTATAATCCCTTATATATCAAGACATTTCATGCTCTTAAAACATATAAACATATAAAACATATAAAACAATTAACATATAAAACAAGCAAAACATAAAGTGTTGAATGCATATACTTATTATCATTTTTTAAATAAAATTCCCACGTCATAAAACCAAATTTGTTATATTTAGTTTAAATAGACATGTAAACGTCAATTAATTGCAAAACTCTTTGGAAATATTTCAGTATAAATTAAGGTATATACCTGATTAAAAAGTCATACAATAAAAAAGCCCTAAAAAGGGCCTTATGAGTTTTGCAAGAAAGGAATGTCTCCTATATAATATATGCTTTTTTCAATAGAATGTGAAAAAATACATAAAAGTTTCATTTTGTAGAGAAGTGAAGTAGCTTAATCGGGATGGGGTGAATCGTTGACGGTAATGTCGGCAAGAGCCGGTTTCTTAATAAAACAATAATCTGTTCCGTAATGTTAATTAGATATTTTACTTGTTTGATTGAGATGCCTACGGGTACCTTTTTTCTTTTTTGTAATTGTAATCGGTTAGGTTGAATTCTGTTCTACTGTGATAACACGAGGCTTTGAAACATGAAAAGACCGCAAAGTTTTTTTGAAGAAACACTCTGCATCCATATGATTTCTATACCTGTTTAAATAATAGTCGATTGTATGCCCTTCTGACTCAAAGGTACGATATAAATATACCTAATTACCCTTAACTTTTACATAGGTTTCATCAAATCTTCAGGAATCGTTTATTGATCTCAAGTATATATTGGCTGAATCCTTTTCCACAAATTAATTCTTACTCGTTCTGTTTTGTCCATATATAAGATTAAGAAGCTGCATATATTCATCTTCTTGTCCGATATCAAATCGTTTCCCATCAATCATTTTTCCATATACTTTTTTAGTCATAATTAAAGAATGAATCGCATCTGTTAATTGATATTCCCCACCAACACCAGGTTGAATATTTTTTAATAAAGGAAAGATATCAGGTGTGAAAATATATCTACCAATTACTGCAAGATTAGATGGAGGATTTACTTTTGGTTTTTCAATAATATTTGTGATATTTATACAATCTTCTTTTACAATATTTCCTTCAATAATACCATACTTCTCTAAACATTCATCTGGTACCGTATGAATGCCTATTACACTATTTTTCCTCTCTTTATAAATATTAATTAACTGAGTTAAAGCAGTTTCTTTATCCGAAACTACAATATCATCTGGCAAAAGTACAGCAAAAGGTTCATTACCAATAAAAGTTTCACCTAATTTTATCGCCTCACCAAGTCCTCTCGCATATGGCTGCCTTATATAATGGATTTGAACATTAGGGATAGTAAGCTCTTTTAACAGATGGGCTTTTTTTTCTCTTTCTAAAAAAGCCTCCAATTCTAATGAATAATCAAAGTAATCAACTATTAAATCCTTTCTGCTAGAAAGTACAATTAATATTTGCTCAATACCTGACTTCACAGCCTCTTCCACAATATAATGAATCGCAGGTTTATTACCTATTGGAAACATTTCTTTTGGAATTACCTTTGTAATTGGAAGGCTCCTTGTGCCGTAACCAGCGGCTGGAATGATTGCTTTTTTAATCACTAATCTCTCACTCCCTCGAGTTTTTACAATATTAGTATTCAGTACCCTCCTTACCTGCGCATGACGAATTCAAAAGAGGCTTTTACTTTTACCTTTACCTTCACCTTCTGATTGCTTTCATTGCTTATATGAATAGGCCCTTTCATTTGTCACCAATCCAACCTATCCATCAATATACTGTAACAACTAGTACTATAGTACTAAGTTCAGAAAGGTGATTATTATATGGATATATGTATTATAGGCTCTGGTTATGTTGGGATCACATCAGCAGCAGTATTAGCAGATTTAGGTCATGATGTTATATGTGTAGATAAGGATCAAGAAAAAATTCATTCTCTCCAAAAGGGGGAATGTCCCATTTATGAACCGGATTTAAAGGAGCTTATTCACAAAAATAGAAACCGATTACAATTCAGTTGTGATATCGATAATGCTATTCGACAATCACCCGTTATTTTTATTGCTGTAGGAACTCCTTCTACATCAAGTGGAAAGACGGATTTAAATTATATCTACTCCGTCATTGATCTATTAGTTCCAGCTATAACATCGTATAAAACTATTATTACGAAAAGCACAGTTCCACCAGGTACAAATCAACAATTATATGAAACACTCATTAAATGTGGGGTTTCATCAGCCCTATTCAATATTGTTTCCAATCCTGAATTTCTTCGCGAAGGCTCTGCTGTTCGCGATATGCTCATTCCAGATAGAACTATTATAGGTATCCAAAAAGGTGACACAAAGTCGTTAAAAATTATGCAGGATATATATAAAGGGATTAGTGCTCCTTTCCTTTGTACTGGTTTAAATGAAGCAGAGATGATTAAATATACATCCAATGTATTTTTGGCTACAAAAATATCTTTTATAAATGAAATTTCTCGAATTTGTGATGCATATAACATTGACGTTGTTGAAGTGGCAAAAGGAATTGGTTATGATTTTCGAATTAATCCTCATTTTCTTCAAGCGGGAATGGGGTATGGAGGATCATGTTTCCCAAAAGATTTACATTCACTCATCTATACAGCAAATGATAGGCACGTAGCAGTTCCTATTTTACAAGCTGTACAATCCATTAACTCCACACAGATAGATCTCTATATTGAAAAAATCCAAAAAGCTATAAAAGAACCCTCTTCAAAAAAAATAACGGTTTTAGGAATTGCTTTTAAGCCAAATACTGATGATATTCGTAGCTCCCTTGCCGTAATACTTCTTGAAAAGTTAATCCCTCTTGGCTATGATTTACATGCTTATGACCCAAAAGCTTTTCTCCCTCCACATTTAAAAAGAAATGTTACACAGCATGATAACCTAGAATCTTCAATTACAAATTCTGATTGCATTATTATCGCTACGGAATGGAATGAATTTAAAACACTTAATTGGAAACAAGTCAAACAAGTTATGAAGGGATGCACAATCGTGGATGGACGCAATTGCATTGAAAAAGATGAATTAGAAAAATACGGATTACAATATATTGGAGTGGGTCGGTTATGAAAATACTTGTAACAGGAGCCGCTGGTTTCATTGGCTCTCATTTGTGTCAAGCGTTACTTAAAAATAGTGCATATCATGTAGTTGGAATTGATCATTTCATCGGTCCTACTCCAGCCGCTTTAAAAACAGACAATATCCAATCTCTCGAATTGAATTCACGTTTTCAATTCATACGAGAAAATATTTTAACTACAGATTTATCCAAACTATTACAAGATGTAGATGTTATTTATCATTTAGCTGCTATACCTGGTGTGAGAACGAGCTGGGGAAAAGATTTTCAGCCTTATGTTACAAACAATATAATGGTTACACAGCAGTTACTTGAAGCCTGTAAACACATAAAGTTAGATAAATTTATTCATATATCAACGTCTTCTGTATATGGTGAAAAATCTGGCACAGTTTCTGAAGATTTATTACCTACCCCTCTATCTCCATATGGTGTTACAAAATTAAGTGGTGAACACTTATGTCATGTTTATCACAAAAATTTTCACATACCAATTGTTATTTTAAGATATTTCACAGTGTATGGGCCAAGGCAACGTCCTGACATGGCATTTCACAGATTAATTAAACAAATGCTAGAAGATAAACCTCTCACAATATTTGGTGACGGAACACAAACACGTGATTTTACCTATATTGATGACTGTATAAGAGGAACGGTGGCCGCTTTAGAAACAAAAAAAAATATAATAGGTGAAGTTATCAATATCGGTGGAAAAGAACAAGCATCCATTTTGGACATCATTTCTATGCTAGAAAAAATATTAGGTAAATCAGCAACCAAAAACTTTCTAAAATCAGTTCCTGGGGAACCGAAGCAAACATGGGCAGATATATCTAAGGCTAGTACATTACTGCAATATTCTCCAACAGTTTCCCTATCCGACGGACTGAAGGCAGAATATCATTATGTAAAACAACTATACAAAGGAGATTAGTTTATGAAAATTGCATATATATGTACAGAAAAATTACCGTCTCCAGCGATTAAAGGTGGAGCAATTCAAATGATGATTGATGGGGTGTCCCCCTATATAAGTCAAGAGTATGAACTTACCATTTTCTCTATTTCAGATCCAAGTCTTCCAAAATAAAATACACAGGATAATGTCAATTACGTGTATTTTCCTCAAAAAGAATATGAGCAGCATGTTATAAGAACACTCCAAACCAATACTTTTGATATTATACATGTCTTTAATCGTCCTAAAAATATCCCTCTATATAAACAAGCTTCTCCACACAGTAAATTTGTATTAGGTCTTCATAACGATATGTTTGCTGAGCATAAAATATCCATTTGTGAAGGCAATCTTATTATTGAAATGGTTACCGCTATTGTGACTGTTAGTAACTATATTAAACAAACTGTGATTGAGAGATTTCCACAAGCTGAAGATAAGATTTCCATTGTCTACTCTGGTGTTAATTTAAAACACTCTCCCTCCATCTGGACACCAACAGGACAAAAGATAAGAAATGAATTTCGTACAAAATATGCTATCCAAGATAAAAAAGTGATTCTATTTGTTGGCCGATTATGCAAAAATAAAGGTCCAGACTTACTCATTCACGCTATGAAGAAAATTATTCAAACACATAAAGATACGGTGCTTGTAATTGTTGGTGGTAAATGGTTTAGTGATAACCGAGTAAATAAATATATTAGAGGATTATATAAAACAGCTAAACCAATTAAAGAACACGTAATTTTCACTAAATTTATTCCTGCAGATCAAATTCATAATATATTTCTAATGGGGGATATATTTATATGTAGCTCGCAATGGAACGAACCATTGGCACGTGTTCATTATGAAGCAATGGCTGCTGGAATCCCAATTATTACAACAAACCGTGGGGGAAATGCTGAAGTTATAACAGATGAACATAACAGCTGTTTAGTGGAACAATATAATAATCCAATGGAGTTTGCCAGACTTGTCCACGCTTTGTTATCTCAACGAGAATTTGCACAATGGATTGCTGAAAACGGCAGAAAGATTGTGGAAGAAAACTTTACATTTAAGCATACAGCAAAAAAACTAGATCAGGTATATAAACAAGTAGCAGAATCCACTAATCAGCCTGCTAGAAATATTATACGCCCTCTCAAAATTCAAATAATTTGAACTACTCATTATTTAACGTCCCGAAGGGCTGTTTGAAGTAGGAGATTCCTAAGTATGGAAACCTAACGATTTTAATTGAGTAAGCTATCCCTGTAGTTCCTACGGTTAAAAGAGGGATAGCTTCGTTTCTAAGATTTAGTCCTGCGTTAACATCTCTATCGTGATGTGTGCTACAAGAAAGGCAATCCCACTCACGAAGATTTAGATTTTTAACATCTTTATTTTGATAAATGTAACTCGAACATAGCTGATTAGAAATAAACGTTTTTGATACAACTACAACTTGCTTCCCGTACCATTTTCTTTTTTAATTGAGTAAGCTCGTCAGAAAAAATGATACGTTAATCCTTTTCCTGTCTCTTTATAAGTATAATTTCATATAACAGGGAAACGATTAAATACAAAACGACTACAACCAATGAGTCTCGCAATTAAGGCTTTTTGTTCTTGATTTGGGTAAATACGAAATTTGTATGCCTTATTGATTAATATGGATTGTATCTCGCTTTTTTGTAAGGTTCCTGTATTAATAAAAAAGGTAGGCTTACGCCTACCAACACTCATCTCCTACCTAAATTTGACGTTTTACACCTTCACATTTTTGAGGAAGGAGTCTTCTGTCGGAAAAAGATAAATACGTGTATTTGATGCAAGAGATATATGAAGGATTTCTATCATGTATATGTTGAAGAATAAAAAACGCTTGGAAACCAAGCGTTTTTTATTGCTCATTATTTTACTCGTCATCATCATCGTCATCTTCTTCGTCTTCTTCGTCATCATCATCATCGTCATCTTCTTCGTCTTCTTCGTTTTCTTCGTCTTCTTCGTCTTCTTCGTCTTCTTCGTCTTCTTCGTCTTCTTCGTCTTCTTCGTCTTCTTCGT
>NZ_PCNZ01000042.1 GCF_002975175.1 Bacillus sp. MYb209
TTGTATGTATGCTATATTTAGCTCGACACGACAAAAAAATATTGTACGTTAAGGGAAAATTTTACATACAAAAAAGATGATTCCAGTATAAATGAATAATAAAGTCATTTAATTCTTATTGAACTAACAGAGGGCAACCTACATGCCCCTCAACTTAAGAGATTTTAATACTCTTAAATACAAAAAATGTTATCTTTTCTAAACAAGCTAGATTAGAAAGGATGACGTTTTTTATTAATCTCTCGATTCAAGATGAACTACAACCATTTGCGGAAGAATTACAACGATATGTTACACCTGTATTTTTAGAAGAACTTGCAAGAGAAATAGGCTTTATAAAGTAAAAACGTAAGTTTTCTGGATCAGACTTAGCTACTATTTGTATTTGGATTAGTCAACGGTTGGCAAGTGACCCCTTAGTCCGATTATGTAGTAGGCTTCATGCTGCGTCAGGGCCTATTTCTGCCACATGCAAGGTTTCAAACAAAAGGAGAAAGCAAGTAGCGTTTGTGCTGTATTCTGCATAGCAGCGACTTATATGTTGGAAAATTAAAATAGATATATATTATAAGGGAAGATAGAGCAATTGCAACGGAGAGTGTAAAGTATATTTTTAATATATATCTACAGCAAGAAAAACAGGCTTTTGTAGATAGCTTGTTTGTTTTCTTCTATCCTTACAGAACTGTCATCTTTGTGTAAGGTTATTAGATAGTTTATTTAATGTTGAAATGTAATAATTAACTTATAAGAATTGATAATGATTTTTTAGAAATTATAGACGAGTATTGTTCACGATTATAACAACAACTAAAAAATGATTGAGGAAAATTCAACATATACATAATAAGTGGAGGTAAATATAGTGGCTTTAAAAATAGTACTTATCGTTATTGGTTTAGCATTAATTTTATCGGGTGTATATAAAATGAAGAAGTATGATGCATTCGTAGGAAAAACTCAAACCAGAAAAAATCTTTTCAACTTGTTAATTAATGGACAGAGTTCTGGAATAGGACAATTATTAAGTGGGATTGTGTGTATCGTTTTAGCAATCGTAGCCTTTATAATTAAATAATTTGCCAATAAGGGAGCTAAGATATAGAACTTAGCTCCTTTTATGATGATAAAGTCTTTAGGCAAAACAAAGATTTTTTCTAAAAATGTACATAGTCTATAGAAGTATAGATGGCACTCGTTATGAATAATTTTCTTAATAACCATTTCGCTTTAATGTACGATAGATAGTGGTTCTGTCAACATTTAAAAAATCAGCAATTTCCTGTTTCGTTTTTCCTTAATCAAGTAACTCGAGTATCAAATCAGTTTTTGACTTATTGATTTTAGGAGTTCTCCCCAGTTTCCCGCCATTTTCTACATACTTAATACGTCCAGCCTGTGTTCGCTCCAGTATATAGTTTCGTTCAATATCAGCAAATAAAGATAAGATTGTAACCATTATTTTAGTAGTCATATCATCTTTCTTCCGTGTATCAATGTTATCATTAATGGCAATGACTTCAATATCGTTTTTGATCAGTTTTTCATGAGTACGGATCATATCAGAAAGATTTCTTCCTAAACGATCTAATTTATAGACAATAAGTGTGTCCTCTGGATGTAGTTGTTGCATAAGAATTTGGAATTGTTCTCTCTCCATATTTTTCCCACTTTGTTTTTCCTCAAAAATACATTCTTCTAACAATCCAATTTTGTTAGCTTCACAATATGTAAGAATTTCTTTTTTCTGAAATGTATAATCTTGTTGTGGCGTTGACACTCGAATATATGCGTAATACATTTTTTCTCTCCCCACGTTGCATAAGTCTGTTTTTCTATTTAGCTACAAATATCGTATCATTTTTGGAGATCAATCTGCAACATAATATATGCAACATCGTAAAGCTATAAAAATCAAGCCCAAGGTAAGTGTTGCATATATGTTAATTTTTGCAACGCTTAGCACAGGTTTATATTATTAGGTATAGGTAACTTATTTAACTAACTTTACGCTTAGCGTATATTTCCGTTAAAATGTGGGCGGTCCCCCTTTTATAACAATTTACTTTGCGGTCTATGACAGCAACCATGTCACTACCCCTTATACTAAGGATTCTTTTTTCGTATTATAATTCCACAAAAAAAGATAAGATCGGAGAGGATGATCTTATCTTAAGCATAAGGGAAAAACAAGTGACACAAACCATCTTAATTTTTATGATATTATATTTTTTGTTAATTTTCGATATAAAACCCATATTTAACATCTATATCAATATTGAGAAATTTATTACAAAATTAGTTATAAATGATTCTAAAACCGAATGTAAACTTTTAGCCATTTGTTTACTTTCAAATTCACTTAAGGTACACATTTTCTTGTTTCAAAAACCTTATGTTTATAAAGGTATACCTTTACAAACGCTTAATGAACATCTATGAAACATTGAAATATCAAGTTTATAAAGGTGATTGGAATTGTTTTATAAACGTTTATTTTTAATGAATATCTTTATAAACGAAAGTGGTATAATTGTGGTAACAAATGTAAGGAGAATCTCAAACGTGGCAAATATTTATGGATATATACGTGTAAGTACAAAAGATCAAAATGAACAACGTCAATTACATAAGATGATGGAGCGAGGAGTGGAAGCTCGACGTATTTTTGTCGATAAAGCAAGTGGACGACATTTTGATCGTCCTCAGTATCAATTATTACGAAAAATATTAAGTACAGGTGATATTGTTTACATAGATGCTTTAGATCGTATGGGGCGTAATTATGATGAAGTAATTTCAGAGTGGAAATACATAACAAGAGAATTACAAGCTGATATTGTTGTGTTAGAAAATGAAACTTTATTCGATAGCCGTAAGTTCCGTGAAATGGGTGACATGGGTCGGTTGATGGAAGATCAATTTTTATCTTTGCTTTCTTATGTTGCCGATCAAGAACGTAAAAAAATTCATCAGAGACAAATGGAAGGTATCGCTGTAGCAAAATCTCAAGGAAAACACTTAGGCCGTCCTCAGGTAAACCTTTCGACGCTAAGCAAACAACAAATAAATATAATAGAAGAAACTTATTCAAAGTGGAAGAGTGGAGAAATAACTGCTGTTATGTTTATGGAAATGTTAGAACTAAGAAAAAACACGTTTTATAAAATTATGAAGGAATATGACGAAGCAAAGTAGCATCATCCTATACGAAATGCTACTTTGCCCCTAGTCGTACGAAAGCTGGTACTCCAACTAATTATCCAAAATAAAAAATTTCAAAGCCAAGTGGAATACATTAGATGAAAATAAATTGTATTAATCTTCATCTAATGTATTGCGAGTCTTCTTATAAACGTCCGTAGAAGTTCTGTTTAAATTTGTTATATGTGTTTCCTCACCAAATTCAGTACTATAATTAGGTTTTCCATATTCTTTACGATTCATCTCTTGATTCGCATCCTTCATTGGTTGAAACAACTGTGTTAAGCACATTAACCCACTTAGTCCAACAAGAGCAAAGATTACTCTTGCTAAAAAGGCATTCTGTCCACCGAATATTGTCCCTACTAAATCAAACTTAAAGAAACCAATTAGCCCCCAATTAATAGCACCAATAATAACTAAAGCTAAGGCAATTCGTTGTATAGTTCTCATTGATATAACACCTCCTTCGGTCTCAACTTTTAAAACTATGTACAGGAATATTCTGTATTCTTCCTGCTTGAATCGTTAGCTTTGATTTTCGACCAAAGTGATAGCTCTTAATTCAACATGAATACTTTCAAGTACCATAATATAAACTTTGACTAACATTTTAATGTTTTTATTATTTAATACTGCGATAAGACTGGATGGTATTGCGGTTATCGGTACTGCAATAATTAACCCTATTTGTACTTTCTGCATCATATTAGCTATCCTATTAGTTGCTAGGATTCAATCTTATCATTTGAAATTAACAATGGTTTCATACACAAAATACCTAATACATACTGGATTTATATTTTATATCTACAAAGGCTTCTTGATGTTGCATAATATACAACAGTACGTTCATACTACATATAAGTCGTTAAAAATCTCCTATAAACATCTGGAATTTCATAACAAGTGGGCAAAGCAGGCGATTCAATAAACCGCCTGCTTTGTTTTATTTCTTTACTTAACTTTTTTCTAGGTTGAAATCCTGCTTGCCTTAAAGACTCATTCCAACTTCCAAAATGTCTTACATAAGTAGATAAAGCAGGCATATTGGGATCTTTTAATATTTCTTTGGCAGTTGGTAACTTTTGATAGGAATGAGTCCATTCTTTAACCTAGATAGCAAAATTCTTCTTGTATATATATGTAGCTTGTAACCACCTTATCGATATAATACATTTAATTCGTTCTTAATTTATGGATTACTTTCAAAAAAATAAACAAAAATAATACATACTGATGATATTAAAAAGGCAAGCATCAAAATGTGCTTGCCTTTTCTTCTAACGACGATGTTCCACAAGATCAATTACACCTAAAACAACGTGAGCTAAACCAAATCCAAATACTGTATTTGCAATCATCTTATTAGATCCACGAGTTTGCTTTAAGGCATAACCCGCAGCTGTAACTGCTGTACCTAATGTAGTTGGAATTAATCCTTCACGAATATTCATAGTAACGTCCTCCTAGTATCGCAGTTAGTAATCCTGCTTTAATACTTTGGAATTAAAGTACTAAAACAAGTATTAGTATTTTCCTGTCTTGTGAAAATATGTGGAGTTATTTTAAATATCTTCTTTTCATTATGATACAGCGTAACTAAAAATGTTAATGTGCAAGTTGTTTTAATACATTTACATGGTCCCTATCTTTATCTAAAATATCATGTATTAACATATGACTTTCTGGATATTTTAACTTCTCTATATATTGCTCATAGGCATGAATACCCATGTACTGCCCTTTTAGAAAGACATTTAATGTATTGGCTACACTCTGTTTTTCCATATCATCACTTCCTTTTTACGTTATCCTTTTACAGAAGTCGATGGATTATCCATATCGTGTGTGCAATACTATTAGTTAATTTCTTGTTATATCATGCCTCTAAATCCTCTCTCCTCTTTCACTCACCTTGATATAAATATCATTTTTGTTTAATCAATTCCCATTAGGTTCATACTAACTTTTGTTTGAAAAATATGAGAAATGGAGTTGGATTAAATATGGAATTTGAAGGTAGAAATTCTACAGAATCTGCACTTCTTCATTATAAGTATGGTTTGGGTTTATTTACTGAGAAGATGCCTAAACTAGCCGAACAATTTAATTCCTTTACAGAGGAATGCTTTAAAGAAGGCACCTTATCAAAAAAGCAAAAACAGTTAATTGCTTTAGGTATTAGCCTTTATTCTCAGGATGAATATTGTATCATTTATCACATTAAAGGATGTCTAGATCAAGGAGCTTCAGAACAGGAGATCTTTGAGGCGGTGGGAGTGACAGCTGCATTTGGTGGTGGTGCTACTATAAGTCAGGCAGTAACTCTTGTACAAGAGTGTATGCAAGAGTTAAAGCAGTAATAGGAATATCATCATGGGTTGAGGAATATATTTCTCGAGTTCATGTGTTACTATTCTTACACAATAAATAAAAACAAAAAACTTGAGCGTGTACTAATTATACTCAAGTTCTTTGTTTTTACCCTTAATTCATACTATAAATTGCCCAAGATAAGTATGTAGCAAAGATAGTCTATAACAAGTAGGGGATTAGAAGCCATTCAGCCTGTTAATCAGCCTTTACAATAATATAAGAAATAGTAAGCTGCAAATTTTAAAAATATATATTAATTAGATTGTACTAGATAAAGCTGAACAGATTAATTATTCTTACTCTTTTCAGCTCTATTTTTTAATCGTCTTTTAAGAAGAGATTCAATATTTATACATAATTAAAGCGGGTTTATATTTCCATAAAAAGGAATAACTATTTTTCCATGATTCGTAGCATATTAAAATTATAGGAGGTGATACACTATGGCAAACACTAATAGCGGAAGTCGTAATGAATTATTGGTTCGAGGCGCTGAGAATGCAATTGATCAAATGAAGTATGAGATCGCACAAGAGTTTGGTGTACAACTTGGTGCAGACACAACAGCTCGTGCAAACGGTTCTGTTGGTGGCGAAATCACAAAACGTTTAGTTGCAATGGCAGAACAACAACTTGGCGGTGGAGTTAATCGCTAAGTTCAATTAATAAATGAGTGTAAAATATAGCAGATATTAAAATCAATTTCATTTGTTCATTCGTTAAAAGATAAACCCTTATAGTAAACGATTTCTCACTCAAAGATTGTTGATAATCTTATTTAATAATCTTTGAGTATTTTATTTGCAAATTTCTTTACTAGACTACAAGCATATATTGTTGGGAAGGTGTTTCCCATGCATGATAAAAAAAAATTTGTAGGAAAAAATATACTTAAAAATTTATTTTCAATATTGAAAAATATACTTATGATGATATTTTCGAAAGGGAGGCTTTTTAAAATGGGTGTATTAAGTGGAAACCCTCAAAATGAACCTTTACATTATGGAGAGGTATTTGATATTTGGAGTTATCTTCTTGCCACACAAGGAGCTGTTGCCGGACATCAAGTATTTATGAATCACACAGGTGATGAAGATTTAAAGAAGTTTTTACAAAACTTAATTGAGAATGATATGACTTCTGAAATAGAAGAGCTAAAAACCCTTTTAAAGGTAAATGGAGTGGCTTTACCACCAGCACCTCCAGAAAGACCAGTTGCTTCTATTGAAGACATTCCTCCTGGTGCACGCATCAACGATGCAGAAATCGCAGCAGCCGTTGCAGCAGCTCTTGCAGCAGGACTAGTAACTTGTAGCCAAGTTATGGGAAAATGCCTTCGAGAAGATGTAGGCATGCTTTTTGGACAAATTCACATGAAGAAAGCACAAGCAGGAGTAACATTACTACGTTTAAGCAAGAAGAAGGGGTGGATAGTTCCTCCACCATTACATGTTCGAAATTCTGAACAAGCTTAACGATAAAAAAGTGGCCAAGGGCCACTTTTTATTTCAATTTATCAGTTCCATCTTCTACTTTTCTAGTTGGACTTTCTCTTTTTATTCTAGAATAATCTACATACTCTTCAGAAATCTCCATAGCATATTTATCGTGACCAATAGTAGTGGATTCTCGTGAACCCTCATCCGTATGTAAAACAACTTTCTTCATATAGATATGAAAGAATATTTCTGCCATACCAATAAGAACAGCTGCAAAAAAAACAGATGCTCCAATATGACGAGTTAGATTAATATCTACTAGTAAATACGTTAATACCCAAATTCCTGCAAAACTCAAGCCCAAATCAGCAATGGTAGCAACCATGTTTCCGTACTTAGGTAAAATAAATAAATCTCCTATTAAATAGGCCACTCCAGTAATTAATAATGAAATGAACAATATTCTAGGAATCGAAATACCCTGAAAGATCCCTAGTATCATCAATAATACAGCACTAATAGCGGTATATTTAATTAATAAGGCAACAATATGTTTCATCTGTATTCCTCCAATTCTTTAATCAGTATGTAAGAAAAAACGCCTTAATAAAAACGGGCTGTGCCTTCATAAAGCACAACCCGTTTCATCGTGTTCTGGAGGTCTGTTTCATACATGATACTCCTATGGCAAGCACTTTTTATTTCGCTCTCCTACACAATACTATTTTGTGAAATATATGTATTATTTATGCTTTAATAAGCTGGAAAAAACAATGCCGAAAAAAGGAATATATATTTTTAGTTGCTTTTTAGCATATTAAAAACATAGGAGGTGATACAATATGGCAAACAATAATAGCGGAAGTCGTAATGAACTATTAGTTCATGGTGCAGAGAATGCAATCGATCAAATGAAATATGAAATCGCTCAAGAATTTGGTGTACAACTTGGTGCAGACGCAACAGCTCGTTCAAACGGTTCTGTTGGTGGTGAAATCACAAAACGTCTAGTAGCAATGGCTGAACAACAACTTGGCGGTGGAGTTAATCGCTAACTTTAAATATGCATGGATAAAAAGGAGAGACACATCGTCTCTCCTTTTTCATTATAATCTCTAGTATGTAAAGTTACTAAAAATATTATCCTCTAGAAAATTCTCATGAATTTTCGTAAATAAGCCTAGATTCACTGATAAAAAGGATCAAAGGGGGAGGGAATTATTTTTATGGAACGATAGAGCATTTCAGATACTGTTACACATTCATAATCGTTTCTGTATAAATATCTCATGATACTTTCTAATGCTTCAACTGTCTGAGATGTCTGAGAAAATTCGCTCCCATTCTAATCATGGAGTAGAATGATATTGCCGGGTTTAATACCTTTTGTTATATATTTAGAAATTTTGCTAGCTGCTGGATTTCTCCAATCCTGAGGATCCTGATGCCATGACCATAGAATAACAAGTTTCCCATTCTGTATACTGTATTAATAATTAAATCATTGTGAAGGCCTCCAACTGGACGATAGAGCGCTGGTTTATAGCCAGTGATTTGCTTGATAATTTTATCCGTTTGATCTAATTCTGCAGTTAATTTAGCGGCGGTAATATTTTTATCATAAATATGATTATAAGTATGATTAGCAATTTCGTGTCCTTCTTTTACTTGCCTTTTTAAAATAGCAGGAAACCTTTTAACTTTATTACCTGCTACGAAAAAGGTTGCTTTCGCATTGTATTTAGCTAAAATATCAAGTATTTGTGGGGTGAAAACAGGATGAGGCCCATCATCAAATGTTATTGCAACTATTTTTTCCTTTGTGTTTACTTCCCAAATTACCTTCCCTGTTTTTTCATACGCCTTACAACTATCTGTAAAAGCATATATGGGTATTTGTGTGGAACAAAAAGAAATGACTAAAAGAATGAGGACTATCCAATTTTTTTCACGAATAATACACTCCTATGAGATACAAGTAAGTTTAGTTTATGGAGTTATTATCAAATTATTTAATACGAAATTAAAAAGTGAAAAGAGGCAAGAGATTCTTTATGGGCATGCACCTTTTTATAATCACCAAGATTTACAACATGACGAGTATCTTCATCCATGAATGTTATTCTCTATTTACTGATGATCGTTTTTTTATCTAGGCTAAGCAACATACCGTATGCCTCAGAACCCCTTTTATAAAAAAGGACAATATATGTAACGGTTCCCCTTTTGATTTGAAAAAATCATATAAAAATATAGTGCTCTTAAAGAGTTTTGTTACAAATTTGTTATGTTTGACTTAAAAAAAGGAAAGTAATATTTATTTGTAGAAAATTTTTAAGGATAAAAATGAATGTAAAAATAGAATGACTATCTAGGATAAGAAAAGGGGGCACTTATATATGCTAACAAATGATTTAGATTTCCGATTAGAACCACGTTTAAAAGAACTGTATGAACAACATAAAATAAGAGCGCAGAAGATAGACTGGGGTTATCATGAGTTTTTACCATGGGATAAGGGAATGGACTTTAAAAGAGTTCCTTGGGATGAAAGTCAAGTTACTCTTCCTTCTGGTGTAATTACGGCCATTGAAACAGCTTTATTAACAGAAGTGAATTTGCCATGGTTTACAACATATTTATCTGCGACTTTTAAAGGGTCCCTTTCTGTTATTACAGACTTTATTCATACTTGGACTTCAGAAGAGGATCAACATTCGAATTTATTGGAGACATATTTACTACTCACTCGAAGTGTGAATCCCAAACGATTACATGAATTAAGAAAGTCAGTCGTTGAGGGTGGATTTGAGCCCGATTTTCACACACCAATCGAAGCAATGACGTATACGACGCTACAAGAACTTGCAACGATGGTGTTTTACAATAATGTAGCTAAGGTTGCAAGTAAGCATGATCCAGATCTTGCTACATTATTACGCCGTCTTGCAAAAGATGAAACTCTTCATTATGCGTTTTATCGAGACGTCATTCGAACACATTTGGAATTGGAACCTAATTATTGCTATCATATTGCCAATGTGATTAGGAATTTTAAAATGCCAGGTGCTGTCATGCCTGATTTTGAAAATAGAATGGCTGTGATTGCAAAAGAAGCTAACTATGGGCCACTACAATATTTTGATCAAGTACTTGATGTAGTGGTTGATTATTGGGGGCTAAAAGACTTACGACCAATTGCACCTCTAGCTGAAAAAGCAAGAATTGAGATTTTGGAGTACCACACAAGATTGAAAAAAATACGGGATCGATTTGGTCGTTTTCAAGGGAAAACTGATCTACGTTAATGAGTAGAGGTTTCAGAATATACGCGGGGAAATTCCCCTTCCCTTTATTGGAAATCTGACACGCTCCCTATTTTTTTTGTGCTGTTTTTATTTAATTTGATTTTTAAAGAAAAAGTAGTTGACACCAAAAATAAATTTATGATATTATAAAATATTTGATAAAAAATCACATATATGTTAAGGTTAAGAAGGTTACCATATATGGAGGTGGATTATATGTTTCAAATTGGCGATAACATTGTTTATCCAATGCACGGAGCAGGTATAATTGAAGCCATAGAAGAAAAAGAATTCTCAGGGAAAAAACAACAGTATTATGTTATAAAAATGTCAATCAGTAATATGCAAGTCATGATTCCTATGGGTAAAATATTAAGTTCGAGTATACGCCCAGTTACTGATATACTTGCATTAAAACACATTATACACATTTTTCAGCATGGAGAATCAGATAGATTACTGCCGTGGAAACAAAGGTATAAAGTGAACACGGACAAAATAAAAACGGGTGAAATACAAGAAGGTGCTGAAGTTGTACGTGATTTAATGCGTATGAAGAAAGAAAAAGCACTTAATACAAGCGAAAAAAAAATGTTGGATAACGCACATGAATTTTTGATTAGTGAACTAGGATTAATTAAAGGGATCACTGAAAATCAAATAAAAAGTTTCGGTTAAGGTTCATTATAGATAATGTATTACATCCCCCGAAAATATCCTGAATTTTTCGGGAATATGATTATTATTAAAAATAAATCATTTCAAAAACATTCAACTTCTTCAACTCACTTTTAGAGTAGGAACCTCTTTTATTATTACTTCAATCTAATCCATTTTTATTTTTACATTTCTTTTACGAACGTTCGAAGTTTCATCAAATAACTCGATTAAATAGTCACTTGATTTTTGCAATCCTGATTCACACTGGCACGGACAAGGAGCCGTAAGGATGAAAGAGAGGTAGGGCTTTCATTGTTTTAGGTAATATACTATCTAAGTCATTATTTCTAGAAGAAAAAACAATCAATCTCACCGCTATCTTTAAGAGTTTCTTACATCTATTGAGACAGTGAATAGTAATTGTTTATCTTCTTTACTTAAAATTGATAAACGAACTGGTAACACCATATGGTCAACTACAAAAAATGGTTTCCAGGCCAGGAAACCATTTTAAATTTCATTTACATAACAATAGTAAGTTAAGCAGTAAGAAGGAGTGCACACATGAAAAAAATGTTAACAAAAGAATTAAGTAATGAATTAAAGAAGCGGGAAGGGATCATTTCTATTACGGTTGAGCCTTATGAAAAAATCGAAGTTGGTGGAATTCGTGTAGATGGACCAGCTGTTATTCTAATTAATCAAGAATAGCTAAAAATAGTTGAATGAACGAAGAAAAGGATCAGCCTTTACGAGAAGGGAAGATCCTTTTTGTTTGCTGCGACTAATAATAGGATATACATATATTCTATCTGATGTGATGGGGGTTAAAAGGAAGGAGAGGGTCGGGATTATCATAGTGGAAAGCTTAATATTGGTAGGATTTCTTTTTATGTTATATACATTAGTTGATAAAAAACAAACTAATTATTTGAAACGATAGATTGTTTTCTTTTTAAGAGCGGGATTTATTTTATAGTGAAATGGATAATTTAAAGGAGGAATTTAGATGGATGCAAGGAAAGAACGCATAAAATACGAGAAGATGTCAAAGAACTATAACCGTATTTATTTAGTTTCGTTTCTCCTATTAATTGTACTTGTTTGTAGTAGTGTGATTATCATAGGAGCTACAGGGGGAAAATATGGAGTGTTTTTGTTGTTAGCAATTTTACTTAACGCACGTATTACGAAAGAATCTCAAAAAAAGTATGAGCAGTATTCTAATACAGGGCGTATTTAAAATGATACATATCTTGAAAGGAACAACCTGGATGTACATTCAAAATATCCCTATATCATTGCCTATTAACTAGTAAAAGTAACCTTATATAAATAATTTTTTAGTAATTTAGATATAGAAAACGTATCTTATTAATATGTTATTTTCAATCATATAATGAATTATCCTTCTAGCATATTTATAAGATTTATATCATATATTAGGAGAAAGAATGTGAGTAAAAAAGGAGTCCTATAGAATGAGTTATTTGGAGGGAAATGACTTGAGTGAACAAAATATGGTAAGTGTACCTAATCCCTACGTATATCAGACATTACAATCAGCAATTGGTAAACATGTGGTTATTGAAACTGTAAGGGGTAATGTAAGAGGAAAGTTAAAGGATGTAAAACCAGATCATCTACTCATTGAAGATACGGTACCGTATATTGTACGCATTCAACAAATTGTATGGATTATGCCAAAACAGTGATCAAATTACATCTAATTTAATTTATAACAGATTGGCTTCATAGACGACCAAATAAAAACACAGGGTTTTATCTCTGTGTTTCTTCAAATTTTCGTTTTTGAATATATGCTTGAGCATGAATAATTTCTTCCTGAAGATCTTTTAATTCTTCCATAGATCCTGATTCAATCCTCATGTAAGTAGTAACTAAACTAATCATCATATCCATCTTCTCTACTATATTTTGAATGACCTGTTCAGATTGCTCTTTTTTAGGGTGTTGTATTGCCTTTAATACATTTTCCATATAATTGTTCTTTCTTTGCTGGATATCATAAATAAACTGTTTTGTGTTTGAGTTCATTTGTTTTTCCTCCGTTTTGGATATATTTCCATTCTATCATATTTGAATAGAAAATATTGGATTCCCCTAAATTCACATCTGTCTCGTACATCTCCTCAAATATACAAACTAATTCCTTAACGTACAGGGAACCGGCTACAATGTGTCTAAAATGTGTCTAAACGTACAATTTTCTTTTTTTGATATGGTGACCCCTAATATTCATCAGTCAGATGTATGTAATAAAATTTCAATCAAGTGATGAAGCAAAAGACGAAAGAGGGAGAGAAATTCAATATAAAACAAATAATTTGTTGTACAACATCCTATATTTAGGTATCATTGCTATTATTATTTTTCAATCGATAGATATTGTTCCTTCAGAATTTCTACCTGATTTATTGTTATATTTTGTGCTTTCATTAAGTGTGCTAGGCAGTATTTTTATATTTATCAACAGAAACAGGAAAAATTACTAATATGAGTTAGGCTTTTTATCTTGTTCTTTTAGACGATTGAACAAAATGTTTCTTTTAAAAAGTGAAATTTATATACTATATCATGAAGGAATATAGTTAAACTAACAGCTGCGTTTATTTAAGTAGGTCACATAAAATGATCAATCTTTTTTATAAAAACTTAAGGAATCCAAAATTAAAACCCACACATTTTGATCAAACTTTTTCAAAGTGTGTGGGTTTCTTCTATTTGGGGTCTCGCCAACAAAACGCGAATTTCGTACGCTAAGGATTTGCTAAGTTAAAAAACTTGGATTTATCGGACATTAAGAGAGTTTCATAAACGATGTTTCCTATTTATTATGGTACTTTGTTTTTGGTAATGAGTTTTGGAACTAATTTTCAACTGTATTTCAGTCCGTTTCGATAGAAATAAATCAAGTTCCTTAAACGGTCGTTTGTGGGATCTTTTTATAAAGTGACAAGGTGTACTTAAAGTAACGAGGTAGAATAATTGAAGAACTGTTTTAAATTTTCTTTATTTATATAGTAATCTTTGGTAATATTTAAGTTAGAGATGTAAAGAAAGGGGAATCTATATTACACATGTGGAATATCTTGAAATGATTATTTAATTGGATAGAGACAGTTGCGGTCCTTGATTATTAAGGATGCGTTTATTTGTCTATCTAAAATCATTCAAGGGATACATGGTGTGGACAATTAAATTCCCATTGCCAAGCAGATACCTTTGTATATCTGCTTTTATTTATGGGCAAAAATATATCTCTATTGACACAATCATAGGTCCCTAAATCGGGGGAATCTTAATGAAGAATCAGTACGAAAACGAAGAAATGCTAACAGGAGGGAATGTCTCAAACGTATATCGTTCGGGCGATACTGTTCGACGAGAATTAAAGCCAGACAGTATCAAAATTCACAAGCTATTAAAGCATTTGGAAAACAAAGGCTTCAATTATGCACCAAAGTTTTTAGGTATTGATGAAAAAGATAGAGAGATATTATCATTTATTGAAGGAGAAGCTGGCAATTATCCTTTACAAGAATACATGTGGTCTAATGATGTTTTAAAAGAAATAGCGAAGATGCTCCGACTTTATCATGATTCTGTGAGTGATTTTTCAATTGAAAAAAATTGGCAATCGATAGATAACACACCCCAACCATTTGAGGTACTATGCCATAATGATTTTGCAATATATAACCTTATTTTTAATCATAAAAGACCAGTAGGTATTATTGATTTTGATGTTGCTGGTCCCGGTCCAAGACTTTGGGACATAGCCTATACTCTTTACACTTGCATTCCCTTAAGTAGAGTTTATTATTCTGAAACAGGTGAAGGAGTTTATTATAATTCATTACAGCATGCCGACCGTATAAAAAAAAGAGTTAAATTGTTTTTTGAATCATACGGTGAGGGAATAGAAGAAGATTATTTGGAAATGGTATTGCTACGATTAGAAGGATTATGTAAAACCATTACAAGAAAATCCAGTGAAGGTGACATTGCTTTTCAAAAGATGATAGATGAAGGGCACATTGAACATTATCAAAACGATATTAAATTTATTCGTGAACATGGAAAAGAGTGGATTTAGGGGGAAGGTTTTGTTGAACTAACCGTGAGTTTTAACTTAACAAGCCAAATTAAAAAGTCGGTTCCTTAGCGTTCAGGAATCGACTTTTTTTAGGTTGCAATTTGCTTAGCGTACGAAATTCGCGTTTTGTTGGTGCTACCCCATGCCCATCAACTTAAGAATTTAGAATTCCCCCAAAAATTATGAGTTTTTTGTTGCAAGTTGTCACAAAATTTCGTTTTTATGGTAGTTTTATTTTCTTAGCTTGATTGCGATGAGCGGTACCCCATAAAGGCCCCTGATACATAATTGATGTTCTGCCATTTGTAGAAAACAATCCACTTATACCATTTTAACAAGAAGAAATATCTCGTCCATGTTGTAATATTGGCTTACGTTAAGCTTGTGAAAAAATCATATTCATGTATAATACAATTGATGTATGATACATTAGTTGTAGGAGGGTGACCTTTTTGAAAAGAGAAGATGCCTTAAAACTAAGAACAGATATTAAGAAAATGATTATAATAACTGGGGTTTTTGAATCTCAAAATTTGCCCAATGGACCATTTGAAAAACCTTTACCAACTTCTCAAATGATGGCGTTAGAGGAACTAGAGGTGGAAAAATTAACTGTTTGGCAACTATCCAATAAACTTAGATTAGAGACTTCAACTGTAAGTAGATTGGTAGATAAGTTAGTAAAAAAGGGGCTTGTTTATCGTGAAGTAAATGAAAAAAATAGAAGAGAACTTTTTCTGCACCTCACAGAAAAAGGTCACATAACTGTTAATTGCTTAAGAGAGCAATCCATTACATTTTATCAAAGTATTCTCAATAATTTATCAGAATCAGAACAAAAAATAGTTGTGGATGGTTTTGAATTATTTATTGATTCTATTTCTAAGCCTTTTGATTAGAGTGAGGTAAATCATAACATTTGGAGGATAAAATGAGTTTGGATTTCGAACGTCCTATTATTGAATTAAAAGAGAAATTTGATGAATTAAAGAAAATTATGAAAGAAAATAATGTAGATTTATCGTCAGAAATTCATGTATTAGAAAAACGTTTAAATAAAATGCAAGATAAAATTTATTCTAATATTACACCTTTTCAACGAGTTCAAATTGCAAGGCTACGTAACCGGCCCACGACATTGGACTATATACCTTTATTGTTTACAAACTTTCTCGAACTTCATGGTGATCGATTATATGGTGATGATAAAGCAATGATAGGTGGTATTGCAAAATTTAAAGGGATGCCCGTTACGGTTATTGGTCATCAAAGAGGCAGAAATACAAAGGAAAGTATAGAAAGAAATTTTGGAATGGCACATCCAGAAGGTTATAGAAAAGCGCTAAGACTTATGAAACAAGCTGATAAATTTAATCGCCCTATTATTACATTTATTGATACAATAGGCGCCTATCCAGGGAAAGGGTCTGAAGAACGTGGAATTTCTGAAGCGATAGCTCGAAATCTATTTGAAATGGCTACACTTAAAGTGCCAATTGTTTGTATTGTAATTGGAGAGGCATCAAGTGGTGGAGCTCTTGGCATTAGTGTCGGTAACCATATCCATATGTTAGAGTATTCATGGTACTCGGTAATTTCGCCAGAAGGAGCAGCATCTATCCTATGGAAGGACGCTAAGTATGCTCCAGAAGCTGCTGAACATATGAAAATTTCAGCAAAAGATTTAAAACATTTAGGAATTATTGATGAAATCATTCCTGAAATTAAAGGTGGAGCACAAAATGATATAAAATCACAGGCAAAAATGATTGAATCTGTAATCGAATCATCTCTAAAAAAATTGATACTATTATCCTCGGAAGAGCTTATACAACAGCGATATGAAAAGTATAGACAAATAGAGAATTATAAATGAAAATATTTAAAGTCTGTATTATATTTCGGAGGATTCTCACAAAAAATTCTAAATATTTTGTAAGTAACCTCTTAAACTGGGATATGCTGATACTATTACTCTACAAAAGATGTGTGATCGGTATGGAAAAGGAAAATTTGTTCAAATGGAAGCATTATCAGCAAGATATTATTTTGTTAACTGTACGTTGGTACGGTACAACTTAATTTTTCGTAATTTAGTAGAAATGATGAGGAACCAGGATTATCCTACCATTATGCTAGAAATATATATGTTATATTTTCTTTTCCATTACCTTTGCACCAGAACCAAAAAATACGCTATTCTTTCTGTAGAATCATAGGAAAGGATGGCGTTTTTGTATGTATCTATCAATTTCTGACGAATTACAATTATTTGCTGAAGAATTATATGAACATCTTACCCCTTCATTTTTGGAAAATCTCGCTAGAGAGCTAGGTTTTGTAAAGCGAAAACGTAAATTTTCAGGGTATGATTTAGCTACTATATGTGTCTGGATTAGTCAACGAGTAGCGAGTGATTCATTAGTCCGATTGTGTAGTCAGCTACATGCATCAACAGGAACTCTTATGAGTCCTGAAGGACTAAATAAGCGCTTTAATAAAAAGGCAGTGTTCTTTTTGAAACATATTTTCTCCACATTATTAAAAAATAAAGTTTGTGGAAAGTCAGCAATTCCAAGTGCTTCACTTACCTATTTTCAGCGAATTCGTATTTTAGATGCAACCATTTTTCACGTACCAAAACACTTGGCCAATGTATATCCTGGATCAGGTGGTTGTGCACAAACAGCGGGTATAAAAATCCAGTTAGAATATGATTTACATAGTGGTCAGTTTTTAAATTTCCAAGTGGAACCAGGGAAAAATAATGATAAAACCTTTGGAACAGAGTGTTTATCAACATTACGCCCTGGTGACCTATGTATCCGGGATTTAGGCTATTATTCACTGGATGATTTAGATCAAATGGATCAACGTGGTGTGTACTATATATCGCGACTCAAATTAAACAATAGGGTATATGTCAAAAATGAATTTCCTGAATACTTTCGAAACGGAACAATAAAAAAACAATCTCAGTACATCAAAGTTGATTTAGAGCACATCATGGATACCTTAAAACCAGGACAGTCCTATGAAATAAAAGAAGCTTATATTGGAAAGGATAAAAAACTATTCACTCGGGTGATTATGTATCGATTAACAGAAAAACAACTTCGTAAGCGTATGAAAAAACAAGTGTACACAGAAAGTAAAAAAGGGATTACATATTCGGAAAAAAGCAAACGATTAGCTGGCATGAACCTATATGTTACCAATACACCTTGGGAGATTGCTCCGATGGAACAAATCCATAATTTTTACTCTCTCCGCTGGCAAATTGAAATCATTTTTAAAACTTGGAAATCCTTATTTCAAATTCATCATTGGCAACATATTAAACAAGAGCGATTAGAATGCCATGTTTATGGAAAACTCATTGCCATTTTTCTATGTTCTTCTACTATGTTTAAGATGCGACAATTAATTTTACAAAAGAAGAAACAAGAATTAAGTGAATATAAAGCAATTGGAATGATTCAAGATCACTTATCAAGTTTGTATCAAGCCATACAACAAAACATCCAAGAAATAACAAAGATCCTAATCAGCCTGTTCCACCTCCTACAGAAGAACGGGAGAAAATCTCATCGATATGAGAAGAAGACTGTTTTTGATATTATGGGTGTTGTTTATGAGTATAATGGGTTGAAAAAACAAAAGAAAGTTGCATAATTTAAAAAAGGAAACCCGTTAGGGTTTATTTGGTATGCATATTATTAAGAGTATGCTTCTATTTTAGGAATGCTTTACCTCCACAAAATGAAAGTACACTTTGTTTTCATTTTTAAGTTGATGGGCATGTGGTGCTACCCCTATTTATAAAATCAATATTTGTAGCAATACTTTGATCAAACTTTAATTCAAACCAACACATTGTTCCCCAAAACGAAAAAATAAGCTAGTTTCATTTGAATATAAAAAAACGCTATACTTTTTGTAGGAATTTACAGAAAGGATGGCGTTTTTATGAATCTCTCGATTTCTGATGAACTACAGCTACTTTCTAAAGAGATGGGCATGTAGCGGGACCCTATATATACTGGTCAATTTACATTTGACAAAATTAATATCATGATTGAAATCATTTTTAACAGATACCGAATATTGCAGCTTACACAAAACATCCATAGTTTAAACTAAAGTTTAAGGAACTGTTACGTCTCTCTTCTTTTTTTTTATTGGGGCTAAATTATATTCCTTACGTGGCCATAAAGCGAAAAATATATAAATATCTAACAGCTCTAAGAATAAAAATAGGATGGATCCTCCCCACATGCCTTCAAAAATCCCCACCACATATAGCCATACAATAAGCGATAATGAAGCGACATAATAAAGTATCCGAGCAGAACACCACATGATTCTTTGAACAGTAGTATTTAAATCATATATTTTATTTACTTTCTTCTTTTGAAAAACAGGCTTTTTCTTTCGTATCCGCTTTTTCTTTCTACCCTTTGCCTTCATATAAACCCCTTTAATAAGATAATGAAAAAGGACAAATCTGGGTTCTATAAACACAGTAAAGATTTGTCCTTTTCTGATTGATAGAAACAATATGTTCTGAATTCAGGTTATAAATTCATATTCATTTTAACTTGTAAATATTAAAACTTCAATTAGGCTTTCAAATAAATACTTAAGCATTTATTTTATTTAAAATTGAAACTTTATTAGTAGTAAATAGTACATAATCTTGTTTTTGAGTTTTAATTAAGATGCGATCAGTTGTAGCATAAGGTGTCCCAATTCGAATTGCTTCAATTTTTTCAACACCAGCATAAGTATCATCTTCAGTAACTTCAATAATTTCATTTAATGGAATACTAACTTTTGCTAATTGCCATTTAATAATTAATTCCTCTGTTGTTTTTATAACATCAATACCCAACATATTACCAAGACCTTTCCATTCTATTTTCTAAATATAATTATAAATCAAATAAATGCACTTGTAATTAAATATCTTTATTGGATATTTATGTTTGCTAATGATATGAATAACAAATTTTTTTTATCTATTTTTGAAAGTAAACTTTTACCCAAAAGTTTACTTTCATTTCCTCTTAAACATTGATTTTATCACAACTTACCCATTTCCCTCAAAAACTAATAGAAAAGTATACATTCAAAATACTATAAATAATGATACTAAAACGTGTATAAAGAAAAAATAAAAGCTAGACCAATGCTAGCTTATTTACATAAATTTCGTTAGCGGAAGTCAACTAAGTTATATATGTTCATGAATAATAAAGTTTAATTCAAGAACTAAATAATGAAAACTTTTCTTTATAATAAACATAACAAATAAAGTATTTGTATTTAAACTCTATAAAACTCAAATGTATTTTTTTCTAAATACATTGTTTCATTGGAATTTTTGATAATAATATCAAAATGTTGACTATACGGATGCATAAACACTTCGTACTGAATCCGACGTTCCTCATGAGACTTCCTTAAATAGTTGATATTGGCTCCCCTTTCAATAATATCACGGCTAGATCTTCTCATTAATTCTGTTTCGCCATCTGTATAGAAGTAAATTTTCAAATCAAATAAATCTGGATTAATAAATGCCACACTCATTCCTTCTACAATCGTCACCTTATTTTTTGAAGAAATTAACTCACTTTTTATATAATGTGTATCCATTGTATAAAAATCTAAACCAGCTCTTATCATCTGAATATCTCTTTCTAAAGCAGATAAATGATGCGCTGATGGATGACAAGCTGTCATTTTATCATAATGATTTTCATTCTGATATGTATAGTGGATATTTGAATACTTTCGTACGTTTGAACTAACAATGTATGGATCTGTATTAATATAACTTACTTTATTTTGATTTAATAGGTTTACGAGCTTATTGGCAAACGTTGTTTTTCCGGCAGCACCGTGTCCTGAAATGCCAATAACAATTTGTTCATTGGTTATATTGATCCAATTTATAATTTCTTGTAATAACTTATTCATCATTCTCCCCCTGTTACTAATACATCGCTTTATTTATATTATTTCAATATAGAAGCACCCTTCTATATAGTCATACACGAATTGAAAAAAATGGTATGATTATCCATCATATCATCTCTATTTTTAAAAAACTATATTAATCTCCAAAGGATGGCTTTTTTTTCTATCTAAAATGTAGGAGGAGCATCGTTTGTATTTTATAAATGTAAAAAGTTTTTGACAAAATTAGGGGTGATGTTTATATAAATGGAGAACGTAATTCGGATTTTACGTAAGGAGAAAAAACTTTCCCAAGATGATTTAGCTAAATTATGTCATGTTTCAAGACAAACGATTAATGCGATAGAAAATAATAAATATGATCCTACATTGGAACTTGCTTTTAGTTTGGCGAAAAATCTTGGTGTAACAGTTGATCAATTGTTTATTTATAAAAGCTAGATGAGGAGAAAAAACAAATGAAGAATGGAATTAATATCGTATTTACTAGTTTTTACATTTTGATTATGGGTTTACTTGCGCTTGAGTGGTATCAGAAGCAACAGCTCTCTATCACCACGTTATTTGTAGCTACACTCATTTTGCAATCATTATTCATGAGGAGAATTTTAAAAGGTAAAAAAGAGAATGATCATTTTATCGATGAAATGTTTTTACATATCAGACAGAAAAGCTTATCAATTTGTTGTTTTATAATGTATGTATTAACTGTAGGTATTTTATTTATATCAGAAGGAACATGGAACTTTAACCATATGCATAACAAACCGTTAATCTTTTTAGTCTTTTTATATCCTATCGTTTACCAAATTAGCCATATGTTTGTTGGAAGGCGTAATTCTTAATTTGGATACATAAACAATAAATTTATTTGTAAAGGAAAGATTAGAATGGAAATTATTTTAATAATTATTTTGGTTGGAATATTTAGCTTATTTACAAGCAACTTAGCAGGGGAAGGTGGAGGATTATCAAAGGGCGATGAACGCCAAAAAATAATATTTAAGGATGCTTCCATTACAAGTTGGCAAGTTATCCTTTTTTATGCTTTAGTACGTCTATTGGCAATCACACCATTTATAAAGCAATTATTTGTTAATGAAAAAACATCCATCCTTTTATCCAATTCTTTTTTTACAAATGGTAGAGATATCTTAGTTGTCGGTTTATTAGGATATACGATAGGGATTTTTGGTAGTTATATAAAGCGTACGCAAATTTGATAGTAGAGGTTACGCAACAGACCCATCTAGCTAACATTTTGAAGCGCCCCCAAAAAGAAAATTTTGTACAGAGATAATAAAGTTGTTTAATTTACAATAAAGTCGTTTAAAACATAATAAAGTTGTTTAAAAAACGCCGGTCATGTTATTCAACAATTGGGCCAGATTGTGAAGCAATACCCACTTCAGTAACTTAATTCAAATGGGTTCTTTTTATTCTATAATTAATTAAACAAATTATAAAAATTATTTTTAATAAAGTTTAATATTTTATTGATATTATTTAAAAATATGTTAAACTAATATTAATAAAAGTAAAGGGAGGGCAAAGCTGTGGATATTAACAATATTCCAAACTGGATTTTAGCCTTGGAAAATGAGGATTTAGAGTTTGTTAAAAACTTAGTACTTCATTCGGGTTCTTTAAAAGAGATTGCAAAGGTTTATGAGGTATCATACCCAACAGTAAGACTTAAACTTGATCGATTAATCGATAAAATAAAAATGAATGATGCCGTAGAAAACGAGGAATTTATTAAATTTATCAAGAGCCTGTCGATTGATGATCGGATAAGTGTAGAAGATGCAAAATTGATTATTGAAAAATATAAACAAGAAAGAGATGGGGAATAATGGTTCTTATTTATGCTGGCATTTTAGCTGTTCAATTTTTCTTATCAAGTAGAAACAATATCTATTGGGGGGCAATTTTACCAGTAGCACATATTGTATTTCTGACATCGTTGTTTATAACGAATCGTATTGAAAGTACTATTGGTTTTATCCTTTATCTATTATTAGGGATGTTTTTCTTATGTATAGAATGGAATCTAGGTAGAAAGTATTTTCATAAGAAGATACAAAAAGAATTGGATAAAATGAAAACCCACGACATGAAATAGAGAAAATCGGGCGCTATTGTTGAATAAACCTTAGATTTTCAAACGACTTTATTGGGGTACCGCCAGCATTTCGGAAAAAAACCACGCTAAGAGCATGCAAGATTTTATACAGTTTTTCGGGTTCTGGTGCAAAAAATTCAAAATATCTGGAAGTAATCTCCCAAACTTGGACAT
>NZ_PCNZ01000043.1 GCF_002975175.1 Bacillus sp. MYb209
TATAAAAATGAAAGTGTAAAACAACCATAGAAAATCTCCCATTTTCTATGGTTATTATCTAATTGATTTTTAAAATTATCTTTTATGTAATTTATAATTATATAAAAGATAATTTAATTAGAAAGTGAATTTTCATTTCATATATTTTAAAAAATAAATTAAGTTATGATTGTGTTATAATTAATTCACATTATATATTTTTATCAGTTTAACTTTACATAATAAAATTATTGATTTCACATAGGAGGAAAAGGTATGTTTGAAAGACAGGAAATAAATATGAATACGAATGAAGTAAAAGCTTATTTAGGAATTAGTAGCTTCATTTTTAGTACTCTTATGAAACAAGGACAATTAAATCCAATTAATCGAGAGACCTGGCGTTTAGATGGTAGCTTTTTATTTAAGCGAGAAGACATAGAAAATTTGAAAGAAGATCGTGAAACAGAAGGAATTACCTTATATCAGGCAGCAAAAGATTATAATGTGAGCATGTATCAACTTGAAAAGTGGATAGAAGAAGGAGATTTGACTTGTACTATACAGAAACATCGTAATCGTGAGACTAAATTTGTAAATGAGGAAGAAATACACGGATTGGTACAGCAATTGGATCAGGCTAATACGCTGTATACATTCTCACAAAAATATAATGTAGTATTGTTCCAAAAATTTATGGAAGGTAATAAATTAGCACGCATTATATCCATTCCGAAGCGCGGGGATATTGTGCTTATTGATGAGTTTGGAAACAATATGACACTAGAAGATGCAATTAAAATGGGGTATAAGCCTGCATATATTTTATCCGATAAACCAAGAAGTCATCACCAAAAGTTTGTAAAGTTTCGTTTTCCTAAATCAAATCAATTACGAAGTAACATTTTTCACTTAATTGACTTGGTACTACAGTATGTATCACCAAGAAATATTAAGGTTTCTGAGGAAGATGGTTTTTGGTACTTTGATGTTCGTCAATCCATTATTCAATTACCAATGCAAATGCAGGTAGAATGGATTGATTGTTTAACCCCATATATAATAGAAGGAAAACTAACAAGACGTGTTAATAATAGCGTGTATTTAGATAGCAGCAGCGTAACTAAATCAGTAACGATTACAAGCAATGAATACCATTCAATTACAAAAATTGTAAAAGAGACGAACAGTTCTATTGAAGAATTTATTGCAAGCGCAATCCGAGATAAAATTAATCAACATATGTTGTATAAACACTAAAAGCTTCATCACATTAGAAAGATGCCAATAAAAAAAGAACCACTGTACTTCTAGTGGTTCTCTTTTTGTTGCAATAATCTACAAATGTTTTAAAAATAGAAGTACATTCTATTAATCAGATAAATCAGACGATTACATTCTAGCATGATTCCAGTTATCTGAAATGTATGAGCAAAAATACATTTTCATACGAGATTTTTATTGAAATTACAAAATACTCATCAGAATTGATTGTAAGCAATGATAATTATCGTTGGTATAATTGTATTGTTATTATGCTTAAGAATGTTTAAAGGTGAATCTGATAATTGATTTTTTGTGATGTACAGAAAAAATCAATTATCACATCCTTTTATTTTCACACTAGAACCTAAAAAGAGGTTCTAGTACAAAGTTTCTTAATAGAAAAAGTTATGTTGCAAAAAGAATTGGGCCTATTAATTATATGAAGAGAGGCATGTATTGTGTTGCTAGACAAAAATACTTGATACACCAATGTTTACCGTAACTTACTTTAAATTAGTTTACATAAGATATATTATCGGTAGCAAAGAAAAAGGCGAATCCCTTACTTCCATAAGGGATTCGCCTTTTTTTCTTTTTATCAATCTATGCAATTTTTTATACATTCCTATCATAGTGTGAGTTTTCGGGTTCTCGTTTGTTATTGGATTAGCCAAAAAGCTGTATAAAATCTTGCATGCTCTTAGCGTCGTTTTTTTCCGAAATGCTGGCGGTACCCCATGCCCATCAAGCTAAGATTTTCAGAAACCTCCCATAACAAAAATTTTACCTTTTCACAGTTATTCATAAGAGTTCGGCTCATTTTTTCTATTTTTGGGCCTTTATTTTTCTTAAGTTGATGGGTATGGGCTACGCCCTGCGCACGCTTGAGGAAGGAGAATTCTTTCGGGTAATCCGTTAAAATCAAAAAATACTCTCCTACTTTTAGGAGAGTATTTTTTGATTTATTATATATCTTAATTATTTATATTTTATTTCTTTTTTATATAAATCTGATTTATTTTGTTTTTTTATTAGATTTTATCAAATCATTTAGTAAAGAATCTAATTCCCTACTAAAAAAAAGTACCTTTTCATGAGTGAATCCATACTGTTTAACAAGCGATATCAATTCTTTTTTTTTTCAATCACCTGATCTAACTTCTTACAATTAGACATATTTTTTATACACTCCCATATTACCTAAATAAAGGTCATCAAGGCGGAATTTCTTCAGACATCAAATACAAAATCTATGAACTAAAAAAGATATACACACTGAATTTATTACACACCTTGATATGCTTGTTTATATACTTCTCTTAATTCTGAAATCAATGGCAGTTTCGGATTTGCTGGTGTACATTGATCTTCAAATGCTCTTTCTGATAAAACATCCACAACATTTTCAAATGCTTCTTGTTTTACCCCTTGTCCTGCAATGCTCATATTAATATTTAATTCTTTCCCAAGACTGATAATTGCTTGTACAAGTGATTCCACACCCTCTTCTACGGTACTCGCTGGCAATCCCAGTGCTCTTGCAATATCTGCATAACGTTCATCTGCTACAAAGTGCTCATATTTTGGGAACAATGCATGTTTTCTCGGTTTAATAGCATTATATCGAATTACATGCGGCATTAAGATCGCGTTAGCGCGTCCATGCGGAATGTGAAATTCTGGTCCAAGTTTATGTGCCAAACTATGATTAATACCAAGAAATGCATTTGCAAACGCCATACCTGCAATTGCAGAAGCATTATGCATTTTCTCACGTGCCTTTTCATCATTTCCATCTTTATATGCTCTCGGTAAATATTTAAATACGAGATCAATTGCTTTTAAAGCCAACCCATCTGTATAGTCATTTGCCAAAATAGACACGTATGCTTCAATCGCATGTGTTAGCACATCCATTCCAGTGTCCGCTGTTACATGAGGTGGCACTGTCATGACAAACTGTGGATCGATAATCGCTACATCTGGTGTTAATTCATAATCGGCAAGTGGATATTTTATATTATTTTTTTTATCTGTAATAACTGCAAATGGTGTCACTTCTGACCCTGTTCCCGACGTTGTTGGAATCGCAACAAATTGTGCTTTTTGCCCTAGTGTTGGAAATTTACATGTACGTTTTCTAATATCTAAAAACTTTTGTTTTATTCCAAAGAATTTTGTTTCTGGATATTCATAGAATAGCCACATTCCTTTTGCTGCATCCATCGCTGAACCTCCGCCCAATGCAATAATTACATCAGGTTTGAAACTTCTCATCATCTCAGCGCCCTTGAAAACTGTTTCATCTGATGGGTCTGGTTCTACCTCTGAGAAAACACCTACTTTTACATCATTTAAATGTTGTTGTAAGTAATGTGTAACTGTATCTACATATCCTAGTTCTACCATTCCTGGATCCGTTACAATGAATGCTCGTGAAATGTTTGGCATCTTAGCTAAATATTGTGTCGCATGTTTTTCAAAAAAAACCTTAGGCGGTAATTTGAACCATTGCATATTATTTTTTCTATTCGCCAAACGCTTTACATTTATTAAATGTGTAGCTGTTACGTTTTGTGAAACAGAATTCTTACCGTATGATCCACACCCTAATGTTAAAGATGGAATAAATGCGTTATATATATCACCAATTCCACCTTGTGATGACGGTGAATTTACAATAAGACGACAAGCTTTCATTCGTAAACCAAATTGTTTTTGTACTTCTTTATTTGTGGAATGGATAACCGCTGAATGCCCTAAGCCACCCATATTTAACATTTCCTCACAGTATTTAAATCCTTCTTCTCGTGAATTTGCTTTGATACAAGCTAATACTGGGCTTAATTTTTCACGCGATAGTGGATATTCTGCACCCACTCCCTTAATTTCAGCTACAAGTATTTTTGTATCTTCTGGTACCTTAATGCCTACTAATGATGCAATATAATGTGCTGATTTCCCAACGATATCACTATTTACTGCACAAGTATCTTCATTAATGACAAGCTTCTCTAATTTTTTTCTCTCTTCTTCTGTAACAAAATAACAATTGTTGTCTTGCATTTCTTTCTTTACACCATTATAGATTTCTTTATCTACAATAATCGCTTGCTCTGAAGCACAAATCATACCATTATCAAATGTTTTTGATAAGATTAAATCATTTACAGCGCGTTTTACATGTGCCGATTTCTCTAAATAACAAGGTACATTCCCAGGTCCTACTCCTAAAGCCGGTTTCCCAGTAGAATATGCTGATTTCACCATTCCAGCACCTCCGGTTGCAAGAACAAGTGCAACCCCCTCATGGTTCATTAATCTTTTTGTTGCCTCAACAGAAGGTTTTTCGATCCATTGAATGCAATTTTCTGGTGCCCCTGCCTTAATTGCTGCATCACGTAAAACTTTAGCCGTTGCAACAGAGCATTGCTGCGCAGATGGATGGAAAGCAAAAATGATTGGGTTTCTTGTTTTCATTGCAATTATTGCTTTAAACATAGTAGTTGAGGTAGGATTAGTTACTGGTGTCACACCAGCAACTACACCCACTGGTTCGGCAATTTCAATAACTTCTTCATGTGGATCTTCATGGATAATCCCTACAGTCTTATCTTTTTTTATGCTATGCCAAATATATTCAGTCGCAAATATATTTTTTGTACATTTATCCTCATACACACCTCGGCCAGTTTCCTCAACCGCCATTTTTGCCAATGGCATATGTTGATCTAATCCAGATAGTGCCATTTCATGAACAATATGATCTACGTGCTCTTGAGTATAAGATTCCAGCGCTTTTAGTGCTTCTTTTCCATTTCCAACTAAAGTATTAACAATTTCCTGTACTTCTTTTCCATCTTCAATTACTACATTGACCATTGCTTGTACTTCTTTTTCATCTGTCTTGTTTGTCATATTAAAGCCTCCAGATCACTATAAAAATAGATTTAAAATGTTGGAACTTATTATTTTCCTCTTGCATATTAAGTAAAAGCTTAAATAATGTGAAGTATTTCACAAATAATAATGTGAAGTTTTTAACTACTCTTACTATACATGAAATAACTAATTTTTTTTGTGTATTATTTGTGAAACATTTCACAAATAATATAATAATTCTAATCAACAATTACTTATTTACACAATCAATGTATACAATTACATTGTCAGTTGTATTATTTCTCAATTCAATGTATACCTTAGCATTGAGATACAATATTTGTTGATGCCTTAATATCTCGATTTCATTATCAATTATAGCCATTATTTCACCAAAAACTGCATACATACATATATCCTTGTTCAACTGTTTTGGTATGACAACACTACCTGATGGGTTAATAAAAAAAAATGTTGGAAATGTATTTTCAGTTTTATTAATAATTGTTTTGAACACTTCATCATTTAATCCCATAGGTGTTACATTTTTTAATTGCATAAATATCACTCCTTTTCATTTATAAAAAATTAAATAAAGTATAATCTATTTTTATAAACTTGTAGCTATGATCTCGACTTTGCCTATAAGTTTATAACGGTTCTGGTGCAAAAACTATAAGGCTCATGTGACGAATCTTCGAAACTTGGACATACTGATACTAGTACTTTAAAAAAGGACGTGATTAGTATGGAAAAGCAAAACTTATTCAAGTGGAAACACTATCAGCCTGAACTCATCTTATTAATAGTAAGATGGTACCTGCGGTACAATTTAAGCTTTCGTAACCTGGTGGAAATGATGGAAGAACGAGGAGTATCAATCGCTCACACAACCATTATGCGTTGGGTTCATCAATATGGGCCTCAATCAGAAGAGAAAGTACGATATCATCTTAAATCAACAAATGACTCATGGAGAGTTGATGAAACCTATATCAAAGTAAAAGGTCAATGGATGTATTTATATCGTGCTGTAGATTCCGAAGGGAACACCATTGATTTTTATCTAAGTAAATCAAGAGATAAACAAGCAGCCAAGCGCTTTTTCAAGAAAGCCTTGGCTTTTTCGTATGTTTCTAAACCTCGTGTGATAACATTAGATAAGAACCCCGCTTATCCTGTAGCAATTCGAGCGTTGAAAGAAGAAAAGCATATGCCTGAAGGCATAGAGCTAAGACAAGTTAGATATCTCAATAACATAGTGGAACAAGATCATCGTTTTATTAAGAAACGTGTGCGTTCTATGTTAGGGTTCAAGTCTTTTGGCACAGCTACATCCATTCTTGCAGGAGTGGAAGCTATGCATATGATTAAAAAAGAACAGATTAATTTACGGGATCTGGACTTATCCCCGTCAAGTAGACAACTGTAAAAAAGACTATGCAGCCATCGAAATTCGATATTCGATCGGAGCTCGATGATTGAGTCGTTTTTGGAATCGTTTGTAGTTATAATGATAGATGTATGTTACCACGGAGGATTAAGTAAAGGAAATATTAATGATCAGATTCAAAAAGTAATTTCATATTAAATTTCTAGAACCTTCTTCAACTATCTGGCGCTTTAATGGAGCAACGAAAAAAGCCTAATTTCTCAATTTTAATGAGAAATTGGGCTTTTTATATTTACTTATAGTGCAAAATAGCGCTTAAAATAGGTGCAAAATAACTCCTAAAGTGACATTCAGTGATACAAGTAATATTGGACCAAATCGCAAAATCTTTACAGCAAGGAGAAAAAGTACAGTTGCTTGGTTTTTGAGGACATTCGAAGTCCAGGAACTTGCAGAGCGCAACGGTCGTAACCCCAAAAAAGGAGAAGCGATGACGATTCTTTCTTCAAAATTACCAGCTATTAAAACAGGCTAAGAACTTAAATATATGATAAAGTAAAAAAGTATTTCCCTACATATTAGGAGAATACTTTTTTTAAGGAACTTTAAAACTCACACATACCCTATACAGTAAAGGAAGTTTGGTACATGCAATTTTCTATAGATGCGATTCGTAATTTCCTCATACAAGATATGGAATCTTATCGTGAAATGATCCTACAAGAAAATGATTATGATAATATGAAATGGAGTTACACTACATTCATTGATATGAATAATTACCTAAAGAAAACAAATATGGATCAAGAGGAAATTCAAGAGTTATTATCGGTGAGCCGTGAAGGGATCTCTTTTGGTTCGGTAACAACACGTGATATGCTCTTTATACATTCTCTTACTAGTCCAAATCGATGTTTGGAACTAGTAGAAACCTATAAATTGTTGGAACGAACAAACGAATACGTTCCAAATATGAAAGATGAATTGCAATGGCTCAAAGATCGATGGGAAAAAGGATTTTATATTTTTCTTAATCAATAAATACGTTGTATTTATAAAAGTGCTTACCATAGCAAATATAGGAAGAGTCAAAGAATACGAATATAGCTTAGAAAAAAGCAAATCTTCTTAAAAGAGAAGTTTGCTTTTTTCTTATTCCCCCTTTTCGAGGGGATGGGAAAAAACACCCAGATTTCAGTTAGAAATTTTGGTGCATCATCGTCATAGCTCCAACGGTATGTCCCACGAGTAAAGTCAAAAGCAATAAAAAATGGATCTTTGCTGTGGTATTTAGCACGAACAGGTTCAGGAATGGTTTTATAGTAATGGTATAAATGTAATTTATCTTCTTCTTTTAAATGGATTGTACGATTTATTTTTGATTCTTCAGGAATAGATAGCGTATTACTCTCGAAATGAACATGTTTCATTTGCAAAGGTACAAGTTCTTGTAAAGATAATCCGTAGTCCAGGAGTAGGATTATAATAGAAAGATTACGTTCTAATAGCATAGGGCGTGTAGAACTTTGCTTTTCTGTTAGGCCTTCTAATGAAGAAACTACTTGTTTTAGGCGTTTCTCCTCTTGTGGAGAAATGAAATCTTCTTTGCGCAATGCACGATTAGGTGGATCTATGTGAATAACACCTTCTATCGGGCTTGGTAAATCTAAGTATTCATACAACCTGTTTAGGACGATGTATATACGGTGTACAGTTTTATCAGAGTATTGGCGTTCTTCTTTTAAGTAGTCAAAAAATTCTTTGAAATCATTTTTGTGTAGTGATTCCCAAGTGTTATCGTTCGAGAATTTTTTTGATTGGTGCAGCCATTGAATGAAGCTTTCCACATCGTAAATATATCGTTTAATTGTAGAAGGTTTTCTTCCTTTGTTTGATAAATAAGAAGAGAAGCCTTGTATGAAAAGCAACTCCAATTGTTAGACTGTGTCTAACAATTGGGGTGCACTTCACTTTTGGGATTCTTTTTTTAAAATTTACTCACACAAATGATCTGCATATCAATCAAGTATTTCAGCGTTATTTTCGTATTGGTTAGTACCGAAATTTTCTTTTATCACACAATTACTTATTTTATATGAAAGATTAGAGCAACAAGTTTTACCATTAAAAAACAAATTAAAGGGATTTTGAGTATATAATTATAAAAAAGTAAAATATCTTCAAAGAGGCTGAGCATAAATCGAATTTTCGACTTATGTCTCAGTCTCTTATAATATCTATGTGCTTATTCAGCCACAGCTTGTTTGCTTTTTTTCATAGCTCTTATGGATTCGGCTACTTTAACCATCATGGAACATTCTACTCTCTTACGGAAGATGTCACAACTGAAATCGTAGATTCCATTGATGGAGCCGGTTGCGTGCAACGCGTTAGCAGGGCAACCGCCACTGCAGTAAAGTTTCGCCCAGCAGTCCTGGCATTCCGACTTCGAGTAGCAGTTGCTCTCTTTAAATTGGCATTGCGTCTCTTGTTGTGTAATCCCATCCCAGATGTTTCCCATACTGTATTCGTTATCCCCGATGAACTGGTGGCAAGGGAAGAGCTCGCCCCATGGTGTGACAGCGAGATATTCGATTCCTGATCCGCAGCCGGAAATTCTCTTTTGAATGCAAGGGCCTTCTGAGAGGTCAAGCATGTAGTGATAAAAAGTGAAGCCATTACCTTCTTCCTCACGCTTTAGCATTTCCTTGGCAAGAATTTCGTACTGGTTATAAATATCTGGAAGGTCCTTTTCGGTGAGTGCATATGGTTCCCGGGGATCACAGATGACCGGTTCCATCGAGAGCTTGTCGAAACCAAGATCTGCGATATGAAAAATGTCATTGGTGAAGTCAACGTTATTGTGAGTATAGGTTCCACGCACATAGTATTCTTTATCTCCACGTTTTTCGACGAATTCTTGGAACTTGGGAACAATATAATCGTAGCTCCCCTTTCCAGTTACTGTTTTACGAAGGTGATCGTGGACTTCTTTTCTTCCATCAAGACTCAATACGACATTGTACATTTCTTTATTCAAAAAATCAGTGATTTCATCGTTTAGCAACATGCCATTTGTAGTAAAGGTGAAGCGAAACGTTTTTTTGTACTCTTTTTCTTTGCTTCTTGCGTAAGCGACAATCTGTTTTACGACTTTCCAGGCCATAAGCGGCTCTCCGCCGAAGAAGTCGATGTCGAGGTTTCGGTGGTGACCGGAGTTTTCCAATAGGTAATCGATAGCTCTTTTGCCGACCTCATAGCTCATAATTGCTCTGCTTCCATTGTATTTTCCTTGGCTGGCAAAGCAGTATTCGCATGATAAGTTACATGTGTGTGCGACGTTGAGGCAGAGGGCCTTTACATAAGTTTGGCGATTTCTTAAATCAATTGAGAGACTCTTATATTCATCCTCAGCAAAGAGTTGCCCATCATTTTTTAGCTCTTCGATATCTGCAATGGTTTCTCGAATGTCCTTCTCAGAGATATCGGAATCATGTACGTATTTTTCTAGCATCATTGTTATGATTTCTTCTGCAGGAGTAGTCTCATAAAGCGCGATGATTTCATAGGCGAGATCGTCGACAACATGTACTGATCCACTGTAGGTATCGAGTACGATGTTGTATCCGTTTAGTTTATATTGATGAATCATATTTAATAATCAAACTCCTTTTATCTATAAAGTGAAACTTTCATTAATGGGACTTTTACTTCTTGTTAATACGGGATAAAAATGGCCGCCCATCTGGGAGCAGTTGGGCGGTACGTTTCTTGTTTTCTATCTGTTCATTGTGTTTTCACATTTTTGATTTGCAACTCCGCAAGATGTCTTGCAAGCTGATTGGCAAGATGTTTGGCATGCACCACATCCACCATGTTTTACTGTATCTGTCAGTTTACGAGTACTTAGTGTTACGATTCTTTTCATAACGTATAACTCCTTTTTTAAAATATTTTTAAGAAACAAGTATAAGGTTTGTGAATGTTTTCACATTAGAAACTACAATTTGCGAAAAATTTCACATTAATTCCAGTAATAATTTTAACAACACCTTTGGTTCACGTCAATCATTCGTGATGTTTTGATACCAAAAGATAATTCTTTATGATAAGGGTGTGGTGGTTTCTGCCCCATTTGTTTCTCCTTATGTCATAGATAAGACGGTTCTGTTGCAAAGTTCTCTAAAACACATTACATTTTAGAAAAAATGAGTAGGAGCACGACAAGATGAGATATTTTAAAGGAAAACAGTTTAAGAAAGATATCATTTTAGTAGCCGTTGGCTACTATTGTCGTTTTTCTCTAAGCTATCGTGATGTGTCTGAAATTCTGAAGGAACGTGGTGTTTCCGTTCATCCCACAACGATTATGCGCTGGGTACATGAATATGGCAAACTGATATATCAGATTTGGAAAAAGAAAAACAAAACGGTACAATTATCTTGGCATTTGGATGAAACCTATATTAAAGTCAAAGGAACATGGTGTTATTTATATCGTGCCATTGACAAAGAGGGGCAAATGCTTGATATTCAACTGCGTAAAAAGAGAGATACACAAGCTGCATATGCTTTTATGAAAAGACTGGTTCGCACTTATGGAGAACCAACGGTTCAGATTCATAATTATGTATTATTTGTACTAATTTTACTAGAGGAAACTCATTCAAAAATGGAGGAGTGGAGAAATAACAGTTGTTATGTTTATGGAAATGTTAGAGCTAAATAAAAACACGTTTTATAAAATAATGAAGGAATATGAAGAAGAAAAGTAGCATCTCTCCTATAAGAAATGCTACTTCGCCCCTAGTTGTAAGAACACTGGTACTACCCCATGCCCATCAACTTAAGGGAAATAAATATCCCCAAAACGAAAAAATGAGCTGACTTCTCAAAGTAATTACCTGTAGAGAAAGAAGATTTTCATTTACCCTTACTTAGTAAATCGTTGTTCTCACACTATTTTATAAATTATCGTTCTTTATTTTAAATTAACAGCAATACAAGGAATGAATATACAAATAAAAACGCGCAATGAATTACAGAAATTATTAATAGTTTCATATTATTCGACCATTCTCAATGCAGTTCTTTAAGTTTGAAAACCTTGCTTTAGAACCGAAATACTCTCTTTTTAATGTAGTTAAAAACTTTCATATTTTCGTTAGTTTGATAGCACTAGGGATAGTCTCCCTATTAATATTCAAATGGTAGGTCAGAAAAAACCTGTCCTTTCTCCTCTTCATGACCTTCACCACATAATATCGCAGCCGGTATAATTAATCCTTCCGTTAACGAAAGCTCTATCATTTCTTCTTTACTTTGCATATTTTCCACCTCGCATATCATAAAATATCATATTAAGATGGAATGGTTTGTCTAATCGTGTCGAAAAAACAGAAGAATATATTTCATCAAATTTTTTCTGTAAATTTAAATTTACAGTCTATTTCTGGTTATTTGTGACGGGTAATGTGTGTCATTGCTGAAATAAAAACAGTTTCTCGGGAGGTTGCAAATCAAAAAGGTTGGAAAAAAGATAATAAACGAACTAAAATGAACAAGAGAGAAGTATATTATGATAAAAAAACAGATACTTATTACGCTATAGATACACAACACGGAAGATTTGAAGTAGTTAATAGTAAAGGGAAACATCAAGGAGAGGTAGATTTCAATTTGAATCAAACGAAACCTGCAGATAAATCTGGAGGGCATGATTTAATAATGAGTTAAAAGAAGGGATTTAGTCATGAATGAATTATTAAAAAGAGCAATACAACAATTTTATGTAAATGAAGATAAAGATGCATATTTGTTAAAATGTGAAAGCAAAATTGAATTACCAATAGAATTACAATCATTCACAAGCAACAGTAATATTCTTACTACATCTGTTAAAAATAATGTGATTTGGCCAGCAGAAAAATATATATTTGATTTTAAACCATATAAAACAGATAATTTAAAAGTTGACTACAGCAGTACTTTATTAATTTCAAAGTTGGCGCCCGTGTTTTACTTTCAACATGAATTTTCAGTTGACTGTCCTGATGATACGTCACTCCTGTCCACTTTAGATGGAGATAACACACAGGCCTATACGATTCAACAATTGGAATTCGAACAACAAGTTATTCAATCTTTAACATCGAAAAATTATACAGAACTATCCTATGCAGAAGTAAATGAGGTTGTTATGGATCTCAAATTCCCAGAGGGTGTAACTTTCTTTGGCCCTCAGGTGACTGTAGAATATGCTCTTTTTCATGATGTTTTAGATATTTGTCCAGATTAATGAAATTTTAAATAGTAAAAAGTCGTAGGTAATGGTTCCTACGACTTTTATTATTGAATTTTTTTCCAGAATGACCCCTCATACCCAGAATCGTTTCCGTACCCCTTGATGGGCATTTGGCGATACCCCATTAATTAGATATAGTATGTGAAATTTTTAAAAAAGACACTCAATTCGAGTGTCTTTTCTTTTTGTAGATATTATTATTGAAGATTTACTCGAACTTCTTCTTCTGATAAGGAAATTGGTTTGAAGATTAATTGAAGCTTAGGATCTCCTTGTTTTGATTCGAAAGCAATAGTTCCAGTTATTTTCCCATTTTGTGCAAGTTTTCCAAAATTCAATTGAGTATCTTGGTTAATCATAGTTAACGTTGGGTCTACAATATTTCCTTCACTGTTTTGTAAACTGAAATCGTGAGCATTATAATGTATTTCTTCTTCGCCGCCATTTTCTATAGTTACATTAGCGATTAAAAATTCATGACCCTCTTTAGGTTTATCGAATTCTCCACCTGGAGACTTTTCAACATTTGTAACAGTTAATTTGTGATTTCCAAGTTTAATTGTTTCGCCAACTTTAAATTTTTTTTTCTCTTCTTTCTTTTCAGTTGTTTGTTCTGTTTTTGTATCATTTGATACTTTCTTGGCAGTTTCTTCTGTATCACTACATCCCGCTAGACTTATAGCAAGCGCTCCAGTTATAACGAGTGTACCCATCTTCTTATACATTTCGTTTCCTCCAATTATGTAAAATGTATGATTCCTGAACTATCATAACAAATATGGTTACAACTTTTTTGTCAGATTATGTCGAACATAAATAAAAAAAGAGAGCATAAGCTCTCAGATGGAAAATGTTTCTTCTACAAGGGGTCACCATACATGCCCATCAACTTAAGAATTTGCTTTACCCCCAAGTGTAAAAAAAACGCCATCCTTTCCTATAAGTCTACAGAAAGAAAGCGTATTTTTTCATTTTAAGGGGTATTTTATTTTGTTAGCTTGATAGTGATGTGGCGGTATCCCAATTAGGAATGTCGGAAATATGAGACGGAAGCCCCAACAACATATCCTACTAAGCATATAAGAAAGATATCCCCACCGTTACCTAAGAAAACATTAGATTGTATTTTTGAAGGATTCACTAACTCATTAAAATAAGGGATAATATTCATTAATCTAAAGAACGCATATAATATTATAAATTGCCAACTAGTTAGTGTAGCATCTTTTAAAATTATTTTTTGACGCTCATCTTCTTTAGAAAATCCCGTTTCATCACCTGATATTCGTTTAGTAAATGTTATAATCAACGAAACCAAAATCCCTGCAATTATTACAATAATAATATTCATAAAACTATCCTCATTTCCTATAAGTTTTTTGATAAATAAAGAGTGTATCCACTGTAGAATCTAAAATAAATGCAATACTGAATGCTAATTCTAAACTAGGATCATATTTATTATTTTCAATAGCATTTATTGTTTGTCTACTTACATTACACATTTCTGCCAATTTCCCTTGAGAAATACCTTTATGTTCTCTAAACTTTTTAATTTGGTTATGCATCTCAAATACCTCATCTTTTTTGATGATATGTAAAATATGTTTTACATATCATATAATAAATAAAAAACGGATATGTGTCAAATATTTTTTACATATATCCGTTTTAATATTAGGGGTCACCATACATGGGGGTACAGCCGAGATACGTGTAAAAATAGGTCATAGCCTTACTTTTTTTTCTAACTATGACCTATTGAGCTTATAGGGGGGGGCACCAACATTTCGCGGATTCCGTACGCTAAGGCTGAATTACTTGATATAAAAGTAAGCGTCAAACTGTCCCCACATACCAATAGAATCAGTTCCATGTCATAATCTCCTTACGTACAAGACGGAAAGGAGATTTTTTATGGCTAAAATAGATCAATCAATAGCGTGGAAGAATCGATTGGTTTAAGCATCCGAAGCTCGTAAGAAAAAGAAAGATGTTTATTTAAGTCTTAATGCGTTCGCTTTTACTGTTGGTTATGATTGGTAGGGACATTCTCCATTAATAATTCGTAGGAAAGAGATAAAAATTAGAAAAACTGTCAATGAAAATTCATGTAAACCCTCTAAAAAAGTCTTACAATCAAAGCAGAGAGACTTTGGAACGGGAGGCACTAGCCATGAATCGAATTGAACGTGAAGAGAAAACAATTAGCATTATGATTGATATGTATTGTAAAAACGGACATAAACAAGATACTATATGTGAAGAATGTCAGAAGTTAAAAGAGTATGCTTATTTTCGTTTATCAAACTGTCCATTTCAAGAGAAGAAGCCAGCATGTCAAAATTGCAAAATTCATTGTTATAAACCAGATATGAAAGATTTCGTTAAGGATGTTATGAAGAAGAGCGGACCGAAAATGATTTTAAAACATCCATATTTCGCGGTCATGCATGTTGTTGACACAATGAAGAAGGCTCCTGACTTACCGAAAAGAAAAAAGTGCTAAAAGAAAAAACGGGTTGTCTAACAAGCCCGTTTTTTCTTTTATTAACGTAAACGACGAATAGACCTAAAAAATCAATTTTATTATATCTTTAGGTCTATTTGTCGTTTACATATAAAAAGGATTTAGCAATAGGAGCCAAAAACGGACGTTTAAGGAACTTTCTTAACGTACGGTAAAACCAAGTTTTTGAACTTAGGAATTCCTTAGCGTACGAAATTCGCGAAATGTTGGCGAGACCCCATGCCCATCAACTTAAGGATAGAAACTCCACGGTTTTCCATTAATTGAAATGAACAAACTTTTAAACAGTATTATCCTCTTAAAAATGAGCATACGAAATAAACCCTAACGGGTTTCATTTTTTTACTTATGCAACTTTTTTTTGTTTTCTATATCCACTATACTCATAGATAACACCCATAATATCAAAGATAGTTTTCTTCTCATATCGATGAGATTTCCGGCCATTTTTCTTTAGTAGGGTAAACAGGCAGATTAAAACCTTTGTTATTATATGGGTGTTTCTCTGTATCGCTTGATATAACAGGGATAGATGATCTTGAATCATCCCAATTGCTTTATATTCACTTAGTTCTCTTTTGTGCTTTCGCAACAGAAGTTGGCGCATCTTAAACATCGTGGAAGAACAGATAAAAATGGCAATGAGTTTTCCATACACATGGCATTCTAATCGCTCTTGTTTGATAGTTTGCCAGTGATGAATTTGAAATAGAGATTTCCACGTTTTAAATATGATTTCGATCTGCCAGCGGAGGGAGTAAAAATCATGGATTTGTTCCATCGCAACCATCTCCCAAGGCGTATTCGTAACATATATGTTGATACCCGTTAATCGTTTACTCTTTTCTGAAAATGTAATCCCCTTTTTACTTTCGGTATAGCTTTGTTTTTTCTACGTTCCAGTATTTGTTCCTCTGTTAATCGGTAGATAATTACTCTTGTAAATAATCTTTGTTTCTTGCCAATATACGCCTCTTTTATTTCATACGTTTGTCCTGGTTTTAACGTGTGCATAATGTTCTCTAAATCAACTTGGATATATTGTGACTGTTTTTTGATTGTCCCATTTCGAAAGTATTCCGGAAACGGATTTTTCGTATAGACAGTATGGTTTAATTTAAGTCTTGATATATAGCACACGCCACGTTGGTCCATTTGATCTAAGTCTTCCAATGAAAAATAACCCAAATCGCGAATACAGAAATCTCCTGGGCGTAAGGTATCTAAACAATCTGTTCCAAATGTTTTATCATTATTTTTTCCAGGCCCTACCTGGAAGTTTAAAAACTGTCCGCTGTGTAAGTCATATTCTAATTGAATCTTGATACCTGCTGTTTGTGCACAACCACCTGATCCAGGATATACATGAGCTAAATGTTTCGGTACTTGGAAAATCGTCGCATCTAAAATACGAATTCGTTGAAAATAGGTTAATGATGAGCTTGAAGTTACTGATGTTTCGCAAACTTTACTTTGCCATAATGCAGAAAAAATATGTTTTAAAAACTTAACAGCTTTTTTATTAAAGCGCTTATTGAGTCCTTCAGGACTCATGAGGATTCCTGTGGCTGCATGTAATTGGCCACATAATCGAACGAGAGAATCGCTCGCTATCCGTTGACTCACCCAAATACAAATTGTAGCTAATTCATTCCCTGAAAACTTTCGTTTTCTTTTCACAAAACCCAATTCTCTCGCGAGTTCTTCCAAAATAGAAGGTGTTAAATGTTGATGAAGCTCTTCAGCAAATAGTTGTAATTCATCTTGAATCGAGAGATTCATAAAAAACGTCATCCTTTCTCAATCAGCTTGTTTAGAAAGAATAACGTTTTTTTACACTTGGAGGTAGTGAAGATTTTTAAGTTGATGGGCATGTTTCCTTACCCCTATTAAATAATTTATTTTTGCACCAGAACAAAAAAGATGCCACTCCTCTTGGGAGAAATAGCATCTTTTTTAAATAATGAGGTTTAATTGACTATTGCAATAGCTATTGTTTACACATTATGATCGCGTAAATTGTAGAATAAGCAGTTTAGATTTTTTTACTTTAGGATCACTGTCTAAAATATATCCAATTTCATCATTTTTTCTGTCGCCACTATGCTGACTAATTTGGAAACTACCTGGTGATTTATGTGTAACCATTAAACTGTGCCATTTACGGCCAGTTTCATCATTGCGATATTGAATAACGTCCCCAACATTAGCATTACCTTCTAATGCTTTAGGGCTATAAGTCTCATAAGTTGGTACTCTAGAAGACCAGTAATTATAGAAGTTTTCAACCACAGTCCAAGTATGAGAAGCTTTAAATACCGAACGATTTCCAGTTGCATTTGGCACAACTACACTGTACCAATATGTATTACCTGGTAATAAATCAGCAGTTGAGAATGAAATGTTGTTTAATTTATTCATACCTTTACCACCAGCATTTACAGCTTGTGAAACGAAATTTGTGCAATCTCCGCCACCGCCAAAAATACCACCGCTATAATCGCCAAAGTTAGGGTTTCTGCCCTTTGCCCATTTCACTGCGTAACTAGCAGCTGCGCTTCCACTATATCCTGAACGTGCTGCAGCCATTTTCGGAGCTCGGTTTACTTGTTCTATTTTTGCTGCTGCTTCTTCTGTTTGAACTTCTTCTTTAATTTGTCCAATTGTTTTCTGTGCCACAGGTTTCATGCTAAATTCTTTCGGGTTAGACTTAGCCGTTAAAGACTGAGTTTTTGACGTATCCGCAGTAGAAGCTGCATATAAGGATTTTTCATGTAAATACTCAGCAGCATATCCTAAAATTTGATCATATTGAAGGTGTTTTTCCAATTCTTTA
>NZ_PCNZ01000044.1 GCF_002975175.1 Bacillus sp. MYb209
ATCCATGTGTGCACATGGTCTTTTTTACACTGTCTACCTAAAGGGGATAATACCAAACAGAGTCCCTTTTCCATAATACCCCTATTCTCGTTTTGACCTAAACTTTCTCTTTTTCACACCATTTATCTAGTAAACCCTCCTCTCGCTCACCTGAAATACCAGCTTTTAATTCCCTACCTTTCATTTCTTTCATCCACTCATACACGTCTGTAACAGTATCTTCTAAATTACTAAAAGTAAGCCCCTCTTTAACAGCGCTCTCGATACTAATAGAAAACCCACCTTTCCACGGCTTCGTTTCACCTTCTAATGAAAAAGTTTCGGGAAGCCATAATGGCATATCTGTCCAAGGCTGCACTTTATGTTCCTTCATAAATGATTCATCTACCCAAACGAATTCAGCATCACTATTCGTAACCTTTTTACACGTATTTAATAGCTCTCCCATCGTCAATTCGAAATTCGGGCCTGTAATATTGAATGTACCTACTTTATTGTTTTCTGCCATGCTTAGTCCAAAGCTCGCGACATCTTTTATATCAACGAACTGCACTGGACGGTCTTTTCTTCCTGGAACTAACACTTTACCGCCTTTTGCTACGCGCTGAATCCAGTATGGAAGGCGATCTGTATAATCAAACATTCCTGAAAGAAGTCCTGCTCTTACATGTAAAACACGACCCGGCCAATACTTCTCTGCTTCTTTTTCGCATAGTACTTTCAGTGCCCCATAATGCTCATAAGGAGATATTTCCCCACTCTCTACAGCCATTAACTTATCAGACGAAAGTTCAGGTTGTAATGTATAGTCTTCTTTTATGTGATGCGGAATCCAATCTTTATATACAGAAATACTTGATATAAATGTATAGTGTTCAATATTATCTTTTAGCACTTCTCCTATTTTCTTTATGTGATGTGGAGCAAATCCACACGTATCAACTACAACGTCCCATTTTCGATTTTCTAAACTTGATACATCACCATTTCTATCACCGATTAACTGCTCTACTTTAGGAAAAATTTCTTTATTCGTTCCACGATTAAACAATGTAACTTCATGACCTCTTTTCAAAGCTTCTTCTACGAAAGCTTTTCCTAAAAAGCGTGTACCACCTAGTATTAGAATCTCCATGTTTCTCCCCCATTCATTAGTAAAAATCCTTTCTTTTGTTTAACGATTTTTCATTGCGGAAAGTTACGGGCGAATAATTTATTTTCCCACTACACTTTCAAGCCCATATACTAAAAGAAACCATTTTGAAAAGTTAATCATCATGGTTTCTTAAATAATAAGTGATTGTATTTTTATTACTTTTTAATGTTTTTAATTAGACATAAACATTAATCTTTACTAGGAAACTACTGAATGTACCTAATTTATTGAGGAAAGTGAAATTGAAGAGATTAAAACAGATGATGTACTTATTAGTGCTTTATATGGGCATAAAGATTTAGTATTTTTATTATACATAGAAAACATGAGATAAAATCAGACGATGGAAAATTTTACATTATAAACACATAATTTACATTTAATTAATATTGGCTGTTTTCGTAAACATTGTTGTTTTTTTATAAAATGAAAATTTTATGTGATTTGGTATATAATATATATAGAATTATTTTACAAATTAGTCGGGGGTGATTATATGAATTTGCTTAATATCTCTTTTGTGATGTTGATAGTAGCAGGATTATTATTGGCTGTTTATGGATTACAGAAAAAATCCCAATTAACAATGCTCTTTGGTGGGATGGCTTTCTTAGCACCAATATTTTATTTCATTGGCTGGACTCCCGTTTTACCTTTTGTTGCTCCGATTGCATTGGTTATTTCATATCTTGGGAAGAAAAAGGTGAAACCGCTTAAACATACTCTTTAAAGGGTCTGTTTTTTTATGAATACCTTAACATTTCAACTGTTCTATAATTTGACTTCTGACACGCTGAAATAAGCAATTGCTCTACTCGTTTATCAAACGCTAAGTCTTTGCCTATTTCGAGCCAGCGGAACCAACGAAGACAGTTATCCGAATATAACAATTAATATATAATACAAAAAATCTTATTTATAAAAACAATGCTCCTGCCAAATTGACAGGAGCATTTCTTTTTTCACCCTCTATTTACTTTTATACACTTGAATTGAAATTATCGAAATTAAACTGAGCAATCCCATAAATAAACAAATCGCACCAAGAATCATATATGAATTTCCATACCCCTGTAATAAAGCTAAATATGTACTCGTATCCATATGACCGCCCTGCTCTGTAACAGATTTACTAACTGCCTTACTCCCCATTTCTGGTGCATTTATTAGTATATACACACCGATAATAGCTACTAAAGCTGAAATAATTTCTACAACATTAGACTTTGTCATCATACCCTCACCTTTCAAACAACGTCTTTTATCCATCTAGAGAGATTTCTTTCCATCTCTTACTTTTACATAATAGCAAAAAAGATGGTATGAAATTCCAATTCGTACCATCTTTTTTGCTAAATTTAATTATTTGTCTGTATACAATAAAGAATAAATCAGCTTCCATCTATCCTTAACTTCCGGTACAATTTCAGATGCAATCGCCACCACCAATTCCTTCTCCGGTACACAACAAATCATATTCCCACCATCGCCCATTGCACAGTATGAATAGATTCCTTCTTCTTCTCGTAACCACCATAAGTAACCGTATTGATTCGAATTCATTGCTGTTGATTCTTTTACCCATGATTTTGAAAGAATTTGTTTTCCATCATAAGTACCTTCGTTTAAATATAAACGTCCAAACTTAACCATATCCCTAACTGTTAACGTAAGTCCCCAGCCGCCAGTTGAAATACCATTTGGATCGTACACCCATCCTTTCACATCTTTTCCGAATAAGTCATCGAATCCAAATGCTTTCATATCGTAGTTTGGAATTTCTCTCATACCGATAGGCTGAAATAGGTATTCGTTCGCAAACTCACGGGCACTTTTTCCCGTTATGCTCGTAATGATTGCTGATAGTACATGTGCCCCTGCGGATGAATATTTAAAAGGTCCAATTTCTCCGCCTTGTCCAATTCGATTGAGTGTATACTGTACCCAGTCCTGTTGTGTACATAATTCTTCTAACGGTTCCTGCCAGTCTGTATAAGGATATGGAGCTGTCATTGTAAGAAGGTGTCGTACTGTTACTTCAGATGCCTTAAGATTATATTCAGGAAAAAACTCTATTACTTTTTGATCACCGCTTTTTATATAGCCTTTATCTACACATATCCCAATTAACGCAGAAATAATCGTTTTTGTAACTGATGCCACATGAAATGCGTCACCTGGTCCGTATCCGTGATAATATTTTTCAAAAACAACATTACCTTTTTGTACAACTAATATACCATTAATATTTTTGTATTCTTCTTTTATAATGCAATCTAACTTTTCAGCAGTTTTCATTGTTCTTCCCCCTTAATCAATGATTAAAAAGGTTCGATTGGTACATATATATCAACTATATGTTTATTTTCTGGGTGCTGCCTTGGGTCATTTTTATACACTTCAAAAGGATATGAATCTCTCGGTTTATATCCGCTATTTGGCAGCCATTCACCGTATAAGAAATCCCACGCTCCTTTATATTCATCTTGGCGTATTTCAAAATGACCTACCGCGTACTTTCCTGAAAGTATCACCATTATTCCAATGTCGCTCGTTCCTACTGCGGACTCATACGGAATTGTTATACATAGACTTGTTCTTAAATGATAGTCTTCTGTAAATTCATGATGATCGTGGTAAATTGTTAATACCTTCGTATCCTCGAATACATGATAGTTTTGCTCCGTGGCGTACCGAAATAGTTTTTCTATCATTTTTGGAAAAGCTATAGCTAACTCCTTATATGTACCTACATGTCTTATGTATGCGACGTTTACGTTGTCCGCTGTTACAATTTCGACCTCTCCTCGAACCTTCTTACATTCATTGTATTGTGAGTACACATTTACGTCTTTGCAATTCTTGCTATTGTGATTTCTATAGTGAGACGGACTTACACCGTAATGACTTTTAAATGTCCGAGAGAAAACTGCTGAATCTGTGAAACCATAATGGTAAGCGATGTCTGTAATCGTCATATCTGGACGATAAGTAAGTAGGTGTGTTGCTCCTTCTAATTTCAAACGATTCACGTACCGAGATAACGGCTCATCCATCATACCTTTAAAAATTCTATGAAAATGAAACTTTGAAAAGCCTGCCACATTAGCTAAATCTTCAATTGAAAGCGAATCATTTATATTTGATTCTATATAATCTTGAACTTTATAAATACGCCGTAAATACTCATTTCTACTTTGAGAACTCTCCATATTCATATCTCCCCACAACAAAAAGGCTAACTTCACGTTAGCCCATCTTTACACATTTTTTAAAAATAAAACTCTACTCCCGCCGTTTCCATCATAATTTGTATGTACGGATACCCCTTCTATTTCATCATCCCCAGTTTCAATTCGAAAGCCGATTTCTTGATGAAATAGTATCGATTTTTTATTAACTGGTGACGTGATTGCTTTTACAACTTTACGATTATTTGCACGAGCAATATCAAAGAAATAAGAATATAATGACGATGCGATTCCTTTTCTTCTATACTTCGGATTGACACCGATAAAATGTACATAAGCTTCATCTTTCTGTGTTTGTGAAAAGAATCCGCATAAGAAACCTAACATTTCTCCCTCTTCTTCAATGATAAAACTCGTTTCTTGAAAGTGAACGAAGAATAATTTTGGCAACATATGAGCCATGTCTCTTCCGCCCCACCAATCATTTAATACAGAATGAATCTTTACATAATCTTCCCCTTGAATGTTTCTTACTCGCATGTATTTCTCCCTCTCACTCACTTCATTTTTTCATATATTTTAATAACCGTTTCGACTAAAAGAATGAATACCCAAATACCTGAAAATACAAGAACAGACTGGAATATCGATCCAATTATCATAACACCAACTGCACCTGTTATTGAAAATGATATTCCACCAAGCCCTGGATACTGGATAAGTGCTCCAGCAGAAAAAGCGGTTATAATAGATACTATTAAATAAATAACACTCATTATTTTTAATATTTTTATAGAAAGATACGAAGTTCGCTCTTTCTCCACTTGTGGTAATTCGATTTCCCCGCTCGCAATTCCTTTTTGTAAACAATCCTCACACAAAAATTCTTCATTTATTTTTTTACCACCATGTATTGTCCCCGTTATTTCTTTACATCTGGAACATTTTCGATTTATCATTTTGTTATCACTCCAATCAACTATGACTATCTTATATAATTCGACATTTACCTTATTATCCCTTTTATGTATTTTATAGAGAAAGGTCGTGTTTTATGATTTCGAAACTCACATTTGGTTATAAAAAACCTACTGTGCATTATGTATTACGGCCGAGCTGCTACGCGGTTATTTTTAAAAATATTTGTTCAAAAATGGCCATTATCCAAAAAGGTGAACGTTACTTTTTACCTGGTGGCGGTATGGAAGGTACGGAAACGAAAGAAGCATGTTTACAGCGAGAATTACTAGAGGAATTAGGTTGGGCGATTGAAATTGATCGTTATATCGGTAATGCAGCACGATATTTTTATGCCGGAAAAGAAGATACATATTATTTAAATGATGGGTTCTTTTACATCGCGAAAATGATAAAGAAACAAACCGAAAACTGTGAAGAAGATCATGTTTTACAGTGGATGCCTCCATTACTGGTTATGGAGCATTTAATTCATGCTCACCAAAAATGGGCTGTTGAACAAGCGCTTTTATTACGAAATAAAAAATGATCTCCTTCTATATGAAAGAGATCATTTCTACTGTTACTGTTAACTTACTTTTTTCAAATTTAAAGCTGGCTTTTTGATTCCGCCTTTTTTTACAACATATAAACCGATAAAGATTATAAACCCGCCAACTAGTTGCATCATGTTTATTTGCTCTCCAATTGTTACGGCCGCGAAAATGACTGCGAACAATGGTACAAGATACATATAAACCATTACTTTCGTTGAGCCTATTTTACTAATACCGACATACCACATTGCAAGTCCGAAGATTGTCGCAAAGACGATTGAATATGCTAGAGAACCCCAGCTTGGCATATCTACTGGCCACGTTAACGTATTTACGTTGAATAAACAATATACAACCAGTGGTACAATTCCAATTAAAGTAGACCATGATGTAACTCTCATTGCCGAGTATTTTGTAATGAGAGGTTGTGCTAAAATTGGATACCATCCCCACGCAATTGCTGCGACTAATCCAATTACATTTCCGAGCCACGCATACTCATATGAAGCTCCCCCTGTATGCCCTGTTATTAAAACGAGTGCTGCACCAACAAAGGCCACTATTGAACCAATTTGTACTTTCATCGAAAAACGTTCTTGTTTGTGTAATACTGCTAATATCCCTGTAAATATAGGTGACATCGCAATTAATAATGAGGCGTTCGTTGCTGAAGTATATTTTACAGATAACATAAACATCGTTTGATACATAGTCGTTCCAACGATACCGACTGCTAGTAATCGTAACCAATCTTTTCTTTCAATACGTAATGAGCGTTCCATCATAAATGTAATAAGTAATAATACCGGTGATGCTACTAAAAATCGTAAACTATTAAATTGAATGGATGACATAAACGCCACGCCATACTTTCCAATTGTATAATTTGCTCCCCATACTAAAGCTACTGATACTAGGAGCCATTCCATTTGCCATCGTTTCATCCGAATCTCCCCTTCCATATTTAGCATAGTAAAATTGGCTGGATATAACACCGTCCAATTGGCTGTTTTTTTACCCAGCCAATTTGTTATACTTGATGTATATAAGAGATGCGGAGGCGTTTGTATGGAATGGAAGCTAGATAACGACAGTAAAATCCCAATTTATCAGCAAGTTGTTGACTTTATTGAAAGACGTATTACATACGGAGAGCTTCCCCCAGGTAGCTTCCTCCCTTCAGAACGGAAATTAGCTACGCAGTTAAATGTAAACCGAAGTACGGTAACGACTGCTTATAATGAACTTCGCGCAATGGGAATCGTAGAAAGTACGACCGGTAAAGGTACACGTGTGAGTACACATATGTGGGGCGTTTCTCCAACATTAACGCCGAACTGGAGAGGTTTCGTAGAAGGTGGTACTTTTTTACCAAACTTACCGTTACTTCGCCATATTCGCGCAGAAGTACAGCAAAATGAAAACATTATAGATTTCGCAAACGGAGAGCTCGGTTGTAACCTCTATCCTCACGATCAACTACAAACAATTTTACGAGAACAACCGTTAACGCAGTCATTAAGTTACGATCATCCCCAGGGCTATCTCCCGCTAAGGCAAGCGGTAGTAAACTATATGAAGGAGTATTTAAAAGTTGAAGCGACCGAACAATCCATTATGATTACATCCGGCGCCCAACAAGCACTTCACCTTATCGTACAATGTTTATTAAATCCAGGTGATGCAGTCGCTTTCGAAAGTCCATCGCACTGTTATTCATTACCGTTATTCCAATCAGCAGGTATTCGTATTTTCCCTTTGCCTGTCGATGAACACGGTATTAATCCAGACGATGTACAAGAGTTATATAGAAAGCATCGTATTAAAATGATCTTTTTAAATCCAAATTTCCAAAACCCTACGGGAACAATGCTGCATCCAAACCGTAGAAAAAAACTGTTATCACTTTGCGCGGACTTACGAATTGCGATCGTTGAAGATGATCCGTCCAGTTTACTTACGTTAGAAAATAAACAACCTTGCCCTACTTTAAAATCGATTGATGAAAATGGAACTGTCATTTATGTACATTCCTTATCAAAAATGATCGCACCAGGTTTACGAGTTGGATGGCTTGTCGCCCCGCAGTCAGTAGTAGAGCGATTATCAGATGCGCGTCACCAAATGGAATTAGGAATGAGTATATTCCCGCAGTGGCTTATGCAGCAATTTTTCGAAACCGTTCCATTTCAATCGCATATAGTTCCTTTACGAAAGCAATTAGCAGAAAAAAGAGACATTATCGTCCGTGCTTTAAATGAACAGCTTCACGATAAAATCTCTTTTTCAAATCCAACCGGTGGTATATACATATGGGGAAAATTAAACGAACCAATAAATGAAAAACAACTCATTATGCAAAGCTTAAAACAAGAAATTGCCTTTATGCCGGGCAGTATTTTCGGTGCAAAAGATGGTTACATTCGTTTGTCTTATGGAAAAGTAAATATAGATCAAATTGAGGAAGGTATTTCTCGTTTGCGTGAGGCTATTTTGGTTTGTGAAAAATAACATTAGATAAAGCTTCCTCGTTTGACAAAAGATAAATCTACCATTATTATCAACACGAACCTATTTATCCCGCTATTTGTGGGCAGTAAAACTCCCACCTCAAAATTCAGCTGGAATAAAGAAGTTAGATGGGAGTCGGGCTGCCCGTAAACGCCCGATTGGTTCAACTAATAATCAGTGTGGATGAACAAAACCCCCACTGATTAAAGTTTCACTTTATAGGAGTGATAAAAATGAAAATTTACATTGATGCAGATGCTTGTCCTGTAAAAGATATTATTATCTTTGAAGCTACGAATGCGGAAATTCCTGTTACCCTTGTTACTAGCTTTTCTCATTTTTCTAATGCGGAACAGCCAGCAGGTGTGGAAACAATTTATGTTGATTCTGGAGCAGATGCTGCAGATTACCGGATTATGCAGTTAGCAAAAAAAGAAGATTTAATCGTAACGCAAGATTACGGTCTTGCTTCGCTCGCTTTAGCGAAAGGCTGTATCGTTCTACACCATAAAGGCTATAGGTATACGAATGAAAACATTGACCAACTATTACAAACACGTTATTTAAGTGCAATGGTTCGAAAAAGCGGCAAGCGTACAAAGGGGCCAAAACCATTTACAGCAGAAGATAAAGAGAAATTTAGAGAGCTCTTTAAAAGTGTCATTTCACTCTAGAAATGAACTGTCTATTTGTAGGGAAAGCTTAGCAAAGAAAAGAAGAGAATATCCAAATGAACATTCTCTTCTTGGGGTTTACCCGATTAAAATGAAGGTAAATTATCTAAGTTATTTTCTTTCATACCATCAGGCTCGCTACGTATAATATCCCTGCCATACTTATGAAATACGTCCACATGAGCTAACTTCCCTGACTTTGCTTCATCAAGAGCAGTAATATAATCTAATTCTCTTCCACTACTTGTTTTAAAAGCAATTAAATCACCTTCATCATTTTTACGAACTGCAATAATTTGTTCTGCCCCTGAATCGACTTCCTGGGCTACTTCCAACCTGGCTTGCTCTTCTCCTTGTTGCAAATATGCATTATAAACTTTTTGAAAGTCTTTTTTGTCCATAAAACTCACCTCCGAAACATTTTATTAGTATGGTTGGAAGGTATTGGTTTTATGTACTTTTCCCATCAAGTTAACAAAAATACACTACCCCAAAAAGATAACCCCATTCATAATTTTTCAATCTATTACAAATTTATTTTAGAACTTTATAGAGTACCTCTCAATATAAGATACTCAAAACTGATAATATTATAATTTATTATATCGAAAACATTTAAGAAATAGAGCTGTTCAGATGAATATCAAATGGAATAGTGAAAACATTATATTTGAGACATTGAGAGAAGCTGAAGTATGGACGGACTCAATCGGGAATGAAATATATGGACGTGTTTATGATGGTTATGTAACACCTGATTATAAGATTGCCTATGCTCTATTGGCTGAGGTCCCTCATTTTAAAGTTCATACAGAAATAGACGTAAATAATGAACCTTGGCTATATAAAGTATGGGTTATTTCATCTGCTAAAACACCATAGCAATTAGTCTACAGTGCTGTTTATTTTAACCTGTATTATAAAAACAGCTGAAATACCGATTCCTTAACGTACAGGGAATCGGTTAATTTGCGTCCAAATTGTGTCTAAACGTACAATTTCCCCGAAATGGTATGGTGACCCCATGCCCATCAACTTAAGAATTTAGAATTACCCCAAAACGAAAAAACGAGTTTTTTTGTTACAAGTTAGCACAAAATTTCGTTCTGGGGGTACTATAAAATTTTCGCTTGATGGCGATGTGGTAGATACCCCAGTGTACACAATGACAGTATTTCTTGCACCAGAACCAACGAAAGTAATTTAATGTAAAAAATAGTTAAAAATCTAAGCGCGTGTTATTATTATATAGGGAATTTAAAATTAAAGTTGTATCTGGAGAGGAAATGTTATAAATGAAAACAACAAAAGGGAAACTATCTTTTAGCATTGATATTATAGGCTTTATAGCTTCTATAATAATGATTATTGTAACTTTGGTTAATTTTAGAACATGGTTACATCCACTTACATTCTTTACCGTAGGACTAATCTTCTTTATTAATATAGTAAAGACCCTTAAGGGGAAAGGGCGTAATTTAAATTAAAAATTTGATTCTTAAATGCTTATATTTTATAAAGTATGTTAGTATCTTTTTAATAGTGGTCACCATCCATCACCATCAAATTAAAATAAAGTTGTATCCATATAGCAAAAAAATCGCTATTCTTTTTGTAGAAATATACAGAAAGGATGGCATTTTTTATGAATCTTTCGATTCAAGATGAACTCCAATTATTTGCTGAGGAATTATATCAATATTTTACTCCTTCATTCTTAGAGGAGCTTGCTAGAGAATTAGATTTTGTTCAAAGAAAGCGTAAGTTTTCAGGGCATGACTTAGCCACTATCTGTGTTTGGGTGAGTCAACGGATAGCGAGTGATTCTTTAGTTAGACTGTGTAGTCAACTACATGCAGCTACAGGAACTCTTATTAGTCCAGAAGGACTAAATAAACGCTTCAATAAAAAAGCTGTTTGCTTTTTAAAACATGTTTTCTCTGCATTATTAAAAAATAAAGTTTGTGAAACCTCAGTGATTCCCAGTTCTTCACTTACCCATTTTCAACGGATTCGCATTTTAGATGCAACAATTTTTCAAGTACCAAAACACTTAGCTAGTGTGTATCCTGGCTCGGGTGGTTGTGCACAAACAGCAGGTATAAAGATTCAATTAGAATATGATTTACATAGTGGACAGTTTTTAAATTTTCAAGTTGAGCCAGGGAAGAATAATGATAAAACCTTTGGAACAGAATGTTTAGCGACATTACGGCCTGGCGACCTATGTATTCGAGATTTAGGTTATTATTCACTGGACGATTTAGATCAGATGGATCAACGTGGGGGATATTATATATCGCGGCTGAAATTAAATAATATGGTGTATATCAAAAATGAGTTTCCTGAATACTTTCGAAATGGGACAGTTAAAAAACAATCTCAGTACATCAAGATTGATTTAGAAAACATTATGAATACCTTAAAACCGGGACAGGTCTATGAAATAGCAGATCCTTATATTGGAAAGGATAAAAAACTATTTACACGCGTTATTATATATCGGTTAACTGAAAAGCAACTTCGAGAACGTAAGAAAAAACAAGTGTATAAGGAAAGTAAAAAGGGTATTACGTACTCAGAGAAAAGCAAACGATTAGCTGGTATGAATATTTATGTCACCAATACACCCTTGGAATGGGTTCCGATGGAACAAATACATGATTTTTATTCCCTTCGTTGGCAGATTGAAATTATCTTTAAAACTTGGAAATCCTTATTTCAAATTCATAATTGGCAAAATATCAAACGAGAGCGATTAGAATGCCACATTTATGGAAAACTCATCGCTATTTTTCTATGTTCTTCTACTATGCTTAAGATGAGACAATTAATTTTACAAAAGAAACAAAAGGAATTAAGCGAATATAAAGCCATTGGAATGATACAAGATCATCTATACATCTTGTATCAAGCAATACAACAAAACACTCAAAAAATAACCAAAATCTTGTGCCGTCTATTCAACCTCTTACTGAAAAATGGACGAAAGTCTCACCGATATGAGAAGAAAACAGTCTTTGATATCCTGGGTGTTATTTATGAGTATAGTGGATTGGAAAAACAAAGGGAAATTGCATGATTTTTAAAATTGGGTCGATTGAGGTTTATTTGGTATGCTCATTTTTAAGGACACAAAGTATTTTAAGAGTTTTTCCGTTTATATGAACGAAAGTTCATTTTGTTTGGGTTCTTAAGTTGATGGGCATGTATGGTGACCCATGCGCATCAACTTAAGAAAAGTAAACATCCCAAAAAAGAAAAAAATGTACTTTTTTTGTTACAGACTAACAAAAAATTACGTTCTAAGGGCGCTATGAACCTTTAAGCTGATGGAGATGTGATGCTACCCAGGAAGTTTCTAAAAAAATTATTACTCTGAGTTCTTGTTACTTGATTGTACCCATTCCACCAATTTTAACATGTACATTAACTTTAACATCAGCCTTCGATAATGCTTTTCCCCATTTTTTTTGGACTCTTTTCCAATCTTTATATGTATAAGCTCGTGCATACAACCCCAATCCTATAGGATCAATTTCTGCTTTTTGTATTTTCTTTATTAAACGTTCTAAATCACTTTTTAACTGTTTTTCAATGCTTCTTTCTAATCTTTCTCCATCATTCCTAACATTAAAAGGAAACAGTCGTTCTGAAATTGAAATTCTCATATGTACATTTATATTAAACATAAAATGATTTTTGTATTGTACGTTTGTTTTTACTTTGGTACTTTGAGTATTAAAGCTTAACCAATGTTTTTCTTTGCTTTCAGATTGTAGCGGTACGGCAATAGTAAATGGAAATTCTCCCTGTATGTGATTCTGTAAGATACTTAATAATAAATTTTCTTTTGGTGTAATAGTTAGCTTATATCTATTCTGTTCATCAAGCAATGCTGAACCTATCAACTTTATATTGTTATTCTTTTTAAGTGCGCTAACACTCGCCGTCATTCCTTTTTCTTTTGTTTGGTTATGAAAATCTTGAAGAGTAGTTTTTACAGTAATATTTCTTTTATGTGCAGTCTCAATTAATTTTGCCAAATATATAGGAAGACGTGGTTTATTTTTGGGAGCATAATAAATTATGTCTGAAACAGGTCCATCCACAGCAACAATTCTTGTAGTAACCGTATTTTTTGGATCTCGATAAAAAGGATCTAAATAATCCGCCCACTTCTTTTGTTTTAAAAGTCGCTTACCAATCAAAATAAGTTGTGTCTTGCTTCCCGATGTCAAAGCCATAGCCATGGTATCGAATTTTTCACGAGAGTTTCGCACTGTAACAGATTTCACACCATATTGTTCCTCTTTAATCTTGGCTTCTTTATTGAAAACAGGACTGGATAAGTATACTTTCAAATTATCATTTTCGTCCAAATCTAAACCCAGTATAAGCGTGAGTGTAACATCTTCTACATTCATTTGGTCTAAACACCCAGTGAGCAATATTAGCGGAATTAAAACACTGCATAATATTTTCTGCTTCAATGTGCTTCCCTCCGAAAGTATTTTTTGTGGATTAAGTTATATATCCATAAAAATACAGGGAATAAGAAAGCTAATACAAGTCCAGCTTTCGATGTAAGCTTTTGAAATAGTTCAGATTCATTCCATGAGGGATGGATCCAAAACGTTACTATAATTACTGCCAATAATAAAATAGCTACATGAAGAGTATGATCTTGTTTTCCAATTAGTTGACTAGAACAAAATACAGCACCGTATACACAAGGAATCCATGCAGTAGAGACGACAATTAGATAAATAGCCAATAAAATCATATCAAACCGTTCTAAAAAACGAAATTCAATAACTTTAAGCAAGTTTAGTACAGGTTGATTAAACTCTAAAATTGCATCTGGACTGAAGTACGAAAAGCAGATAAGGATAGTAAATAGATAAAATACAAATGTTAAGGTATTTGCTATAATAATTCCTTGCGTTGCATATTGCTTTTTTTTCAAAAAAGGATAAAGAAAAAATGCAATTTCAAATCCTATAAAGGAAAAGATAGTAGACGGAACAGCCGAAAAGACAGGTTTCCAACCCTCCTTTAATACTGGAAGAAAGTGTAACCAATTGCTATCTTTTAATGGTATGAAGAAAAAAAATGGAATCCACATTGTCATATAAAAGCATAATTCGCAGTATCGACCTATTATCCGAACACCATTGCGTGCAACCAAAAAGGTTGGAATAGAGAATAGAAACAAAATAATATAGTCGGGTGTTTTTGGAAGAAGCCAGCCCTTAATATAAAGCATGCCATTAATTAGAACTGTCCATGCGTAAAAAGCAAAATATATCATATAAAGAATAATTACCATGGTACCAATGATTTTCCCAAACAATCGAATAAGAATTTCATATAAGGTATCATTTGGATAGTGTTTGGCTGTTTGAATTAGCAAAATACTGGCAGTCATAGCGCAAAACCAACCAATAAATAGTGCTATCCAGCTATCTGTTCCAGCTTTTTCTGCAAGTACCCTTGGAAGGGACAGAATTCCAGTTCCTACTTGTGAGGCATTAATAATAAAGATGTATTGCATGACAGTGATGTCATTATATGCATATTTTTTCATATTTTCACCCTTTATTAGGATTGGTTTCTTTGTGATTCTTCGTAATATTTTTAGATTTTCTCTTCATTGACCACAAAGGAAAGCGAACGAACGTGTCCTTCATACCTGATATTCGAAAAGGTGACAAAGGACTACCATAAGGAGTACCTAAAGACTCTAAACTTATAAGATGTGCAATTATAGTCATCCAGCCGATAATAATTCCTACAATTCCAAATAAAGCAGCTAATAACATCATAGGAAAACGCAGTAATCTTATTGCCAAACCCATTTCAAAATTAGGAACAATAGAAGAAGCTATAGTTGTAATAGCAACAATAATAATCATGATATTACTCACAATCCCTGCTTGAACAGCAGCTTGTCCAATCACAATACCTCCAACAATCCCTACGGTCTGGCTAATGGGAGTGGGTAAACGAAGGGCAGCCTCTCTCATCATTTCTAAGGTAATCTCCATAAGTAAAGCTTCTATCACCGGAAGAAACGGAACGCGTTCTCTCGATTCTGCAATTGATAAATAGAGCTGTACAGGAATAACTTCATAATTAAATGAAATAAACGCTACATATGTTGCAGGTAACAATAAGGCTATAAAAAAACTTATAAAACGTAGTAATCGAACAGAGGAAGATACTAACCAACGTGTGTTGTAGTCATCTACCCATTGAAAGAAGGAAATGAAATTTATGGGGGCAATCAAAACATTGGGACTTCGATCCACAACAATGGCGAATCTCCCCTGAAGGATGTGTGATACAGTTGAATCTGGTCTTTCGGTCAAGATAAACTGCGGAAAGGGTGAATATGGATTATCTTCAATAAATTCAATTATTTCACCAGTATTAATAATCGAGTCCACCTTAATATTTTGAAATCTAGTTTCCAATTCCTTAAGTACATCTTGAGAAGCTACATCTCTTAAATATAAAATAGATACTTTGGTCTTCCCTCTGCTTCCAATTAAAACCTCTTTTAATACTAACTCTCTATTAGGAATATATCTTCGTATTAAAGCTATATTCTGACTAGATGTTTCTACAAACCCTTGATGCGTCCCTTTTAGAGATATTTCATTTCTAGGTTCTGTTATATCTCTTTGTGGCCATCCTTTTGTATTTAGTTGATACCCTGTGTTTTGACCGTGAATTAATAAAATACTATCCCCTTGAAAAATAGCATTTTCGACTTGATTCCAAGTATTGATTGTTTGAATTTCTCCTATTGTGACAGGTAGACCATTACTAACATCAAATGGGTTATGCATCAAAGGGGGCAGTATATTATTATGAATAGTTTGTTTATCTGTTAATCCAGATAAGTATATCAAAGCGGCTTCTGATTTATTTACTAGTTGAAATTGACGAATTACCAAATCAGGAGCTTGTTGAAAAAGCTTTTGAAGATCATTTGTGTTTTGGAATAAGTCACAGCTGATATTATGATTTTCCATAGTTTCTTTCTGAACATTTGAATTTCTGTTCTCCGAATCATTTATAGAATAACGTCCTTGTTTTAAAAATTTAAATATAGAAAACACAACATTGACTCCCCTCGAAAAGACTTTTCAGTATTTTTATTGTGTATAGTTTAAAAGGATTTATACCACTATTTACTTCAGCAGCAATTTTGTAAACAATCTATTTTCACCATATCTTTACACTGTATTATAAAATATTTTAAGATTTTATGAATTTGCTTCTACATATTAGGATTGGATCGGAGTAGCCAAAATGCTAGTGTAAAATTTCAACTAGAGTATGCTTTACTAAGTGGTCAGTTTCTACATGTTCATGTAGGATCAGGAAAGTAAAATGAGAAAATTTATGGTTCCATTTGTTTAACGAGAATGCTTTGTGAATAGATCAATTGTTTTTTCAGATACATAGTCCTAATCTTTATCAAACGTCTCTTATTATTGTATATTCTTTAATAAGAATTCTGTAATCTCTTCATTTAGTTCATGATGGAAATATTCTCGATTAAAACCAGGTGGATCTTGCGACGGAAGAAAAGACGCATTCGTCATTTCTTTTGGAAACGGGCTAAGAAACGAAAAATGTCCTGCGTTCTCAACTATTTTATGTTGAATTTTAGTACTGTCAGTTATCCCGTTCAATATAATTTCCGCATGAAAATAAGGTGTAAATCGATCTTTCTCCCCAACAAGCATCAAAATAGGGATGTTTATGCCTTCCAAAGCCCCTTTTGTTTTAAACCAAACTGAAGCTGGCGCTAAAAGAACTAAAGATTTTATTCTGTAATCAGGTGTAACATTGATAAGATGAGATTTCTCATCAAAAGACTCATAAGGGAAAGAGGTTGATATTCCTCCTGATGCTGCTAATGCTGTGTATCCTCCCATAGAATGTCCGATGACTGAAACAGAATCAGGTTTTAAAACCTTTGTAAAATCTTCACTATTAAAGAACCAATCAATCGCCATAGAAATATGTTTTGGCCTAATAGTTAGATTATCGACTGTACCTTCCAATGTATTGTCGTTTCGATTATTGAATGGATGCTCAAGCATTCCCACAACAAATCCGTTACGAACCAAGTGACGAGCAATCGTTCGATAAACTAATGGTGAACCACCAGTGCCATGAGATATTAAGACCAGTGGTACTTTAAATACATTTTTACTTTATTTGGATATGTACTATTACATAAAATTATGTATAATTTCGTCTAAAAAAGTCTTTTCATGTCGATTCATGTAGATTAAACTTTAAATATAATAGTTTAATGTTTTTGCTTCACCCTCTTCATAGGAGAAATGAAGAGTTGTTGTCATTTTCGTAATAGTAAGCGCTTATAAAATGTCCAATCATTTCGATATGTAATATTTCATAAAACATTGTTGGTTTATTTTTTAAAATATTCAGGGGAAATAGACGGAATTCAACAGAATAATTTATCAGACAGGGAGAAAATGATCGTATGTATCCAAAATTTATTGATAAAATAGCGTTTTCGAAGGCGCATAAAGAGTTATTAATTAAACTGTATAATAAAGAAATTTCAAGAAGCGAGTATAATCAATTGGTAGATGCTTTTTATCGTCCACAACAAAAGTAAATATGAAGTACGTGTTTATTGTTTTATGTCTTTTATAGAAACAAAGTTCGTTTTTATCATTTTTGGGACAAGCTCTTCTGCTAGGTTGATGGGCATGTGGCGGTACCCCACATCCATCAACTTAACGTATATTTTTATACAAAATGCGGTCTTTCCACGTAGTTTTTTATTATCTTTTATAGATGTTATAAAAGTAGGCACATCAAATAAACCCTGACGGGTTTCAAATTTTTCGCTATGCT
>NZ_PCNZ01000045.1 GCF_002975175.1 Bacillus sp. MYb209
GTCTCGATGGCTGCTTAGTCTTTTTAATACTGTCTACTTGACAGGGATAAGACCACATATAGGGCCTTTTTAATTTGGGAAGGAAAAGTTACATTTCGATGCACAGAGATTTCTAAATAGAGAATTTCTTTATCTGTGATGGCAAAATTGAATGGGCACCTATAAATTTATTTATTCCACTCCACTTTCTAAAATACAGAAAGATCCATTATTACAATCAATTTCTGCCATTGCGCCGTAAGGCAAAATAAACTTCGGTTCGGTATGGCCGAAATTTAAATTATAAAGAATTGGCAAATCTTCTAAATTATTTTCCTTCATAATCTTAAGTATTGCATGTTTATATTCTTCATAATATTTTTCGTCTTTCGGTTTACCAAAGATAATCCCCTTTGTTTTTTGCAGAATGCCTTGTGCTGCATAATTTCGTAACCAATACTTTATGTAATTTGGTTCTGGATGTTCTTCAGATGTTTCAAAGAAAAGGATACTATTCTCCCAATGTTTTTTCTCAGGCCAAAGTTCTGTTCCTTTTACAAATTCCAGCACTTCAATACAACCACCAATTAAACGCCCTTGTACAGTGGTAGAGCCTTGAAGTAACTCATATCCATTGTTCTGCTGCATTGTTCGTTTTTGATCCTTATTTACCTCTATCCATTCTAAACGCTCACTCGTCCATTCATGAGCTGGTTGAATTTCGCCAATAATCTCATTTGAAAAGAGAGTTCGATTCACAGTTTCAATCGTATATGGATCCATCTCCACATTTTCGGCAAAATCGGTTAAAATAGCTGGACCGTAAAAAGAGGAAATTCCTGCTTTATGACAAAACAAATGTGAAACGGTATCGTCAGAGTAACCCATAAAGATTTTCGGGTTTTCGCGTATAATATTAAAATCAATATAAGGTAGTAAACGGATACTATCTTCTCCGCCAATATTCGTAATAATTGCTTTAACACGAGTATCTTTAAAGGCTGTCATTAAATCCTCCGCACGAGCTTGTGGATTATTATAAAGATATTCGCTACCTTTTAAACTATTTGCCATAGGGACAACTTTAAGGCCGAATACCTCTTCTAATCTCTTTACTCCTTGCTCATAACGCCATCTTAGATTAGCATCACCTGCTCCTCCCCAAGAAGCACTTACTGTTGCGACAACATCTCCTGGCTGTAATCTTTGTGGTTTCATTAACATATTAATTCCGCTCCTACATAATGTAATTAACTACGACTATACAAACCGTAGAGTTGAAGAACATAGTACATGACATTTAATTTCGCCACCATTAACAAATACACCTGCAGTTATTTATGAATCTAACACTATTGCTGAATATAGGAATAAAATACAATAAATCTTTTTATCAAACTTTATATTTAAAAGTTACAGTATGCATCATTGCATGAGAAAGATGGTTGCTATTTCTCACAACCTGTAACTATAATAGTTGCAGGTTGGTCGTATCCAATCAAACAAATAAAATCATCATGAATGGAGATGTTACATAATGGGTATGAAAAAAATAATTTTAGCAGGTGCTTTAGGAATTGCAGCATTATCAGGAACGAATTTACCAGGATTAGAAATAACAAAAGCGAGTGCTGCTTCTATTGAATTGAATTTCTCTACGTTAGAAGGACGAGTAGTAGAAGTGAATAATGGTGTGATTGTTGTGAAATCTAAGCAATATGAGGAACCTGTTAGCGTGTATATTGATTCGCTTTCAAATGTGAAAGTAGGAGACGAAGTAAAAGCTACTGGATCTATGATGCGTAATTTTACGGAATATATGATTGCGACTACAGTTGAAAATACAACAAACAAGTTAGGTATGCATATGAAAGAAGATGGCTCACCTGATTATGTGATTGGGGAAGTGTCAAAAGTAGCAACGGTGGAAGATGAGGTAGCAGGTTCTACTAAATATGTTGTAGTTCAGTATCCATCAGTAAATGGGAAGAAAGCTATTATTGAAGTGTACTTAACGAAGGGACAAGTATTTAATACGGGAGAGAAAGTAAAAATTGATATGAAGTATGTAGGTTGGGGCGGAATTTCTATTAACTACAACACAACGGATCATATTGAAAAAGTTCATGAAGTAAAGAACAACATTGAAAATAATGAGGATGTATGGATCTGGTCTTAATAAAGCGAGTATAAGTCGTTATTTGCAATTTACTCCAAACAATAAATGTAAAAACTAAATGTATCATGCAGTACCCATCAAATTATCATGTGTATGACAATTTGATGGGTATTTTTTGTTTTGTGTTTTTTTTGAGAATAAGGGATTTTCGATTAGAATATGATGTTTAAATCGGAGCGAGTTTAAAAAATACAATAATGAAAGAGGTGTTTATATATGGAGCGAGATGAGAATTATTTACGAGCTAAAAAAAGGGTGGAGAATTTAAAAGCGTTTTACATTCATTTAACGGTCTATATACTAGTTAATCTGATGCTTTTTTTAATAAATGTAAGCTCTGATTCAAGTAAATTATGGTTTTTATATCCACTTGGAGGTTGGGGGATCGGTATCGTTATACACGGTTTGACAACTTTTCCATTTGGGATATTCGGAAAAGAGTGGGAAGAACGAAAGATTAAAGAATATATGGAGAAAGATAAGTAAATTTATTTCTGGAATGTATGAATATAAAAAATAGCAAGTTTCTTTTAGAACATAGCATGTTTATAAAAACTAAACTTAAATCTGCTGGAGAAGAATCCATTTTGATCAAACTTTATTTCGAATCTACATTAATAAGTGTGGGGAGACAGAATGTAGAAGCCAATTAAGAGGATATCAGTTGGAATTAGTGATGATAGTAATAGAAATCTACAAGCTGAAATAGTAATCAATGCCGAGGTATAAGCGGGTATAAAATTTCATATAAATCTCTGTGATCAAATGCTTGATGCGAAGTCTATTCTATGGCTTCGCCTATTTGTTTTTTATTCGAAGTTTGTGCGAGTGAGTGTTCATATTCATTTTTAAGCGTGAATTGCGTGTGAAATCAAAACTTTATTTGTAGTACATAATAAATACAGTTGTTTTACTTTTTTAATTACATGTGGATATAGGATAAAGTTGATTTATCATCCTATATTAAAATAAAAACAAACCACTGTTCGATTTGAATATTCCACGATATAATGGTGAGAGTTTATGACAGAATAAATATTTACATAAGAAGTGAGGTACTGTATGAAAAAAAGAACGACAGACATTATTTTTATTATTATTGGTGCATTTCTTTTTGCGTTAGGTGTGAATTTGTTTGTTATTCCGAACGAGTTTGGTGAAGGCGGAGTAACGGGTATCACGATTATTACCTACTATTTATTTGAATGGTCACCAGGCTTAGTCAACTTAATTTTAAATGCGATTTTGCTAATAGTCGGTTATAAATTCTTAAATAAGATCACAACGATTTATACGATTATTGCTGTAGTTACTAACTCGCTGTTCCTTCATTTGACAGAAGGCTGGACGATTGCTTCAGATGAAATGCTCGTAAATGCCATTTTCGGTGGAATATTTATCGGGTGCGGTATTGGTCTAATCATTCGTGTAGGTGGAACGACAGCAGGGACTACCATCTTAGCGAGGATGACCCATAAGTACTTAGGCTGGAGTATTAGCTACGGTCTACTGTTCTTCGATTTAATCGTTGCGTTTTCATCTTATTTCATCATTGGTGCAGAAAAACTGATGCTGACAATTATTATGTTATATGTAGGAACGAAAGTAATGGAATTTGTAATTGAAGGTTTGAATCCGAAGAAGGCCATTACGATTATTTCTGATAACCCGAATGAAATTGCCCAAAAGGTGACTACTTTAATGGGCAGAGGGGTTACTGTGTATTCAGGTCATGGCTATTACACAAAAACTCCGAAGGAAATTCTTTATATTGTTATTAATAAGCAAGAAGTAGTGAAGCTAAAGCGGATTGTTCAAACTACGGATCCGGCTGCTTTCATCGCTATCCACGATGTTCGTGATGTGTTCGGAGAAGGATTTGTTGATATTTCTAAGGCTTAATAATAGTTAGGAATTGTTTTTTGTTAAAATAATCTTAATACTAAAATGTGAGAATCTATTTTGAATAATCTTTTTTCAAAATAGATTCTTTTTATTTATTAACTTTTATACGAAACGACTGTTTCATAGCATTTTGTTTTTTCTTGCAAAAAATCCAATTGTTTCTTAATGTAAGGATGTAGAAGGATGAACGAGAGAGGGTTTAATGAAGATGATACATATTTTATTAGCTGATGATGATAAGCATATTAGAGAGTTATTACATTACCATTTACAAAAAGAGGGGTTTAAAGTTTTTGAGGCTGAAGATGGAAAGGTAGCTCAAGGCGTATTAGAGAAAGAAAATATTCACCTTGCGATAGTGGATATTATGATGCCGTTTATTGATGGCTATACGTTATGTGAAGAAATTCGGAAGTATCATGATATACCTGTTATTTTATTAACTGCAAAAGATCAGTTAGTTGATAAAGAAAAAGGATTTATTTCTGGTACGGACGATTATATTGTAAAACCGTTTGAGCCAGCTGAAGTGATATTCCGTATGAAAGCTTTATTGCGCCGTTATCAAATGCTTAGCGCTGACATAATAACGCTACACGGAACAACAATTGATCGTAAAGGTGTTGAAGTAAAGTGTAACGGTCAGACGATTTTGCTTCCATTAAAGGAATTTGAATTATTATCACAACTTGCTAGTTATCCTGGAAGAACATTTTCAAGAGAAGAATTAATTGAGTTAGTGTGGGGAATGGACTTTGAAGGGGATGAACGAACAGTTGACGTTCATGTGAAGAGACTAAGAGATCGTTTCTCAAAACGAACTGATGATTTTCAAATTACAACAGTGCGCGGACTCGGTTATAAGTTGGAGTTGAAGTAAGATGAAATCATTATATTCTAGATTTGTTTTTATGACGGTTGGTATTATGCTACTTAGTAGTATAATCGGTTTTTTATTAACAAATGTGTACTATCAAGTGAAGTTAAAACCGTATAATAGTGAAAAGATTTTAATGTATGCTGAGGAAGTAAAATCATTATATGAAAAGCAGAGTGAAGAAAATAAAGAGGCATACTTACAATCTATTGCGAAGTTAGGATATGAAATTTATATTGTAGATGACCAAAAGAATGGAAAGCGTATCGGCAATGCGTTCCGTAAGATAAAGATTAGTGATGATACAGTTCATAAAGTATTGCAAGGTGAAACGTTTAATGGTGTTTCCACATATCCAACTCGTCTCTTTATTACAGGATTTTTTGATAATGAATTAATTAATAGCGTCGGTGTGCCGCTAAAACACGGCGATAAACAGTACGCTTTATTTATTCGTCCTGACATTCAGCAGCAATTTGGTGAGATGAGAATTTTCTTGGCCGTATTACTTGGTTTTATCGTTTTATTAAGTATTATTTTTATAGCGATTGCAGCAGGGTATATTGTGCGTCCTATTCGAACAATTACGAAAGCTACCAAAAAGATTGCAAGTGGTGAATATGATATCGAATTAGATGAAAATCGAAAAGATGAAATCGGTACGCTAGCAACTAATTTTCAAAAGATGACGAAAAGTATTAAAGAATTAGATCAAATGAGACAAGAGTTCGTTTCGAACGTTTCTCATGAATTTCAATCGCCGCTTTCTTCGATACAAGGGTTCTCGAAAACATTACAGTCGGAGAATATGAGCGAAGATGAAAGAAAACATTATTTAAAAATTATTGAGGGCGAAAGTAAGCGAATGTCTAGTTTATGTAAACAGTTACTTACGCTAGCTTCTTTAGATAAAGAAGAGAAAGTTCTACAAATTAAAGAGTTTCACTTACAAAAGCAAATTAAGGACGTCATTTTTATGCTCGAATGGAAATGGCGTGAGAAAGATATAGCCGTTGAATTTGATGTGCCAGACATCGTCATAAAAGGTGATGAAAACTTACTTCATCAAGTATGGAGTAATATTTTTACGAATAGCATTAAGTTTTCAAACGATGGTGGGACAATTGAATTTGTTGTAGAAGAATTAGAATCCAGTATTGTCATTTCTATATCAGATAACGGAATTGGTATGGAAAAAGAAGAAATGGATCGTATATTTGATCGTTTTTACAAAGTAGACACAGCTAGGGCAAGAAACGTAGAAGGAAGCGGCTTAGGATTATCTATCGTGCAGAAAATCGTTGAACTACATAAAGGGACAGTTTCAGTGTTTAGCACGAAAGGGGAAGGGACGACTGTTCGGGTTGAGCTTCCGAAATAAATGAAAAATAAGACAATTTCACAATGGAAATTGTCTTATTTTTTGTTATAAAGCCGCACCTTTCCCGCTCTCTTCCTTAAACCGAAGCCCAAAAGTATCCGCTGTAATTTCATCAGCTTTCGGCAATGAACGTAATTTCGGATGAAGTAGCCATACGAGAGAAATAAATAAAATCCCGATGCTAGCGAGTGCGAAAATGAGTTGGCTACTAAATACATTTGCAGTATATCCACCAATTAAAGAACCAAACGGCATAGCAATTGTGCCCATACTTCGCATGACTGAGTTAATGCGTCCAAGATATTGATTTGGAATTGCAATTTGGCTGATTGTCGCAAATAATATGTTGGTGGCACCAATTGGAATCCAAGCTAGGCCGAATAAGAAAATAGACAGCCATTGAAACGGTACGATCGTAGAGAGAAACCAAAAGAGAGCGCCAGCCGCAAAGCTAATAATGGAGACACGGCCAACATTACGTTTACCAACCCATGAACTGAATAATGCTCCAATGAGACTACCGGCGGATATAGCGGCTAAAAAGAAACCGTATAGTTTTACGCCCCCTAAAGAGTCTGCAAAAGAAGGGAGTATTGCCATTGTCATACCGATAGAAAAATTAGCAACAACTGAACCGATTAAGAAAACGCCCATTAAAGAACGGAAGACGATTGAAAAGCCTTCTTTTAATTCAGAGAAATATTGCTTAGTGGAAAGTGATGTGCCTGTTTCGGTTTGCTTTGGCATTTTTAATGAAAAGAACAAAAGGGCAGTAATCGCGAATGTAAAGGAGTCAATCACATATAAAGTAATTGCGCCAAGTAGTGCTACTAATATTCCTGAAAGAGTTGTGCAAATTAAATCAATACCTTGATACGCAAATGAGAAGAGTGAATTTCCTTTTAATAATTGTGTTTTATTCAGTAGAAGTGGTAAAGCTTTTGACTGTGCGGGATAGGCAAATTGTTCGATAAAGGCTACGATTGGCATAATGATGAGTAGTAGTTGAACTGTTAATAGATCGAAGTAGTGTGTAATAGGAATGATTAAAATAAGAATGCATTGCAGGACTTGTGTGATTACGAGGGTGTATTTTATTGACCATCTATCAACGAATGGACCAGTAAGAAATTGAAGTGCAGAAGGTAATAACGTAAGAAAACCAGCCAATCCAGAATAAAAAGGATTACCACTCAGTTTATATACGAGCCACATCGCTGCTACATAATACAAACTATCTCCTATGTTTGTAAAAATTCTCCCTAAAAATAATAAGAGGAAATTCCGGTTTTTTAATACGTCCACTTTATCTACTCCTTTATAATAAATTTATTCGGTAAAATAAATTTGACCGTTGGTGTAAAAAAAATCGTATTACGATTTTTTTGTAAATGAAATTATATCGACGTTTCGACATGAAATATCGGCTTAACGACAAACAACGACGAGTTTATTTTTCTTCTTTTTTAACAAATCGCTGCATTGCTCGCTCGTCGATTTGTAGTGCAGTAGTAGAAATGTAATAAGATTTACTATTTGGATCTTTATCCGCGTCTTTTGTTATCTCATCTAATTGGTACATCAATTCATAAAACTTTTTCACCCACACTTGAAATTGTTCTGGCGTAGCTTCAAACTCCCACATGGATGAAACATAATTCCACTCAGCAGGGTCTTCACTTACTTTTCGTAATGTAAAAGCTTCTTCAGGTGCAGAGAGAATATGAAGTTTCGTTCTTTCCGTCATTTGTAAAAAGATTTGGCGACCTGATTCGCTTAATATTTCTAAATGAGGTAATAGTTCTGCGGCAGGGGTAAAGCCTTTAGCGACAGATTGATAAAACTTTTGAACGATGCCATTCTTTTCTTCTGTATATACGATTTCTATAAGGCCATTCTTCTCTAATTCTTTTAAATGATAATGAATTTTCGCCCTTGAAATGCCGAATTTCTCAGATAGCAGTTGTCCTGTATAAGGACGTTCGCATAGACGTATCATCATTTCGACACGTAGTGGGTCGCTTATTGCTTTTAGTTGGCTATAAGTAGTTAGTGTTAACATGGGCTTCAAAATGATCAACTCCTTAAATGAAATTACTCGGTCAAGATTATTTGACTGAATTGTATCAAGGATTTTAATTATTTTCAATACTTTCTGAAAATTTAATCTTTCCTCTGTAATCTTCTGTTCATATTCCGTTCATAATTCTTTTTTATGATAAGTGCATAGAAAGTAAGAGGAAGGAGCGAGCGAAATGTTTTTAGCTCTGCGTGAATTAAAACAATCAAAATTAAGATATGGATTAATCGGACTTATTATGGTGTTATTATCATTTTTAGTCCTTGTAATTTCAGGATTAGCAAATGGATTATCATATGATAATGCTTCATCGATTCAAAATATGGAGGCAAATAAGTTTGTATTAGCAGATGATGCGGAAAATAAATTACTTCGTTCACAAATTAAGAAAGAAGATGTAGATAACGTAGTAAATCAAGCAGGCGAGAAAGAGGCAGTTCCGTTTCGTGTGAAAGTTTCAACTTATGAAAAGAAAGATAGTTCGAAAAAAGTTGATGTTGCTATTTTCTCAAGTGAACGTGATTCATTTTTAGAACCGAAAATTGTAAAAGGTGAGAAATTAGGTACAGCAAACAACGAAATGGTTGCTGATGAATCAATTAAAGAAAAAGGAATCGATATTGGGGATACAATTATTGATCCTGTTTCAAAGAAAGAATTTAAAATCGTTGGATTTACGAAAGATCAAATGTTTAGCCATACACCAGTCGTTTATGTAAATGAAGACGTATGGGGCTCTATCTCTCAACCAAATCAAAAAGATTATAGTGCAATTGCGCTTAATACAGATAAAGAAATTAAAAATGCACATGTTATCGACAAAAAAGAAGTATTACAAAGTATTCCAGGATTTAAAGAAGAGCAAGGAACATTAACGATGATCATTGCGTTCTTACTTGTTATCGCTGCGTTACTAATCGGTGTATTCTTCTACGTAATTACGTTGCAAAAAACACAGCAATTAGGTGTACTAAAAGCAATTGGTACGAAAAATTCTTATTTAGCAAATAGCTTAGTCGTGCAGGCATTATTCTTATCAGTTGTTGCGATGGTAATCAGTATTGTTCTTGTACAAGGATTAGAACAAATTTTACCAGCGGGTATGCCGTTCTTATTAACAACACCGATGATTGCACAATATGCAGTAATCTTTATCGTAATTAGTATTTTAGGAACACTTATTTCGTTATATCAAGTATTAAAAGTTGATGCATTAGAAGCAATTGGAGGCGGGATGTAATGACTTCATTATTAAAATTAGACAAAGTAAGTAAAGTGTACGGAGAAGGGAATACTGAAGTAACAGCCCTTCATCCGATGTCGCTTGATGTGAAAGCTGGAGAGTTTATCGGAATCGTCGGTCCTTCTGGATCAGGGAAAAGTACATTATTATCAATCGCGGGTGCATTACTATCACCTTCAAAAGGGGATATTTACATTCGTGAGCAAAATATTACGCAGTTATCAGAAAAGGAAATGACAGATATTCGTTTGAAAAAAATCGGCTTCATTTTCCAGTTTGCAAATCTTGTTCCGTATTTAAATGTAAAAGAACAATTACTTTACATTGCAAAGTTAAAAAAAGACAGCAAACAAGAGTCTGAAAAACGTGCGGATCATTTATTAGCGGCATTTGGATTAGGAGAAAGAAAAAATCATTATCCAAATCAACTATCTGGTGGGGAAAAACAAAGGGTAGCAATCGCTCGTGCTTTCATGAACAACCCAGATTTAATATTAGCTGATGAACCAACTGCAAGCTTAGATTCAAAACGTGCACGTGAAGTTGTTGAAATGATGAAACGTGAAGTGAAAGAAAGCCAAAAAGCAGCAATTATGATTACACATGATGAAAGAATGCTTGATGTATGTGATCGTATATTGACGCTTAGAGACGGACAGTTAATATAAAATTGCAACAACGAAAAAGGACAACAGTACATATAAGCGCTGTTGTCCTTTTTATTAATAATTTAAGATAGTTATAATAGCATTATTTTGAGAAAAACATTTTAATTTTATTGCGCGTTAATAATAAAAGTCCACCTATAATTGATAACATTCCTAGAGGCACGTTACTTGATTGCTCACTACCAGCGTTAGGAAGTTCTCTAGCATTGTTTTTCGTTTGAGCATTCGTAGTACCAGTACTAGCTGGCGTTTGTTTAGACAATTCGTTTACTTGTGTGTCTACATTTTGCTTCGTTGTATGTAACTCAGCTAATTTGTCGTCAATTTTTTTCTCAGTATGTTTAAAATCATTTATTTTAATATCTAAGTCTTGTTTTTTCTTTGTTAAATCGTCTGAAACAGTTTGTTTCGCTTGTTTGATTTCGTTCAATTTATTTATTAAGTCCTGTCTAGCTTCTTGTAACTCAGCAAGTTTGTTTTTCACATCTTGTTTAGCTAGTTCTAAGTTAGATGAAAGACTATCTAAATTTTGTTTAATTTTCTTAAGTTCCTCTAACGTGTTCCCGGTATTCGGCTTATTTTCTTTAATTTCAGCAAGTTTGTCCTCTGCAGTTTGTTTCGCTTTCTTTAACTCAGCTAATGTTTCATCTACATGTTTTTTAACCTGCTTAAGTTCATTAACCTTCTGATCGATGTTCTCTTTATGCTGCTTAATTTCATTAACCTTTTCATCAACAGTTTGTTTATGCTCTTTAATCTCATTAACCTTTTCATCAACAGTTTGCTTATGCTCTTTAATTTCAGCAACTTTTTCATCTACTTGCTTTTTATGCTCTTTAATTTCAGCGATTTTCTCATCGGCAATTTGTTTGTCTTGCTGAAGTTTTGCATCTAACTCTTGTTTATGTTGTTTAATCTCGCCGATTTTTTCGTCAGCAACTTGTTTATGCTGCTGCAGTTCATTCGCTTTTTCATCGACAGTTTGCTTAACTTGGTTAAGTTCATGTAACGTTTGATCCACATTTTCTTTGTGTTGCTGCAATTTCGCATCTAACTCTTGTCTATGTTGCTTAATTTCAGCTAATCGATCTCCCGTACTTTGCCCAGCAGGAGCATCATTTACTTCTGCATGAGTAGGGGTAGATCCCGCAATCATCGCTAAAGCTAGTGTAGACGCAGCGATTGTTTGTTTTGTTTTCATATTTTTGTACCTCTTTTCTATGAATGACCTCTATTGTGTAAAATTGAGCATATAAAAGTAGATTATTATATCATTATATACCATCTGCGACGCCCAGAGGAATTATTTTCATAATAATCTATGACTACTATTAAACTTTCTTTTTTAGCTATGGAGTAGGGGGCTAAAAGACATCAACGTACGGAAGATAGACCTTCAGCAATATGAACAATTTCTTTTATAGTAGGGTTTACTTTCTCACTATCGTTAATAATAAATAAATAAATAATCTGCCTCATTTTCTATTGGATCCACTACATCTTCATGTAGAGATTCAGCCTGTTGCCGAACGAGTACTTCTTCAAAATTGGAATATCTACCTCTAAATATATTTGTATTTCGTTCACTACGAGTCACTCTCTTATAAAGAACGTCATCTGGAATATCAAAATGAACTAATATACGTACATATTCTTCGGTCTTAAACAATTCATTTAGCAAATACATTCTTCCATTTCGGCTTCTATTTGAGTTGCAAATAATAAGGTGTGAATTTGTATGCTCTTTTGCATAGTCAACAATGAACTTTGAAAGACCGTGCTTCAATGTATTCGGTCCTTTTGTTGGCTGCAATTTTTCATAATACGTGTTAATAAATTCAGCGTGGTTATCTTGATCCATAATAAAAGAGTTATGTAACTCTTTTTCTAGCGCTTTTGCAAATGTAGTTTTTCCGCTGTGTGTTTTTCCTACTGTAATGATGACTAATCTTTTCATGACGGCCTCCGTTAATATTCCTTTTATAGAGTATTAAATAGGAATATTCTGTCTGAACTAAAATATTCCTTCTAGAAAACAAACAAATTGTTGAAATGACAGGGAATGTATCGATATAAATCGTTTAAAAGGTAAGCGTCAAATCTTCCCCACCTACAATTTGTAAATAACCCATGAGATAATCTCCTTACATACTACATGTGGAGGTTTTTCTATGAAAAAACAGCCCTATATTCAGTTGCAGAGCTAATGTTCGAGTGATAAAAATGGAGAATGTAAAATATAGCGAAACGAAAAATCTACGTCTTTTTATATCTTTTTTAATTATTTGCACCAGAACCCAATAAACCCTTAAATAAAGTCAATTAAGTTGACTTTATTTAAGGGTTTATTGTACTATGCACAATATAGTCAATCAAGTTGAGACGCGGTTGCAGTATGAAGGAGGTTTTCAAATGAAAGTGGAAGTGTGGTCAGACATTGCTTGTCCATTCTGTTATATTGGGAAACGTCGTATCGAAGCAGGACTTGAGCACTTTGTCCATAAAGATCAAGTACAAATTGTTTACAAAAGCTTTCAACTGAATGAAAGCGCGAAGAAAGATACGGAGTACGATGCGCTTTCCGCCAGATCTGGAATGAGCCGGGAAGCGGCAAAGGAGATACACGAGAGGCTTGCCAAACAGGCTGAAGCAGAGGGCTTGGACCTTAGATTTGATACGCTTCAGCTGACAAATACGTTAGACGCTCACCGTCTGCTTCACTTTGCGGCGCAGCATGGCAAAAATAATGAGGTAGCCGAGCTGTTGTTCAAAGTTTATTTTACCGAATGCAAGCATGTTGGCCGTCATGAAACGTTGATTACGATTGCCACCGAAGCAGGGCTTGATCCGAAAGCTACAGAGGAGATGCTGGCAAGCGATCAGTTCACCGATGAAGTGCGGGCGGATCATCTCGAGGGCATTCGTTTGGGGGTAAGTGGCGTACCGTTTTACGTCATCGATCGCAAATATGCTGTTTCCGGCGCGCAGCCGGCGAATGTGTTTCTCGAAGCACTTGAGAAAACATGGGCCGAATCACAGTCATCAACTGTGCTGAACCCCACTTCAGTCGAAGCGGATCCAGTTTGTGAGAATGGCGTTTGCAAGAACGAGTAGTGTGCAGGGCAATGGATCTTTTTTCAACGAGAGGGAAAATTATTGTTCTGACCGAACGTGGTTGTTGCGGCCCGCCCAGGTTCGCGTAAAACTTGGAAGGTTATTTCGTCTGCATGAAGGATAGTTCGAGTAAGTAGATGTTCATGCATTCTTTCATACAAAGCACCATGACAGCACGAACAACCCTGTTCCTCATTTGGTAAACGATATTCAATCGTTTCAACTGGAAGGTTTTGGACAGACGCATCCCTATGACCGCTGAAAATGCACTAAACTATGGATTGGTCGATAAAATACTGGCGCGCCAGCCATAAGGAGTGCGGAAATATGGAGCATGAGACGAAGAGTGTTTATTCTGTAGAGTACGAAATGGCTAAAGTTATATTTTATAAAAAGGTTTTAGCTTTTAGTTTTGATGATGCGAAAAGCCAAGTTCGTCAGCAATATCCTGATGTGCATATTCGGGCAGTTGCGATTATGGATAATTTGAAAGTTGAAGAGAAAGGGTTATAACTTGACAAAAAAATATAAATATGCTATAATTTACCAAACGTAAAATTAGTTGTATAATAGGGTTCTCCTGGCCAGGGGAACCCTATTTTTGTTGTGAAAATGAAGGAGTGTATGTCCATGAAACAAGGTGAAGCAAGTGTAACGTCGTTAGTATCAGCTTTCGGAAGGGCGTATCATAGTGAATTTGATAATCCTAAAATCTTTGATGATTATGTAGCTAAAGATTTAATTTCACAAAAAGAGCGTAACAATATTGAAATGAATATGGTTCAAGGGATACATTTTTTCAATAAAGACATTGCAGAGCGGTTTCAAGATAATCAAAAAGAAATATTAAAATGGATTACGCAAGTTCAGTTATCACCAACACCTTTAGCACGTGCAGCATATTGCGAAAGAGTATTACTACATGAAATTACACTAGGCGCAAAACAATACGCCATACTTGGTGCAGGCTTAGACACGTTCAGTTTTAGACACCGAGAATTAGAAAATAAAATAGAAATATTTGAAATTGATCACCCTGCTACGCAACAGTTTAAGAAGAGAAGAATAGAAGAAGCAGAGCTTGAAATTCCAAATAACCTTCATTTTGTTGCAATGGATTTTACGAAAGGATTTTCCTATGAACAGTTACGCAATGAAGGCTTTGAAAATACAAAGACTTTCTTTAGTCTTTTAGGTGTTACGTATTATTTAACGAAAGAGGAATTTTCCAGTTTAATAGAATATTTATTCGAGTTGGTTCCGGTAGGGAGTTCCATCGTTTTCGATTATCCTGATGAAAACTTATTTACGGAAAAAGGACTGTCCAATCGAGTTGAAAACATGGTGAAAATGGCTGCGGTAGGCGGTGAACCGATGAAATCGTGTTTCTCTTACGGAGAAATGGAAGCACTGTTAGAGAAGTCCGGTTTACTCATTTATGAGCACTTATCACCAGAGGACATTAATAAATTATATTTTGAGGGACGAAACGATTATTTAGAAGCTTTTGAGACGGTGTATTATGTTCATGCGGTGAAGAAGTAGATAATTATTAGTGTGGATTTGGAATAAAGTCACGATGTTTTAAAAAAGACGCGATGTTTTGAATAAAGTTTCGACTTTTCTAAAAAAGATGAACCGAAATATCTTAATAAAGAAGAGGTTTTGTTTTTTTATTGTACACATGGAGCAGTTTACTTTAATAGTTAGATTAAAATAAACTGTGATATGATTAGTATTGGATTTATTAATAAGGGGGTTTTTAAATGACGCCAGAACAAATTGTTAGAAAATTTTTTGAAGAAGTACGTTCAGGGAATAATCCTGACTATTCAAATCAATTAATGGCAGAAAAAGTATTGGCACATCAAATTGTATCTGAAGAAGAACAAACAGTTTACAGAACGCCTAGAGATTATGCTGAACATGTAAGAGAGATGATTGAAGTATATGGTAATTTTTCTTTAGAAATTCAAGAATTTTTAGTACAAGGAAGTAAAGTATATGTACGTTGGAAACAAGTAGGTATACACCTAGGAGAAATCGATGGATATCAACCTACAGGACTCCCAATAATTCAAATGGCAAGTGCGGTGTATAGAATAGAAGATGGGAAAATTTCAGAGTATTGGATTCAAATTGATAGGTCAGGAATTCAAAATCAATTAGAGTGCAATAAAAATATTCAGTAGTTAATTTTTAAGAGTAATAGAAAAATAAAAGCACTAAAAAAAACCTGTTAACAACATCTTGTTAAGCGGAGTGCTTCTGTTGAATAAGGGGTACAAAACGATTACACTTTTTTCTAAAAGAATCATTCAAATTATCACAAGAAGAGCATGTTTTGATCGATCTTTTTTAAAATACGCTCTTTTCTTTTGTTCGTTTATTCAGGTTAATGTCATTATTTCGATTAAACTTTATTTTAAAGCTACAATTAGGCATGGGGAGAAATCTCTGTGTCTCTTTTTTATGGAAAAAGGAAATGAGATGTAGTGATGGAAAGTATAATGATATGTATATTACTACATGGTTTAAATCTATATTTCATCTAAATGTATTAGTTATTTGTATCACCACTTAAAGCTCCAATAATTCAATTAAATATTAATCACTGTTTTGTGGAAACTAAAGGAAAGGAGAAATAAAAGATGTTGAAATTACAAGGAAAATACAATGAAGCGAAAGTGTTTACTACTAATGTCGAAGAAACTACAGCAGGTCAAATTATTCCAATTAATATGAGAGACGGTTCAATTATTGCATTTGGTAAAGGAAATGCAGATTGGAACTTTTCTGGACCACATGGAGCGGAGTGTATTATGAGCCGTAAGAAGGCTAAAGAAGTACTTAACTTAGAGGATTTTCAAAATACAATGACAGCGGTTTGGACTACATCTGTTGCAGAAAGCACTTTAGATGAAGCTCCAATGGTTTATAAGCCAATGAATGAAATTGTTGAGAATACAAAAGAAACAATCGATATCAAACATATTATTAAGCCAATGAATGAAATTGTTGAGAATACAAAAGAAACAATCGATATCAAACATATTATTAAGCCAATGAATGAAATTGTTGAGAATACAAAAGAAACAATCGATATCAAACATATTATTAAGCCAATGAATGAAATTGTTGAGAATACAAAAGAAACAATCGATATCAAACATATTATTAAGCCAATTTACAATTTTAAAGCGAACTAAAAGAGGAGTAACGTTTATTGTAATGAGATATAGTGCTGGAAAGTATTGAGTATATTGCTATTGGAAGTAGGGGGATTGTGAAGAATAATTTAAATGTTTATATAGGGGTAGTTGCACACATCCATCAACTTAAGGATTTAGACTATTCTTGAAGTTAAAAGCACGTTACTATTCTCTTATGTTAATAAGAAAGGGTGACGTGCTTTTTATGAATATGCATCAAAAACAAGAGTTGTCTTTATTTGCCGAAGAGTTATATCGCTATATGTCTCCCGCTACACTTAATCAATTAGCTATAGAAGCAGGCGGAATGAAAC
>NZ_PCNZ01000046.1 GCF_002975175.1 Bacillus sp. MYb209
TCAAACTCTCCAATAAAGTTAGTTTGTCTAGCATCTAAAAATAAAAATTGACGTTCACGTTGTTTGTTTCGTTCAGTTTTCAAAGAACTTATCTGCCGCTCATTTGCGACTCCCTTATGTTAACATTTTCATATTTCAATGTCAACCAAGTTTTTTTATTTCTTTTGTCGCTTTCTGCGTTGTTGCTATCGGCGACTTGTCCTATATTACACCCCTAAACTCTAATCGTCAATATGTTTTTCTAAAAAAATATAAAAAGACTCATTCCTTTTAAAATAAGCCTTTTTATCCTATAACATTCTATTCATTTATTATTTTTCTATAATTGGTAATGAAACGATGAACTGAACGATCCCGTCCTCATACTCAGCTCGAATACTACCACCTTGCAACTCAACAATACTTTTCGCAATAGCTAATCCGAGCCCCGAACCTTCTGTTACTCTACTTCTAGATTGATCTTTCTTATAAAACCGTTCAAACAAGTTCCCTAACTCTTCTCTCGTAAACTCTTCACTATGATTTGCAATAACAATTTGTATATCCCTGCGCTGTCTTTGCAGAGAAACCTTTATCTCTCCGTCATCTTTACTATACTTAATCGCATTCATTAGTAAGTTGTCGAATACACGGACCATCTTTTCCGAATCAATCATTGCGTATGCACGTTCCTCAGGAAACTTCTTAACAAACATAAGTCCATGCTCTTCCGCTTGTGGTACTAACTCTTCTATTAATTGATCAAGTAACTCATTTACACATACTTCTTGTTTTTCTAATACAACTTGTTCATTAGTTAACTTCGTATACTCAAATAAGTCTTCTATTAAATTCTTTAACTGCTCTGACTTTGCAAAAGCGATTCTAGTATACTCATCATATTGCTCTTTATTTTCATATTTAGAGTCTCTAAGTAATCGTAAGTATCCCATAATAGAAGTAAGTGGTGTACGTAAATCATGAGATACATTTGTAATAAGCTCGTTTTTCTGCTTTTCTAATGTACGCTCTTTTTCTATATTGTTCATAAGCTCCTCTGCCATATTGTTAATATTCTCAGTTAGAGCAGCGATTTCATCTTCACCTTTCTTCTCAATACGATAAGCCAAGTTTCCTTTTTCTATTTCTTTCACACCTTCTGCCATCGCTTCGATCTGCTTCATCTTTCTCTTTGTTATATAGAAGAAAGAGAAAATGAATACGAGTACACCTATTAGAAACGGAAACGGTCCTTCTTGTGTATCATATATTACTTCTCCCTCCGGAATCCCACTAACAAACATGTACAAATTCTTTCCCTCAATAGTGATAGGTGCAAAAGCTATAAATTCTTTTCTCGTACTTTCAAATTCATTTCTACCATTTACATAATTAATCGCAAATGATGCTGCATTACGAATCGTATTATGCAAATCTATTTGCTCTTCTTGTGCTTGCTTCGTTTTATATAAAACTTTACCACTTTCGTCAGTAACCAATATTTTCAAACCTCTAGATCCTTGTTCTAAAATTTGGTTCTCCATTTCGATTATATTTGATATAGCTTCTAATTTATTTTCATGAACCGAGCTATTTGCAGCACTTTGAGCTTGTTGGTTAATTTGCTCCATACCTGCCCGATAATCGATAGTCGCTTCACGATTCGCATTCTCAAAAAATGGTGTTGCTGCTTTCGATGATAAAACTCCTAATAACGCACAAGCTGCAAAAGTAGTAATCAGTTGAATTCTTATACTCCGCTTAACGCTCTTCACTAGTTTCCCAACTAACCTTCTAGCTTCCCTAATATAAGTAAATGGATTAAATATCTTTTTCAATCTTATACCCCACTCCCCATACTGTTTTTATATATCTCGGCTTCCTTGGATTCTCCTCAATCTTTTCACGTACTTTTCGAATATGTACCATTACAGTGTTATCAGACTGGAAAGATCTTTCGTTCCAAACCTTTTCATAAATTTGCTCAGCGCTAAAGACCATATCTGGATTACGAGCTAGCAATTCTAAAATTGAAAATTCCCTCGGAGTTAGTTTCACTTCTTCTCCCTCTACAATGACTCTATGGGTCGAAATGTTTATTTTCATCTCTCCAATTTCTAACTCGTCCTCATTTTGAATAGCGAAGCCATTCATTTTCATATAACGACGTAGCTGTGATTTTATTCTTGCGATTAACTCTAATGGATTGAACGGTTTCGTTACATAATCATCTGCACCTGTTGTTAATCCTAAAATTTTATCCATATCTTGCGTTTTTGCCGAAAGCATAATAATCGGCATTTCCTTCGCTTCCCTTACTTTCATACACATATGAATACCATCTACTTTTGGCATCATAATATCTAATACAACTAAGTGCACTTCATTTTCTTCTAATATACGTAACCCTTCTTCTCCGTCCCCTGCTTGCAGTACTTTATATCCTTCGTTCTTTAAATAGATTGTAATAAGATTCCTAATTTCTTTTTCATCATCTACAACAAGTATTGTTTCTCTTGCCACAATATCTCCCCCATCAGTTTTTTAATCCCTAACTTCTATTATAGGAAAACTTCTGAAGAAAAACGCTCGGAAATCCTTAAGATTTTCTGAAGACGCAAAAAAAGGTCTAGACTCCCCTTAAGTCTAGACCTTTCAAAAAACCCCTTTATTTACGAACGTAGATGAAATATAGTACGAATAAAACTCCCATAACATACATAATTGGATGAACCTCTTTACGGCGACCACTCACAACCATTGTAATTGGATAGAAGATAAATCCAATCGCAATTCCTGTTGCGATACTATACGTAAGTGGCATCGAAATGATTGTGAAGAACGCTGGTACCGCAATCTCGAATTTCTTCCAATCAATTTCTCCTAAAGACGAAACCATTAAGATTCCTACAATAATTAAAGCTGGTGCTGTTACAGCCGGTGTCACAACACTTAGTAATGGCGAGAAGAAAAGTGCCAGTAAGAAGAATCCCGCTGTTACAACTGCTGTAAATCCAGAACGTCCACCCGCTGCTACCCCTGCAGACGATTCGATGTAAGACGTTGTTGTTGATGTACCTAAGATCGCACCAATTACAGTTGCAATCGCATCTGCAAATAACGCTTTTCCTGCACGTGGTAATTTATTATTCTTCATTAATCCAGCTTGATTCGCAACCGCCACAAGCGTACCTGCTGTATCAAAGAAATCGATAAAGAAGAACGTTATAATAACAATACCCATTTGAACAGTGAAAATGTCTCCAAAGTGAGTTAACGCCATACCGAACGTTGGTTCTAGGCTCGGTATTGCTCCCACTACAGCTTTCGGAGTATCAATTAATCCTGTCGCCACTCCTAAGATCGCTGTAAGAATCATACCGTAGAATACTGCACCATTGACTTTCTTAATCATAAAGATGATTGTAGTAACAACTCCGAAGATCGCTAGTAACGTTGTGCCCTTCGTTAAGTCCCCCAACCCAACAAGAACAGCATCATTCTTTACGATAATTCCGGCATTTTGGAATCCAAGAAAGGCAATGAATAATCCGATACCTGCTGCTACTGCAAACTTTAACTCCGATGGAATTGCATTAATGATTTTTTCACGAATACCTGAAGCAGTAAGAATAATAAAGATAATACCTGACATTAATGTTCCAGCAATTGCTGTTTGCCACGGAATCCCCATCGTTAACACTGCTGTATAAGCAAAGAACGCGTTTATTCCCATACCTGGCGCTAAAGCAATCGGATACTTCGCAAATATCCCCATAATTAACGAACCAATCGCCGCTGCTAATGCTGTAGCAACGAATACTGCACCTGGATCCATTCCTGTACCTGCCGGTAATCCTTTAACATTTCCAAGTGACAGCGTAGCAGGATTGACAAATAGTACGTAAGCCATAGATAGAAATGTCGTTAAACCTGCTATGAACTCTGTTTTATAATTTGTGCCGAGTTCATCAAACTGAAAATAGCGTTTCATCCTACGTTTCCCCCGTTATATGATTACTCGCCGTAATCCTCCCTAGCCCTCTTTTATCTATAAAAATAAAAAAGGCTTCCATTGCATATACATGGAAGCGTTCTATAAACAAAGACAAGTTTCCCCTCATCTTTATCAAAACGCCTCGTAGTCAAGCCATTTACGGTAGCTAGGTAGAAACTTTCGGGCCATATCCCCGATATTATACGACGGCTATAATATTCATTTTTCGTATCAATTACATACTCATATTAACTCGATAAGGTGGGTTTGTCAATTTAAAAACGAACATTTTTATATATTTTTATATTTTCGTTCGTGTAATCACTAAAAAACAAAAAGATCCATCTATACATAAAATGATAGATGGATCTTTCATTATAATACTATTCCCACTCAATAGTTGCTGGTGGCTTACTCGTTATATCATACACGATACGGTTAACGTGTTTTACTTCGTTTACGATACGTACAGAGATTTTCTCTAATACGTCCCAAGGGATACGTGCCCAGTCAGCTGTCATACCGTCGATAGATGTTACTGCACGAATACCTACTGTGTAATCGTAAGTACGCTCGTCACCCATAACACCTACACTACGCATACCAGGAAGCGCAGTGAAGTATTGCCAAACTTCACGGTCTAATCCTGCTTTTATAATTTCTTCACGTAAAATCGCATCAGATTCACGAACGATTTCTAATTTCTCTTCTGTGATTTCACCTAATACGCGAATACCAAGTCCTGGACCTGGGAACGGTTGACGCCATACGATTTCATCAGGAATTCCTAATTCTGATCCTAATACACGTACTTCATCTTTAAATAAAGTGTTTAAAGGCTCAATTAATTTGAACTGCATGTCTTCAGGAAGTCCACCAACGTTATGGTGAGATTTAATTGTTTGTGCAGTTGCTGTACCACTTTCAACGATGTCCGTGTAAAGTGTACCCTGCGCTAGGAAGTCCATTCCTTGTAATTTAGAAGCTTCATCATCAAATACGTAAATGAATTCATTACCGATGATTTTACGTTTTTGCTCTGGATCTTCTACACCTTTTAACTTGTTCATGAAGCGCTCTTGTGCATCCACTTTAATAACGTTCATATGGAAGCCTTCGCTAAATGTTTTCATAACACCTTCTGCTTCATCTTTACGAAGTAAACCGTGGTCCACGAAAATACATGTTAATTGGTCACCAATCGCCTTATGAATTAATACTGCTACAACGGAAGAGTCTACACCGCCGCTAAGTGCGCATAATACTTTTTTGTCTCCAACAGTTTCACGAATCTTCTCTAATTCTACTTCGATAAAGTTCTCCATGTTCCATCCTTCAGAACAACCACATACGCCGAATACGAAGTTTTTAATTAAATCGTTACCGTGCTCAGAGTGACGTACTTCTGGGTGGAATTGTACACCGTATAAGTTTTCCGCTTCATTGCTCATACCAGCAATTGGACAAGATTCACTTGTAGCGTCTACTACGAATCCTTCTGGTAAACCAGTTACTAAGTCACCATGGCTCATCCATACAACTTGCTCTTCTGGAAGGTTCGCATATAATTTTGATTCGTTCTCTACTTTAAGAACAGCTTTTCCATACTCACGGTGGTTGGCACGTTCTACTTTACCACCGAAGTGTTGCGTCATAAGCTGCATACCGTAACAAATACCGAAAATCGGTAATCCTAGTTCAAAGATTTTTTCATCACAATGTAATGCACCTTCACCGTATACACTATTTGGTCCACCAGAGAAAATAATCCCTTTTGGATTCATTGCTTTAATTTCTTCTGCAGTAATTGTATGTGGATGAAGTTCACTGTATACACCGAACTCACGAATTCGACGTGCTATTAACTGATTGTACTGACTTCCAAAATCTAAAACGATAATTGTATCATGCTGCTTCTTCAAAATAATCACCCCAACGTTAGTTCTCGTATATAAATATTTTCACCAATTTAGCAAAAAGCATTACCAATATAATAAAAAAAGCCAGTCCTCCGCCTCTAGTCTCATGACAAAGAAAAGGCAGGGGTCTGGCTTTATAAAGAAAGATAGTCTTCCGCTCTTTATAAATATAAGACACACTGCCTTCATAGTCAGGTTGTTTACGGTAACCCGGTAGAGACTCTCAAACCATATCATTGAGGATATATGAAGGATCGTTTTATATTATCTTCCTAGATTCTAACAATGAAGTATCAGTATGGTCAAGAGAGAAAGCGACAAAATTCTACAGAAATTAATTTCCTGCGCTCAAAAACACAAAAAAACATCCACTTCTATATAGAAGTGGATGTTTTTCGAGCAAACGGAATTACATCATTCCGCCCATACCGCCCATACCGCCCATGCCGCCCATGTCAGGCATTGCTGGTGCATTTGGTTCTGGCTTGTCAGCAACTACAGCTTCAGTTGTTAAGAACATAGCTGCAACAGATGCTGCGTTTTGAAGTGCAGAGCGAGTTACTTTTGCTGGATCTACGATACCAGTTTCAAGCATGTTAACCCACTCGCCAGTAGCTGCGTTGAAACCAACGCCTACTTTTTCGCCTTTTAGACGCTCTACAACTACAGATCCTTCTAGACCAGCGTTGATTGCGATTTGACGAACTGGCTCTTCTAGTGCACGAAGTACGATGTTGATACCTGTTGCTTCGTCGCCTTCAGCTACGATAGAAGCTACTTTTGTGTATACGTTCATAAGTGAAGTACCACCACCTGCAACGATACCTTCTTCTACTGCTGCACGAGTTGAGTTAAGTGCATCTTCAATGCGAAGTTTGCGCTCTTTTAACTCAGTTTCAGTTGCTGCACCTACTTTAATTACTGCTACACCGCCCGCAAGTTTTGCAAGACGTTCTTGTAATTTTTCACGATCGAATTCAGAAGTTGTTTCTTCTAATTGCGCGCGGATTTGACCGATGCGAGCTTCGATTTGTTGTGAATTTCCAATACCTTCAACTACAGTTGTATTTTCTTTCGTTACAACAATTTTACCAGCACGTCCTAAAGATTCAATTGTAGCAGATTTTAAGTCACGTCCTAATTCTTCAGTGATTACTTCGCCACCAGTTAAGATTGCGATATCTTCTAGCATTGCTTTACGACGGTCACCAAATCCAGGAGCTTTAACAGCTACTACATTGAATGTACCACGAAGTTTGTTCACTACTAATGTAGCTAACGCTTCGCCTTCTACATCTTCAGCAATGATAAGAAGTGGTTTACCTTGTTGTACCACTTGCTCTAATACTGGTAAGATTTCTTGGATGTTAGAAATCTTCTTATCAGTAATTAAGATGTATGGGTTATCAAGAACTGCTTCCATTTTGTCAGAATCAGTAATCATGTAAGGAGATGCATATCCACGATCAAATTGCATACCTTCTACTACGTCTAATTCTGTTGTGAATCCTTTAGATTCTTCTAAAGTAATAACGCCGTCGTTACCAACGCGCTCCATTGCTTCAGCGATTAATTGACCTACTTCTTCGTCAGCTGCAGAAATAGCAGCTACTTGCGCGATAGAAGATTTACCTTCGATTGGTTTAGAAATCGCTTTTAATTCTGCAATTGCAGCAGTAACAGCTTTTTCGATACCTTTACGAAGACCCATTGGGTTTGCACCAGCTGTTACGTTTTTTAAACCTTCACGAATCATAGCTTGAGCTAATACAGTTGCAGTTGTCGTTCCGTCACCAGCAACATCGTTTGTTTTGCTAGCAACTTCTGCTACTAATTTCGCACCCATATTTTCGAATGCATCTTCTAATTCGATTTCTTTTGCGATTGTTACACCGTCATTTGTAATAAGTGGTGAACCGAATTTTTTCTCAAGTACAACGTTACGACCTTTTGGTCCAAGCGTTACTTTTACTGCGTTTGCAAGAGTGTCGACACCGCGAAGCATCGAACGACGTGCTTCTTCACTAAATTTAATATCTTTCGCCATAATATTTGACCCCCTTGAATTTTTAAAATGTATATAATTAACCGATAACTGCTAAAATGTCACTTTCACGTAAAATCAAGTAGTCTGTACCTTCGTATTTCACTTCAGTACCTGCATATTTTGAGAAGATGATAAGATCACCTGCTGCTACCTCTAAAGCAACACGCTCACCATTTTCAAGCACTCGGCCAGTACCTACTGCAATAACTTTACCCTCTTGTGGTTTTTCTTTTGCAGTGTCTGGTAATACAATACCACTTGCTGTTTTTTCTTCTGCTTGAACAAGTTCAATTACAACGCGATCACCTAATGGCTTTAGCATGAACAATAACCTCCTCATTTTGTTATGTAAATTTTATTTATTAGCACTCAAGTCACACGAGTGCTAACACACTTCTAATAATAAATAATCTCAATTTCTTTTGCAAGTAAAAAAATCATAATTTTTTCGCAAATTACTTTATGCACTTTCCTATATAGCATTACTTCTTCTACTACCTTTACTATATGAATCGTTGCTCCCACTTCTTGTATGTTACAATATGAAAGACACCCTAAGTTGTTTTCGCTAAACGTACAACTTTTTCCTGTCTCCTATTTTATTTTCAAATACTTATTTACAAAAAAAATATAATTCAAATGAAAGTTTATATCGTAGGTAGCATATTTACATGTTATCCTACCTTATCTCATACACTAGCGTTAGAAAGGATGGTTAAACCATTTGAAAAAACAATATTGGTGGATTATCGTTACATACATTTTAATGCAGTTATCAGGCATTGCCGGGTTACCGCTTCTCCTGAAAACTGGACTATATGATAATAGGGGATTTACTAGAGAGGAAAAAATTCAGCTTATAACTGGCCATTGGGCAATCATTAGCTTCTTTATTGCATTATGCATTGTACTTTGGTTACTTAGAACAGATATTCGTGACAGGCATTTAGATAAAATGCGCTCTACTGTTCCAGCTACAATTGGATGGATTTTTATCGGGTTCTTCTTAGCATTTTTCTCACAAAGTATCGCTGGTATGATTGAAATGTATTTACTAGGTATTAAACCTGGATCTGAAAATACAGCAAGGCTTATGGACATCGCAAGAACAACACCTTGGTTCCTTATTGTTGTATCTATAATTGGACCTATCTTAGAAGAAATCGTATTTAGAAAAATTTTATTTGGTACACTTTATAAGAAGTTTAACTTCTTTATTGCCGCTATCATTAGTTCCCTTGTATTTGCAGCGATTCATTTTGATTTTACTCACTTGTTGGTATACACTGCTATGGGGCTCGTATTCGCCTTTTTATATGTAAAAACGAAACGTATTATCGTTCCAATTGCAGCTCATGTTGCGATGAATACATTCGTTGCAGTCGCTCAAATTGTAGTAAGCAATGAGCAAATTCAAGAAATGATTAAAGAAGCCGAGAAAATGCAAGGCTTTATCGGAGGATTTTTTGTATGAGAAACTCACCATTGTTCATGGCTGCACTATACTTCCTTCTAGGATGTATCTTTACACGATTCGCCATTACGAACGTGACAGATACAATTTGGAATGTGTGGACAATACTATTTGCAGTTATGGCAACAATTGATTTTAATTTGGCACTTCGCCTTATCTTAGTCAAATTCACAAAGAAAAAACAATAATAAAACGCAGAGGTCGTCTCCTCTGCGTTTTATTGTGGATAATTCTTCAAAAAGTAAACAAGTGTTTGTAACTCTACAGCTAAATCAATATGATGAATTCTTATATTCTCTGACACATTTAATCGTGCTGGCGTGAAATTTAAAATACCATGCACATTCGTTTCTGCCAATCTATCTGCCACAGCTTGCGCTACTGTAGCGGGTACCGTTAATATTGCCACTTGTATATCAGTTGATAAACGTTCTTCTAATTCATCCAAATGATATACAGGAATTCCTCCGATTTCTGTTCCAACTTTCTCTTCACTAACATCAAACGCCATTTCAATTTTTGTATTATTGTTTTTCGTGAAATTATAATGTAAGAAAGCGGTCCCTAAATTACCTACTCCAATAAGTGCTACACGTGTTATATCATCTTGGTCGAGTGTTTCACGGAAAAATGATAATAAATAATTTACGTTATATCCATATCCTTTTTTCCCTAACGCTCCAAAATATGAAAAATCTCTTCGAATAGTTGCGGAATCAACCTTTACCGCTTCACTCAATTCGGCTGATGAAACACGTTGCTTACCAGAAAGAGATAAGTTTTGGATAAATCGATAGTATAGAGGCAATCGTTTGGCAGTGGCCTGTGGAATTTTTTGTTGATCCATATAACCTCTCCTCTCTTCCTATCTTTATTCATATACTTGAATCAAATACAGCAGTTTAGTACTCATGAATTTCCTTGTATAATAAAGAGAAGAAGTATTCTCTCTTTATTTTAAACTATACACTATTTTTAGTATGATTGAGAAATATAAACATGGCAAAGTTAAGAAATTATTTGAGGTGAAAACATTGATATTATTACAAGTGAATGGGCTTTCGAAATTATACGGTGCAGAAACGATTATTGCAAACATAAAATTGGAAGTACAAACAAAAGATCGTATCGCATTAGTCGGACGAAATGGAGCCGGAAAATCTACATTATTAAAAATAATAGCTGGTGAGTTATCTCATGATGGTGGTGAAATTATAAAACCGAAAGATGTCTCAATGGGGTATTTAGCTCAAAATACCGGATTAGAAACGTCTTTAACAATTTGGGATGAAATGTTAACCGTCTTTACACATCTACAGCAGATGGAGACAAAACTTCGAAGGCTAGAGCAAGAGATGGGAAAAGAAGAAAACTTTTCAAATGCGGCTATATACGAGAAATTATTAGCTGATTATGACCAATTACAATTAGATTATAAAGATCAAGGCGGCTATCAGTACGAAGCGGATATACGCTCGATTTTAAGCGGTCTTGGCTTCCCAGTTGAAACGCATCAGACGACAATTTCTACATTAAGTGGTGGACAAAAGACTCGATTAGCTCTTGGGAAATTATTATTAACTAGACCAGACTTACTTATTTTAGACGAACCTACAAACCATTTGGACATTGAGACACTAACATGGCTTGAACAATATTTACAAGGCTATCCTGGCGCGATTTTAATCGTTTCCCATGACCGTTATTTCTTAGATAAACTCGTTACACAAGTATACGAAATTTCTAATAAGGAAAGCCGACGATTTGTTGGTAACTACAGTAAATATTTAGACTTAAAATCAGCTCTATACGAGCAAGAGATGAAGCGTTATGAAAAACAACAAGATGAAATTACTAAACTGGAAGACTTTGTGCAAAAAAATATAGCTCGCGCATCTACGACAAAACGTGCTCAAAGTCGCCGTAAACAATTAGACAGAATGGAAGTATTAACTAGACCATTAGGCGATTCTAAATCAGCTTCCTTCCATTTCGATATTGAAAAACAAAGTGGAAATGATGTTTTACAAGTGAAAGATGCAACTATTGGCTATTATCAGGAACCGATTATTGAACATGTAAACATGCGCTTAACTCGCGGTGACAGTGTTGCCTTAGTTGGGCCGAACGGAATTGGAAAATCTACATTATTAAAATCCATTGTGAATAAGTTACAGCTATTATATGGAAACGTTGCTTTCGGATCAAATGTATCTGTTGGTTATTATGATCAAGAACAAGCCAACTTAACATCTTCGAAGCGAGTTTTAAATGAACTATGGGATGAATATCCCCTGCAACCTGAAAAAGAAATTCGCACTATACTAGGCAACTTTTTATTCACGGGGGATGATGTACTAAAACCAGTATCTTCTCTTAGTGGTGGACAAAAGGCTCGACTAGCTCTTGCAAAACTTATGATGCAAAAATCCAATTTATTAATTCTCGATGAGCCAACAAACCATCTTGATTTAAATAGTAAAGAGATTTTGGAAAATGCTTTAATTGATTACCCAGGTACTCTTCTATTCGTCTCTCATGACCGCTACTTTATTAATCGCGTAACGACAACCGTTGTTGAGTTATCAACAGAAGGTGCACAAGAATATTTAGGTGATTACGATTATTACGTTGAAAAGAAAAATGAAATGATTGAACGTGCGGAACTAGAGCAAGAAGATGAAGTACCTGTTCAAAAAGTGGTGGCACAAGAAAAATTAAATTATCTCGAAGAAAAAGAACGTAAACAGTTAGAGCGTCAACGTACTCGAAAAATTGAAGAACTGGAACAAAATATCGTAGGCTTAGAAGAAGAAATTGCTACATTAGAAGACCAGCTTTGCTTACCAGAAATATATGCAGATTATGAAAAGGCTAGTGAAATTACAACTAAAAAACAAACACTGCAAGAACAGCTTGAAGCTTGTATGGCAGAATGGGAAGAACTGCATATATAAGAGAATTTAAAAGAGGAGGATATCTCATAAGTCGGGCTTTTTGACGAGATGACCTCCTTTTTATTTTCTGTTTTGGAATCAATACCATAGTAAATGAAATTATATAAACGATTCGACAAGAAATATCGATTTACCGACAAGGATTGACACTAGTAGCATCTTGTATAATAAAAGGAGGATGTTTCAAAATGTTTTTTGGACATCTCCTTGTTTTTTATTTCCCAAAAAAGAATTTCTTCAAAGGTCAGACTTCATCTACGTTATCCACAAGGTTATGCACATATCCACCTTTATAATATAAACTTCCAAATAACTTTTCCACATTATCCACAATCACGAAAAAAGTTATACACATTTTATGTACACAAAAAAAACCATATTATCAACAGATAATATGGTTTTTATCCACAAGCTGTGGTTAATTTTGTGTATAACTATGCTTCAATATCTAATCCTGGATTTGCATTTAAAGCTAATGTAGCGCGTTTTCCTTGTTCGTATGCAATTGTACCTGCAGCTGCAATCATCGCTGCATTATCTGTGCATAAAGATAGAGGAGGAATAATTAGCTCTATATTTTCTTTTTGTGCAAATTCTACTTCTAAACGTGCACGAAGCCCTTTATTAGCAGCTACTCCACCAGCAAGAAGCACTTGTTTTACATTATAAGCATCTGCTGCACGAGACGCTTTCGTTACAAGTACATCTATTACACTTTCTTGGAAACTTGCTGCTAAATCTTCTGGCGCAATTTCTATACCACGTTGTTTTGCGTTATGCACAGTGTTGATAACTGCTGATTTCAATCCACTAAAGCTGAAATCATACGAATCAGGTTCTAACCACGCACGAGGCAAATCAATTGTTGGTTTTCCTTCATGCGCAAGGCGATCAATATGAGGACCACCTGGATAAGGCATTGATAATGTACGAGCTACTTTATCGTAAGCTTCTCCTGCCGCATCATCTCGCGTTTCACCAATCACTTCAAATGAACCATGTTCTTTCATATAAACAAGCTCCGTATGCCCACCGGATACAACAAGCGATAGTAACGGGAATTGTACTTCTTTTACTAAACGGTTCGCATAAATATGACCAGCAATATGATGAACACCAACTAGAGGGATATCATGAGCAAAAGCCACAGCTTTCGCTGCATTTACACCTATTAAAAGTGCTCCAACTAAACCTGGGCCTTCTGTTACAGCAATTGCATCAATATCATCAAAAGTGATATTCGCTTCTTTTAAAGCTTCTTCTAACACAACTGTGATTTCTTCTACATGATGACGGGATGCAATCTCTGGTACAACTCCGCCAAAACGCTTATGACTTTCAATTTGTGATGCGACGACATTTGCAATGATTTCCGTTCCATTTTTAACAACTGCTACAGCTGTTTCATCACAGCTTGTTTCAATACCAAGTATAATCGTATTTTTTTCCATTATATATTCACCCACATTACAAGACCATCTTCCTGATTGTCTGCATAGTATCGTTTACGAATCCCACCATTTTGAAATCCGTATTTTCTGTATAACTGCTTTGCTACTTCATTTGACACGCGTACTTCAAGGGTCATTGTTTTTACTCCTAACCCTTTCGCTTCGGAAATGACTTCTTTCAATAAGGCATCCCCTAGCTTTTGACCTCTGTATTCTGGCAGGATAGCTATATTTGTTACATGTGATTCATCAAGAATTATCCACAATCCACAATATCCAATTACGAGACCATCTTTTTCTAGCACGACATAATGTGCATGTTCATTCACCTCTAATTCACGGTGAAAGGCATCTGCAGTCCAAGGGGTTGAAAAAGATGCTTCTTCAATAGCTACAATTTGAGCAATATCATCGAGTGCCATCTTTCTAAATATCATATCCATCTTCTGTAGACCCCTATTGTTTTTGACTTTCTAACCATTTTGTTTCAGCTTCAGCTAAACGAAGATAGCTAGGAACAAACGTATGCACGTCTTGTTCTTCTTTTTGTAATCCTAAAAATGCTAATTCACTTGGTCTTGGGTTATTCTTAGTGAACGGAGCAAATACAGCTTGATCACCTAAATATTCTACAATTGTTTCTTTATGCAATTTAACATCGTTACCAATAAATAAAACAGGCTGTCCTTTATCTTTTAACATTTGCAACCAGTCAACAATAAGAATAATTCGGTCTTCTTCTATTGAAGTTATATGCTCTCCTTCATATGTATATAATCCCGTGTAAATTTGACCACGTCGGCCATCAAATAAAGGACAAATTAGTCCATTAAAATTAGTACCATTTGTAGCCACCACTTCTAAACTTGATACACCTACAATTGGTATTTGAAGTGACCAAGCTAATGTTTTTGCAGCTGTCACACCTATACGAACACCTGTATATGATCCCGGTCCAGCTGCTACAACAATTTTAGTCAATTCTTTCGGTTTTACACCGCATTCTTTTAAAAGTTTCTCTACAGCTGGCATAAGACGTACAGAATGGTTTTTTGTTAAATTTGTAATGATTTCCCCAATCACGTTCCCTTCCTCAATAAGGGATACACCCATTACGTAATTTGAAGTATCAATTGCTAGTACTTTCATCTTGTAATAGCTCCTCACATAATCTAATATAGCGATCTCCAATTGGCTCGAGTACAATTTTTCTTGTATCATCTCCAGCATGGAATAAATTAATTTGTAACTTCTCATTTGGTAAATATGCTTCTATTAAATGAGCCCATTCTACTACTGTAATCCCTTCACCATAGAAATACTCATCAAATCCTAAATCTTCTTCACTTTCCGCTAAACGATACACATCCATATGATATAGCGGTAATCTTCCTTTATATTCTTTAATAATATTGAAGGTAGGACTATTTACGACTCTTTTCACTCCAAGACCTTTTGCTAGTCCTTTTGTAAAAGTCGTCTTGCCAGCTCCAAGATCACCTTCTAAAATAATTACATCTTGTGCCTTTACAAGTCTCCCTAATTTTTCTGATAATCGCTGGGTTTCTTCGGAAGATTTTGTTGTTATTTCATATTTACTCACAGACTTCACCTACTTTACTCACAATGTTCTCTGCTCTTTATTATACAGGTTTTAAATATATAAAAAAGTCCTTAGGAGTTTTCCTAAGGATAGTTTGACTGTCTTTATTAGTTTTTTGTTAAAACAAATAAAAAAATACGAAACAACTTGTTTCGTTCTTTTCTTTATATAAAATGGCGGTCCCGACCGGGGTCGAACCGGCGATCTCCTGCGTGACAGGCAGGCATGTTAACCACTACACCACGGGACCATTTGGTTGCGGGGACAGGATTTGAACCTGCGACCTTCGGGTTATGAGCCCGACGAGCTACCGTACTGCTCCACCCCGCGATGATATAAATAGCTTGGCGACGTCCTACTCTCACAGGGACAAGGTCCCAACTACCATCGGCGCTAGAGAGCTTAACTTCCGTGTTCGGTATGGGAACGGGTGTGACCTCTCTGCCATCATCACCAAACTATTGAAGGTATATTCCTTCAAAACTAGATAACATTTGCTTCATATTATATGGTTAAGTCCTCGATCTATTA
>NZ_PCNZ01000047.1 GCF_002975175.1 Bacillus sp. MYb209
AACTCAAGGTACTGCTCCAAACAAAGAACATAACAACAGCGAATGTCATGATATAACAAACTTTTTGTATTTGAGCACATTTGGCATCAGTAGCTTCTATTCCATACGTAGCTCTCTGTTTCATAACAAATGACGAAATCATAGGAGAATGATTAAACGAGAATACTATGATTGGTAGTATCATCCATATCGTTCCCAAATATCCTGTTCCTGTTGAAGCAGTAGAAACACTTGAAAAACTAAGCATTGACGTATTCCACTGTGGAATCAAAGATATTGAGATAAAAAGTAGAGAAGCTATGAAAGGATATACTAGCATGCTCATTATCTTTACAGTGATATCTTGACCAAAATTTAGTATAGCGATAAGACCGAGTACTAATACAAGCGATAAAATGGCCCTTGGAGGCTCCTGCATGTGCAATTGATGCACGATAAAACTACTTGCAGTATTTGTAAGTGCAACAGAATACATTAGCACGATTGTATAAATTGAGACGAAATATACTATGTTAAAAATGATACTTGCCTTATTTCCAAAATACTCTCTTATTGTACCTGTAATCCCCTCTTCAGCAGAATTGGAAGCATATATCATTTTAGCAAGCGCCCTATGTGAGTAATACATAACTGGATATGCAAGTAATGTAATTAGTAGTAATGATAATACCCCCCCTGAACCTGCATTAATCGGTAAAAAGAGTACTCCTGCTCCAATGGCTGTTCCAAAAAGGCTCAATGCCCAGGTAGTATCCTGTTTATGCCACTTTGTAGGATCTGGATATTTCTCATTTTTTACTGCAGTATTTTCAGCCTGAAATTCTATTTTTTTTGCAGTATTCCCATTCATATAATAATTCCTCCTTGTGTCCTATTCTTCCGTCTCTTTTTAAGGCTTAGGAATATAGACCGTTCTTGAAAAATGAATTGCTTACAAAGTGCGCCACATCGTGTGTCCTTCTTCTAAGTTGATCAAAATCGAAAAATTCGTTAGTCATCAACCTGATGGGTTTGTTAGCTCTTACAAAACACTTTAATTATATAGTAGTATATTGTAGTGATAATGGCTCTCAATATACAGACATCCTTAGGAGAACAATAGAGAATAGGATTGTTAACTATTTCACAATATTTCCGATAACTGTTTATTAATTTGATTGTTTCTCCCCAAAGATTTTATTTTTAATGGCAATCCCTGTAGGTGTGGCCGCAATTCCGCCTAAACCTGTCTCTCTTAATTCGCGAGGCATCTGTCTTCCAACTCTATACATCGCTTCAATAACTTCGTCTGCATTGATGATATTGTTTACGCCGGCTAATGCGATGTCTGCTGCTGCCAAAGCATTTGCCGTTCCAATGGCGTTTCTCTTTACACAAGGAATTTCTACCAAACCAGCGACCGGATCACAAACTAGACCGAGTAAATTTTGTAATGCGGTTGAGAAAGCTTCAGAAGATTGCTGTGGCGTTCCTCCGGCAGCTTCTACCGCTGCTGCAGCCGCCATTGCTGAGGCACTGCCTACTTCAGCTTGACATCCTCCGTACGCTCCTGAAATACAAGCGTTATTTGCGACTATCGTTCCAAATAACGCTGAAGTGAATAGAAAATGGATCATATCTTCATGAGTTAACTGCAACGTATCTTTAATACTATATAGGACTCCCGGGATCGTCCCACTCGCACCTGCTGTTGGGGTTGCACAAATAGCCCCTAATGCAGCATTTACTTCATTAACACCGATAGCACTTTGAATCCCTAACACCATCAAATCTCCAGAAAGAGTTTTCCTATTTTCTCGATAGTTTTTAATTTTAACAGCATCACCTCCGGTTAAACCGGTCGGAGAAAATACCCCGTCGCCCTCGATACTTTTATTTATGGCATTTTCCATAGTCGCTAAATTTCTTTCCATTTTACTCCAAGCTTCTTCATAAGAAGTTTTAGTTTGTTCGATTTCCTGTTCGATTGCTAATTCATAAATTGGCTTTTGGCTTTTATTAGCTGCATCCACAATTTCTTTTATGGTCATATACATATTTTTTCACCCCTTAAAGTAACTAAAGAATAATGATATTAGCTATATTGCTTAAATTTCCTAATTCCTTCTGAACATAACCAGGCAATAGCGAATCTAAAGCGAATGCATATAAATATTTTCTGTTTTCTTCTAAACTATGAAAGTTGTTAATTTCCACATCATATTGTTTAAAGATCCTGCGTAAGACAAATTCAAAGTCAGCTCTTTCGGAAATCGCAATAATAACTGGCAATGGCCCCTGCAGATCTAAGCTAAATCCGTCAATTTCAACATGTTTGACTTCAATTAATCCACCGCCGACCGAAATACCCATCGTTCTAATACTTCGGCTTTCATCCTCTAAATATACATCTGCCGTATTTGGATGACCAGCAGGACTATCACCCGCTTTTTCAATAAAGGTAATGTCAATTCCTTTAGATTCTGCTATTTTAATAGCATCTGGCACTTTGCTGTCATCGGCAGCAAATCCTAATATCCCAGCAATAATTGCAAAATCAGTTCCGTGTCCTTTATGGGTTTCAGCAAATGATTCATAATACCTTACCACGACTTTTTTTGGAAGACCTTGAAATAATTTATTGGCAACTGTCCCAATAGCCAAAGCACCTGCAGTATGTGAACTTGAAGGACCTATCATTACCGGCCCAATCACATCAAAACAACTTTTGTATTTAACAACCTTTTTTTCTTTAATAGATGCTACATTCATGTTCATATAAGCACCCCCATAATTTATTATTTTTAATTGCAGTTGAATCTAAGTTATTAGAATGACCAATTCAAAATAAGATCGAGTTGATAACGCTTTCATTTTTCATGTTAATAAATTTCCCTTCTGACCACACACCTTTCTTAGAGTAATCGTATCAGTATGTCCAATTTTAGAAGGTTACTTGCAAGGTCTTTAGAATTTTTGCACCAGAACTAGGTTTGATATTTTCTCTAGAGGTAATAGATTATCTCTCGACGCCCTCATTATAACTTGTATATTTATGAGTTTAATATTTTTTTATTTTCAGAAAGATTGAATAAACAGAATCTTGAATGGATAATAAATTACACTTGGCATGTAGCAATTGTGTCCATTGTTTGAAGCTGTATTAGTTAGTAGAAAAGCAAAAATAACACAGAGTTCCTTTCATTAACACATTGATTATATTGGAAAATCATTATAAAGATACTTATACTTTCCTTTGTTGAAACATCTTATTTTAGACGTGAAAGCTGTTGCAATAAATGATTAATGTAGATGGAAAGGAATAAATTAATGAAATATAAAATCTTTTTCGGATATTCATGATACATTTTGTATTTATATACATTTTCAGAAAAAAGGAACTTCTTTTTGGGGTAGAACCACACATCCATCGACTTAAGGATTTAGACTATTCTTGAAGTTAAAAGCACGTTACTATTCTCTTATGTTAATTCGGAAAAAGGGTTCCAAGAGTATATCTTGAGGTGCTGGAAAAAACGCGTTGTGGTAAAAATAAGTCATTCAGATGTTTCTTGAATTCAAGTCGCACCAATTAACGGTTGTGGCACACAAGAATTATAAGATTGTAGAAAATAGCGATTTTGTTGCAAAGTTGGTTAAAGAATAGATGATTTCAACCAAAAGCACTTTATTTTATGCGATTGTTACTAACTTTCGTAATTCATCGTAAGTCAAAAAACCGAAATCTGGGCCTAGATTTCGGTTTCTTTTATATAATGCATGAACCGTTTCAATTCCTTTTATTGTAAGTGAGGCGTGACGTAAGTTTTGAATCCTGCGGATTTAGCAAAGCGTCGCTTTATATGTCTATGGTCCTGTTCGATTAGATTATTTCGATATGTAACCGTGCAATGCATAGTTTCTTTATACAAGCCCTTTTTTAAAAATTTTTTAGACGCACAAAGTAAGGCGGGTGCTTTATCTGTAGTGAGAACCGTGGGTTCTCCAAAAAAATTTACTAATCTTTTCATAAAGGCGTAAGCCCCATGATGAGCTCGTGTTTTACGAAGTTGAATATCCAATGTGTATCCATCTTTATCGATCGCACGATATAAATAACACCATTTTCCTTTGACTTTAATATAGGTTTCATCCAAACGCCAAGATAGCTGTGCCCCCGTTCTTTGTATTTGAGCTGTGTTATCTGGTTACCCACCGTTATTAAATATAAGTCAAAAAAGAACTTGTAGCGAATCTACAAGTTCTTTTTTATTACAAATGATTTTACTCAGAATAACAATTTGTAATTATAATGGTTAGAATCGTATTCTGAAGCGAATTAAATTATTGATTCGCTTGATTTATTTCTTTTGCAACAAGTGACGCATATGCTTCTGCACCTGTTTTCGTTAAATGTACGCCATCTGGCGCAAAGTATGCCTTATTTCCATCACTTGCTGAATACCAATCGACTAGCGTCACATTTTGGTATTCAGATGCTACTTCTTTTAATTTTTCATTCACTAATGATTCCCATGGACGTGGTACCCTCGTATTGATTAGTACAATTTTACGTTCATTCCCAATCATTTTTATTAATGAGACTAGTTGCTCCTTAGTAAAAGCACCATTTGTGCCTAATCCAATTATGACATAATTCCCTAAACTCCCCTCATTCTTTAGCTGTTCCACCGCAGGAATTGCTTGAGACAGTTGTCGACCAATTTTTGCATCAATCTTAATATTAGGAAACGCATTTTCCAAATACGGGGCGATATCAATCATAATTGAATCACCTACAGCTGTGACCGTTTGAGGCTCTTTAGTCTGCGCAGTAGCTTCTTGTTGTTCTTTATTTTGAGGTGGTCCCTCAGCTGGTTTTTCCCTAACCGCTACTGGATGTTTTGGCTTTTCTTTTTGCTCCGTTTGTACTGCTTCCACCTTATCTTTTTTTGGATTATCCTTCGCTTGGCTAGCTGTTGATAATCCAAAAACAACTATCGTGGAAATTAATAGTGCGCCTACTATAGCTAACTTGCCACTTAATGCTAAGTTTCTCATTCTCCACTTCTTAGAGCCAATATTCTTCAATGCCCCTTGTCTTATTGGATTTTCAATAAACTTCCATGAAATTTGTGCAACAATTATAATAAGAAGAAATTGAAGAATTGCTCTTGTAAGCGAAAACTCTCCAGCATTTACTTTTGAATTCGTCAATGTGATAATCGGATAATGCCAAAGATATATCCCATACGATCTTACACCCATCCAACGTAAAGGTCTAAATCGTAAAAATTGAGCGATTCGGCTAGCTGGATGAGCAAGGTTCGCCACTAACAAGGCAGTAGCAATTGATAAAAAGACCATGCCTCCGCGATATAGAAACGGATCATATTGATTCGTCTTCCAAAACATGATCAGAATGACAATAAGAGCAATTCCTCCGACTACGTCAAGAATGAGACGTGCTTGTGGAATAATTTTATTTGCAAGCCTACTGCTGGGCCAAATTAAGGCAAGTGCCGCTCCTATCAATAAAGAAAATGCTCTCGTATCAGTGCCATAATAAATTCTGCTTGGGTCAACTCCTGGTTCATACAGAACTGCCATTGCTAATGCTGAAGCAACTGCTCCAAGAACAATGAATAAAATAATATGTGATTTCTTTTTTATGTAATAAAATGCAAGGCTAATGATAAATGGCCAAACTACATAGAACTGTTCTTCAACAGCTAATGACCAAAAATGATTTAGCGGTGAAAGTTGATTAAAACTCTCAAAGTATGATAATTTGTGATAAATATACCACCAGTTACTGAAATACAATAAAGCTGCTAATGAATCCCCTCGCATCTTTCCTAACAAAGAACTATGAAAAATTGTAATCCACGCTAATACAATGATAAGCATGACAAGCATTCCAGGAAGTAGTCTCCTTGCCCTACGGAGCCAGAAATTTTTCAAGTCAATCCTCTTATTTCGCTTCCACTCTATGGACAAAATATCTGTAATTAGATAACCTGAAAGTACAAAAAATACAGTGACACCTAAGAACCCTCCGGGTATCCAATTAAAATTAATATGATATAAAATAACACCTAGTATGGCTAAGCCTCTTAGACTGTCCAATCCAACCATATAGCGACTATTTTTCTTTAATGGTTCAGGCATCCGCCAGTCACCCCCCATGTTTCTCTATAATGCGAGAATATTCAATGAATTTTCTTGCATTATAGAGAGTTAATTATTTTTAACTGCTTCCTTCAGACTTTAGCTGTTTTTCAAAACTAGTCATATGTCTTATATAGTCGTTTCCCGTTTTCTAAAAGGTAGCCTTTAAACCTATCAGGTTCTTCATCATTTTTTTATTGTTAGCCTTCCTATATTTATCTTTTTTGCTATTAACCCCACTAAAAAATGACGTAGAATACATATCCTACGTCATTTCATGTAAGTACGTCAAAGAATAAGGGAATCTTACACTCACATTAAAACACTAAGTTTTTGAAAAGTAAATCACAGAATTTCATCTGTAACCTTTTGTAACCTTTCATAATCTTAATATGAAGAATAAATACAAACAAAATTATATCCGGTTGATAATGTTTCCACTTGAATAGATTTTGCTTTTCCACACTGATCAGGTCCTTATTAGAGTACTAGTATCAGTATATCCAAGTTTTATAGATTTTTTGCACCAGAACCATAAATAAAAATTGAAAAAACTACTTCAAATAAAATACAAGCTAATCTTACGCTTCATCTCCAAACATATCCTTTTCCCCATACTGTTCGGAGAAACTGAGGTCCAGAGGGATTAAGTTCTATCTTTTGACGTAAGCGCCTTATATTTACACCTATTACTTTGGTTTTAACTACATAATTCACACCCCATATTTCATTTAAAAGCTCATCACGTGAAATTGACTTGCCCTGATTTTCCATTAAGCACCGTAAAATAATATACTCTGTTGGGGTTAAATCAATTACCACTCCCTCCTTATATAATCTTTCTTGCTGAAGATTTAATCGAAATGGTTCCGAATAAATCGATTCCATATTCTCTTTGTTTCCTTTTACCCTTCTTAGTAATGCTTGTACACGTGCTGTTAATTCAATTGAACTAAATGGTTTTTCAATATAATCATCTGCTCCAATTGTTAACCCTTGTACCTTATCCCTATCTTGAACACGTGCCGATAACATAATAATACCGATTTTTTTATTGTTTTCTCGTATACTTTTACATACCTGAAAACCATCTATTCCAGGTAACATCACATCAATTAATATAATATCAACATTATGTTTACCTAAAAGTTCGAGAGCTGTTTCTCCTGTATCTGCTGCTAACGCATTGAAACCAGCACGTTTCATATTTAATACAATAAAATTACAAATCGTTATTCCTTCTTCTACTACTAAAATAGTTGTCATACATCGCTTCTCCTCTACTCTACTCATGATGATATTCAGTTATAGGTTTAATATAAAATTCGGGCTTTTGGTATGTACATTTTTTTGGCACTGCATATACATGTAAATTTATTTTGACTGTGCTTCATAATTTTTTACCTTTCCATCAAAAGCCACTTCTCATCTGTATCGGTATAAAGAAGATACTGAGTATTCTTGGAACCCTCTTGAATTGTAATTTCCCCAACTAACTCTTTAGGAATTGTAATAAAATATCCTTGCTCTATATTTACACATCTCTCTTCTGTAGGCTGAAATTCAGCATTTCCCTTCCACGTACATAGTGTTCAAACAATGGGATTTCAGCATTTGGATATTTTTACTATCCATTCGGACGAACAGAAGTGGAAAACTCAATTATTCCATCACCATTCAAATCTTGACTCTCTAACAAAAATTCATTCATAAGTGGATTTGTTTCATCTGAAATGATGACAAGTCCACTTATGAATGAATTAACGTGTCTAACTTTTGGGGGTCACTTCAATGCCCGGTCGTCTTTTCATTATATTTTTCTTTCATGTAACTCTTTTAAAAGCTGTATCATTTCAGCTTGTTGTTTTATCTTCTTACGACCATTTCGATTAATCGCTGCAAGTTCACATGCAATTCCAATGGCAAAGAAAAACAATAAACTTTCTAACATATAAAATCCTCCACATGCATTGTCTATTAGACAGCTTGGCGTAACTGTTCCTCTTGTAAGACCTGCTTATTCTTATTTTCTTCTTTACGCTGACAATATAAATAAGTTAAGTATTAAAAGAAATACTTGAAGATAATTTTATATTTATGTTTGTTTGCTCCATCTTGATAAACCTCCGAAAAATAAATTATTTAAACACATACAGTTGTATCACTTACAGTAACCATTACCATACCGTCACAATCGAAAATTCCTAGTGAATTGGATTTACATTATAACCAAATTTGAATTATTCGATTTTATCGTGTATTCATCTTCTAAAAGTTATTTCATCCTTTCACCAAAACTGTCTCTTCTAATCCGTATTTTTTTGATCCTATATTTTCTATTCTTATTAAGTTGGGAAATATCTTTTAACAAAAATACTATCGTAATGACAACCATTCCAAAATTAAATATAAGAGATGTTATAGCAATTTCGTCAGTGGAAGGTAATAAGAAGGTGGATACAAAAAAAATAATGGTAATAAAAGAAATGCTTTGTCTTATTGGTAGGATAGAATGCCTTTTTCTTGTATTATGGTATGTCATAACGGTGCCAGTAATTAATAATAAAGGAGCAGTGAGAAAGATTTCATTACATCTAACAGCACCTTCAACAAACCAAGGTAAAAATCGCATGGTTGAGGAACACATACATAGGTTGATTACTAAGGTAAATAATTGTATGAGAGATAACGTTATATTTAATTTTGCTTGTTTCATTTTATTCACCCCGTCATCATTGTTATATATGAGTGTGTTTATGTTGTTACAAAGGAAGTTTTATCAAAATCACTGTTCCCATCTCTTCTTTACTTACAATACTTACCGTGCCGTCATGTAGTTCAACAATCTCCTTCACAATGGCTAATCCATTTCCAGCTCCTGAAGAGTGAGTATTAATTTGATAAAAGGGCTGATTCACAAATGGTAAATATTCTTTTCCAATTCCAACCCCTTGGTCTTTTGTATTGATAACAGCTTGTCCTTCTTTTTGTGTTAAATTGACAAAAACTTTTCCATCTTTATGTGAATACTTAATAGCATTATCAATGACATTTTTAAAAATTTGTTTTAATCTATTTTTATCACCAAGCACGTCTATTTCTTCTAAACTAGTAATGATTTCAATCTATTTTTTCCTGCCTTTGGTTTTAACTGCCAAATTGTTTCGTGAAGTATATGATGTAATGACACCTTTTCTCTATATAAATGAAGATGATTTAACTCTAATCTTGAAATGTCTAACAACTCTTCTACAAGATGAATGAGATGAGACGATTCGTTTCATTCATCTTGTATTTGATCTTATAGCATAAAGGTGATTCCATTAGGAGCCTATAGTTATTCTTGTTCTTCATTATATATTTGCACCAGAACCTTTTAAGATACTAAAGCTGATAATTAATTTTCTTGCTTTTGCTCTTTTATTTTAATCTTCGCGTCTTTATAGAATCTTAGTTTTCCTTCATTATAATCTTTAGTATATTGATTGAATTTTTCTTTTTCTTTTAGTGTTTCTTTATTCAATGTATTGACAGCTTTAACTTTCTCACTAATCTCTTTTAGATTTGTTTCTTTTTCTTTTAACTTTTCATAAAGTTCTTTTTCAGTTATTAATGATTTTTTGCAGATTTTATCCATTTTTTGAAAAACTTCATAACGATTCTTGTAAACTTCTTCTACTTTTTTCGCTTGCTTTTGTAATTTTTTGTCCTCGATTTTATCTATATAATTATGAACCGATGTTGTTTCTTTTTGGGCTTTTTCTAGTACAACTTTTTCACTTTTCAACACTTTTTCACGTTCAGCTACATTTGTAACAGCCTGTTCTATTTTTGGTATTACTGCCTCGTTATGCTCTTTTCCTTCCTGTACAATTTGATCGTACAATTCCTGTCCTTTTGTTTCTAACTGCTCTAATTTGTTTACATTATCAAATAAAGTTTTTTCTTGATTTGCTGCGTTTTCAAAAGCAACATATAACTCTTCCTCTGGCTGTGCTCCCAGACATCCTCCAAGAAATCCAATTGATAAAATTCCAATTAACGCCACTTTTCTATAAGTCAATGTCAATTCCTCCTATGTTACATACGTTTATCATGCATAAAGTTCAATGGGAAATGATCATCTTCATGATATGCTTCAAATTCATACCCTTTTTCTTTTAAACCTTTAATAATAGCAGGTACTGCAGCAACGGACTGCGGATGAATGTCATGCATCAAAATAACTTCTTTTGGATCTGTCGCACCAGTCAGTACATTTTGAACAATTTTCACTTTCGCAGTATCAATTGGTACACTATTATATTCCCAATCTAATGAATCAATTGTCCAATCCCATACTCTAAGACCATCTTCTACAGCTTTATTACGAAGTTCTTCATGTAATCCTGGCATTGAACCATATGGTGGACGTGTTAGTTTTGGTGCATGTCCAAGAATACTAGCAATTAAACTTTGATCCTCTTTCATTTCATCTACATAGCCAGCTTGAGTATACAGTTTCTTATAATCGTGCGTCATACTATGCATTCCAACATAATGCCCTTCCGCTTCTTCTCGTTTTACTAAATCAGGATAAGATTTTACATTTTGACCAATTAGAAAAAATGTTGCTTTTGTATCATTTTCCTTTAATATGTCTAGTAACTGTGCCGTATACTTTCCTGGACCGTCGTCAAAAGTAAGATAAGCCACTTTTCTCTCTTGACCATTAAGGCGAACTGGTACTGCTTTCTTTATTTCAGTTTCGGGTTGAGTGCTTACTAGCTGCACTGGGTTTTCTTGCTTAGCTACAGCTGTAGCTGATGAAGTAATAGTTTGAAACATAAAGTAACCAATTGCAATTGCAACAATTGTAATTACTATGCGTTTTATATTGGTGATATTTCTCATGATAGAAGTCCTTCCCTCTTAAATCTTTATATACTAATGTTTTTATAAAGTTTTTGTTTATTTTATTACAACCCCCAACAATAAATATTGGGAAGATTACAATGTACCCATTCTTCACAATAGCCCATTTAACTTCTGTTCTTGACGAGTAACTATTAATTTGATAAATAAGCTGGTTCACAAATGTCAACTGCTCTTTTTTAATTTCTGGATCTATTATAATGATTGCTGTTTGTCACATCTTTTGTATTAAAACTAATAATATGTTTCTTTTAACAGATGTGATATCGATTCCAGTTAGGTTTTTAATTGAAGTTTTTTGGTAATTCAAGAAGACTGGATAAACAGTTCATCCAATCTTCTTGAAAGAATATGGTAGTGCAATTTCTTCATCCATAGCTTCTTAAAATATGCAGCTATAGGTCTAATTGCTTTGAACGAGTAATACCTGCATTTCATAGTTTCATCGCTTTATCCAAAACGAGTCACAATCCTATTGTCTGTCTCTATTTATATGAAACTCTTTATAATTTCAACCCTATGTTAACAACTGTCATAACGTCTGTTTATTCCTTTATATGTTTCCCAAGTTATAAATAATTACAATAGATGTTATCTAATAAAATGTTAGCCAATAATATACGATAACATTCTTATTTCTTTATCCCTCGCTTTAATATATGAAAAAACACACAAATTTTATCCCTAATTAGAGTTTTATCCAAAAACTTTAATTACTTACAATTCTTTTTGCAAATGCTTCTTCTATGGAAACATACTTGTAGCCAAGTTCCTTTGCAACCACTTCACATGTAATTTCACCGTTCAACGTGTTTACTCCAAGTTTTAAAGCATCGTTTTCAAATATTGCTGTTTGTACACCCTTGTTAGCAATTTGTAGTGCATAAGGAATTGTTACATTTGTTAAAGCGATAGTGGATGTTCTAGGAACTGCTCCTGGCATGTTCGCAACGGAATAATGAAGCACTTCATATTTTTCAAATGTCGGATTATCATGTGTTGTTACATGGTCACATGTTTCCACAGCTCCACCTTGGTCAATCGCTACATCCACGATTACGGAGCCAGGCTTCATTCTTTGTACCATTTCTTCGGTGACAAGCTTAGGAGCTTTAGCACCAGGAATCAATACGGCACTAATTAAAAGATCTGCTTGTTTTACTGCTTCCGCGATGTTGAACGGATTAGACATCAATGTCTTGATTTGAGTACCGAAAATGTCATCTAGTTGTCGTAGACGATCTGCATTTAAATCAATGATTGTTACGTCGGCACCAAGACCAATTGCCATTTTCGCAGCGTTTGTACCGACGATACCTCCCCCGATGATGGCAATTTTACCACGATTCACACCAGGTACTCCTGCAAGAAGAATACCTTGACCACCGTTTGACTTTTGTAGAAATTGTGCTCCTATTTGTACAGACATGCGTCCAGCTACCTCACTCATTGGTGTAAGAAGAGGGCGGGTATGGTTTACTTCTACTGTTTCATATGCGATGGCGGTAACTCTTTTATCTTTAAGGGCCTGAGCTAAATTAGATTCGGCAGCTAAATGTAAGTATGTGAATAAAATTAAATTTGGACGAAAGTGAATATATTCACTTTCGAGAGGCTCTTTTACTTTCATAATCATTTCTGACTGATTCCATACTTCTGCAGCACTTTCAACAATTTCAGCGCCAGCATATACATAGTCTACATTTCTAAAGCCACTACCAACACCTGCATTTGTTTCAACTAATACCTTATGGCCAGCTGTCACAAATGGAATAACTCCTGCAGGTGTAAGTGCGACACGATTTTCATTATTTTTCATTTCCTTTGGTACACCAATAATCATAAAGTTCCCTCCCGTTACTTAATCTTTCAACTACCATATTTTAAGTATAGAGTATTGAAAATGTCTTTTCATTGTTGAGAAAAAACAAAAAAACAGCATCCTTTTGTGGAATTCCACAAAAGGATGCTGTTACATAAATTTTTTCAACTTGAGATCCAAGTACAGAATCATTTTTTGATTTGGATCTTTTAAATCAATCTCACTAATTTCATAAATACGCTTAAGCCTATAGCTAAGTGTATTAGCATGAATATTCAATGCCTTGGCTACTTCGCCAACATTGCTATCTTTATTTAAGTAGACTTCCAACGTTTCAATAAGATTACAATTATGCTTATGGTCATATTCATCTAGCTTTTGCAACGCCTGATTTTCATACTCTTCATCTTTTCTTTGCTCAAGTAGAAGATCAATCAATTGATAAATCCCTAAGTTTTGGTAGCTGTGAATATTAGTTGTGTCAGAAGGGAATTTTTCTTTTATGGATAAAACCGTTAGCGTTTCTTTGTAAGCTTTACTGATTTTTTGGTAATCACTATATACGTTGCTAAATGCCGGCTTGATAGATTTGATGCCATATCGCTTTTCCATATTGTGTACAAACGTTTCGATGAAATTGTTGATTTCATGAAAAGGGCGCTTCACATTATCCAATGAAGTAAGAAGAATCAATTGATTACGATCAATTGTATAAAGTAAAACTTTCAAGTGTTGACTTGTTTTTAACAAATAAGAAATTTGTTTTTCTTTTTCATTCGTAATTCCTTGCTCAAAACGGAATACAGAGACAGTAAATAAGGATGCTGGAGTTATTTGGAGCAGGTAGAAATTTTCCATAATTTCTGTGTTTACCTGCATATGATTAGTTAGCAGTTTCCAAAAAAACTCTTGTGATCGCTCTTCTTTTTGGTTTTTTCGGGCTTGAAGTTGCAACAACTTACTTTTTACGACCTCCGCGTATTTTTTTAGCATGAGACAATCTTGTTCAGTTAAAGATTTTTCAATTTCTAAAGCCCAAATGAATCCTAAAACGTCTTCTTTGTTCCAAATAGATATCGCGACTCTATCGCCGAGACCAATATCATCTCTTTTTTTTACACGAATAGGCTCCCGATTTTTTAATAAATCGGGAATAATTCCTTCTTTCCACAGGTTATTGATTACTTTTTCAGGTACGCGACGCCCCATAATAGTACCAATTCTCGCTGGGTCTGTCCTTTCATCATGGGTACTATACGCGAGAAGGCGATGATTTACATCCTCAATAGTAATCGGACATTGCAAAATCTCACTAACTATATCAGCAAATTCATCCAAACTATCGAAGGTAACTCTAAAAGAATCATTTTTCATATATGTCAAGGTGCCTCCATCCTAAGTTAATATAAATTTTCGTACTCACTGTAAGAAAATTATCCTTCGTATAAAAACTCAATAATTTCACCCTTTTCTAGCTATAATCATGTTCATAAAGTGTGTAAATAATTCAATGTTCAGTTAATCGGCTGTTTTTATCCTTCTGAATATATAATCCTTCTCTAAGAACCCTGTCATAGTAAGAATTTATAGTCCTTAGCGTACAATTTTCCCTGAATGATATAGTGATCTCTATTAATCACACTGAAAAATGACGCAGAATACATATTCTACGTCATTTCATGTAAGCACTTCAAAGAATAAGGGGATCTTACACTCACATTAAAACACTAAGTTTTTGAAAAGTAAATTACAGAATTTCATCTGTAACCTTTTGTAACCTTTCATAATCTTGATATAAAGAATAAATGTAAAGGCGTATCACCTACATTTTAACAAAAATATACGCTAAGCAGGCCACAATAAAAAGAGCCAATTTTACCCTATCAAGAGTAAAGTTAGCTCTTTTATTAGTACACGTATTTTACCTAGAAATTTTATCTGTTCTGTCGCCTAATATTTCAATAAATTCGCTGTACTCCTATTCATATAATATCTTTTATTGTAAATCTTCGAACTCCCACAAAAGTAAATATAATAACAAATAAGCAACTTAACACATAAAAACTACTAAACTGAAAGAAAGTCTGCAAGCCTTCTAGATGAATTGGGTCCATTGCTAATCCTGGTTGCGCAAATGGCGGTTCTGGTGCGAAAACTTCAAGATAATTGCAAGTAATCTCTAAATCTTGGACATACTGATACTATTACTCTAAAAAAGGTGCGTGATCAGTATGGAAAAG
>NZ_PCNZ01000048.1 GCF_002975175.1 Bacillus sp. MYb209
TCGATATGAGAAGAAAACAGTCTTTGATATATTAGGTGTCGTTTACAATTGTACCATGTCTGATAATCAAGCGGCTTAATTCAAAAAAGGAAACCCGTTAGGGTTTATTTCGTATGCAAATCTTTAAATTCCCTACGCATAGCCTTTAGAAAAAAGAAACAGCCTCTACTATAATTGACGTTGTATGAGCTTAGCTTGATAGCGATGGGGCGGTACCCCTATATGCGCTTTATTCTCTTTTATTTTTGCACCAGAACCCCAAAATTAGCTCATCCATCCCATAACTGCATCAAGTGGTTACACGGTTTCAGTAGAAAGCCATACAGTATTCGTATTTATATAATCAATTGTTTTTTGTAGATTATTCATTACTTGATTCTCCGTTTCACCTTTAACAATAAACTCAACATAACTATGGTAATAAGCTGTTGGATTATAGTATTTACCCTCTTCACAGCTACAATCGAAATAAACACACCATGGCAAACTCATTTCATTATATTCAACTTTTGTTACAAGAGTCCCAGAGGTTAAAGGCATATGAAAACTAGCATAAAGGTATGGTGATTCCTCAATTTTCAACCTTTCTTCAATTCCAGCCTGAGCTCTGGCAATATATCTATTCATATCCAAATTATAAGCCAATTTAATAATATCAGGAACTAGTGCACCTGAAGTCCTACTTGCAATCTCACAAAAAATCAAGGCATTATTGTTAACTCGAAAGACTTCTAAATGAAATGTAGTGGTTGGTGGCGTAGGCATGGCCGTCAACACTTTCTTTGTGTAATTATATAAATCTTGGAAAAGGTTAGAATTCTTATCAATTAGTAAATCACCTACACCTCCCTGCTTTAGAGCATCAAGGCAGGTATTAACATATTTAAAAGCGGTAAAGAATTTTAACTTGCCGTTTATTATGATTCCATCGCAATGATAAATATCACCGTCTATATACTCTTCTATCATGTTATTTTTTAATGTGTTTGTTTTAAGCCAAGCGGTTAACTCTTCTTCATTATTAATCTTCGAAGTATCAAAAGAAGCTAATCCATCAATGGGTTTAATAATTACAGGATATCCAACATCAGTAATAAAGTCATAAATATCATAAACCGTTTCGATCTGTTTATATTTCGCTGTAGGTAGATGTGCTTGGTTAATAATATTTTTCATTAAGATTTTATTTCTAAATGCATTGCCACTATAAGAGTGCTGTCCTTTTATACCTAATCTTTCTCTGATTACACTCACTCTATCGATAATAGATTCATCAAAAGCAATAATAGAATCAATTGTTTTTTCTTTATGCAATTTTTCTATTTGTAGCTCAAGATTATAATCTGCGGAAAATTTTTCAAAGGTAATGACATTTTCAAAAGAAGAAAATTCATTTTTTAGACTTTCATTGGTCACCAACACGATAGGATTTTGTAGATCTATAAACCATTCATCTAATTTAGCTTGCTTTTCTGTAAATTTACTTATAACAAAAGTTATCATCCTAGTATCTCCTTTTAATTAATCCTTTCTAGATTGTTAATCCGTACTTTCTTGTATTAACTTTTTTAAGAATCCTTATCAAATCATTAAAATTTTGAGCCACATGCGAAGAAGTCTCACTCGACTTCTATCCCGCTAGTTACAGTTTGCTAATGAAACGTTAAGTCCAAGCTGTTTAAAGCACCTATTATTCTATCCATTGTATATTTTGTATCAACCATTGATGTGTATGATAGACATTTCCCTCTATTTGCTGTTGAGTATTACCTTTTACTAAAAATGATCCTATTGATTCGATATATGAATCTGCTGGCAGATATGTTTTTCCTGGAATACCTCTACGATAATAATGAGTGATCCAATCAAATGGTATTTCCTCTGGTAAAAATTTTAAAATAGCTGGCTTAGTTTTTAAGGTCATCCCTCCACAAAGATACTCTGGGTTAGTATCTTTTAAAGGTTCTATTTCCAGCCCACACTCTAAACGGACCCAAGATTCATCTAGATCAATACCATAAGAAATCGATATTGCTTTTCCTATATCTGCTCCGCCGGTCCTACTCGCAATCTCACATAATATCAATTCATCCTCTAAAGTATGAAATACCTCACAATGGAACGAGCAAAATTCCGGTGTTGGAAATTTCAACAGTAATTCGTTAATAAATTTTTTCATTCGTTGATACAATTTATGTTCGGTACCTATCAGCGCAAATGCAAATGATTTATCCTCTTGATGACATAGGGGGTCATTGATATATTGTGACACAGACATAAAATGTAGCCCATAGTCTTTCACTAATCCATCAATACTATACATATTACCTTCAATATATGTTTCCACCTGGGAATCAAAAGGGATTCCTTGAGATACGAATTCATGAAATTGAGTATCATTTTGAATTACAACGACTTTACGCGAACCGGCACCTGAACGCGGTTTTATTACAACTGGATAATCATGCTCCTTTATAAAATCGTATACATCATAGAAATGATGGATAGCTTTAAATGTTGGGATTTTAATTCCATTACTTTTTGCAACTTCTTTCATTGTCACCTTATCTCGAAAAGCCATGGCACTTGCAACAGATTGACCAGGAATATTTAAATACTCCCTTAATTGCGCTGCCCGAAGAATATCAAATTCATCTAATGCAATAATTCTTGTGAATTGCACTGATTTATGTAACTCAATTACTGTTTTTTCTAACAGATAATTATCATTAAAATTTTCAAACGCTATAACATTCGAAAATTCAGGGAAATCTTGTGCATACTTTTTAGCAGTTATAAAATAAATATCCTCATGCGGTATCTCATTTAACCATTTTGGATAGTTTGCTAATCTTCTTGGCAATTGATTCATAACTAGTATCTTCATTGATTTTCTCCCATCCGCTTCACTATTAAAACAATTATCCCTCAAATACTTATTTATGCTCGGCCTCTATTAAAAATTGAACCGTATTTGAAATGACAATGTCTTTATTGAATGCATAACAAGCTTGCTGTAGTCTAAATGAATTACTATGTTCAGGTTTTGTAATAGGCGTATGACCTTTTTCTAGAAGCATTTGATCTATGATTTCAATAGGTATTCCACGTTCATCATGCCATTTTCTCAATTCGTTATTGTTGATTTCCTTTGTTCGTTCCAGCCATTTGCTAAATTTTTCTCGCTCTTTATTTAATTGGTTACTAGCGTTATTAATTAATCCAAATAATATAAGAGAGACTTGCTCAGTGGTTAATTTCTGCATAACGTCTATCTTCTGAAGACAATTAAACGCCGCTTGTACAAGATTCTGTATTTCTTCAAACGTTATAGATTGACCGCATATACTAGTCCCTAGTTGTCGGACCATTCTTCTAACAATATGTCCAGCCCCTTTTCCATTGTAACTAACACCTTCATTTAATAGAGCCACAAGACTACGGATATGATGGACCCAGATATGTTTATACTTTTCACTCAAATCACTTAGCATAGCATGATTTACTATAGCCTTGTTTAAGGGCTCAAATAAGGAACTTTCAAATATATGGTCTTTTTGTTCGGCAATAAATTGTAAGCGTTCTACATATAAAGCACTATCTATGGTGATTTTGTCTCCGACCATGATAAAACCTAACGTTGCTACTGGAATTACACCATTTTTATATGGTACAAATATTTTTAAATAATGGCCTTTGGGTCTTCCTTCTCCTAAAGTTAATTGCAATCCTTTTTGCCAAGTAATAATTTGGTCTGACGGTATTCCAAGTTCACTCAATGTATCTGCAATGCCTGCTTCTTTAGGAGCTAAATATAATAAATCTTGATATGAAAACCTTAAATATTTGTTTAAAAAATCCAAAACAAATTTTATACTTGTATCCATTCCTTCATCATTAAAATGAAAAATAGATAACATTACCTGTAACGATGATTCCAATGGATATTTTCCAACATCATTAAGCCTTTTAGATATAAAAGCTGGTTGTCCAGTAATGTATTTCTTAACTTGAGTTGTTGAGCTGTCCTCAAGTATATTGAATAGTTCCATATGGGCCATTGCTGCAGATCCTATGAAATAGGTATCAGCATTTTTTCTAACTATTGATTTGTTTTCTAATAAATAATACCCCTTTGTTTTACCAAAAGAGATAAAATCGTTATATATCATTAAAATCCCTCCACCCTTTTATATTTGAAGTATTAATGAGTCATTTTTTCAGTCTTCTTAGTTAGCAGCTGTCCTCCAAAGTGGGCAGGTCGACTGAAAACAAAAGCTACTGTGCAGAAAAGAATACAAATTAATGCTGATATAACTAATCCTAACGATAGTGAATAATTATAAGCCTTAGACACAAGAGGTATTAGGACGAGTGTTGACATAGAAAGAAATAATTGTCGAATGGTCGATATACGGCCCTTAATGGCCCCTTGACAACGTTGTTGTAAACTACTCATATATACTGTTAATGAAATATTATTAATCGCTCCTATTAAAAGGAAACATACAATAATTAAGTAACTATACTGATTAAAAGCTAGTACTAGTAATAGCAATCCTTCAAGGAAAATACCTATTATCGCTATATTCAATAACTTGATTTTATTAATGAGATACACAGTAAAGTATGACATTGCGATAGCTCCAACTGCAAAACTGATTTCCAATATCGATAACCATATAAAATTATTATGATAAAAGTGTGTAACAATTAATGGCAACGATAGATTTATGAAACTAACTACTAAAAAATCTCCCGAACAAAGCATATTATGTAAAACGATTGACTTATCATTTTTCAATATCTTAAGTATTTCTTTCCAATCCTCTATAAATTCAGGAACTAATTTAGATTTTGTCCATCCTCTCTGTTCTACTACTGGGATTTTTGCTAAGAATATTGCTATTGTTGCTAACAAAAATGATACCCCATTTCCAATAATAGCTATATAAGGTCCATAGTATTGGATGAGTGGTCCTGCAATTCCTGTACCCATTAAGATTCCTGTTTGTAACAAGTTAGAATAAAAAGAATTATATTTTGTTAAGTCACTCCCATTTGCTACAGTTGGCCCTATAACAAAAGTTGCTGAACGATAAAAAGGGGTAAATATATTGATACAAAATGACAATAAAAAAGCCCACAATAATACATTTATATTTGGCAAAGAAAATAACAGAATGCCAACCGTGCACAAGATAATTCCACGAATTAAATCACATATTATGCAAATAACTTTCGGATTACCTCTATCTACCATTGATCCAGCCAATAACTGAAGCAAGGCGTTTAATATTGTTTCAAATATAATAACTATACCAAAGGATGCGATAGATCCGGTTGCTTGATATAACAATAAGCTCATAGCCATTGTTTGCATGCCATTGCCTATGCTAGTTAAAAATACAGATAATAAGACTAATTGAGCATTTGCAGGCAGTGTTGATAAAAAATAATTTTTACCCATATGGATACCAACCTCTTTTTTAAATAATAGACTTTTTGTCTAGAAATAAGACAAAAAGCCGTAATCAAAATTCTTCTTTATTGAGGACATATGACCGTCTATCAATCACAATACAAATAATTAAACGGTGTATATGGTCAATTGATTAAAATGAATTGATATCTAGGTATTACCATAATCGATTTAGAGTCAGTCATATGATATCGCTAGTCCCGATTATTTAGTTTCAACAGTTTTAAATCCAAAGCTATCAAAATAATTACTTGATTTATAGTTTTGCACTGCGCGTTTGATATATTGGATAGAATTACCCGGTAAATCGTTAATATCAAACCATTCTAAATCATCGCATTTCCCAGGTTCTTTATTGATAATTTCGCCAGTCCATTTTGTACAACGTACAAAATAATCAATTCTTTCATCATCGGATTTTCGATGCATTACATTTACAATTTGTACATCCCCCGGTTTAATAGTAATACCTGCTTCTTCATAAGCTTCTCGACATGCGGCTGTTACCACCTCTTCAGAGCCATCTAGATGACCTGCAATGACACTATAATTACCATCTTCATAGCCTGTATTGTAGCGTCTAAGCATTAAAAGTTTATTATCCTTCATTAAAAATACATGTACAGCTACTGGCATCGTAAAACGTTTTTTCATAGATTTGTATTCCCCTCTTTCCAATATCATTAAATCAAGTGAACTAATGCTTTGGTTGCCCAGCATTAGCTTCTGTTCATTAGAAAATTCCACCTATATATACCTATATAAAAATTCGGAATATACTATAAATTACATGCGCCTTCGTATCCACAACCACCTACTGTGGAATCACAAGATAAAGCTCCGCAGTCATTTGGACGCATGTATTTGTCTTCTCCACATGCTGGACAAGCTTGGAGTTCTACAGAAATCTTTGACAAAGCTTGTTCTTGCAAACATCCGTCACGATACACCGTAATTCCCTTTAAGTTATATTCCAAAGCTTTTAACATAATTTCAAATACTTCATCTACAGTTGCCGTATTAGGAAGGTTAATTGTTTTACTGATACCATTTTCTACAAATTTTTGTAAATTCGAAACCATTATTAAATGATCTATTGGAGCAATCTCATGTGAAGTTTTAAAAATGTTTTTCATTTCGACTAATCTCTTATTTAAGGAAATATTGCTAGTTGGCGAATCACTTAAAAATTGCAATGTACCGTCAAAAGTATATGTAGGATCTTGCTTAATTGTATCTTCAATCCATTGTTCCAAGTTATAACCTAAACATTCTAACTTTTCACCCAAAGGAACACACGTTTGTAGCCTGTTGCCCGCGGCGTTACGTAAATAAGTGATTAAATAGTATGGCTCGATTGATGTTGAACTATCCGCTAGCATTGAAATATGTCCCGTTGGTGCAATTGTTGTTAATGTAGCATGGCGTCTCGGTTTTTGATTGCTTTCTGCATAAATAGAGTTATTGAAATTATCAAATGCTCCTCTTTCTTCAGCAAGTTCTTCCGAAGCCAATACAGTAGTTGTTTGTAAGGTTGACACAATATTTTCAGCTAAATTACGTCCTTCTTCAGAATCATAAGCCACTTCACATTTTGCTAACACATCAGCTAAGCCCATAATACCTAAACCAATTTTACGATTGGCTCTTGCCATATAATTAGATTTTTCCAACCCATTATCTCCTACTTCGACTACATCATCCATAAATCGTACCGCTAAGTGAATAGCATTTTTGAATTTTTCAAAATCAAATGATGTACCATCAGTAAAGGCATTCAGGTTAAAACTACCTAAATGACACACTTCGTAAGGAAGTAGTGGTTGTTCTCCGCAAGGTGTTGTAACATGAATTTCACCCGAAGCAACAGGGTCATTTACATTCTTCCTAAATCTTGGGTGTGTTGGATTATCCCGATTAATGCTATCCATATTTAAAATCCCAGGATCACCACAAGTATGTGCAAATTCAGCCACTGCACGCAATACTTGGTGTGCATTAAAGTATAGGTTTCCATCTTTTTCACAGCCGACAATTCGCTGCATAGCTGTAGACCAGATTGTTCCATCATCCCATAATTTTAAATCAGGAGCATCGACTGATCTTTGTAATGCGATATTATGCATGTTTTTCAACATACCTGCATTAAGATAACATTTTTCCCCTTCATATACCCAGTAAATCGGGATTAATCCCTCTTCTTTTAATGCTTCTTTAAATATTTCATCGACTGCTACTGATATATTTACATTTTGTAAATGGCGGTTACTCTTCACCTTAATAAATTCAAACACATCTGGGTGGTTTACATATAAACTCGCCATGAATGCTGCTCTTTTTAATCCAGTATAAAGTAGAATTCCATCTGTTGAAGATACAATCGATGTTAACACTTCTACCGGTCCAGGATATGCGCGATTATTTTTGTTATCTTTTAATAAACGCGGTGGTAAAACAGTTAAGTCAATTCCTACACCAGTTCCATGAGTTAATACATATTGAATTTCAGACAATGTATGATTAAAAATTTCATCAACCTCTGAAGGTAAAGGTAATACAGTACATCCAGCTAAACTGCCTTTTCCTTGTAGAGAATTATGTAAGCATGCACTTGTCGGTAAAAATGAACGTGAATATAAGAGATCATGATATCTCTTCGCCCAGAATGTTGCTTCTTCTGGCGTATATAATGATGTAATATGTCCGACAACTTTAGAAATCCACTCATCAATAGTAATATTTTTATCTGGTAGATATCGCTTATATACCAAATCTGTTGCTTGGTCACTCCAAGTCTCTTTTGTTTTAATCATCCAAACCCCTCCAAATTTTTACAATTTACATGTATACCTTTTACGGATAATAGGTTTCAGCGAACCAGTTTTCACCAAAAATACTAATTCCAGTAATTATATTAGTATAAATGATTAGAATAGTCAATATTAATAGATAATTCACTAGAAAGTGATTGTTCAGAATCATTAATTTTCTAATTACTGAGGACCAGTTAAATTAACATTCCACAATATCTGATCTTGTAAGAATCGTTTTTTAATCTCAAAAAACATCTTAAGATCTTTCATTGCCTTTTGAAGTCAAAATAACTAAAAGGTTCTGTTGCAAAGATTTTGAAAGTAAGTTAGGCTTTTGCAAAATAAAGAGAGGAGAATAACAAATAGAAGCAATCGCTACTCCTAAGTTTGAGATGGGAATAGCTCTAACTCTCCTTTTTCAACCCATTATTGGGTACATTGAAAGATAGATTTCCCTTGTTTTTTTTAGTGTACTCATATAAGTGCTAATTCGTAAACAGTTGCCAGCACCATATTCACTCCGAAAAAAAACGATTTTTTCCATATCTTCACTAGGCGTATATCTCATTCCGCTTGATTGTTATCAAACAGAATAGCGGGATGAAGAAGAAACGCAAAGACGAATTCTCGTTGTGCAAGCAATCGATGCAATAGATTTCGCACTTGATTTTGCTTCTATCTCCTGCGGACATTCGTTTCTTTTGGTAAAATCGGATTGGATGCTTCTCCTTTTAATTAGATTGCTTCATACTCTCCATGCAACTTATATAAAAGTAAAAGAAGAATGGTGTTGCCCATATCGTACGATTTATAAAATAGGTTACACTTTTGATATTAAACTTCGTAAAAAAACAAGATCATCAAGCGGCATATGTGTTTATGAGAAGATTAGTGGAAATCTTGGGAGAACCAACGGTTTTCACAGCAGACAAAGCTCCGGTATTACTCTGTTTATCCAAAAGATTAAGGGAATAAGGCATTTATAAATATACTACTCATTCCACTATGAAACATTTAAATAATCTTATAGGGGTCACAACACATGCCCATCAACTTAAGCTCAAAAATAAGATAAACTTGCATTTACATAAATGAAGAAATTCTTAAAAGGTAAGCGAAAAGTCTTATGCTATTACACAATACTATGTTGAGCCTAAAATAATGGCCGAGGTTAATAAGTTTCTTTTAGGAGGGAGTTTGCGGGAAAAGATTGAGTGGTTTGTTACAAATGAATACAACCACGTTCACGACCCGTTAAATAGCTTGCAAATCCCAATAAGCGACCTGGTGGCCCGAACGGTAAACCTTAATCCAAATGTAATTAGTAAATTAGAGCAGATTGCAAAAGATACCGGAAAAGATGTTTCACAGAACATGGTTTTTCGTGATATGTTACGGCAACTGTTGATTAGACTTAAACAAGATGCAATTATTCAGTTAGAGCAAGAAATAAAAGATCGTGAAGAAAAAATGCATCAAAGAAAATTACAGATAGAAAGGCCTTATACCCCTAAAGCAAAGAAGGGAGTTGAGTAAAAAGAATTTATTTAATTCCATCCTTTGCTTTTTATGTGTAGTAATAATAATGTTGTTTAAATCTGCACTTTTGAACCTGCATTGCTACGTCTAAAAATTAACCACATTTGTAGCTTTGAAATAAAGTTTGAGTAAAAATACCTTGCAAACCCTTATTTTACGATAAATGAGAAGAATCTATTTTGAAAAAAGATTAATCAAAATAGATTCTTTTCCAGTAGATTTAAGATTGGTTTTTATAAAAATGTTTGATTAAAATTACACATATTAACCTCACTATATGATTCTCTGATTAACAAAACGTATAAAAAATTTGGGAAAAGTAACATCTATACGTTATTATTCTCCTTTTTTTTATAGAAATGATCCGAATCATCGACAATACACCATCCTATAATTACTAACGTTATAGAAAACAACTTAAGACACGCCCTATATATATAATCTAAATCTTTAAGATAAATGACGGATAATGAAAAAATAACAGCACCAACTATACCTAGAATCAAACCCTTATATTTTTTTAAAAACATCAAGTTACCCCTTTCGTACAAACAAAATACCCCATATACAAATAATACTAAATTATGGAATATTTTTAAAGAATCAAAACGTTTTTATATTCAATTCATATATTTTATTTCTTTTCTTAATAAAAATATCCCCATAGATAAGTAAATCCAAAGGGATAAAACGGTGCATCTTTTTTATAAACAGTTAATCTTTTTTCAAAACGGTTAAACTTTATTTCAAATCCACAACTGATCAGTTACAATAAAGATGTTTAATTCTGCCCTTATAATCACACAAAACACCGTCCAGTTAACCTAGACGGTGTTTTTAATAGTTGTTTAATATCTCTGTATTGTGAATTACATTACTTAAATTGAATAACAATAAAGTCGTTTAAAATCTAAGTCTTCTTCCACAATCGCGTCCGATTGTGGAATATTGAGAAACACGATGACTGTAAAATAACTCCACAGTCATTTTGCTAAAGCCTCTTTTAGTTTAATAAGGAAATTTTGAGAACCAACTTCCTAGTCCCAATCCATATAAAAACTCACCTTTAGCTTTTCTTGCCCACAATCTGGACAATCTAGAACATCACTTTGATTAATATCGCCTAAAGGCTTTGACGGCATTTGAGTATTACATCGAGGACAAGTATGAGTGTTCGTGTAAGATTGGGTTCCTGATTTCATATGTAAATGTACTTTATTTAATAGGTAACAACACTTCTGACAAACATATAGACCGTAGTAGCATTCAAAAGACGTTTCCTTGTTATTAATAAACTCTCTGATGTATTGCCGACCTTCTTTTTCCTCATACCATTCTAAAATCGAACTCAAGTTTATATACCTAAATCCAATTCCTAAAAAAACATTTTGATTGTAAGAGCAATGTCCGCAGTTCAAATTATAAGCTACTCCCATAAATCTCAAATACCTCTCTTGTCCAGTTTAGATGGAAAACACTACAGAGAAATTTTAACACAAATATCCATATTTTAAAGGTGTTATTCCATAAAATGGCCCGATTGTTGAATAACATGACTGGCGTTTTTTAAACAACTTTATTATGTTTTAAACGAGAAAGTAAGGGATTAAACAATAAAATTGGTAAGGATTCTAATCTTAAAAAGAATATTGAAATTGTCGAAAATAGAACAATTGCATTTAATAAAGCTAAAGACTTAGCTGGTATTCCTAAATCACAACAACCTACACGCCAATGGCAAGTAGGAGATGATATATTTAAAAAAGGGTATGAATCTAAGAACTTTGAATATAGTGCTAATCACACTCACCATGGGCGTTATTATGAATATGATACCCCTCAAGGTAAACGAGTTATTGTTGAGCATATTAATGATGGCGTATTTCATACACATGCAGGTAAACCAAAAGATGGCGCTAATCCGTATACTTATGATTTTAAGAAGGAAAGATACTCTAACATTTACGGGTCTAATAACGATCATCACATTTATTATAACAAATGAGAGGCAGGAAAATTATGATATATCAAAATGAGAAGATTCGTAGAAAAAAAGCATTAATCAGTGCCAAAAAAGTCTTTAGCCGATTTTCAAATTTAGAACTTATTGAATTTGAAAATCCCGATTCTGAATGGATAAAACTGTTCGACACAGCATTGAAACAGTTTCGTAATATAGACTCTAATCCAACATTTCACATTCCTATTGGTGATGTTAAAAGTAAGTATATTTTATGGATTGAAAGTTCTTTAGGTTCTTTAAGTTTTTCAAATCATAAAACAGAATATTTTATATTAGTTCCTAATTGTTTAGAGCCGGTATGGGCAAATGTTAGAATATTGAATTTCACAAAATCTATCGAGGAACTTTGGGACATTTCTGAAACTAATGAATTTATAATTGCTGATAAGAGTACAGGGCAAATTGCACAAATATTTTCTGAAGAAGAATGTTATGAAATTCACTTTAAGCGCTGCAACACAGACCTAATTGACTCTTAAAAAAATTAATTTGTAAATTAATATTAGTATTAGGAATTTAAGCCTTGATTAGCTAAATGTTTTTCAAACTTTCTGAATAGATGAGTATAGCAACTTGTGTAAAGTGATTGAGCAAGCAGTAAAAAATATATTATACAAAAGAGCACCCCTTAATTAGTGAGTGCTCTTTTGTAACTCCTACTTCACATATACAAAGGCTTCATTTGCAGTACATAGTATGTCCTGACAGTTATTTAAGGTACTCGTACCACTAGTTTTTCTCATCCATCCAAGCTGTAATCTTATCAAGTTCACCGTTTGGCAATACTTCAGTTTGTAAGTACGCTAGGCCAGTTAATGGATCAGAAACAACTTTCCCTTTCGTTCCACGCGCGTTCATAGCGTTTGCGACTTCTTGAACCATTGAGATGCCAAACCCACCTGATTTAACGTATTGATAGCCACCGTTATTACTTACGTTACCACCAGATTTATTAGAAGTGCCTGATACTGATTGTCCAGTTAAAGCGAAAACGATTGAATTAGCAATCTTATCTACATCCCATTTGGCCATATCAGATTCGTTATCGATGAATCCAAGCTCAATAAGAATGGCAGGTGCTTTAGTGTTAGCCAATACATATAGCTCTTTTCGTTCTTTAGCACCTCGATTGCTCCATCCAATGTCTTTAGACAGTTGAGTTGAAACTTTAGAAGCAAGAGATTGCTGATCATAATAGCAAACCTCTACACCGTTAGCTGTGCCATTAAATGCGTTTAAGTGAAAGTATGCGTAAAAGGCAAAAAAGAAAAAGCAAAAGGGATACAAATACATACAAAACTATAAAAAAACGGCAAGCGGATATCACCAGCTTGCCGTTTTTTTATAGCCCAATACATACTCATCAATTAAAGGAGTTATTATTTTAACCTCATATTAAGACTTTATTCCCAAAACTCTTCTTAAAGAAAAAAACTACTTATTTTTAGGTTTTTTCTTTAAGAAGAGTTTTTTATATTTTATATACCGCTATTTCACTTCGTCTTCATAAACTAAAAAACTTAAATTATACTCTTGCAATTTCTCAAACAATACTTCTCCATCGATTTTTAATAAATTCAAATGAATATTAAACGGTATATATCCAGCACGTTTATTTACTCGATACAATCGTTGTCCCTTTGCTGGTATAGAAGCGATATATCGATCCTCAATTTCCTCTTCCATTACAATCCCTAAAAACCTTTGCCCTTGGATTCCATAAGGTAAAAGGCCGAATATATCCTTCAAAGCGATTTTTACAGGATATTTAGGATTGTTAATAATCGTAATATATTCCATTTCTAAAATAACGGCCGGTTTCCTCGCAATAATCTTTTGAATGGTTTTCCAAAGTGCAACTAATACAACTAATGCAAGAACTGCAAATAAAATTCCTATTATAAAATTAAGCTCTTCTAATAAAAATGCAAGTGTTACTATAAATAGAAACATCGCTTCTACTGCTAATATTAAAAGTAATACACCTACTACTTTTACCTTTGATTCATAAACATAATATTTCTCCATATGATTCTCCCTATTAATCCACTTTAACATTTCAATATATCAGTCGTTGTAATACATAATAAATTTTTTTCTCATTGCCCCTTGTTAGCTAATACTTTGCGAAATTACAAATCTATTTTTATTAAAATGATTACTTCCCCTTCTCAAATATAGGAACTGTATGTACTCATTCTTTGTTGCGCTTCTCTAAAAATCCTAATTTTGTATGTTATAAGTGATAATTTATTAAATATATATTAACATATTTTTCCGAATTCCAATTTAATTACCTAAAAAAATGTTTTATCGCTTCTAATTGAATTTTATGACTACATTCATCACAACAATATGCCCCTTTCGTTTCCTCTTTAAATCGCTTATATTTTTCACTTCCTTCGTATATTCGGAATATATTTTTACACGAAAAGCAAACAACCTCATAAAACATCATATGCATTTTCCTCTCCGTGTTTATACACTTTTTTTAATAACTTGAGAAGATCAGCTTTCTACATTGCAAATCTTAATATTCTCTCACTAAAAGGTTTACCTCTATTCTTATCGAATTATATAAATATCTTATAAAATGAGGTGAACATCTTGTTCAGTAATATAGAATTAGTTTTAGAGTAAACGTCAAGTAACTCCAAAATATACAATAAAAGTTGATTTTGGAGTTATTTT
>NZ_PCNZ01000049.1 GCF_002975175.1 Bacillus sp. MYb209
ACAGATTGATTTACGGGATCAGTCTGTTCAAAATCAGAAAGAATTCATCCATCAATTGTTTGGGCTAACAGCATAAAATACAATTCCGCTAGAAATATATGCGCTATATTCTCTTTTATTTTATCTTTGCACCAGAACCAATTTTTATACCTACTGTTTGTACAAAAACACTTGATTAGGATACACACTAGCTAAATGTTTTAGTACTTGAAAATGGATATTGGAGAGTTTAAAATTACCGAGTTTTACAAACTTTTTTTGAAAGTAACAAATAATTATAATAAACATTTTGACTAGTAATTTAGGGTTTTCATATCCGTAGATATGAATGGAAGTAAATTAATGGATGAATAAATTACTAGTAGAATTACAACATAGCAAACAAAGACTTTTATATGCAATATTACATATAAAAATTCAATCTTTAAAACTCTTATTTTATAAAATATTTAAATTGAATATCCCAAATACACAATATTAGTATTTGGGATATTATAAACTAACTTAAAGACTCATTTAGTTGTTTTTTGATAATTAAACAGATAATAAAAAAGCAACTCGGATTGGGGTTCGAGTTACTTTTTTAAATAATGCTTATATATGTATTATAACATTTTGCATAATAAATCCAATATAGAATGACCCACTTTTCATATTTATCAATATTTTCAGTTTTATATAACTGCTTTTTAGCGTTAGGAAAACTATTGTATTACCAAAAATCCATAAAATTTCTTCAATAATATACTTCTTAATGAATGATAGAATGTTATACTATTTCATAAGTATAATTGCTTTTACAATTTGTTGAAAATATATATTCAATAACTTTTGATCATTCGATGTTCTTTTCATACTATAAATTCCTCCTTTAAAAGTTTTTTATCACACAATATTTTATATCTATATTTGGATACCTTTATAATACTAAACCCTAATTCGACTTACCATTTCACCTGTAATGGAAAAAGATTATATTTTTTCTATTTGAAACTAATTTGAAAGGATTTTTTATCAAATGAAAAATACTGTTATTCAAACTAAATCCGCTAACATGATTGGAACGGAAAATAGCGTTAAGGAAACAATTACAAATTCTTTACAAGCAATATTAGAAATAAAAGTTAAAGAAGGACAATATCAGGAATTTATGGATTGTATACAACTTGAAACAAATATCGAATTTTGTTATAGAGTTACAGGAAAGACTGACTTTATTGCTAAAATTATAATAGCTGATTTGAAAGAATTAGAAGAATTTGTTGATAATTATAGTTCTGTAGCTCAAATAGTATCTAATCTTATAATTTTCAAAACAAATACTAATTACGATTTAGTAGAGAATTAAGGTTATAAGCGACTTTTCATAATAATAAACACCGCAACTAAAAACTACACTTCTAACAATTGGGGTGTAGTTTTTTGACAATATAAATTAAGTTTAAGTTACCACTTTAAAACATAATTTAAATATATTACTACCAAAAAATGCGTAGTAATATTTCAAGATAATGAAGTGGCCACGATTTTTGGCAAATCGAACAAGACCTAGTTTCGGCAAATTAATTTTGTTTCCCACAACGGCACTGTTTTCATTTATTTGTTTTGTGGTGTAAGATTGTGCGGTGTTCTTCTTGGGGCACTGTTTTGTTTTTTGAAAAACGTGTATAAGCATCCGCAAGTTTGCAAACAGACGACTGAATCGCAATACTATCCACTTCTTTTAACCAAACAAATTCTTTTTTCATGGCAGGAAGTTTGGCAGAACATGTACCATATGTCAAACCTTTTCCTGTTTCTTTGTATGAGTTATCCCATAGATATAGGAAATGATTGAATACAAAACGAGAACAACCAATCGTTTTATTGATTAGAGTTGCTTGTGTTTGATTTGGATATATACGAAATTTATATGCTTTATTAATCATCATTCGTTTCACCTCCCTTTCGATATGTATCCATCATAAGGCGAACGTGTATTCTATATGTAGTGAAGTGATAATAACAAACTGTCCAGTAACACTTTATCTATGTCGAACAATTAAGATGGCTTCCTGCCATCCCTTGTCCGAAGCCAATTCATCTCCCACCTACTCACGCCCTTCACGTTCCTTGAGGAAGGAGTCTTCTTGGCTAAAACGATAAATATAACGACGTGAAATGAATTAACACTCTCATGTTTAAATAAAGAATTATCGCTGATATCGTGGGACGATGGCACTATAAAATGAAACAATACTCACTTCTACTAAAGAAATAAAAGTGGATATTGTTTCATTTGAGAAATTATTTAAATAGAGCAGTTGAAATTTTTATTACTTATTTGAATTGGAATTAGGAAAATATATTGACTATTTTAATTATGATTAAAACAGAACTAAAAGAAATGAGTACTGTATAATACAGTACTCATTTCTCATAGTTATTTATAAGTCGTTTCTAAATTTTAAAATTCACTTCATTAGCTGTTCTTTTCATTTAATACGTTGTTATTAAAATGATTTTTGAGAAGCTTCTTGTTGTAAAACTTCTATTTTTTTTCTATGATTTAGTTCGTTTAGATAAATTACCATCATAATAGCAGCAACAATCGTACCTATTACTCCAAACAAATGACCTGCATGCATAATCCCAATCCATTTAATAGGCAATGCTAACGTTAAAGGTAAAGCAGCTTTGGTAAATTGAAATGCTAGTGTAGATCGACTAGACCAAATGACGGTTTCTTCTTTTGTTTTAATAAAGTCAAACATGACAGTTCTTTGAATAATACGTGAACGATTAAAAACAAAGCCAAGCATAAATGAAACAGCAATTGCTAAATACCACGAATGCACTAATCCTAAAGTAATATCAAAAACAGCAATTAATATAAAAATTGACCTTGGAATAAATTTTTCAAATTTCCCAACAAGTGTAGCTAATAAAGCCCCTAAACCTGCTGCAGCGCTAACAAATCCATACTGCATAGGATCCCAGCGATATACATCGTGAAATAAAATTGGCACTAAAAAATTAAATGAAGCAAGTTGTATTGTTAAAACAGCAATACCAGTAATTGTAATCCATAATATTTTAGAATTATCTATTGGATTTATTTTTTCAATATGATTTGATAAAGGTTTTTTATTTTGCTGAACATCTTTACTTTTTAATAACGGCATAAGAAGAGGTAAAAACACCCCAATACCTAAAGAGAATGCTAAACCATAAAGTACATTGTTAAATCCACCTAAATTCATCATAAATCCTGCTATTGCGTTCCCACCAAATGCTCCTATTTGTATTGCAGTTTGTAACATATTAGAAGCCTTTCCTGCTGGAATTTCTCCTGATAATACCATTTGAGACATATATGTTTCTAAGCTTTGCGTAGATAAAAATAATATAATTGAAAAAACACCTGCAAAAATATATAAAGTAAAAACATTAATATGCTCACTATTTAAAAGACTTATTATAATAAGAATAATACCAATGCAACGGACACCAGAGAAAATTAACAATGGACTTTTAGTTAACCACATCTTAAGACTTTTCGAATATTTTTGCATAAAGAATGGTATCAAACTCATTAAGGTTAATATAATCCCTAAATGAGTAACGGATCCACCTTTATCCAAAATTGTCCAAGTTAGAGTTACAGTTAACATACCTTCCCCACAAAGAGTCAGCGCCAATAGTACTATAAATATAAATTGAATTGGCATTATACATTCCTTCTTTCTTATATCGGTTGTTTGACCTTAAATTTGTTTTAACTTGTTTAAAGAAAGGGATTTGGAAAATACATAACAAAATTGCACATTGAAAATATTCTGTTATATCCGCCCTAAATACTATTAAATTGTTATTTAAATGCTGTAAACAATCCAATCACTCTTATTTGCTTTTTGTTTTTTATAGAAATTTTGGGCAACCATATTATCTTTTGCGGTAACCCATTCCATATATGCATATTTATTGTCTTGGACGTACTTTTTACAAATATTAAATAACATATCCCCAACACCTAATTTTCTATAATTAGGGATAACAAATAAATCATTTAAGATCATTGCTCTTCCCATACTTAAAGTACTGAAAGTGGTATATAAAGTAGCAAATCCTATTGGCTCTTTATTAACCGTACAAATATAGAATAATCCCAAATCTTTATTTTTTATTATAGTATTAACTAATTCATCTAAAGAACTTTTTTCATGCACAGGTTTTTCATAGAAATCCATATACATTCCAATTAAATTGATAACAGTCCCTCTATTTTCATAGGTCGCTTCAAAAATTTCAATATTCTCGAGATTGTTCATAGTCTTTGCTCCCCCTATACTCCTGTAATCATTTTCGCTATTCTCTTACCAATACCAGGAGCCAATTTTACTCCACCACCACTCCAACCAGTTGCAACAATTAAACCTTCTGCTTGTGGAAATTGTTCTATAATTCCTCGATTATCTGATGTATATGCATCAAAGCTTCTTCTTCCACCTATAAATAAGTTCTTATTTAAATATGGCAATCTAGTTTTTGAATTTTGAAGCATTTTCTCTAAGTCATTTGGGTCAATTGACATTTTTTTGTCTGGATCTATATCATACTTATCTACTGGATATCCTACTAGAGAAGTACCTAGATTATCAGGTCTGCCATATAATCCAGTACTATCATCTATAAAAATTGGATGGTCTTTTTGTCCTATTCCATCAAAGAAATGAATTTGAATAATTTTACTTCTAATTGGAAGTTTAATACCTATAGTATCTAATATATTTCCACTCCAGGCTCCAGCTGCAACAACAATATTTTTACAATGTATAGTCCCATAGGAAGTTTTAACGCCTACAACACAGTTATTATCCATTAAAATTTCTTTCACTTCGATTCCTTCACAAGCTAATGCACCTTTAGTTTTAGATGTTTCAATCCATGTATTCGTTGCTAACGATGGGCTAATGTACCCTGCTTGTTCCTCGTAAGCCACACAGCTGTTTTGGGGGGAATTTATAAATTTGAAATCTTTCTTTAATACTTCAGGTGAAAGGATACTAATTTTATGTCCAGATTTTTTTAGTTCTCCAATTTGCTTTTCCATTTTTACATGATGGGTTTCATTTTCAACATATAACATTCCAGTCTGCTTAAATTTAACCTCTTCACTAATACTAAAAAAATCATTTATTCCTTCTTTTGCTATTTCAGTTAGATAGGGATCATTATGATAGACTCTTATAAACCCTCCTGATTGGCCTGTTGATCCACTACTAAAGGAATTTTTCTCTAATAAAATTGTATTTGTAATATTTTGTTTGGTTAAATAATACTGTATAGCTGCACCAATAATGCCGCCCCCAATAATAACTACATCAGCTGAATGTTTTATGATAATTCACCTCAACAAAAGATTTATCAATAACTTGTGCAATTATCCATGACGCTCCTAAACGATCTCCATTATTTGAAAATTTTATTGTAGAATTACCTCTCGCTAATTCATTAATTAAATTCTCTACATTAGATTCAATACATTCTAATAGATACGAAGTTGCAAGAAATGATGTTTCTACATAATCTTCTTTTGCCTTTATGGTAAAAGCATCATTAGAATAATCTTTAGCTAATTCTATAAATTCATCTACATATGAATCATCTGAAGCTATAAAAATCCCTTTAAACCCTCTCATCCTTAGTTCTTTTAGGTAAAATGCGGAGTTAAAGTGTGTCCCAGCAAAGAATATTGCATCACTATGCTTATTATTTTCGCTATTAAAATCTTCGATTCTAGTAACCTCTTTAAATAAAGAATTTGCATTTTGATACAGCAAATCTGCTAGGCTTTTTCCGTAAAATGTTTCATCTGAAACCGCCGTAATTGTTTGAATATCTTTAGTTTTTAAAAAATTGATAACAGTTTCAGCTTGTACCAAATCATTAGAACAAAACCTAAATACTAATTCATCGTTATTAAGCGTAACGTCTATATTAGTTGATGCAGGAACTAAGAATGGGATTTTCGCCTTTGAATAAAATGGTATTGCTTTTAGAGCACATGCACTATTAAAGTGTCCAATTACAGCAACAACACCTGATTCAATCATTTTTCCAGAAATATCTTCGATGGTATTTGGATCTCCCTTATCATCTTGATAAACCCATTCGATGTTACCAGTATAATTTAGCTTCGCACGATTTACACCCTCAACTAACATTTGACCGTATACAGACCTAGGACCTGAAAAAGGGCCTACTACTCCAATTTTTATTTTCTCTTTCATAATTTGAGCTCCCTATATATTTTTTATTAGGAAATATAAGGAGGTAAGTACTACCTCCTTATATTATCAAATATTCTGAAGATAAAAACTATCGTTTGTTTTTGAAAAATAATTCTCGTGAAGATCTACTTTCTGTCCAGCAGGTAAAAAGCTTACTTCCTCATCCAACTGCATGTCAACATTAAATCCCAAATCCCCCCATAGCATTTTACCAAATGTAGGCATGATTGGGCTAGAAAATAATGCTAAAATTTTTGCAGTATATAATTCTAGTGCAATAGCAGTATTTCTTCTTTGTTGGTTATTCTTTAATACCGTTAAAAACTCTTCTCCTGCTGAGAATTTTTTGACTACTCTGACTAATTCGTTTAGTAATCTAACTACCTTTTGGGGTGAAAATGTATTTGGTTCATATGCATTCATAATTTCATTCATAATTCGATTTACATGTTGATAATACATTAAATAGTTACCTGATAATGTCTCTAATTCTGGAGCACCATTTGGAAACTCTGCTTCTAACTTGCATTTTAAATCATGTAACCAAGATTCCCATTCTTTGTTTAAGTTCGTATCTACAATATGATTGAATTCTTCCATAGTGAAATTTGTTTCAATTGTTTCAGGCCTGCTATAAGATAAATAATATCTTACAACATCATGTGATGCATTTTCTAATAATTCTTTGCCCCATACAGCATGTCCCCTGCTTGTTGAAAACTTGAGACCCTCTAGTTGATAAAATTCATTAGTTATCATTATTTTAGGAAGAGTTATATCTTTACTGTATGCTAACCAAATAGCTGGGAAAAGAACTGAATGGAAATAACCATTATCATATCCAAAAAAATTAATGATAGTTGTATCTTGATTATTCCAAAAATCCTTTAACGTATACGAAAGGTCTTTATCCTGAATTAATTCGTTTGTTGCAGATAAATATCCAGGTGCCATTTCAAACCATACATATATAGTTTGATTTTCATATCCTTCTACCGGAACTGGAATTCCCCAATCAGATACATGTGAAATAGGAATATCAGGCAATTCCTCATCTAGCATTCTCTCACATAATGCCGTTAAATGTGGCCCTATTTTTAATTCTTTGTAGTACTGTTTTAATTGTGTTTTATAATTACTTAATGGGAAAAATATTTGTTTAATTTTAGATTTCTCTGGTTCGCTGCCGCAACATTTACAGGTTGGGTTTAATAAATCTATACACAAATTAGGTCTACCACATTTTTCACAAGCATTGCCATCTGATAATTCATTACAATGTGGGCAATTCCCTCTCACATAAGCTTCATGAAGGTGCTTATCGCATTGCTTACAGAATAGAATGTCGACTTCTTTTTCTACTAATTTACCTTCATTCCACAATTTTTCAAAAAACTCTTTGACAAACTCAATATGGAATGCTGAAAAATGAGGTTTGACAAAAATATCTGGATTAATTTCTGCTAGTCTTAATGTTTTTTCAATTTCATTAGCAAAATGATTTGCCGTTTCTCTAGGAGATTTTTCTAATTGTCCCGCCTTAAACGGTACATAGCTTTGATGATCATCCGCTCCGCTCATATAAAAGACTTCATTCCCTTTCAGTCTTAAATATCTAGTTAAAATGTCAGCTCCTGTATATGGACCAGAAAGGTGCCCCACATGTAAATCACCATTAGGTGTTGGTGGTGTGGCTGTTATTAAATACTTCTTTTTACCTGAATCTAACTTCTTGCTATTTTTTTTACTAAAAGCATTTTCCCACCATATGGTGAAGAATATCAATTTTTCATCCGACGTATTTTTTAAACTATGTTCTTCAAATGGAGGAATAAAGATGGCGTCTCCTTGCGTAACGGATTCTTCTTTTTTACCCACTTTAACTATTCCTTCACCCTTAAAGATAATAAAAGTTTCAACTTCATGATGTCCATGAATCTTAGAAATTTCTCCAGGTTCTATGATTCCCCACATTGCACCAAATGGCGAATCATACAACTTATTAGAATGCGGAAATAATCGTTGACACATAATATCATATTCATTTGTAAAAATCTGTGGATTTATCTTTTCAATATGCATCTTTAGACCCCCTATATTAAGAAACTACGTTTTTAGTTTTTTCTTCTGTCAATGTATTATATTCTCGCACGGTTTTTAAAATTTCATTTGATCGAATGGATAAATTAGATAATAAAGTGTCACTAAGTCCATGAGTGCTTTCATTTACGCCTTGCAAGTAAATACCAGGTTTAAATTTATCCGTTGTTTCTAAACGGTAATTTCGCGAAACTTCAATATTACCTGAAATATACGGGTTAAGATTTTTTAATAAAGGATGGTGCTTTTTACTTTTATACCCAGTAGCAAGAATTACAGCATCAGCCTCAATAACAACCTCTGTATGTTTAACTATGTCTTTGTAATAAACAACAGCTTTATCAGACAGTGTTTTTATCTCAGTTAATTCCAAAAATGGCTTTATTCTAAAACGATCTTCTCCATGAAATTTTTGATTATATAAGGCTTTATTAATTTGACTAATCAAACTTCCATCCGCAGCTGCATAATTAGTATCACTGTGGTGTTTTAATAAAGCATCTCTATTTTTTTCTGGTAAAGAATAAATAAAATCAATCATATTAGCATCAAATATACGATTAACAAGCTTACTTTCATTTACAGCTTTATATGAAAAAGGTCGCATTGTTGCAGTGATATCTGATTTCGGATAATTATTGATTAAATGGGAAAATAATTCAGCTGAACTTTGTCCTGATCCTACAACTAAAAACTTATGAGCATCATCTTGTTTAAAGTTATTAATTTTATTCTTAAATTGACTAGAATGAAATACTCTACTATTATTCATTTCAATATTTACTGGAGTTCTCGGTGTTCCACCCGTCGCCAAAACAATATTTTTAGTAATATAGCTCTCTAATTGATTAGTTTCTGTATTTTGAACAATAACTTCTAATAATTCGACAGAATCTTCAGCTATAACGGGTTCTACTGAAACTACCGTTCGACTATAATAAACGTGTTCTTCTAATTGAGAAGCAACCCAAGACATATAATCATTGTATTCAAGTCGTGACGGATAAAACTCTGAGAGATTAATAAAATCGCTTAGTCTTTCATTTTCATGTAAATAATTCAAAAAGGAGAATTTACTTTTAGGATTTTTTAGAGTTACAAGGTCTTTCAAAAATGAGATTTGAATATTTGTATTTTCTAAAAGCATCCCTGGATGCCATTGATAGTGCGTTTTTTCTTCCAGAAAAATTCTTTCCATTGAATTATTTTCTTCTTCTATAGCAGTTGCTAAAGCTAGGTTTGCTGGCCCAAATCCAATTCCAATAATATCATAGATTTTATTATTCATTTGACCCATCCTTTTCTTGTTTTTGACATTCTCGTATATAATTTTATTTTTTTATATTTTTAAAAATAATTTCAGAAAACATTTTATTTAGACATAGTAACCTTCTTACTTAAAAGTCCGGTGATAAGTTCAATTGTTGTGTTGACAGTAATATTGTCTTTATCTAATATAGGGTTTATTTCCGTGAACTCTGCCGCTATTAGGTTTGTATTATTTCTTAGCATATCAATTGCCTCTTTTGTATCATCTAAACTTAAACCATGTGGAACAGCCAATCCTCCTCCAGGAGCAAATTCAGGATCTAAAGCATCTAAATCAAATGTTAGATGAACTGCATCAGTATTATTATTGAGAATCTTAATCGCCTTTTCCATAATATTTTTTATTCCATGCTTTCTCACATCGTCTGCTGTAAAAATTGTAACTCCTAAATTTTTGAGAAACTCTTCTTCCCCCGGGTCTAAATCGCGAATTCCTATTTGTACGATACTCTTTGGATCAATTTTAGTTTCTTTCTCTAGAAAATCTTTAAATTTCTCGTTACCATATCCTAAGAGAATTGCTAAAGACATCCCATGAATATTACCAGAAATGGATGTTTCAAATGTATTTGCATCCCCATGAGCATCAAACCAGAGTACTCCTAATCGTTGTGTTTTTCTAAGAATTCCAGTTACAGTCCCAATTGCAATACTATGATCTCCACCTAAAACTAATGGGAAATGCCCTTTTTCCAATTCGTTCTCAACTGTTGAAGCAATATTTTTACATATATCAATTACTTCATTTGTAAAGTCTTGTTTGACATTTCCATAATTTTCATTATTGATTGAAGGAAGAGAAATGTCTCCTAAATCAACAAAATCAATTCCGATTTCAGTTAATTGTTTTGACATACCGCCATATCTTACAACATATGGTCCAAGGTCAACCCCTCCTATACTAGCTCCGAAGTAAGTAGGTGCTCCCAAAATAGATACTCTTTTATTCATAATGTTTCCCACTCCATTTCTATAAGTATATACATCGAATTACTAGGTTATAAATTTGTACTATTAAAGAATTTATTGATAAATCTAGCAGTTATATTCCTCATTTAAAACAAGGAATATAACAACCAGATTTACTAAAGTTTTTATACATGAACTGGAATTTCTAATTCTATATCTAATTGATTATCTAATTCTCTAGCTCTTTTGCGCAATTTTTCTACATCAGATTTTTCTTTATATGGTGCTCTTAATGAAAGTAATCCCGTTATATCAAATCCTTTTGGAGCATGATATACTTCAGATCCTACTTTTGCTACAGGGTAGTAAGCCTTATACTCTGGCTGTTCAGCGACAATTCCCAATTCATTTTTCTTTATAATTCCAGATCTATATACAAATTTAATACAAGTACAAGATTTTGGTGTTGTGGATCTAGTTAGGAAGAATTCCACAATATCCTTTTTACAATCTAATAAACCAAGAATATTGACAGCTACTAAATCAATCCCATGAACATCACGTATATTACGATAAACATGCCCGCCACTGATTCTAGTACTAAATTCTACAACTTTAAAATTCCCTTGCGTATCTCGGCGTAGTTCTACATTGAATAAACTGTTTTCAATAGCTAATTTTCCACATATTTCTTTAGCAATATTAACAACTATGTCTTCATCTACACCAATATACGGTAAAGTGTATTCATCTTCCTCGAAATATGGCCCCATCATTTTATTTTTATTATGAATTCCACCAAGGTAAAATTCTCCATTTAAAACTACTCCATCAACTGTAATTTCTTCCCCAGTTAGAAATTCTTCTACTAATGCCACACATTGTTGTGTTTGGTTAAAATAAAATCCTTTATTTGTTTTAGAAAGATTAATAATTTTTTCTAATGAACTATTCAATTCCTCTAAATTTTTAACTAAATATACAGATTCACTGCTAGCAGCCATAGTAGGCTTTATGATTACAGGGAAAGGAATATTTTCTATTTCTTTTTTTGCATCCTCTATAGAATTAATTTTTGCAAATTTAGGACTAGCAATAAAATTATTTAACATAAATTCTCTCTGCTTTGATTTATCTCGAGATGTCGTAGCAGCTTCAACAGATAGCGCCTTATTTCCAAAGCGTTCATTAATTTTAGCAGTTAAGACAATATCAGTTTCTTGCCAAGTTACAAAAAAACTAATTCCTATATCTTTTCCTTTTGTAAAGATATAATTTTCAGCCTCTATTTCGGAAGCATCTTCGAGTACAATTACTTCTTTAAAGCGCGCATCTATTGTTTTACTTGGTGCACTCGTAAACAAGTAAAGTTCATCAGATATTCTTCCAGCAGTTTCAATATGATCACCATGAATGCTATAACCTTTCCTCATGATGATTCCAATCTTTGTATTTTTCATATGTAATCTCCTTTTCTTCTCTGTATATGTTGATATCACGTCGTTATCGTATACCAAAACTTTTAATTATTCAATAGATTAGAAATATTTAGAAATTTTTTTCTACAACATGTTAATTTGGGAAAAAACTGTCAAAAAACTCTGTTTGAAAGGCATAAAACTGAGTATTTTGTATTTTCAAAAAAACAAGAAATCATTAAAATATCGACATATTTGCCTTTTTTAAACATAAATTTACTCTTTTTAATGTATTTTGTATTTTTTTCCAATAAATATAATTTATTGATAAAGTTCATTTTTCTGTAACGAAATAACATCCCTACCTATAACTAGCAGTTGTCTAATTTAAACAAATTTGATAAAAAGACAGCTATTTTTATTTCTATCTTTTCTTGTTATGCAGTTATTGTTGTGATTTAAAATCTTTTTCAATAGAATATTCAGCAGGTGCAAAGAAAACAAGTACCGTAAGATCTTCTTCAATAGTATGAAATCTATGTTTCATGTTAGCTTTTACATAAATAATAGAACCAGATTCAACAAAAAGATTTTCATTCTCAACTTCAAGCTGTGCTCTGCCATTGATAATATAATATACTTCGTCTTCTGTATGCGGTTGTTGCATATCTAAAGAGCCTGCTCTCAATTCATAAATTCCCATGCTTAAATCTGTTTCATGTAAAAATTCATAATAATTTTTGTCTATACTTCTTTTTTCTCTTAATAGCTGAGTAAGTTGATAATTTTTCACTTGCTATCCCCCTAATGTTATAAAATTCTAGAATTAATTAATTAAATTAACTTAATAAAAGGCATATATCAGGTATAATCTAAATTCCTTCACATGTGTCTAAGGAATTAATTAAAGATATATAAACTGCCAGCATAACAAAAAGAGATAGAAATAGTCCTATCTCTTTTCTACATAAGGGACATGCTTACAGCTTATCCTTTCATTTCAAATTTTATTTTAATAGGAGAAATCTTAATATTCAATCTCTAAAATATTTTCTCAATATGTATAATTTAATCTTTAAATTATACTATAGTTAATTCTATTTTTAACACGTTATCCAAATGTATGATGTTTTCTCAATCTTATGAAGGGTAATAATTCAATGGTTATACTGAGATGAATTTATTATTAGCATAGTCAATAAGTTCTTGAATGACCTATCTATTTTTCCTTACATACAATACTTCTTATAAAATATAGAGTTTTGTATAACAAATTACTAGATAATAACTTCTTGTTTTACTTCACCTTGTATTATGAATCGTGAAATATAGAAGCAATGTATGTGATAATGACATACCTAACAATCGTAATTATAAGTGGTCTTGTGGACTATAACATAGCTATAAACATCAAAAAGGAAGCTATATGCATACTAACATTATTATAAATAGTAATACAAATAATTTGGAACAAGGGAGTTCGTTCGGCTGTGTTAAGATTAATTCGTTAGCTTTCAAAAATAACAATTAACCAAAAATTCCCCAAAGTAAAAACTACTGAGTGTTGGGTAGTTCATATAACCATTCCGTATCATCAATAAAAATTGAAAGGAGATAAATACATATGAAAAAAATGAATTTCATTAGATTACTTATACTTATATTCACAGTTATAACTCTAGGAGCATGCAAGAATGCAGAACTCAACAATTCACTAAATTGGGATGTGCAAAAGTTCTCATTTACAGATCAAAATGGGAAGCAATTTGGATCACCTGAGTTAAAAGATAAAATTTGGGTAGCTGATTTCTTCTTTACAAGTTGCCGAACAGTTTGTCCACCTATGACAGCAAATATGGCAAAACTCCAGAGAATGTTGAATACAGAAGGGATTAAAGATATAGAATTTGTATCATTTAGTGTTGATCCTGAAGTGGACACACCAGAAAAAATAACAGAATTTATGAAGATCTATGAAATGGATGGAACTAGGACTCATTTCCTCACGGGATATAAAAGAGCAGAGATTGAAAAGTTTTCTAAAGAAAACTTCCAATCACTTGTAACTAAGCCAGAAAATGATACACAAGTTATACACGGCACAAGTTTTTATCTGATTGACAAAAATGGAAAAGTTCTAAAAAAATATTCAGGTGTTCAAAATACTCCTTATGACGAAATTGTTCAAGACATTAAAAAAATCCGATAAAAAATTCTATTAAGTCAATATTTAAAGGGAAATGAAAGTAAACTTGTAATAATTTTCTCAATATAGGGGTAGCACCCCACATGCCCATCAACTTAAGAGCGGAAACAAAATGAACTTTTGTTCATATGAACTCA
>NZ_PCNZ01000050.1 GCF_002975175.1 Bacillus sp. MYb209
TTATCATACAGCGTACAGGAGAAGCGATTAAAATTCTTATTCGGCAAATAAAAATGAAATGTATCAACTATAAGTAGCAAAAGAGGACTAGGAAACGGAATAGTCCTCTTTTTTATTTCATTTTATAGAGTAAAGGGGGGATTCCGTAATGGCACATGTCAGTACGGAGGATGCGATGAAAGCAAGAAATATTGACTTGATTTCATATCTGGAAGCGAAGGGAGAAACGTTTAAGAAAGAAGGAAACTATTATCGTCATACGGAACATGACAGTCTTCTTATTAAAGGAAATCAATATGCCTGGAATAGTCGAGGGGAAAAAGGATATGGAGCCATTAGCTTTGCGATGATGTACTATGAAATGACATTTCCGCAAGCTGTATTAGACATCAATAAAGGGGATTACAAACAGTTTGATCGTTCAAAAGCTGAAGAGGAACGCAAAAAAGAACAGCAGCCTTTTAGTTATCCCAAACACTTAGAAGTAAATAAGCAAACAGAGATTAAAGAATATCTAATTGATGAACGGAAAATAGATCCTCGCTTGGTGAACTGGTTAATTAAAAAGGATCTCATCGCCCAGGATAAGAAAAATAATGTCGTGTTCAAATGGAGAGAAGAAGGGGGAAAAGGGCAAGTAATCGGTATGAACCGTCAAGGTACTGTCAAAATGGAAAATAAAAGAGGAAGCTTTAAACAAATTGTCCCGAATTATGAAAAAATCCATGCAGGTTTTACGGTTGATGTAGGTAAACCGGATAAGATTTATTTTTATGAAGATCCAATCGACATGTTATCCCATTGGAGTATCAAGCAAAATAAAATACAAAATGCTCGTCTTGTTTCTATGCATGGATTGAAGTCAAAAACAGTGATTCAATCTTTAATGGATGCGAAAAAAGAAGGGCACGATATTAAAGAGGTCATTATGGCAGTTGATAATGATAAGGCTGGGAAAGACTTCATTCAGACGATGAAATGCTTTGTAGATCTTAAAGAGGATATTCCAACAAATGAAAAAGATTGGAACGATGTCCGGAAGAAACAAGTGAGTGAACAACAGACAAAAGCTCAACCAAAGAAAATGAAACCAATTAAAGAGGTGGAGAGAAGTGTCTAATCTACCAGAAGTACCAAACATATTACAGATTTTGATTTGTGGTTTTATCCTTTATGTTCTTTTTCGTATTTGTAAATTTATGTACCAGAAGATCCAGGAGCGAAGATTACTGAAGCGAATGGCAAAGTCCGGTATTCGCTATATAGACAAAATGGACGGACATCAATTTGAAGTGTACCTAAAAGCTCTATTTCGAGAGTTAGGTTATTCTCCAACGGTCACAAAGCAGTCAAATGATTTCGGAGCGGATCTTGTATTAAAGGGGAAAAATCGTATTGTAATCCAGGCGAAACGCTACGGGATGAAAAATAGAGTCGGTATTAGTGCCGTGCAAGAAATATATGCAGCACAAGCATATTACAATGCACATGAGGGTTGGGTTGTAACAAATAGTGTGTATACAAGGCAGGCGAAAGAATTAGCGGAGGCATGTAATGTAAAACTCATAGATCGTGTAGAACTTCAAAAATTAATAAATAAAATCAACCCGGAGCATTCGGCTGAAGATGTATATAAGGGGATAGAACCTGCAGAAAGGAAATGCCCAACATGTAAAAACCATTTAGTGGTTCGAAATTCGAATAAAACAGGAAATAAGTTTTTTGGTTGTTCTCAATATCCAACATGTACTCATACAGAACCAATTAATACATGAGCTGTGATGAAAATCCAGCTCTTTTGTTATTTTTAGGAATAAACTAAAAAAATCATACTCTCATCAAAAAATGACTTCTCAGATTTCGATATAACCAATTTTTCTTTAAAAGTTAATGAGATAAGACCTAAATAACAAAGGGCGTGTTGTAGGCGGAAATAAGCGGTTTAAAGTGAGTTAAGGGTGTTATTAAGAATTTTTTATAAAATATCTGAAAAACACAAAAATAACCTTGTAAGGTTTCTTGTTTTGTTATAAAATAACCTTACAAGGTTATCTTATAAAGATAAGGAGTGAGAGTATTGGAGAATACAGTAAAAGAAATCATTGATGATTTAGAGTATCTGTTCAGGAATGGAGAAATTGGCATAGAAGTAAGTAATCCGTCTTACTATCAGAGGTTTTGTAAAGTACTGGATGCGACAGAAATGCGCTATGATTTACAAATTCATGAATATGATGAGGATTCCCTAGTTGTTAAATTAGTGTAAAATACAAATGTTTTAAGGGGTTAATTTTCTTAAAGTATAAAAAGGGAATAGGGAGGAAAAGGATATGAAAATTGGTACATCTGAATGGCTTTCTCTTAGTAAGGATATTAAGCTGAAGTTGATCCGTTTAGCTGTCATAGATAGTAAATTTAAGCAAGCAAAATAAAAACCCTTCATTTGCTTAACAGCAAACAAAGGGCTTAGTTAATGAGTGACTGAAGAAGAAGGAAATCTAGTCCATTTTCTTCTTTATTTATTGTAACATAAAAGGAAAAGTACAAACAAAGGAGAATTCCCATGAAAGAAATTGATAAATACATGACACCATCTGAAGCAGCTTTTTATTGGGGGATTCCTCGTGAAACAATTAAGAATAAATATAGCCCCTCTCTAATGAACGAGAAGCAAATAAATGATTTAGAGCGCATGCTACAAGAAGGTTTAGTGAAGTACTTTTTGCATCCTGAAGGGAAGCGTAAGGAATGGATTATAAGCCAGCGGGCAATGTATGAATGGTTTGGAGAACCAAAGGACAAGTAAGAAAGGATGATAAAAATGCAAGGAGAAACATATTCTCTGTGGGGAAGTTTCAAGAGTGCATTTAGTTTGATTATTTGGTTTTGGATCGTTATGTTTTTGTTATTCGGTGAAAACTTGCTACAATAGAATCGAGTCGAAACGAAACGTAAAACACCCTTAGGTAGCTCTCATAGATTTATGGTCTATGGGGGCTTTTTTACTACGGCATACAATAATTTCACGTACCGTAATGATTAATAAAAAATAAAACAACACAAAAAAATTACACCTTACAAAAGATCTTCTACGGGAAGTTAAATCAAATCATACAAAAACCAACGAACTATCTTCACACACTAAAAGAACAATCTCATGGTGAAGAAAGAATCATAGACGATCTACCCTTTTAAGAGGCATTCTTGCTTCTTTTTTTATAAAGGTATGAAAGAAAGAACAAATACAATTGTATTTGTTCTTTCTCATTACTATTGAAAATACAATGATAGATTTTGCTCTCGTAAAATATAAAATTCATGACAATTGTCCTTTAATTTGTTATTTATAGAAATTAACTCGTTTTTTGTCAGTTGCTGCACGATATACTCTGTCTGTGAAATACCTTTTTTTAAAGAGCAAGCAACATTAGGTGTGATAGGGAAAATATACTCCTTATCGCCATTACTATTAGTAAACCAGCAGACGGGGTTATCACTTGTGATAAATTCTCCATTTTGTGGTGCTAACAGCAAGATAATCCCCATGTTATTTATTATATTAATCGCTTCGTTCATTATAGGACCGTTACCTTGTAAAAACTTTTTAAATTGTTTTAGAAGATAACTGTGAGAAAATTCGTCATATACCGTTTTTAAGAAAGGATACAATCGATCATCTTCAGGGATTAATTCTTGTTTTAGATCCGCACCCAAAAATTTCTGGCCAAAGAAAAAATCTATAGGTTCCTGCATTCTTGTAGGATAGGGTAACGTACGCCAATCCATTGATACCATAAATTTAGTTAATTCTTCGCGTTTCACAGAAGGTATCTTTTGCTGGTTGGGATGTTTGTCAATTTCGGCAATAATAGCATCTTTTGTAGAGTTCCAATAGTTTTCATATTGACGCGACCATTCTACTTCAATGTACTTAACATGAATCGAGAGGATATCTTTTTTTAATGTATTCTTCTGAGTTTCTGAGACGATATTCCCTTTATCGTCTTGTATAATCCAACTATCATAATCATAAAAGTTTTGGTTAAGCTTCATTAAATCCGTTTCAATTTTGTTTTCAATTAACACTTGATAGTTTTTAAGTGGTTCGAAAAATTTTACACAATCATCATTTGTAGCGATTAAAGAATCAACTCTTATGGAATGGTAATCTTCTATTCCACCTATATCTTTCGTCTTGACGGAGGAACCTACGTCATTTACTCCTTTATCTACTGAATAAACTCTCGAATTTTTCGTTACTCCGTGCTTCCACGACCTCATATATGTTTGCGGTATTAAATGATGATATTTTGCTTTGGTTTCCATGTTGTTCCCCCTAAATATAAAATTTTTTGCACTCTTTATGAAAATTCTGTTGTTTTTCCACATTATAATATATAATTACCAAGTTTACTTCATTTGGAATAAAGTTGCGATGTTTTGAAGAAAGTCACGACGTTAAAAAAAGATACGATGCTTTATTCCTTCAAGTAAAAAATTCGAAGTGAGTTTTAATTAAACTTTTTTATAAAAAATAACTCTTCTACAAAATAATACCCACCTATTTTGATTAATCTTTTTTCAAAATGGGTGGGTTTCTTCCATTGTAAAATCAACATTTGCAGCGTACTTTTAATCAATCTTTATTCCAAACCTACAGTAGTGTTCATATATAGTGACCCCTAGGAGCATGCAAGATTTTATACAGTTTTTCGGTTAATCGAGTAACAAACGAGAACCCGAAAACCCACACTATGATAGGAATGTATAAAAAATTACATAGATTGATAAAAAGAAAAAAAGGCGAATCCCTTATGGAAGTAAGGGATTCGCCTTTTTCTTTGCTACCGATAATAATGTGTTATGTAAATTAGCAATTAATAGAATATACAATTTCATCGTGGTATTTTAATTATATAATAATATTAGAAAGTAGGTACGGAGTTTGAAAGAATGGATTTTGTTAAATGAACAAGAATATGAGAATGTTTGGGATAGATTTTATGACGAATTTGCTTTTAATCCTAATATAGATGGTGAACAGTCATTTAAATTTTCTTGTCCATATATTACTTATGATTTACCTAATTATTTTGAAGGAAAATGGACTGATGACGATGATTATATTTTTGATCATATATTATTGGAAGCTCTTATTTTATGTACCGAGAAACATGAATATATATATGCGTTAGATTGGCATCATGATAGCTACTGGATGAATCCTAGTTTAAATTTAAATCTAAACGAAAAGGATCATCAATGGAAAATCCCATTTTTTCCGGATGGAGATTATTATTTCTTTTTGCAAAAAGACTTTAAGTGGGGTTATTTAGGGCATCCATGGGAAAAAGTTATTTATATTTTCGGAGAAGAATTAATCAAGAATTTCAAAGAATTAAGGGCTAGTAGATTAAAAAAGACCAATGATAAAGTATAAATTTCACTTCCCATATCGAAAATTATGTAAATAAGCTGTCCATATGGACAGCTTATTGTATTTTTGGCTTAGCGTGGTTTTTTTCCGAAATGCTGGCGGTACCCCTTATATGACTAGACATATAAAACGCTTTGGGGACTATGTAATTGATTTACAGAAAACCCTTCAACCAATAGAAGAAACAATCCCTATATAAGCTCAATAGGTCATAGGTGGAAATAAAAGTAAGCCAATGACCTATTTTTACACGTATCTCGGCTGTACCCCTAAATGGATAAGTAGATTATAAAATGTTTGGAATCTTTATTTATATATTATAAATTGGTATCATTTATGTATAAGATATTTAATGCTGTCCTAAGAGTAGTATTCTTCGTTTATCATAAAGACTTAAATTATATGTATAAGATAATTTTTGTAGCATTAATACTTATTGGATGGTTTATTGCCTGTAATTTGAATTATTTTTATAAAAAAGGGAGTAATTATGGTTAAAGATTTAATCCAACAAACAAAATCTTATATATTCAAAAGGATTGATAAAAATTGATTATTAAAAATGTTAATAAGTTTTTTGAAGAAAATTTAACTATGTATTCTCATTTAAAAGTAATTAGAGATAATTTATGGTCTAAAGATGGAAAAAGTCGTGTTTCAGTAATGGTAGGCGCAGGCTTTAGTTTAAATGCAAATAAGATAGAGGATAACTTTTCAGGAATGGCATTATGGAATGATTTGAAATGCATGTTAACAAAAAATTTAAGTCATCATCTAGATATAGAATATAAAGATGTTCTAGAAATTGGGCAACTATATGAAGAAGAATATGGTCGCGCCAATTTAGATGAAATTTTAAAAGAAGCTATACCTGATGATAATTATGAACCTGATTTACTACACCATAAATTATTAAATCTTCCTTGGGCAGATATTTATACTACTAATTATGATACTTTGTTAGAACGCACTAAAAAAAATATATATGAACGTAATTATCAGCTTATTTATGATGTAAATGACATACCTAATTCAACTTCGCCTAGAATTATAAAATTGCATGGTAGTTTTCCATCTAATAGACCATTTATCTTCACTCAAAATGATTATGAAAAGTATCCAAAACAATTTAGTCCGTTTGTTAATATGGTTCAACAGTCGATTATGGAAACAACTTTTGTTTTATTAGGGTTTTCTGGAGATGATCCGAATTTTGAAAGATGGACTACTTGGGTAAAAAATAATTTAGGTGAGCAGATGCCTAAAATATATATGATTGGTTATGATCAAAAAAATCGATTAGGATATTTGAAGTCTAAAGGTATTACATTGATTGATTTTAAAGAATTATACCCATCTAAAGATACTGGTTATAAGGAAATGTTTACAGATTTGTTTGAATTCCTTTCTTATAAAAATCGTGAAGAAAAGACTAAGTGGCCTTATAAATTATATAAAGAGTATGATATGAGCTTAGAGAATTTAAAATATAATAAAGAAAAGTTTCCTGGTTGGGTAGTAATGCCAGATGATATAAGACGTTCTAATGCGAGTAAGATTAGAACGTTTGCAAATGAAAAAATTTGTGGCATTACATCTTTACAGAATGAAACTGACTTTGAATATATAAATGAATTACTTTGGTGTTATGAGCATTTCTATATTCCTTTAGACGTCCAAATTCATCCAAAACTAAAAAAATTAGTTGAGGAAATTGGGGACGACTTTAATGGGAATATTAATAATATTTTATTTGTCTTATTAAAGGAAGCAAGGTTAGATGGGAATAAAGAAGAGTTTTATAAATATAAGGGTTTTCTTGAAAGAAAAGAACTAAATAAATTAGAACGCTACAGAATAATTTATGAAGAAATTCTTTTCGACCTAGCTTTTAATAATATTGCTAAAGTTAGAAATCAGTTAAATGTATGGAAAGTTGGAGAAAAGGAAATAGAGTGGGGAATAAAAAAAGCAGCTATACTCATAAAAATATTTTATAAAGCGGAAGCAAAAGAAATTCTTGAAGGCTATTTGCAAACTATTAGAAGTTTATTAGCGATAGATAGTAATGAATATAGATTACTTTCTTTAGAAAGCATTGCTTTAAATCTTTTACGCAAAGTTAATAATGAGCAAGACTATGGTTATGATAGACTGAGAAGTTTAAATTTGCAAAATTGTAATGCGAATAAAGAATGTGAACATACTTTATTATCAGTAAAAAAATACGAAAATGAATTTGGTACTAAAACAACTCCAGGTTTCGACCCAGGTAGAGGCAAGGTTTCTTCAAAGATGGGGGATTATTTTAAGCAAGAGCTTTTAGATTCTTTTGCGGTTTTACAGATTGAAGAATTATTTAATCTTACTATAAATGATAGAACACAGTATGAATTAGCTTTAAAAAACTTAGAAATTCAATATCCTCTATATTCTCAGATTAAGAGAATTCATTATTTAACTCCTAAAAAAATTGATGAATTCTTTTCAAGAGAATTTGTTTATAAATTGGATGGCTACAATTTAGAAATTCTTTTGGAAATGTTAAAAGACACAATAAACCCGGAATCACCATCAATTATCAACAGGGCAGTTGCAATAGAAATACTTTCACGTATTTATTTTGCTTTAACTCCAGAGGATAAGTTAGAATTAGATTCAAAGATTATTGATTTTATGCATATCATAAATAATCTCGACCTCCAAATGAAAAATGTTTTGGAAAAATTAATTAAAAGAATGATGTTTGATAAAAGTAAAGATGAAAAAATAGAATTTTGCGAAAAATTAATTGAATTGAATATTTTTAGCCAATCGCAAGGAAATAAAAATCTTATCAATATCGACTTTTTCGAACCAATCTTGTATGTTTTTTCAGAAGCACAAGATATTTGTAATTTATCGGTTTCTGAAAATAAAATTTTAGAAATGCTTAACTATCTAAAAACAAATAGTGATCAAAGCATAAAAGAAAGTGCATTGATAAGATTAACTTTTCTTGCAACAACAAATAGCCTTCCTAAAGTAAATAGAGAAGAATTCATTGAAGCTCTAAAAAAATTACCACCCAAGAACAAATATGGGAAAAGTGATTTTATATTCAATGCTGTATTTGATAGAATACTTAACTCAAATTCTGAAATTAGCCCTAATGGTATAGGATTATTTTTAGCTAAAGATATCCCTACATTTTATAACTATAGTGAAGACTTAAAAAATATGGTGTATTCTAATAATGGATCAGTATTAAATTATTTTAATGAAATATGTGGGGTATTTCCTGATTTTATTGGAAAGAAAACAACAAAGATACCTGACAATCATTATTATAAAGAGTGGCTTAATAAATTTTATGATTGGTGGGATAATCAAGAAGAGGGTCTATTACATGATATCACTGAGAAAAGAGGACTTTTACCATTACCAGACTACTTAGAATCAGTGGTTGTTTGTTTAAGAAATAATATCCTGTCAGTTGCACCATTAGAAGTTTTTGATGATAAAGATGTTGAAAAGTTAAAGAAGATTTTTGAAAAGATTGACGACAATAGACCAGATTTATCTTTATATTTAGTTCCAAGTTTTGAACGCTTAACAGTGTCTGAAAAATATTCGTTTAGAATTATAATAAATAATTTGAAGTCAAAAGAACATTCTAAAGTAAAAATTGCACTTAGATGTGTATATGATTATTTAGTTTTAATAGATAGTAAAGAGATAGTAATGGATAGTAAAGCTCTAACAACAGAATTATTTAATATGTTATATTACTGTACTGATGACATATTTAAGTGTACTGTAGATACTCTTAAATATTGTATGAAAAATATCCCTAATATTTTTGATAAGGATGACTGTCTATTAATATTAGAGTTTCTAAATGAATTTTTTAAACAAATAAAAAATGAAATAATCAGTGTTTCAACGTTAAAAGATTTTGAAGTACTATCAAGTATTTCAGGTTTATTGGCTTACTTAAATAAGAATGCAGCGTTAAATATTAATGGGAATTTAGAGGAATGGGATGATTATATTAAAAATCATCGCTTACCAGAAGTAAGAAAATACATAGATTTAATTAAAGTAAAATAAAATTTATATAAGGTTTGAATTCTTTTAATCAAACTTTTTTATGAAAATTTATATCTAACTGAAATAAAAAACGCTTATTTTGACTAATCTTTTTTCAAAATGAGTGTTTCTTTTTGTTATTCAAACTTTATTCTAAACCAACATTTGGTTTCTTGAAAAAAAGAATTACTATTTTAACCATTTATAGATCAGAAGAGTAAATTCTCTGTTGCAGAATCCTTAAGCTATTAAGGATTCCTTTTTTGTATCTAAAATCCAAAAATAAAAAGATAAGACCCGGGAACAGGATCTTATCTTTAGCACAAGGAGTAAACAAAAGGATAACCATCATATTTTTATTATAATTTATTTTTTCAATTTTGAATATTATAACCATAATTAACAAGTATATCTTTATTGAGAAATTTATTACAAAATTAGTTATAAATAATCCAAAACTTCAATGTAAACTTTTAGCCAAAAGTTTACTTTCATTTCCCCATAAACATTAACTTTATCCCAATCCCCCTGATATCCTCAAAAATAGAAACAAAAGTATACATTGGAAATACTAATAATAAAGAGGTTGTAATACCTGTAAACAAAAAACAAGCTAGAGTTAATCTAACTTGTTTGAATAAATTACATCAGCGTAAGCAGTACTCTCTTAGATACAAAAAAATAATTACAAATCCCTTATATGCTTTCTAATATCCGAAGCTACTTTAGTAGGGTCATTGATTTCAAAATAAACATATTTATATTTTTCATGTCCTTCTAATTCAATCATTACGAGTGGTACTCTATTTTCATAAGAAAGAAAATACCATTCATCAGCATATTTAAAACTACCTTCAAAAATGTTAAGTGCAGAAATTGAGGTTCCAGGCATACGGAGCATCCATTGTGGAGCATCAAAATGATTCACATATACATTCTTAATAGTATTATAAGGAATTTCTAATTTTAATTTTAAAGCAAAGAACCCTGTTACCCCACTTAACTTTAAAATTACACTTTGATTATCAAATAATACTTCTCTTCCCATGAACTCCCTCCTAACTTTGATTAACATGTATTTTCTAAATTATACCATCCCCATACAAAAACAATATATACTTAGTTACCATAACCCCACTTATCAGTAGTCCATGTAATTAAAAATAGTAAAGACACTAGTAGATAATAGACTCAATAAAAATGTGGCACAGTATTTTTATTTAATTCAAACTCTTCTTCATGCATTACTATACTTGTAATTCTCACTTTTTTTAAAGTATGTAACTTAATTTAAGAATTCAAATTATAAATAAAGTGTACAGCGCAAAAAATCCACCCCTGAAAAAACGTTTATTTTCTTGTTTACAAACAAGAGGGCATAGGAGTAATATATTGTACATAAATTCATATCACTATTCGCTGAATCCATATGGAGCGGGGGAACCAAATTTTGTGCGATTGCACTCGGGGTGAATCCTTCTTAAATGAAGGTAGGGCTACTCTCAAGGCCCGAATCCGACAGCTAACTTCGTAAGCGTTTCGAGAGGGGATACTATGGTGACTTTTAAAAACACTGGGTGAACTTTGGTGTCTTTTTTTATACTCTTTTTCTGGAAAACAATTCAAAAAAAAGGATGAGGCACTTGAAAGAGACACCCATAAAAACGAAAAATCCACTTTTTTCTTTCCCTTCTAATTCCCAGCCTTCTGAATTAAGAAGAGAATTAGGGATGAGACATTTAACAATGATTTCTATAGGTGGAAGCATTGGGACTGGGTTATTTATAGCAAGCGGAAATACGATTCATACAGCAGGACCTGGTGGAGCAATTATAGCTTATTTGTTGATGGGGTGTATTGTTTACCTGTTGATGACCAGCTTGGGAGAGATGGCAGCGTATATGCCTACATCTGGTTCTTTTAGTACGTATGCTTCTAAATTTGTAGATCCTGCATTTGGTTTTGCGATTGGTTGGAATTACTGGTTTAGCTGGACTATTACTCTTGCAGTTGAAATTTCATCAGGAGCTATTCTTATGAAATATTGGTTTCCATACAGTCCATCTATTCTGTGGAGTGCGTTATTCATACTGTTTATGTTTGGAATTAATATTCTTTCAGTGAAACATTATGGAGAAATGGAGTTTTGGCTTTCACTTGTAAAAGTTATTACTATAGTCGTGTTTATTATGTTAGGAATAGCCACGATATTTGGAATTTTCAAAGGAAATCCTATTGGATTTCACAATCTAACAATTGGAGACGCACCGTTTCATGGAGGTTTTCTTTCTATTCTTAGTGTGTTTATGATTGCGGGGTTTTCCTTTCAAGGTACAGAAATGGTTGGAATTGTAGCTGGAGAAAGTAAAGCTCCTGAAAAGCATATTCCAAAAGCTGTGCGGCAAATCTTTTGGAGAATTCTCTTATTTTACATACTTACCATTTGCGTAATTGGAGTCATAGTTCCCTACACAGATCCGAATCTAGTTAACAATGACATTAGTAATATTACAATGAGTCCCTTCACACTAGTATTTGAGAAAATTGGGTTCGCATTTGCAGCTTCTATTATGAATGCAGTTATCTTGGTATCTGTTCTATCAGCTGGTAATTCTGGAATGTATGTTGCAACCCGAATGTTATGGGTAATGGCAAAAGAAGGGAAAGCTCCAAATTGCTTAAAAAAAGTAAATAAACAAGGTGTTCCTATTAATGCTTTACTTATGACAACGGCTGTGGCAATCGTAGTGTTTGCAGCTTCTTTATTTGGAGAAGGGCAAGCATTTATATGGCTTTTGAATGCTTCGGGACTTTGTGGATTTATTGCATGGTTAGGGATTGCTATAAGCCATTATCGTTTTCGTCAGGCTTTTTTACATCAACAAAAGAATTTAAATAAGCTTCCGTATCAAGCAAAGTGGTATCCTATCGGTCCTATTTTGGCTTTTGTAATATGTACTATTATTATTTTAGGACAGAATTATTCAGTCTTTATAGGGTCACATGTCGATTGGTATGAAGTACTTGCTACTTATATTGGTTTACTGCTGTTTCTTGTATTTTGGTTCGGCTATAAAATTATAAAAAAAACAAAGGTGATTCCATTACAACAAGTCAATTTAGAGCATGATGATCATTAAGGATGGAAATTAAGGAGACAGAAATATGGAACTAGACATTCTACTCAGGTTACTTGTAGCAATACTTGTTGGAGCAATAATTGGATTAGAACGTCAATGGCACAATTGCATTGCTGGATTACGTACAAATGTACTTGTTTCCGTTGGTGCTGCACTTTTTGTACTATTAAGTGTACTCACTCCAACCGATAATACACCTACAAGAATAGCTTCTCAAATTGTAAGCGGGATTGGTTTTTTAGGTGCTGGAGTTATTATGAAAGATGGATTGACAGTTCGAGGACTGGATACCGCAGCAACCTTATGGTGTTCTGCGGCTGTAGGAACATTAGCAGGTAGCGGCTATTTACTTATAGCTATAACAGGAACCATTCTTATTGTCAGCATAAATAGTTTACTAAGACCTGTTTCGAAATGGGTTTCCGAAAAATCTGAAAAAGGTTTTAAATATTCCCAACAAGTTACCGCTCTCTCTTATAGAGTAAAACATAAACCATCAGAGAAAAAAGATTGTTAAAGAGAAGCTAATTTTAAGAACGTTATCAATAATAATAAAAGAGACCCATTCTAGATGGGCAAATAGAGAAATAATTAGTGTGAAATTTATTCAATATTTGAACTGATGAAAAATACTTTCTACAAAGTAATCAAAGAATACGGAAGTACATTAAAACCAGCCCTGAGCTGTTTTTGTAGTCCAACCTTACAGTAGCTGTTTATCTTTCTTCCAATATATAAACTAATTACTTAAGGCGTCTAGAAAGGTGAGAGATTCATATCAAACAAATAGAATGTTTTACAGAACCATATTTTAAAACTGTTGGTGGACGAAAAAAGGCATATAGAGTGTTTGGTTACAAAGATGGGGAAAAAAAATCTTTTCCGATTACATTTAAAACATTGAAACAGGTAAGAACGTTTACCTACAAACATGCTCTCGAAAACCCTGGATGGTTAAATGCCAATGGTGATATTAGTGAATATAGTGTTAAAGTGGATAGAGATGAATATAAAAATGTCTGGCAAGATAATGTTATAGAAAATGTATATAAAAATTACACTGATTTTAATAATTGGTAGCAGTAATTCTTAAACTGCTATGATTCCAAATTAATTTTTTACAAAAAGCTATGAATAAATGTAAAAGTATGAGGCAAGGAAATTCACTCATGTAGAGCAACAAGAAATCAAAACTGGAATTGATAAATAGATGACTTAAAATGTTTTAGAAATGAAACTAATTGAGTCATCTATTTTTTATTATGTAGGGAATGTTGTTGTTCGAAGTAACGAATATACGACTACAGATTGGGGTCGCGCCCACATTTTAACGAAAATATACGCTAAGCGAATTTCAGCATAAAGCGAGTCATCTTTTTTCTTAAAATAAAAAGATGACTCGTTCTATTTAAACTGTTGAATACTTAATATTTATTCCACTATTCATAGCCAACAACCGTACAAAATGAAAATATCCCTAACTATTTTCACGTATTTTTATTTTTTCAGAGGCAACTGTATAAGGCTTTTCTTAGTGCAAGTTCTCTTGGTTCATTGGCCATGCCAAATCCATGTTTGTTCA
>NZ_PCNZ01000051.1 GCF_002975175.1 Bacillus sp. MYb209
TATGCAGACTTCAGATGAATTTCGCTTTTATACTTCTGCTTGTCGTAATCTTTCAGTAGACTAGTAACGTCATACTGTTTTCCTTCAACGCTTTTCGAAATAATAACCTTGCCTTGTTCGAGCTTCGCCATAGCATCTTGAGGCGCTTTTAATTTTTCGTTCATAGAGATGAGCTTTTCTTCTACAAGCTTTTTCATCGTTTCACTACGATACTGATCCGCCTTTTCCGGTAGCAGTGAATAATTTTTTTCCTTTGAGGAAGGGAAAAATGTCCACTGACTTTTTAATAGTTTCTTAACTTGAGGCAAATCTTTTTCCGTAAGTTCTGTTTTTGTATCTTTTTCATCTAAAACTTGTTGTTGATCGACATAGACTTTGTTTGCTAGTCCAGATGTTTTTAATTTCTGTATTGCCTGATCAGTGCTCAGACCACCGACTTTTGTGTCATTAATCGTAACATTCGAATTGAAGTGAGTTGCCTGATAATAACTCATCCCCCCAATGAGAAGTACAATTATACCAACACCCGCTGCGATAAGCTTCCAATTTGTAAAACGTTTGCTTGATCTTACTCGTTTTTTATCAACTTCTTCAACTGATTCATTTATTGTATTGTTGTTCATCAATCTTTCCCCCATATACATTAACGTCAATCGATTTTAAATCAAAACCATTGACTAGTGTACCTTATTTTTCCTGAAATTTCATTATTTTTGACCAGATTTTATCGCATTTAATTGACCAAATTTAGATTTTTTAATAGAATAACACATAAAGATGGCAGATAATTTTTTTCAATTCACAATAAATAACCCCTTACAAGTAATAAATCATTGCAATAAATACAAAAAGTATGCAATTATGATTGCATACTTAGTAGATTTAACAAAGAACTTGGTAGATTAAGTATTTGAAATTCATGATAAAACAGATCCTAAATCTTCAACTGAAAAGAAGAAAACAATAAGAATGGACAGAGAGTAAAGGTATCGGGACCAGATTAGCAGTTCCAATTCAAGTTGATGAGTACATAAAAGAGCGTTCTGAACTCCTTTTATATCAAATTCAATGTTTTTCTAAGAATGTAAACTTTTTAAAAGACGTAGTTTTAGAAAACAGCAGTCTACATATTCATCATTGAGAACAAGACATCCCGGAAAAAGCCCAAAAGTTAAGTACCATATACTTTTATTCAGATAACGTCTCACCTGTAATAATTTCAAACAAAGTGGCTGCGTTTTTTCTGTTAATTGAGCATACCGATTATCTCCCGCCATTACTTCTACTATATCCTTATTAGAACTAATCCAAATTTGATATACCACAGCTTTCGCTTCTATTTCGGTGTTTCTATTATGTAATTATAGTTTTTTTTGACATTTTATCATTATAAATTTAAATGGAGGTTTATTTTCCATATTTTTATGTGGCTCAACAATTCCCGTAGATTCGATCAGTCCATATTTTCCAAAGTCTTGTTTTACCGAGTCAGCATCATAAAAATACATTTTTACCCCTTCCATTATTTCGAAATAGTCTCTACCCAGTTGTTTACCCTTTCCAAACATTGGGGCTTCTTTTGAAATAGTAGTAAAAATCATATATCCGTTTGGCTTTAATTGGTTATAGCCATCTTTAATAAACTTCTCTCTCTCATCCTTATTCAATAAATGAATAAGTGCATAACAAAATATACCATCATACAGTTTGTTATCAAAAGGCATATCCGTTACTGAACCATGGAAGAAATCAGCATTAAGTTCATTTTGTCTTGCCAATTCAATCGCTGTTTTTGAAATTTCAATACCTGTTACATGTATCCCGTTATCAATAAAAACCTTTGCATTTCTTCCGTACCCAATACCAGGAATCAATATATCCTTCACTTTCTTTTCAAGGAAAAATTCCTTCGTCAAAATTGCGGAGTCTGAGGCTTCAAATCCCCATATCATTTGATTTTCTATAAAACTTGCTTCCCAAAATTCTGTCATATCTCAATCTCCTTTATAAATATTAACTCTCTTTTTTAAAAATCTACTGTTGCCTATGTAACTCTTGTGCTTGGACATACCATAGTCATGCCCTCTTTCATTGAATGTAGCAACGTTATCGCATATTCACGAAATTGTATCAAATTTCAACATTAATTAAAAACAAAAAGCATTGGATACCCAATGCTTTTTACACTTACGCAAACAGAGACGTATTCGCATATAAAGCTGGCGAGCCACCTGAATGTACGAATAAAATGTTGTCCTCTTTATTAAATTTACCTTTTCTAATTAAATCGATTAGCCCCGCTACTGCTTTACCTGTATAAACTGGATCAAGTAAAATACCTTCAGTTTTCGCAAGTAACTGAACCGCTTCAACCATTTCCGGTGTTGGTAACGCGTAACCTGGCCCTACATATTCATCAAAGCATGTAACTGCTTCGCGTGAAATAGAGTTTGGGATACCAACGTGAGCTGAAGTTTCATCTACAAGTTTTGCAACTTTCTCTTCTTGCTCTGCTTTTCCTCTACTTACATTTATTCCGATTACAGGAATTTTGCTTTGCGTTCCGGAAAAACCAGTAATTAAACCAGCATGCATACCAGCGCTACCACTTACACAAACAACTGAACTGAAATCAATTCCTTGCTCGAATGATTGAGCCATAATTTCTTGCGCACAAGCAATGTAACCCATTGCGCCAGTAGGGTTCGATCCACCAACTGGAATTACATATGGTGTATTTCCTTTTTCACTTACTTCTCTCGCTACTTTATGCATTTCTTCCATAAGATCTGTTCCGTTTGGCACAACAATTACATTCTCAGCGCCTAATAAATGATATAAGAAGTAGTTTCCGTTAAAGTCTGGCTTTTCTTCTGGCTCAAGCCCTTCTTCTAACACAAGAATACACTTCATTTTTTCTTTTACCGCAGCTGCTAATGTTAGACGGCAATGGTTGGACTGAATACCGCCAGCTGTAATTAACGTATCTGCACCTTTTGCCTGTGCATCCGCAACTAGAAATTCTAACTTTCTCGTCTTATTACCGCCAGCTGTTAAACCAAGTAAATCATCTCGTTTAAAATAAATAGTTGGCCCACCAAGTGCTTCAGAAAAATTGTTTAACTTTTCAATTGGTGTATATGATTCTGTATATTTTTTTCTCGGGAATTTAGCTAAGTTCATCAATAACGCTCCTTTTGTACTTCTTTCACAATATATGTAACGATACTATTATTACATGTAAAAATGATGAAGTCATCTTTCTGGATTAAAAATGTATTGAATTTCAGTTCGGTAAATGAAATTCAACTAACGATTTTAACTTCGGTGCGGTATATGAAATTTATATCGACTTACCAACAAAAAAGACAAAACAAAAGGCTTTGTTAAATAGCATTATTGTTTTTTATGTATAAAATATGGGAACGTCCGATTTGGACGTTCCCATATTTCATTAAAGCCCCCTATAATAGAATAACTGTAAAGCTAATGACGCTTTTTTAAAAGCTGCGTTTCCCTGCCCAAGCTCCTTGCATTTTACTTAGAAATACAATTTGCCCAATATGATATGCGTCGTGCAATGCTAAACTCTTCAGTTCAAGAACTAATGATCTTTCTCCAGGGATCTGTCTATACAAATCTTCTTGTTCTGATTTTGCTAATATTTTTTCAAGTTCACGATGAACATAAAAGTATTCTTGTTTTGTTTCCTTCCAATTTTGAAATGTCTCAGTTGGTAATCGAAATGTAGATTCATTATCTTCTGCCTGTGGTTCATTCGCTGTTTCACCAAGAAATCGCATCAGAAGTCTCTTTTTATAGAAAAGTAAATGACAAACTAATTCCCATATGGAATTCATTGCCCCCTCATCTGGTTTCCAAATTGCCTGTTCAAAAGTAACACCCTCTAGCACTTTTTCAAGTGGTGGAAACCAGTCTTCTTCATCTAAGCAGCTTGCCCATTGTTGTAACAAAAGTGTCTTTACATCCATTTTCTATTCCCTCCAATTTAATCCCTTTAATAGATAACCCCTTTGGTCAAAATTTATTTGCGGCGTGTTGTAGATAGCTATTAAACTGGCCCTTTAATGGAACAATGAACGTTCTATTATTTGTAAAATTCTGATCATATAAGTTTATCAGAATCGCTACTGAAAAAGAACAACTGTCTAAAACCATTTTAGTTATCATTTATATGTTTGAATAACAACATTATTTTTAACAAAGCCAAACAAAAAGAGCCCTATCTCATTCGATAAGGCTCTTACCAATCACTTATTTGCCGAAAAACGAAGAAGCTGCATTAATCCCGGCTGTAAATTCATTTCTCCTTTATGACGTACATATATAATTTTGTCTCCATCAAATTTTGGAGGGTTCCCTGGATTATACGTCTGCCACTCATTCGTTCCTTCTATAGCGTACTCCATATATTCAGTTGCACCGACAATTACATTTTCACTATCATCTGCTGTAACATTTGGTGCCATTCGTGCAATTTTCGCATCACTAATTAATAGTTTCTTTATATCTTTATCACGTTTATAATCGTAAGCTGTTACGGTTACATCGTTACCGTATGCTCTTATTTGTAATCCTTGTTTAAATGAAGAACCATCTGGAGCAGTTTTCTCTCCGCCATTTGGTCCAGCTGACATCCAGCCCGTTTCAATTCCGCCCGTATTTACAACAGTAAATCCTTTTTCATCTCCACCTGCAATTTTCTTTTTACCAGCCCAGTCAGGTAAATTTAAATCCCAATGCGTATGACTCGTAAAGAAAACAACTTGCGGATAGTCTTTTAAAATATCGTACAATTTATCGACGTTTAAATAGTCTTGTAAATATGGTGATTGTCTTGATCCAGATACCGTATCCGGTAAAACGTGATGAGAGAAAATGAAAATCGGCTTATTTTTATCTTTCTGGCTGTACTCTTCTAGATTTTGTTTGATCCAACCTAATTGTTCATCACTCATATATACTTCATCCGACATTTTTGAATCATGGTATTTCATATATTTTTCAGTTCCTAAAAATAAGAGCGGATAACCGTCTAATTCTTTTTTATGATATACCTTTTCTTGTCCGCTAAACTGTAAATAGCGGTTGAATAGCGTTTTCTCAGTTACACCATTTGGCCATGTATTTTGAGAGAGTTTCCCATCAGCTGTCCATTTACCAGCATAAAACTCATGATTCCCAACAGTTGACCACACATTTTCCGGATGCTTATTTTTGTTTAACACACGTTTTACATCATCATACTGCGACTGCTGTCCAGTTGGCGTTATATCCCCATTCATAATAAGTGCTCTTGAAAGTGGCGTCACTTTGTTCATATCTTTTAACACATGATCAAAATCCCCTAAATCCCCTTGAATGTCACTAATAACGTTAAAAGTTGTAGCTGACTTTCGAACTTGCTCTTTTCCTTCTGCATGCATTGTAAATGTCGGTAATAATACTGCCATAACAGCTAATGAAGCAACTGCCTTTTTCATACAATTTCTCCCCCTAATAATAGAATGTATAAACTGACATGTTCTGCGTTCTCTTAGTTGCTTGTCCAATTCACATTATAAGGAGAGATTGTAAAAATTGATGGAGTGAAAAATTAAGTGTTTTTTAAGAGATTTTGTCTTTTTTACACGACACATTTAACAATTGGCGCCAATTTTTCTATTTACCTATTAATATTAAATGAATGTAAAATTATACGATCAATCACTTAGTTTGATATGTTGTGTTTTAATTTCCTTTACACAATTTCAATACAGTACTTTACCTTTTTAAATTCTCTTCATTTAATTCGTACAACTCTAGTACAATAAAACGCCCATCTTTTCTGTATATTCCCACAAAAAAATAACGTTTTCCGTTTAGATGCATCTCATTTATTTTTCTTGGTGTTCCGCATTCCATTCACTTAAATAAGATGCATATTCTAATTCATCTGGATTATCATGTAACATAGAAATAAACTCTAATTTATTCCCATCACAATCCAGAAAGTATACACTTGCAGCTGGCATCCATCTTTGGACAACTGGCTCTTGATTTCCTTTCCCTTGGCTTCCTACCACTTCTATTCCACGATTCTCTAACCATAATTTAGAAGTCTTTAGAAATTCTAAATCTACACCAAAAGCAAAGTGTTTCATCTCAAAATCCTCAATATTATGTACTTCCCATAGCCCAAGCATTTGCTTTTTACTTTCTCCTACCCAAAAGAAAGCCACTTTTCTTTTCGATAGTTTTCTTGCTAATGCTAACCCTAACTTATTTTGATAAAAATCTATCGCCTTTTCTAAATCTCTTACATGTAAATGAGTTTCATATATGTTCTGTATCATTCTACTTGCTCCTCTCTGTATTTGTATTGGTAACAACGGGTTAAGTAGTTACTGTAATTTTAAATCTGAATTATGTATCTCCATATTTACTATTCTATCGAAATTAAAATATGATATATCCAACTGAAGTAGTAAATTCAAATAAAATTTCTACTGCTTTTGTAGGAAGAGACTCCATTAAATTTAGATGAAATCCTATTTAAAAAATGAAAAACGCTATTCTTTTAGTAAGAATAGCGTTTTTCACTCTTTGGGGGTAGTTAATATTTTTAATTATGTGCTTTCTAATTATTGTTTTTTATTACTTCTAATTTTCGGGAAAAATCCACTAATTAATAATGTTATAATCCACGCCATTATTAGAATGAAATTTATTGTATTACCGGAATTTAAACTTAAAATCCTCCACAAATAGGCAGCACAAAATACGAGCAGAGCGGTAATAATAAGTAAAAATACCCTAACCACTAATCTTATGTAAGGTTTCTTCTCGTGCCTAATAATGAAGATTCCTCTACCTTTGTACAATCTAATCACAAACAGCAACAAATATACGCCAAGTGCGGCTCCAATAACAATTGATATAATTGAGTTGTTTTTTCTCTGCTCAGCGAGAGAGAAGTAACTTTCAGGTAATTTTCCAGTTTCATATTCAATCCATGCGTGATAAATATCTTGTCGTAAGTCTATACCACCTTCACTATTCGTAAGAATTACCAATCCATCCTTTGTATTAGGAATGAAACCATAAAAAGAATGCCAGCCTCGATTGTCACCAGAATGATAAATTAATTTCCATTGATTAGATAACTTTTTTTCAAATACACCTAAACCATTCTCACCTAATACCGGCTTTTGCATTTCCTTAACACGTTCACTTTTGATGACACCATTACCTTTATTATTTGCATCCATGCTTGCAAGTATTAATGTCATCATATCGGTAATATTTGTCTTGAGACCTGCGGCAGCCTGTTCGGTAAATTGGTAACTAGGGAGTTCCTCTCCAAAATATCCATAGACTTTCGAAAGATTAGGATTTTCAGGACGTTGTAGGAATGAACTAGATTTCATTCCTACAGGTTTCATAATTTGTTCCTCCATATAACGATCAAAAGGTATTCCGGTAACCTCTTCAATAACAAGTTGCAAAATTGTATATCCACCACCAGAATAAATTGTTTCTGAACCGGGTTTTTTGGTAACCTCCACTGGCTCATTAAACCATCCTTTTCCAGACAGAGACTCCTCGATAGAATCAAGATGTTTCCCGGGTGCAACCCCAAGGTATCCTTTATGTGCAGAAAGCCCTGCTGTGTGGCTTAACAATCTTCTTATTGTAACTTCATTATTATTGAACCCTGAATTAGGTAATTTCCATTTGGTTAGATATTTTCCAACGGGATCATCTAATGATAAACGACCTTCATCTACAAGATGTAGGATTCCCCACGCTGTAAGACTTTTAGATATGGAACCAGCCTGAAACAAAGTATCATCACTCACCGCTTTTTTTGTCTTTTTATCTACATAACCGTAGTTAAGTGTATAAGCAATACGCCCCTCATGTACGATGCCTATTGCAACCCCTGGTACATTATAATTCCCCTGCCATTTTGGTACCTGTTCATCCATCTTTTTCTTGAAGTTCTCTATACTCCTATCAGTCAACGTGCCCGATTCTGCCCTCACCGCTTTTGTAAACCACGCTTCATTCGTAATTAATATACAAATGATTAAACATAAAATACTTTTGCATATTATGGATACTTTTTGTCTATTCTTCATTTGCTCCACCCCTTTTTCAGAATATTCTCTCCGTTATTCAGAATATCTCATTCAAATATCCAGTTCTATCGATTTTTATTACTTAACCTTACAAAATTGTAATAAAAATCAACAAACTAATTACTCAGGGGTTTTACTGTCCTTTACACAATTTCAATAAAGCACTTTACCTTTTTAAATTTTCTTCATTTAATCCGAACAACTCTTGTAAAATAAAACGTCCATCTTTTCTAATAAGTACGTCATCAAACCAAATTTCACCCCCGCCATACTCTGGCCTTTGAATGTTTACTAAATCCCAATGTATCGCTGATTTATTCCCGTTGTCTGCACCTTGTAACGAATCTCCAATCGCTAGATGAAAACTACCATTTATTTTTTCATCAAATAACGTATTATTCATCGGGTGTAATATATAAGGATTAAAAGCTAGTGCAAATTCACCAATATATCTTGCTCCCTCATCCGTATCAAGAATTTGATTTATTCGCTCTGTATCATTTGCATATGCCTCTATTATTTTCCCATGCTTAATATGTAACTTTATATCTTGAAACGAATAACCTTGTTGGACAGACACTGTATTGAAAGTTACTACTCCATTTACTGAGTTTTTAACAGGTGCTGTATACACTTCACCATCAGGTATATTATCCGTGCCATCTCCTTTTAATACACCAATTCCTTCAATTGAAAATTTCAAATCCGTACCTTCCCCAATAATCCTTACTCGCTTTGTCTTTTCCATTAATTCTTTTAACGGCTCCATCGCTATCGACATTTTTCTGTAATCTAACGTACAAACATCATAATAAAATTTTTCATAAGCCTCAGTGCTCATATTCGCTTCTTGCGCAGAGGCTTCGTTCGGGATTCTAGTTGTCACCCATCTTGTTTTATACACTGCTTCACTATGAGCTTTTCCAAATATCTTTTGATATAATTTCATTTTTTCTGCTGGTACATCTGCTAATTCATATGCATTTCTAGGACTACGGAGATTAATATATACTTGCATCTTACTTAAGCGATAACACTCCCAATCTGCAAACAACTTAAATTGTTCTTCAGATCCTGACAAAATCAGTTGCCTCGTAACAGAAACGTCACGCATTGATACATGCGCATATCCCCCTGCTTTTTCCACAGCCTTAATAATTTCACGAACTACTATAGGATCTATTTCAGTAACACTTTGAATTAACACTTGGTCACCAGGTTGCACTTTAGTAGAATGGTTGACTAGCACATCTGCTAATTTAGATAATTCCCGCTTCATTACGCCCCTCATCCCTTCACTGCCGTTTCAATAACTTAATAAAAAAAGAGAACTACTCTCTTCAATCATTTCTCTTCTCCATCCAAACAATAAATCATTAGAAATATAACATATAAATTCCATAGACTAGGTACTACAGCCACACTAAAGTAAAGAGTCCCTGGTAATAACCAAGATCCGCAAAGTATCATCAAAAATGAACCATATGAACACTGTGGGTATATCGTGGCTCTTTTCCGTTGTTATCTTATTTATTTGTGCACTGCTCATTTTCCATATAATTTTCACACTCTGGAAGCAACGAAATCGTTTGTACAAACTCAATGAACAATCTAATATAATCGTCCATTCACTTCCGATGTCCTTAGGAATGATTTCTACAATGACAATTTGTGTAGTTATCGGAGCCATTATGAGTCACCATTTAAGTACAGCCTATGTTTTAGGACTCCTGATTGGTATTTTTGTTAGTGGTATTATCAGTTTTCCATTTCAAGATATGATCCCATATTAAATGGGATTGTAGCAGGAGCAATGGGAGGATTAATGGGCGTAATGATTGGTATCATGATACCTCAAAACGGATTGTATATCATTGTAATACTATTAATGATATTGTTTACAGCCACTTGGGTTACCATGAATCGACGAATTCGTAGTCAACCTGTAGAGTAGAATCTACTCCCTTATTTTTAGGTGGCGTCACTGCTATCATTCTCTTGTTAATCGTATTTCTCAATTGCCACTGTGCATCAGTTTGATACAATTATATTGGATGGGAGTCCAATATATATTATTAAAATTAAGATGGTTCAAGTCGGAGGAAGGCACCTTAGGGTGTCTTTTCTTTATTTTCAAAAGGACCTGCTCAATTAATGCGTAAAAACATAAAGTAAAATGAATCCGTTAAAATACATGAGTGAACCCTAGTTTTCCCCTCCCATTAAAGGAGGAACTATTATGGGCTTTGGTGGTAGTTGCAGTAGTTGTGGCGGCGGCTTTGCTTTATTAGTAGTATTATTTATTTTATTAATCATAGTTGGAGCTAGCTGCTTCTGCTAAAAAAACTATCAGAAAAGACACCCATATATGGGTGTCTTTTCTTTATGCGTTAAAAAGCCCACCTATTTCCGTAGGTAGACTATATGTGATTTTGCACTTGTGCACGATTGAATTATAACAGAAACGTTATACCTCTACAGTAATAATTTTACGTACTATACAACTGCACATTCAGAAGACAATAATGTTGCGGCATTTTCATCTTAAAAAAATGAGCCCATAGTAAAAACAACCTTAAAATAGGCATATGAACAAGGTGCATCATCTAGTGATAGGTCATATTTTGTTGGTGTACGTATTGAACTTATTTTATAGCGCTATTTCTACTTAGATTTAACGAACAGAAATATAGGAAAGCATTGATGGGGTTTTATTTTATAAACGGAGGTCATGAAAATGAATCAGTTTCAACAAGAACTACAAGCGTTAAGCCTTAATGATTATCAGTCTGAAAATGTTGTGTATTGGGACCAGCAAAACCAATATCCATATTACTATATTGAAGGTGATGCTCGTCGCTGTGGCGGTTGTGGTGGTCGTTGTGGCGGTTGTGGTGGTCGTTGTGGCGGTTGTGGTGGTGGTGGATTCCGTTGTGGTGGATTCCGTTGTTTTGGTTGCTTCGGTTGCTTTAATTGTGGTGGTTGCGGTGGTTGCGGTGGTTGCTCTAATTGTTTTGATGGTTTTAATGGTTTTAGTGGTTTTAACGGTACTACTGTAACATTTGGATAAAGTTTGATTAGACATGTTTTAAAAATCCTTATTTAGTGAGAACCGAAAAGAATTCATTTTGAATAAAGTTTGAACAAAAACAGAGTAATTATTGTGGATTAGTGTACAAATTTTATTTCGTGAAAAAAGTTTAATCAAAAATCATTTAGAATTCTTTGATAGAAACGTCGCAACTTCCTTCAACACTTCGCGACTTTATTATAAACATCGCATCTTTTTTCAAAGCATCGTGACTTTATTTCAAACCCACATATTTAACGGGTATAAAGTAGATCTATCAGACTTACCTTTATATAATGAAGAATTTTTCTAAGTGTTTTTCCAGGCGTGTAACTTTATAAAATATAAAACACCATTTCAAAATAATTTAAAATGGTGTTTTTATATTAATCAACCATTTTTATATACAAACAATAGAATACTTTATTAAGAAGCAGGATATTCTAAAACAATCCAAATTGCATCGTTTTCATACTGTGCCCGTTTTGAAGATACTAAATAATGATGCGAACTATTAATAAAATCAGTAGCTCGGACTATCACTGCGGAATCTTGATCTTCCTTTAATATTGTATGAGGTAATAGCCTAGCTAAATCCTCTTCCTCCGAGGAAGTCCATTTGTTTTCTTTCCAACAAACTAGCACAAAAATTGCATTCATTAATCTTAAAAGATATATTACTTCTACATTTTCATTCTCATATAAATCGGGTTCTTTCCCAAATGGTTTACTTGCTAAAAAACTTTCGGATTCGCTATTCCTAAAAACGGCATACCCATCATAGCGCCTAACTTTACATACGAACCCAAGAACAAGCTATATTTACTTGTTGCTTCTGAATTTTCTTCTATAATATATTTCGCATTCCGCTTCAACAAATTAGAACTTTTTTCCTTTCTCATACCATTGTATAAGATTTTCATTACTTATTAGTAATTTCACTTGAACATCCACTATCTAACAAAAACATTAGCTGATAAATATAAGTAAGATAATATACATAAACAATATTCCCGAAAGGTAAAAGTTCGAAAATAGCAAATCAACAAAAAACAGTTGTATTTTATTGTAAATACGAAAGTAAACTTTTTATTATTAGTTTACTTTCAAATTCCCGAAACCATTGCCTTCCCGTCAATTCTCCTAATATCCCCAATTTATAAAAAGAAATTATACATTAAAAGACTATAAACAAAGGGGTTAAAAATCCCTTTGGGAATATTTAATAAAATAATGGATGAATCCATCACAAGGAAAAGAAGCTAACAATAAATTGTTAACTTCTCAGTTTAAATCCAAATAGTATCTTTCCTTATCTTCTACTATCTAGATTGTGATTTAATATTTGTAAGATGAGCATCGAACATATCAATTATTTCAAGAAATCTATCAGCTTCACGAAAAACATGGTCTGCTAATAATGGATGAATGATACTCTTTATTTTACATTGCTCAATTAAATCACGTGCCGTTTTCTTAAAATCCCGAAGAGATGTGACTGACACACGATTTTGATCTAAAAATTGATCTAAAAGAGGAACTGTTTGAGATTGTGGTTTCATAGATTCTAAGTCAATTGCTTGATACATCAATTCATCAAAATCATTGCTAAAATTCCGGGCTATATCTACAAGCTTTCTTTCCGATGGATCAAGAAGATGACCAATAAATTTAGCATGGTCTGCCATAATCCTTAAAAAGAAAACATTTTCTTTAATAATAGCATCAGGAAGGGCATCTAATTTACCTTCATTTAATTCAATTAAACGTTTTCTAAAATAATTAGCTTCCCTACTTGTATGGTCAACTAACAGTGGAAAATTATTTTGTCCTGGCAATTTACATGTGAGAATTAATCCTAGAATTTTTCGTTTAAATCCCCAAATATTAGTTGCAGCTTGTTGTACTTCTGCATTAAATCTTTTTATTTGCCCAGGATCTGTTTCATTTGTATAGGAATACGCTATTTTTTCGATATGTTCAAACAATCGATAAAATTGATTAGCCTCTTCGATTAGTTGGGTATCCTCGCATCTAAACCCCAATCGAAGAAAAAAAGAATGCTCCTTCATGATTCTAGACCAAAAACGAATTTCATTTAATGATCGTTCAACAAACATTACAGACGTAACACCCGTATCAGGATGTAATGAGGTTTCATCCCTATTCATTCTTAATCCCCCTCAGTAAATACTAAGCTAGTTCCATTCTTATGAGTAAATATATATAAAAATACCATCAATAAAATTTCATGATGAATAATGATAAATCTCGTATACATGTAAAATTAACCTAACCTATCATTATCGATAGCCTAAAAAAGCTCACTCCTTATCTATTTTTATATAAGGAGTGAGCTTTTCTTCTGAAGTTTCCCTGGCGCAACCTTAGCCTGATAGCGATGTGCAACTACCCCACATCCATCAACTTAAGGTATATTTTTATACAAAACGCGGTCTTTTCACGTAGTATTTTATTATCGTTTATAGATGTTATAAAAGTAGGCA
>NZ_PCNZ01000052.1 GCF_002975175.1 Bacillus sp. MYb209
GCTGAAAGCGACATATCTCCATTGTTAGTTTGTTCAATTCCACTTGCAAAAGTTGCTACTGGTGAAACTACATTAGCGGTTGTAATAGTTAACAACGTCGATACAGCGAGTAGTTTATAAGGGATTTTCTTCATCATTTCATATTCCTCCTATATAGGTCTTAATTTTCAGTTCTATTCTTGTTTAAAAGCGATGTCTTTCGAAATGAATTCTGCATCTTTATGAATATCATTCCAACTTTGTTTAGCAGCTTTTAAATCATCAGGTATTAAAGAGAATTTATGTTCTTGCATAGAGTCGATATTATCAAGTAAATCTGTATAGTTGGCCCCCATTGTATTCCATTGTTTTTGAATATTTGTTAGAGACAGTATCGCTTGATCCACTGTCTGATACAGATATGCCAAAGTGTCTTTCGCGTTAGTAATCGAAATAACTGCTTGGCTAGCGAGATCAGCTTTCGTACTTAATTCTCCGATTTTTTTAGAAATTTCGTTATAAGAGTTCATATGATTAGACGCCGTGACACCAGCTGCTGTTCCTAAACCAATACCAGCTGCACCAAGAGCTGTAAGGCCACCAACAACAGCCGGTGTTGCTGTACCGCCAGTCACAACAATTACTACCACTCCTGCAATAGCTGCAATAACTAAAATGGCTGCTCCCAATCCACCACCAATTGACCATGCTAATACATCATCAAAATGTTTTTTCTGAGTAGAACGGAGTTGCTCAACTTCAGCTTGAAGTTGTGGAATTGTTGCCTGCTGACCTGCTAATATTGCCGTTAATCCACCTTTACCATCTGGGCCACCAACATTATTTTTAAAATCTGTAGAATTTTGATATAGTTTCCCTTTGAAGTCTTGTAACATCTTAATTACATCTGTAACTTCTTTTGAATTTGTATTAATTGTAGTGACTAAATCATTTATGCCCTCTTTTAGGCCTGCCTTATCTCTCTTTTGTACAGTATCTACTAATGTGTCGTAATAATTTTGAAATTGTTCATCGTAATTTACAATATTACGTGCTGTTTTTTGAATCTGCGGTTTTGCTGTATCTAGCCAATAATTCGCATTGATTCGAGACAGTTCCTGATTAAGGTGAATATTTTTGAGTAATTCTCCCCCTTCTGAACCTAAATCAATATTGGATAAATTTACATTTGGTTGCTTAATCATTGTTTTTGCATACAAATCCATTACAAGAATATGAGATCCTGTTTCAGCCAATGCTTTCTTCAGTCCTTCAGGCCCTAATGCATAATTCCCTATTTTCTGTTCTTGAGCGGTCTGTTCTTGTGCAAATGCATGAATAGTGTTACCGGTAGTAGAAGTTATAACCGTTGCCAGTGTGGCTAAAGTTAACACTTTAAATGGAAATTTCTTCATATCTATTTTCCTCCCTATTTTTCGATAGATTCTTATAACCTTCATGTTTTTATAAATTCCTAATATTAAAATTTATAAACCTGCTCTTCAAGATAACTTGTCATGTTTTTTAATCTTCTTAATGTATCTTTTTGAGACTCCTGGTTAGTAGTATCAACATTAGTAGATACATTTGTAATACTATTTTTTATTAGATTCAAATCTTCTTTATAGCGTTTCATTAGATCAAGTTCTACATCCACTTGATTTGCAAACGTATGTAAATCATTTTGCATAAGAAGAAGCATTGATTTTTGTAAATCTGCTATTGATAGTTTCGTTGTTAAATCATATAATTTTTGGTTTTGTGTTTCTAAATCATCTAAATGTGCTCGCTGTTCTGCTGTTAGTTTATTTACTTCAGCGAAGGCACCAAATGTTTTCTTAATTTTTTCAGTGTCAATAGCTTTCATCAAGTCATACTCTTGCGTTTTTGCGGCTGCAGCTGCAGCTATTTCACCCTGTTTGCTTTTCTCAATTGCTTCACGAGCTGCTTTTTTTGCCGATTCAATCTCTAAAGCAGTTTTCCCCTGATCTTTCGCTTCTTGCGCTGCTTTTGTCTCTGCTTCTAAAATAGAGTTATTAATTTCTTTTCCTTTGTTATACGCTGCCAACCCTGCTTGGGCAGCCGGTTCAATGATTTCTTTTGAAAGACTATAGACTTCTTTGAATATAACAAATCCTTGTTCATTTAAAGCTCCTGGTACTAATGCTATTTGTTGTAAATCATTTTGAATTGCTTTTTTTGTATTTAGTAATTCATTTTTTAGCTGGTCTATTTTCCCTGTTCCGTCTGAACTTAGTACATCCTGTGCTTTTGTCACATCAGTATCGAGATCTTTAAGTTTTTTATCAAGCTGTAATTTAAGGTCTGTTAATTCATTAATCTGACGTTGTACATTGTCTTGGTTCGTCATAGCCATTTCTTGAAGAACTTCAAGTCTATCCACAAAACCTTCTTTATCTTCTTTATTGTCTACAAACGCTTTTAATGTTGGATAATAGCTATTAAATTTCGTTACAAACCCTTTACTTTTTGAATTTACTAGAATTAAATGTGGATAAAGTTCTGATGACCATTCCTTCATATCTTGCTTGATTAGGGATTGATTTGTATTTAAAGCTGGGACTTCCTCAAGCTGTACATTAGGACTCATTAAAGCTTGATCAATATATGTTTGGATTAATTTAGATTGTGCACCTAATTTTCGTAAGGATGAGGAAATATCCGTATTCTCTTGTTGCGTTTCTGCCTGAACGATTGGCATTGCGAGAGTATTGATAGGAATAGTCGCCCCAGTAACTATTGATGTTATTAAAAAACCTTTAATTATTTTATTTTTCATTCCGTACACCTCTTCACTATTGTCTGTTTACAATCTTATATATACATCTTGAACGACCTAACGCTAGGCCCTTTTCTTGCACATACTTGAGGAAGGAGAATTCTTTCGGATAGAGAGTGTTAAACCCTCGTTATTATTTACTTCTTATAGAATGTAAGGACCTTACTTCCCCCTCATTTAAATACTATGTTTTACACAAGTTAACAATAAAAGTTCATCACCTATATTTAAATTAGCTGCCAAATGAATAGTATAATATTGATTTTTCTCTGGGGTTGCTGCTTGACTTACAGAAGCCCAGATAGATAAACCCATTGCTTCTACTGCTAACCCTGCCATGACTTTTTTGATGATAATTTCATAATATCTCTCCTAGTTTTGTCGCAAGGGCCCTACAAGATTACAAAAGATGAAATTATACTGTACATTGCTTATACTTTTCTTGCGGAATAAAATCAGTTTTGCTATGTAGAAACTTGAAACACTTTTTTTACAAATGTGATACTTTTGAGTTCTAAACCCTTTTAAAATTAACTGAGTATTAAGAAAATTAGTCTCGACATAATGTTACTTGCAACTTTACTAAACACCTATTAGCGTAATCTTCTCCTTTCTGTGTGGTCATACCAGTTATGTTGTTCATTAAAACATTAAATTTCCAATGCGTAAATAGCAAAATCTTGTCGAATATACTCGATAATTTATTTGTTAAGTACTAATATGAGCGAAAAATATTATACTAATATAATTAATGTTGAATTTTATCTTTGTAATTGCAATGATTACAAATTAATATATATATGGTAAATAAATAACTATTTTATTTTAACCGAGCTGGTTTGATTTTAGAAAAAATAATTATAGAATAATTTAATAGGATTACTTATACTTTTTTACCTTTATTTGGGTATGTATAATTACATAAAGTATAGATATATCAAGTAATATATGTTATTTTACTAAATTTTATGGAATAATTCCCGATATTACTATTAATAAATACTTAATTTATCATGCTCTTTAATTTACCATATTCTTCAAAAATGTCTTTATATAGTCATAAAAAACCTCTTAAATACAATTCATTCCATTCCAACCACCTCAATATTTAACGAATTTACCGAAAGAATTCTCCTTCCTCAAGCGTGTGAAGGGCGATAGCCCAACGGTAGGTGGGAGATGAATTTTGGTTTGGCATAGCCAAAAACTTTTGATAAACTAGCTATATGAAGTTCTTTGATAACTTGATATAGGAGGTTGCAGGAAGAAAATAGAGTGCGAAAACCAAGCCATTCGGTTCCTGCGTAAAATATCAACCGTACCAAGAGAGCGTCCAAGCGTTGGACATCTAGGGGTGGAACACCCCGAAGTAACGCTCAGGGAGACGAAAGGTTACTTTCGTCGTGGAACTGAGAAGCTCCCACTTCAAGCTTTGCTAAGTGGCGAGTAGTTCACCATGAAGATAATAAACTAGATTCTTATCGATCGTTATAACAAGAAGTTTTGAAACATGAAAAGGCCGCAAAGCTTTCTTGAAAAAGCGCTTTGCAGCCTTCTGGTTTTTTGTTTTGCTTAGAAAAAAATGGTTTATGTTTCCTTTCAAATTAACACCATGATATAAATATATCCATTGCCCTTTTACTTTGATATATATTTCATGGACTCTTCAAGAGCTATTTGTTTGAGGTGACGTCAGATTCGTTTGTCTAATTCAGAACCATACTGATGAATCCAACGCATAGTCGTTGTAGGAGAAATGGATAAGCCCCGTTTCTCCATTATTTTCACCAAATCACGAAAACTGAGGTTATTCCGTTAACAAAATAATATCAGGCTGATAATGCGTCTATTTAATTACATGTTCCTTTTTCAGACCAATCACGCACTCTTTGTAGAGTAATAGGTTCAGTATGTCCAAGTTTTAGAGACTACTTACACGTGCACCAGAAACAGATATTTAGCCTATATTACGGTATGTTTTTCACGATACTGTCTAGGAGTCATGTTAGTTGATTTTTTGAAAACCTTTGTAAAATAACTTTGGTCGTTAAAATTTAGCCAAGCGCAAATATCTGATAATGGATATGTAGTTAGTGTTAATAATTTTTTTGCTTCTTCCACTCGTTCCCTTTGAATATATTCACTTAATGGAATCCCCACTTCTTTTTTAAATAATTTAGATAAATAAGTAGGGGTAATATCCAAATGATTAGCGAGTTCATTGAGAGATATTCCATCGTAAACATTTTTACTAATATGATTCATACATGTAGTAACCGCATTTGAAAATTTTTGCGCATTGAATTCTTTCACCCGATCTGCAAAAGTACGTAAAGCGTCTCCTGACAATCGCCTTACAGAGTCCACGTTCTCTAGTTGTTCCATGGTTTGGATATACAAAATACTAAGAGCAAAAGCAATGTCTGGTGGGAGGTTACCTTCTATCGCATATCGAGTAGCTAAAGTAATCGCAATAATTCCAAGAATTTTTTGGTTTCTGAGTGGATCCGCTATTAAAATAGGTTCAACATCTTCTTGTGAAACTGCATACATATATTGTATTAACTTTTTTTTATTTCCTTCTTTGATTGCTGAAAAATAATCATGTACTAATGCCATGTTGTGAGTTTTAGGTTTATTTTCTCGGCGTTTTAAAATATATAAATCAGGTTTCACAATTTTATCCGGAACTTCCTCTAGCACTCTATTTTTTTCTAAAACAATACCTACATCTAACTTTTCATTGAAAATCATGTAATGTAATAAAATTCCCATATCAATTAAAGTAGTTTTTTTAATCTCAGGTAGGCTCTGATAATAGGCTAGTCTTTCTTGGATATTATTATTTGAGTTAATTTCTTTTCGAAGTTTAAAGGTTATATCATCTGAGCCCTTTGGATGTATAGTGGGACCGATTATAATAGTCCCTTTTATATAATCATGATTTGCTATATGAATTAGGACGAAATTTTCAAGATAACTGTTACATCTGAAAAGTGGCAAGTTATAGGGATCATTTTCTTGATAAATGTGACTAAGATGTTCTTCTTTCGAAGAATAAAAAGGACTACAAACATCATCAGAAGTAGAATGATATAAGATTTTTTTGTCTGTAGATAAAATATGAACAGGTACATTAAAGGCTTTATGTGCGAGATCACACAAGTGTTGTATATCGATGGGATTATTCATTACCTTCTCCTTTTAATTAGATTTAATGATAAATTTTTACATTGTTCCTTTATGGATTCATAAATTATTTTCCGTCAGGTATAACTTACGACAAATATTACTATAAAATATCAAAATAGTACAATTTACGACAAAATATTACTATATTTTTTTTATGAAAATCATATATTATTTAATTGTAATTAGCATCTAAATATCGAAGTAGATATGAAAAGTGTGAAAGATACTTTATCTGAGTGGAAAGAAATAGATCTTTTTCTTGTAATTTTCTAAACGACAGTGAAATGAGCGGAGGTCGTTTCTTAATTCTACAAGATCCAATCATAGAATCCGAGAAAACAGTGAAGAACCTACAAAATACAAATACAGAAATAAGAGATGAACTGGAGTATACGAGTTTTAACAAGAAATTCGCTTCTTGCTAGTCTTGTGAAAAATCTATCCATTGCGGATACATTGCCAGAAGGATTGGAATATGTCCCAGGCACATTACAAGTAGATGGAAAAACAGTGACAAATACAGAGTGGCATACAGTAGTATTCCATGCGAGGGCCAAGCTGGTAAAGAGATTCAAAATACAGCGAAAGTCACAGGAGATACTGTACCACTGCAAGAACCAACAGCAAAAATTCCATTTCAATCACTTGGGTAGATTGAAACTGAGAAAGTGGATACTTCTGATTCAAATGTCAAACTGAAAAATACTGTGTTCCAAATTTTAGACAAAGATGGTAAAGTGATTGGGAAATTAACAACAGATGAAAATGGTAAGGCTACTTCTGAACCACTATGCTTCGAAAAGTACACAGTGAAAGAAATTCAAACACCAAATGGATATATTTTATTTAGAGATCCAATTGAGGTAGAGGTTTCATCATCAGTTCAAAAAATAAAAGTAGAAAACACAAAAGACGAATGGAATATTCAAAATATTGACCCTATATTAAAGGTCGCAACATTAGTTTTATTTTTCCGCAAAAGTGGAAGAAATGAATAGATTTCAAAATTAATAGCAATAGCAAAGGAGACAAGACATATGAAATAGATTTTTAATATGTTGTTAATCTTTGTATTAACATTCTCTTTGCTACCTAGCTTTATTACCGCATCACATAACATATTATTAATTTTCTGATTGCAATGGTTGTTAATTAACAAAAAGCAACACCTCTAATTAAGAGGTGCTGCAATATAAATCCAAAGTAAAAGTAGACATTAGACACTTAGTGCACAGTAAATTAACTTCAAAACTATAGTTACTGCAATACCCGGATTTGTTTATTCTATAACAAAAGAAATGTCACTTAGGAATTATTGCTTTAAATCCATTTTGTATTATGCATTCTTTGTATGCCACTTTTCATTTTCAAATATATGGATATTTAAATTTTCCACTTCATTTTTTATTAATAATCAAATTACCTATAAATGAAATTGTATTATATAAAATTGGCTTAATTATAATGCACTTAAAATTATGAACGAAAATAAATAAACGTTTAACCATCCTCTTATCTCTCGTATGGGATTTATTTTCAATCAATATCTATGGTATTACCTTAACCAATAAAAAAGATTATAAAGGAATCTGAGAGTTCGATTTTTGGATTCATGATCATTTTTTGAATTCAATGTAAATAAAAGGTAAAAATAACCCGTTTTTATGTAATATTTTTTTATTCCCTCTTTAACTTAGTGTAATCTATATTGACCAGATAATTGTTCTTCAGCCATTCGAATTAAGTGTTTTGTAATTTCTCCACCTACAGAATTATTTTCACGTGCTTATATCTAAGCCAAGTGTCCCCCTAATTCACTAACCATCTCTAAACTTATCTACTCAAATACATTTAATTACAGGTGAAATTAAAATATCATTGCATTATCCAATCAGCCTATTTATTTTTAGCACAAATAAAACCTTATTTAATTATGTAAAAAACACATAATTAAATAAGGTATTGATTGTTGTAAATTCACACTAACAAATCTGCAAATGAGGTACCCACATTCTTCTTTCGTTTCATGTGCTTTTCTAAATAAATCTTTGTCGTTTGAATATTTTCATGCCCCAGCGTTTGCATTAAATGATACAAATCAGCATTTCCTTGTTCAACTGCCATGATTGCAAATGCATGACGGAATGTATGCGCCGTTACTGGATTCTCACGATACTGCAAAAACTCTAAATTTGTCTTTTTTATCATATCTGTTACCTGATTCGATAACGTTTTTGAATTATAAAAGTTCCCTCTTTGATTTACAACTAAAGGACTTTCACCTCCCCGATCCAATATAGTTTGGTATAAATGTTCCGAAATGAAAAGTTCACACTATTACTCGCAAACTCCCCCTATAGTCTTGATTACTGTTTGTTCTTTCTACTGTCATATAATGACTTCCCTACCATTATAAGAAAAATAATAAATATAGTTATATAAGGGTTATCGAAAATTAAGAAATATAATCCAACTGCAAACAAAAATATTAGAATTAAATACGCCAATTCCTACCACCCTCCCTAGTCTGGAACCCCTACATAAGCTAAAAACGACATCATAAGTATAAGCCCTAATACCATTAACGAAATACCCTCAGTAGTCCATTAAAAAATATGGCTGCTAATTTTATTTCGATCTTCTTTGCACCCAATCAGCAATATCATTTATAACATACTCAGGGATATTAGCAGGACTATAATATTCATCCGGTTTACTTAACTCCCCATCTCCTTCTGTAAAGAAGTGATTTAACTTTGGATATAGTCGATAATCAACGTTATCTCGCTCTTTTAATTGTTCTTTCCAAAGAGGAATTTCAATTTTTGATTGAACTTGATAGTCTCTTTCTCCTTGAATAATAAGAAGCGGTGTCTTTTGTTCTTTTGACATTTCTGCTGCTTTAATTTTACGGATAGAATCCCAAAATAATGGTGATCCTAAATAAAAATCTTTTGGAGGATTCTGACTAGAGAAATTGGGATCATTTAATAATTCAAATTGCGATTTGTAAAATTTATATTCTTCAGGTTTCATTGCTCCAATAGAAAAAAGATACTCAAATTGATCTAAAACAACATCTTGAATCGTACGGGCCGGTCCTCCCATCACAATTGCCCCTGCAATATTTTGATTTTGGTCTTTTTCAATCATTTTCGGAAGCATCAGTCCGCCTTGACTATGACCAAGAATAAATATTTGATTTTTATCTATCATAGGTTCATTTTGAAGAAAATGAGTCACAAGAAGAGCATCATCTGTTGTCTCTTTATCAACTGTATAAAAAGGACTCAATTGTGTTTTCAATCCATGTTCATAGGTTCGTTTATTATAGCGAAGGACAGCAATTCCTTTCGAGGCAAGACCTTCAGCTAAATCGCGAAATGGTTTTAAAGCAAACGCTGTTTCATCCTGATCTGTTGCTCCAGATCCTTGAACAAGAATAACCGCTGGGAAAGGACCCTTTCCCTTCGGAACAGACAATGTTCCTGGTAATGGAAACGCGCCACTTCCAACTACTACTTCTTTATCAACAAATGATTCAGGCTTACTATATGATGGACGCTCTGCAACAGGACTAAACGACATACTGAGTTGAAAATCATCTATTTTTCCAGATGGATCTAGTTTTATTAGTAAAGGTACAGTAAATTGTTCAAAAACTAATTTAATCTCTACATTTGTATGAACGGAATTTATCTCTTTTTGTGTAACCTCTCCAATTCCTATAAAAGAACCTGCTTGTAATTGCATAGGGAGTCCCTCCCAATAGCTCTTCAGCCATTTTTCTGATATTATTTTCTGTAATGATCGAGAAGTTAAATTAAATGCAGATTTATAATCTTCAGTATGCATATAACGGATAAATGAAAGGGTAGTAGATATAACAGGATTTTCATCGTCAATATTGTCTATTTTTTTTATATTTGTGTTTGTTTCCTTTAATGTCGATATAAATTGGTGGTTGAACGGATTATTATATATATCGGGATATAAATTTGTTTTCAATACATCCTTATTCCGTCCCTCAAACAGGCTTGAAGAACTCTCGAAATTTTTAGGTGAAATTACTTCCTCCGCATAGGAAACCGAAGGAATAGTTATCGCACAAATTGCACTGACAAGTAATAACTTATTCCCTATTCTTTTTTTCGCGCTCATATTTATTGATTCTCCTTTCAAAATTAAATTTTTTTAATACAGCATGCCTTGTACTATAAGGGAAATTAAAATTATCAAAGAGATTAATAGTCTACTTTACGATCCCCCCTAACAGATTAAAAAGCTATTATAAACAAACTTCAATAAAAAATGCCTTCTCCCTCTTTTTTTTTGACTGGATTTTTGAGTGGCATGGAAGAACCAAGCTGAATCACATGTAGCTGACCAAAGATATACAGGTAAACCAGTATCCAACAGTGAATATAAAATCTCAGTAGAAATGTTCTTTTATATTTCTTTTTTTCTTGTTATTTGACTACTAAAAAGAGAGCACTCCTCAGTGCAGTGACCCCTGTCAAGTAGACAGTAATTAAAAAGCACAACTAAGCAACCTGAGTTCTATATTTATATGGACTCAGGTTATTTAATTTCTTTTGAAATCTTTGATGATTATAAAAATGTATATATTTGCGCACGGCAAGTTTAACCTCATTCGCTTTACGGAAGGAGTATAAATGAAAACACTCTGCCTTAAAGTGACTGAAGAAGTTTTCCATACAGGCATTATCCCAACAGTTGCCTCTTCGAGACATACTTGCCTTCATCTGATATTTTTTAAGTAATTGATTATATTGACGAGATGTATACTGGGACCCTTGATCACTATGTAAGAGAATTCCCTTCACATTTCGTCTTTTCTTTGCCTTTTTAAGTGTATCTAACACAAGCTTTAAGTCGTTTCTACGACTGGTTTCATAGGCAACAATCTCATTATTATATAAATCCTTAATTGCGGATAAATACAAGCGCTGTCCGTTGAAAATCAAGTAGGTAATATCCGTTACCCATTTTTCATTCGGTCTTGAAGCGTGAAAGTCTCTATTTAGATGATTATCTGAAATCACATAAGCCTCTTTTTTGCCGTAATAAGGTCGTTTTTTCCTAATTATAGCTTTGATACCTAATTCACTCATCAATCTTTGGATGCGCTTATGATTCAAATGAAGGTTATATGTGGCTTTCAGCCACACTTGTATTCTTCTATATTCATAAATCCCTCTTAGTTTTGTATGACACTCCAATATTTTTTTCTTGAATTCAGTGTCCGCTAATTGCTTTTTAGAAGGCACTGCGTGTCGCTTTATCCATTTGTAATAGCCACTTCTGGTTACACCAGCAATGGCACATAATAGAGTAACCGTATATCCTTTTTCTAACATTTCATATATAACTTCAAACTTTCTCGCTTTGGATATAGCTGGCATGCCTCCTTTTACATTCCTAAGAGCTTTTTTAACATCTCATTCTCCGCTTCTAATCGTTTAATCTTAGCTTCTGGATTTTCGGATTTCGTTCTTGGTCTACCTAAACCTGGCCCTTTCGCTTTCCCACGTTTTTCTTCTAGCCCTTTGATACCTTCAGCTTCAAAGGGTTTCACCCAACGACTTACAACTGAGTGATGAATGCCTAATTCTTTCGCAACCGTTTTATAGCTCATGCCTTCTTTTAAGTATAAATCTACAGCTTTTTCTTAAATTCTACATCGTAAGTGACTCTAATTTTGCTCATAGAAAAAAATCCCCTCCATAGTAAACAGGTTAATGTGCTTTCTTTTTCCTGTCTACTATAAGGGGATCACATCACGGAACAATGTCCCCTATTTTAGATACTGTTAGATTATTAAGAGTTTGATGGATACCAAGAAAATTTTATATCGCTATCAAGTGGTTTACCGTGTGTTTCCTTGTTAATTAGGCTATACCATTCGTTTAATATTTGAGCCTTTGGTAATTGAGAGGCTGGGTCATCTTCCCAGATAATGTGTGAAAACCAAGCTTTTGTTTCCCATTCAAATTGTAATTCTGCAAACGAAATTGTAGGATGATCTGCTTCGATAAAGTGTTGGTTTACAGCATCTGAAACTTCCGAAGCTTGTGGTAATAACTCATTTTTAATTCTATTTTTCATTTCCTGATTTTCTATTTGATCCCAAAAATACAATTGTCCGTTTATTTGATAAAAAATATCAAATGAAGCCTCTCCCTTTTTCATATTAAGCAATAAAAAAGCACGCTCCACATTATTTCCAGCGGCTTTTACAGTATTAATAAGTAAATTTTGTGCCATTGAGACCCAATAGCTATTGGCTTCTTCTAGTGGGGATTCAACATACAATTCTTCATCTAATTCATGAATAGTGGCCTCTTTATTGTTTACTTGTTCCACCTTTTTTAAAAATCTACTGAAAAAACCCATGATTTCTCCTCCTCTTTGTGATTTCCTTGTAATATATTTTAGTAATTAGATAATATTGACAATGCAATCATATCATTTTCACATGAGTTATGAAACCAAGCTAATGAATGGAGTTTGTTCTTGTATTTCTTACATTCATTTGAGAAACTGAATGTAAGAAAGAGTTTGTTTTAAGTTGTAACGGATAGCACAGTTTCAATTTTGCAAAGATGGTGGGGAAATGGAAGAGAAAAACTTAAAAAGTAAGAAGTATTATAGAATTGCTTTTCTTGTATCAACAAGTTACATTTGGTTTTTGATTTTAGCAGCATACAGTATAGGTATTCCGCGATATATCGAGTTACTCGGGGGGATTTTTCTAATTACAGCCTTTACATTTTACTTTTCAGTACCTATTTTTTATATCGCTTTGCCTTTAGTATATATTCGTGTTGTACTTTCCTGTTTCCGTATATATACTACAGAGCGAATGTTGGCTTATTATGCACTTTCTTGTTTCGTTTTAGGGCTTGCTTTATTTGTTCCTTTAGCAATGTATCATTTGTATGAGGAGAACTACATTTTCGCGAAACAGGTTCAGGAACAACGTATTGAAGAAAAAGTAAAACATGAGGTTGAAAAAACTAATGGTCCAATAAAGATTACATATGTGACAAAGGCAAGTAGGGTGCAAGCGAATGAAGGTACAGGAAGTCCGGAATATTCCAAAATAAATATTCATTTTGAGTTAGTTAGCTGTGATGCACAAAATGAAGGAAAGAGCGGATTTTCATGCAAATCCTCTGTCGAAGCGTACTACAAAGATAAAAAGTGGCTGGTAGATTATAATTCAGAAGAAAATACAGGTGTTCTAAATCTATCTAAAGATAACCAACATGCTGTAGAATTAGAAAAGCAGTTGGCTCTTACACCAGAGGAAGAAATGAATATCCGTAATATTTCTGAATCGAAAGCGATTCAGTATATGAAAAATGAGTATAACTTTGATTTAACAATTGTTGAACAAGTCTTTGACAAGCATACGAGTTCCTATAAAAAAGAAAATAGATCATCAAATGCAATTCATGCCCTAACGATTGAAGGATATGTAAACACAGATGCTCAAAAGAATGTCACAGTTAGGGTAGAATATGATCCGATTACAAAAAAATATTGGACTCATATCATTGAAATGAGTGATGAAGCTAAAAAGTAGATAGAAAACTTTTTTACAGAGTTTGAAAATGTAATTAGGGACATGGCCAGCAATATTACTCCAATTCTTTGGGCGAGCTGGCACTTTATCAATCATTCCTACATAAGCATCAGCTATTTCACATGTTT
>NZ_PCNZ01000053.1 GCF_002975175.1 Bacillus sp. MYb209
TAACGTGCTTTTAAGTTTAAGAATAGTCTAAATCCTTAAGTTGATGGATGTGTGGTGCTACCCCATGCCCATCAACCTAGTAGAAGAGCTTGCCCCAAAAATGATATAAACAAACTTTGTTATTATAAAAGACATAAAACAATAAACACGTACTTCATATTTATTTTTGTTGTGGACGATAAAAAGCATCTACCAATTGATTGTACTCGCTTCTTGAAATCTTTTTATTATACAGTTTAATTAATATCTCTTTATGCGCTTTCGAAAACGCTATTTTATCAATAAATTTTGGATACATACAATTATTTTCTCCCCGTCTGATAAATTATTCTGTTGAATTTCGTCTATTTCCCCTGAATATTTTAAAAAATAAACCAACAATGTTTTATGAAATATTACATATCGAAATGATTGGATATTTTATAAGCGCTTACTATTACGAAAATGACAACAACCCTTCATTTCTCCTATGAAGAGGGTGAAGTAAAAACATAAAACCATTATATTTAAAGTTCAATCTACATGAATCGACATGAAAAGACTTTTTTAAACGAAATTATACATATCCAAATAAAGTAAAAATGTATTTAAAGTACCATTATATTATAATGAAGGACTTTGAAACTATTTTACTGAAAATGAGTATGGTGAACTTACGTCCTAAAAAGCGGTCTAAGTATCGCATTATACTAGGGACATGGTATTACTCTACAAAGAGGTACATTCAGTGGTTAGCAGACGGAAAAAAATATGCAAAAAGGTTTCAACAAGAAAAGCTACCATGTACAGCAATTCAACACCGAACGATACTGCTTCGTAAGCTCAAGGATGTAGATATGTGGTATCAACAGAATAAGGTTGTTAATTTAAAAATTGCTATTAAAAAACTAAATGGTATCGTCATTAGACCGGGAGAAACATTTTCTTACTGGCGTTTAATAGGTAAGTCTACGAGGAAAAAAGGGTATGTAGAAGGTATGATATTACACTATGGATCTTTTCAAGCAGGTATTGGAGGAGGTCTTTGTCAGCTTTCAAATTTAATATATTGGATGACTTTACATACATCACTAACAGTAACGGAGCGATATCGTCATAGTTTTGATGTCTTTCCTGATTCCAGGCGGACCCAGCCGTTTGGAAGTGGAGCGACTTGTTCCTATAACTATTTGGACCTACAAATAAAAAATGACACGGACCAATCGTATCAACTTCACCTTTATATCACAGATAAACATTTAGTTGGTGAATGGAGAACAGCCTATCCGCAACTTTATCAATATGAAGTTTATGAAAAAGAGCACTCAATTCAATCTGCGTACTGGGGTGGTTACATACGACATAATGTGATTCAACGTAGAGTATATAATCAACAGAAACAGTTTATAGAAGATCAATATGTAACGGAGAATCACGCTGTAATGATGTACGAACCACTATTAGCTTGTAATAATGAGGACAGTAATTGAGACTCCCACGACTGAAGTCGCAAGCCCTAATCCTTACGGATTAACAGGAGGGATTCTTGAATGACTAAACATTCGCAGCCCATTTCTGTTTTGAACAGCCTTCAAGATGAGGGCATCTCATTGCCCCTCCTCAACCAGACCATATAGGGCTTAGGCTGATTGACTATCACAGTTGCATAGCGAATATTCATCGCCCCAACGATATCACGATGTTTCTCAAACCCACATTGCCACAAACAGAAGTAAGTAAAGCCCCTTTCATAGAGGCTTTTACCTTTTGGGAAAATAATAACCATTATTTATATGTATAAACAAGAAAAAACGAAAATATATGATAATAATATCCAAAAAAGTAAAAATATCTTTTCAATTATTCTACTTATTGTTATAATTCAGTAAGTAAAAACAAATTTTGTTTTACAATTTTTATAAATTGATAGGGGGAATATAAATGGCTGGACAAATTCGTATGAGCCCAGAGGAGCTTAAAGCAAAAGCAGCTCGTTATGGTAACGGTGGTCAACAAATTGAGGACATTCTACGCGATTTAACAAACTTACAATCAGACTTACGCGGAGAATGGGAAGGGCGTGCATTCGAAGGGTTTGACCGACAATTTATCGAATTAGCACCGAAGGTAAGAAATTTTGCCCAATTACTACATGACATCGAAAGACAATTGAAGGATACAGCAGATGCTGTGGCTCGACATGATCAAGACTTATCCCGTAATTTTGGACTTAGCTAATTACGGTGATGTTTGTTAGTAGATTAGGGGATTTTTCATGCTTTACATAGTAACGGGCGCGAGTAAATTCTCTGAGTAGTGAGCCACGCAGCAAGTGCTGCGTGGTTTATTTATTGGGGTTATTTGTAAAAAAGGGAGAGATGCTGCCATTTTTCTTGGGATTATACTACAAAATAAATATAAATGCTTAGTAAAAAAAGTATAAGGTAGCTTGAAGTTTGTTTGCATCTCTCCCGCATTAGCGGATAGTAAAGCTCCTACTAATGAAAGTTTCACCTTATTGTGGGTATGAAAAGGAGCATCCGTTTTCGCGACTACTAGAAGTAAGCGAATAACAGTATACAGACAAAGAGTTTTACTAGCAGGAGTGGTGATGTGTGAAAAAAATAAAGTGGAGCATAGTATTTTTTATTATACTGACGCTTGCGCTGTCTACTGGAACATCCTTTCTAGCACTGAATCAAGTGAAGAAAGGAAAGAGTGATAAAGAAACACAAAAGATGACGGTTGCGCTGGTTAACGAAGATCAAGGTGCAAACCTGGGTGGCAAAAAGATTGAATTTGGTAATGAATTTATTACGAGTGTGGAAAAAGATAATAAGCACGATTGGTATGTAGTTAGCCGCGGGGTAGCAGAAAGCGGACTATCACGTAACGTCTATAATATGATGATCGTTATTCCGAACGATTTTTCCAAAAAAGCATTATCAATTGAGTCGAATGCGCCGGAAAAGGTGACGCTTAACTACAAGGTAAATACAACTGGTAATAATGATATAAAAGCAGAAGCAGAAAAAACAGCAAGTTCGATACTTGGAGATTTCAACAGCCGAATTATCGATGTTTATTTCGCTAGCATTATCGGAAACTTGCAAAATGCGCAGGATAACATTACAACTCTTGTAAAAAAAGAACAAACTTACACCGATGTGTACAATAAAGAGGTTCATAGCCCGCTAGCTGGTTACACACAGCAGTTTAAAAGTGTTCAAGATCAAACAGGTGTGGCGAAAGGCAGTTTTAAAGGGTTACAAGAGATTTTAAATGGGTTTAGCAACAATTTGAATGAAGGTATGAAATCCAATCAGACCAGTCAGACAGCTTTTGGTGATTTTAATAAAATGAAGGAAGCAAATGGCCTTGTCTTAAAGGATTTCTCGACACAGTTGACTCAGTTTGACCAAAGTATGAATACAACAGATATAATGCAACAATTTGCTAATTTAGAATTAGCGAATAAAGTAATTTACGATCAATTTCAGTTGAAAGAAGAGCAGCCTAATATTTTATCGGATTCAGCTGGTATGCAAAAGTATTTGAGTGATAACAGTGCGAAAATTCGCAGTCACAACACTGAGTTAGCAAATAGACTAGGACCAGAGCTTACGGCATCAATAACTGAAAAGCTAAAGCGGGAAATTTCAAATTCTTCTGAGGGTCATCAAGACGTGTATTTAAATAAATTCTTTGATGCACCGGATAATCGTGCGAATCAAAAGATTCAAGAGGCTATTAATCAGTTACCGTCATTAAATAAAGATGATATTCAAAACATTGGTTTATCAGATGGGACGAAGAAAGAACTGGAAAATGTTATTGATATCACAAATAAATATAATGCGGAAAAACTTTATACACCTGCGCGAGGTACAGATACTATTCCAATGGTGGAAATGATAAAAAAAATTAAAGATAATTTGACGACATCTGGTGTTGAAGTAAACGATAAAGCAGTATTGCCAGCTACGAAAAAAGAAGGGCAATATATCACATTAAATGTACCAGACGATTATGAAGTGACAAGTGTAAAACTGGTTATCGGAAATGAAGCAGATTACACAGAGGAGTACCTTGAAAATAAAAAAGTTGTTTTGCCAGCTACAGACAAAGGCGATTTCGAAATTAAAGCGACATTACGTTTAAAAAATGCTAAAAGTAATATTTCTGTCTTTGAGCCTGTAACTTGGAGTTGGAATTTGACACAAGAGGATACAGATTATGTCATTGATAATCCATCATCTGACATGAAACCAAAACCAACTGAACCGCCTATACTAGGTCAATCACGTACGATTACTTATCAAAATCCTTTGAAGAAGGTAAAAAAAAGTGACAGTCAAACGCAAAATAGTGGCAGCCAGCCAGGTGGAAGTGACAGTCAAACGCAAAATGGTGGTAGCCAGCCAAGTGGAAGTGACGGTCAAACGCAAAATGGTGGTAGCCAGCCAGGTGAAGGTGGCGGTCAAACGCAAAATGGTGGTAGCCAGCCAGGAAAAAGTGATGGGGAGACACAAACAGAACAGCCAGGAAAAAGTGATGGAGAGACACAAACAGAACAGCCAGGAAAAAGTGATGGAGAGACACAAACAGAGCAGCCCCCTAAAAAAGATGAAGAGACGAATACAGAAGGGGAATGGAAACCTGTAAATAATAATTACATTACTCACCAAGTTATGTCTTCGTTAGATTCGAATGCGACTAATAAGCTTATACAAGCAGTTGAAGATACGATTAAAAATTATCAAAAACTATCTAACATGTATAACTTGTATTACGGGTTTGAGGCATCAGCCGATTTACCGGAGAATTTTAATCAAAAATCACTTACGGATTTAACAGAATCACATCAAAATTCATTATACTACCTGTTCAACAAACGCGATGTGCTTGACTTATTAGCGGAATACATTGCTAAGCAAACGACAGAAGAAGTACAGCAACAAACAAAAGATTTGAAAGACAAAGTAGATGCTTATCTTCAATTGGTTGATGAAGCAGATAAAAATTCTACACATTTAACAGAAGTAATTAAGCAGACAACTGAGCAAGCAAACGCGATGAATACGAATCTTACGCAAACGTTAAAAAATTTAGCAACATGGCGTGAAACAAGCAATAAACTAATCGATCAACAAGGGAAAGTTGTGACAAATAGTGATGGTGAACAAACGGCGACGCTTGCGTTAGACGGGGAATTCAAGTCTATTTTTATACAAAGTCAGACACTCGCTGATCAGTCGAAGGGTAACTTAATATCAACTGACGATGTGTATAAAACGTTTGATAATATCGATGACCAGGCGAAAACGATTCAAGATAGTGGAGATTCGCTAGTTGGTCAGGCGACAAGGCTTTCGGGTGATCTAAGTAAGAAACTAATTGATGATAAAGATTACTTGAAAAATTTCACGAAAGTTCTCGCAAACAGTCGCGTTGGCGATCGACAAAACGAAAACTTATATAGCTTCCTTGCAAACCCAGTGCAAAAGAAAAACGATGGTGTTGTTGTAGCCGCAGATACGTTTACACCATATTTATTAGTACTGATTTGCTTCATTGTTTCTCTATTTACAGCTTATGTAATTTCAAACCAAGAACGAAAACGTATAGAAAAAAGTGCTTTTGAGGAAGAGATGTCATTGGTACTGAAAAACGTACCAACTACGGCTGTTCAAGTTGGTATTGGAATAGTTGAAGGGATTCTAATTGGCGGTATTTCAGGCTATTTATTGAAAATTAGTCATGCAGAATTCCCAGTATGGATCAGCATGTTTACCAGCATTATGTTAGTGCTAGTTCTCATTTCAGGCTACTTATTACGCCAAATGAAAATGGTCGGAATGTTTATTTTGCTAGCCACGTTTAGCCTGTATCTGTTCCTGACAGATGCAGTTGGGTTGAATCTTGATAAAATGTCGACTGCTGCTAAAATACGTGAATTTTCACCGCTTCAATATATTGAGATTATGATTACTGGTTTTGCAAACGACCGAGCAAATTGGCCGACTATTATGTATAGTTTAATGGCAGCTGTCGTTATTGGCCTTGTGGTAAACTTATTCGTCATACGCAAATACCGGGCAGAAGAAAGGGATGAATATGAAGCTGATTCTCATACGAGCTAGTTTCATTACTGTTTTTTTGTTGCTTTTTCTTGCTCCGTCGTCCCTTCACGCTGATACGGGCAGCTATCTTGATCATAACGGAAAGATGGATTTGAAAACGGATCGTGTGGAACAGATGCAACAGGAAAAAGTCGAAAAGGAACAAAAGGAACCCCAAGAAACTGAGCTTGAAAAACACGCACCAGACTTGTTTAAAGAACAAACAAAAGATGTAATTAAAGAGAAGCAGAAACAAATAGAGGGCGAAACGAAAGCTTTAAATGACTCATTGTTTGTAACATCAGACAAGAAGGATACAACTGTGAAGGACAGACAAAACAGCTTGTTTGCTCAAAATTATACGGTTAGCAACGCTGCTAACGCTGACCAAAACACTAATCAACTAGAAACGGAACCTATCAGCACACAAATGATAGGAATCCTATCTGGTGTAGTACTAGCAATTTGCTGCGGCATTTATGTTGTAATACGGAAAATTTGGCAGTAAGGGAGAAGGAAGTATGGCAGGACAAACACATATTAATGTCACAATTGACTTTAGTAAATGGGATAGCAGATTATATGATCTGCGTATCCCGACCCACCAGCCCGTCAAACAGCTGCTCATGAACATTGCTGAAGCACTAAAACTTGATGTGATAGAAGTTTCTCGCTGCGCTATTAAGGTTGTTAATAAAGAACTGTTACTCACTGACGATGATCGGTTAATTGATTATCAGGTAACGGACGGGGATATATTAAAAGTTTTGTAGAATTAAAATCTTTCTTTTTAGTTAGGTGAGAGTAACTGACCGTGCATAGAAGCGGTCAGTTACTGCTTTTGCCAAAAAACAAAGCTAGAAAGCAAGAGTGGATCACTTCTACATAGCAGCGACTTATATGTTGAAAAATCAAAATGAATTTATATAGAAAAGAACATGAAAAAGAGGAGTAAGAGACTATGACAGAGAGAACGATTCAGCTAGATTCGATGCAGTATCTATTTGAAACGACTGAGCATATACGGACATTGAAGTTATCGAAATCACAGACGCGTGTGAAGGACATGCGGCAACTGGAGTTAATCACAGAAAAATCTAACTTCTTTGTACCGGCTACAGTAGAAGATCATGAAGATATGTTTACATTTGAGTTCAACGTTAAGGGATATACAAAGGAATGGGAAGATGTACACAAACTAGGAAAGAACGATAAATTACGATTATTGCTTAATGTTGCTCGTTTTCAAGAGTGCTTACAAACGCGAAAAACTTTCTTCCTTCATCCAGACAATCTAGTATTCGATGACAATTATATGCCCTATCTAGTTTATCGTGGTATCCGTGATATTGTACCACCGTATCGCTTAGATGATGAGAAGTTTTTACGTCAGTATAAATGTTTAGTTGTCGCAATATTCTCGAAAAAATATAGTTTTGATGAATTGTATTCTGGTTCATTGAACAATGCAAAAGATACAGCATTCGAACGTAATGTCGTTGAGGTTGGTACATTTGATGACCTTGTAAAGTTGTTAAATGAGCATTACAGAAGAGAACAAACGACAACAGAGAAAAATATGCAGCTTGTGCCGAAAAAACGATTCCGTTTATTTAAACGATTATCCATTTTTATGATTGTTGCTTCGATTGTTCTCGCAGTACCGCTTGGCTATTTCAGTTTTGTAAAAATGCCGTATCAAAATAAATTGTTAGAAGCAGATAAGAATTTCTTGGCGACAGACTACGATAAAGTAATTAGCACTTTAAAGGAGCAAGATCCTGAAAAACTACCGGATGCATCTAAATATGTTTTAGCTTCTTCATACGTAAAGGCAGAAAAACTAACAGATGATCAAAAAGCAGCAATTATGAAGAATGTGAGTCTAAAAAGTGATAAAAATTATTTATTATATTGGATTTACAATGGGCGCGGAGATTTCTCTAAGTCTTTAGATCTTGCGAAATATATCGATGATCCGCAATTGATTATGTACGGATTAATTAAACAAATTGAACAAGTGAAAAATGATCCGAAGTTGACTGGTTCAGCGCGTGAAGAAAAAGTACAGAAATATCAGAAACAATTGGAAGATTACCAAAAAAAATATAATACAAATTCCTCAGATGACTTATCAAATAAGAACCCATCAGGAAATAAAGAGAACTAGACATCAAACGAAATAAAAATAAAAGAAACGGGAGATAGAGATGGTACAACTACTAACAATTAGTTACGGTAATCAACTACATAAATGTCATCTTAATCCGAAAAAACGTGAATTAGTCACAATCGGAAATGAATGGTCCGACACAGTTACTTACGCGGACTTGGAAACGCGTGTAGTGGTGAAGTGGGACGGCGAAGCATGGAAACTTGAGGATGAAGCATTACGTGCAAATGAACATGTGACTCTAGATATTACGAAAGAGAAACAAATGCATTTTTACTTAACGGATGCAGGAGAAGAGTATGTGTATGACATGGCGTCCAAGTATAGTATTTCGTTTGGCGCAACGGATCGCGATGATGTGACAATTAAAAATATGACAGCTGCTAACTTGCTGTTTATCCGTGAAACATTGGGAGATTGTTTTAAAGTCGTTGTGAATGACGGCTATGTATATCACAACTTTTTTCGCATGACTGGTGAGGCAATGCTTGAACCAGGCGATCAACTGTATTTTGATGGTATAACAATCAAAGTTGGGAAAGAAGATATTCAAATATTAGCTTCACCTAATCGCATTACATCAAAATTAACACCTTTAATGGAAGCTGATAATGATTTAGGTGATGAATATCCGAATTATCATCGTTCCCCGCGGATTATTTACCGTGAGCCAGAGGAAAAACTCACGATTGGAAAGCCATCTCACCTACCGTCAAAACCAAGTGAACAACTGGCACAGATGATCGTCCCGCCGATTGTGATGATCGTGTTGACTGTAGTCGTTTCAATCTTTCAGCCCCGCGGGATTTTTATTATCGCATCACTCGGGATGACAGTGGTAACAGTAATTATTGCATTAACCACATATTTAAAGAATTTAAAGAAATACAGAATTGATACGAAAGAACGGAATGAAAGTTATCAAAATTATTTGAAGCAGAAAACGCAAGAATTGTATGCCGCAAGTGAAGAGCAAAGGCACGCTTTAGATTATCACTATCCAAACATTGAACAAATTCGTGATATGGCAGTAAGAGTAGATTCGCAAATCTATGAAAAAACAATGTTCCACCATGATTTCTTGACATATCGGGTTGGATTGGGCCGCGTTGATTCTAGTTTTGAAATTCAGTTTAACGAAGAAGAGTTTACGCAAAACAAAGATGAATTAGTAGAAGCTGCAAGCGGCTTACGTTCGCAATATATGGGTTTAGAGAATGTACCAGTTGTGACCGACTTAGTGAATGGCCCAGTAGGTTATATCGGACAAAGAAAATTAGTAATCGAACAGCTGCAAATGCTCGTTATGCAAACAGCTCTGTTTCATAGTTATTATGATTTACAATTCATTACGATTTTCCCAGAAGAAGAAAAAGCAAGCTGGGAGTGGATGCGCTGGTTACCGCATGCGAGTTTACGAGATATTAATGTTCGCGGGTTCGTGTATCATGACCGAAGCCGAGATCAAGTATTGAACAGTTTGTATCAAATACTGAAGGAACGCAAATTAGCATTAGAAGAGAAAGGCAATTCCAATGAAAAAATGTATTTTGCACCTCATTACGTTGTATCGATTACAGATGAAAAACTAATTTTAGATCATAGTGTAATGGAGTTCTTTAACGAAGACCCGAGCGAACTTGGTGTATCTCTCATCTTTGTAGAAGATGTGATGCAAAGTTTACCGGAACATGTGAAAACAGTTATTGATATTCGCGATGCGAAAAACGGGAATGTTATCTTAGAAAAAGGTGAACTAGTGAATCGCAACTTTACGCTCGATCACTTCCCAGATGATTTCAACAAAGAAGAGCTCTCTCGTGCATTAGCACCGCTGAATCACTTGCAAAACTTAAGAAACAGTATTCCAGAAAGTGTTACATTCCTTGAAATGTACGGCGTCGAAAAAATTCATGAACTAAACATTAAGGGGCGCTGGGCGAAAAACGAAACATTTAAAAGTTTAGCTGTACCGCTGGGCTTACGTGGTAAAGATGACATCGTCAACTTGAACTTACACGAAAAAGCACACGGACCGCATGGATTAGTCGCAGGTACAACAGGGTCTGGTAAATCAGAAATTATTCAATCGTACATTTTATCTTTAGCGGTAAACTTCCATCCGTATGAAGTCGCATTCCTACTGATTGACTATAAGGGCGGCGGAATGGCGAACTTATTCAAGAATTTACCACATTTATTAGGAACAATTACGAACTTAGATGGCGCTCAAAGTATGCGTGCCCTTGCATCGATTAAAGCAGAATTACAAAAACGTCAACGCCTATTTGGCGAATATGATGTAAATCATATTAACCAATATCAAAAACTATACAAACAAGGCAAAGCGAAAGAAGCAATGCCGCACCTATTCTTAATTTCAGATGAATTTGCTGAGTTAAAATCAGAACAACCTGAATTTATGAAAGAATTAGTATCAACGGCACGTATCGGTCGTTCACTAGGAATCCACTTAATCCTAGCAACTCAAAAGCCGAGCGGGGTCGTAGATGACCAAATTTGGAGTAACTCCAAATTCAAATTAGCACTAAAAGTACAAAACGCATCCGACAGTAACGAAATTTTAAAAACACCAGATGCCGCAGAAATTACACTGCCAGGCCGCGCGTACTTACAAGTCGGAAATAACGAAATCTATGAACTGTTCCAAAGTGCATGGAGCGGAGCGGATTATATTGAAAACAAAGAGGACCAAGAACAGCTAGATACGACGATCTATGCGATTAATGAGCTTGGGCAGTATGAGATTTTGAGTGAGGATTTGAGTGGACTCGGAAACAAAACGGAAATCACAACTGTACCGACTGAACTTGATGCGGTTATCGATTATATTCATGATTACACAGAAGAAAATCGAATTGAAGCATTACCAAGACCGTGGTTACCACCGCTTCCAGAGAAAATATTCTTGCAAGACTTACATCCAGTAAACTTTAAAGAAGCATGGTCAGGTGAAAAGAAACCATTACAAGCAACAGTTGGTTTACTAGACCAGCCGGAACTACAAGCACAAACACCGCTTACGTTAGACATAAGTAAAGACGGTCACGTTGCAGTCTTCTCAAGTCCAGGATACGGAAAATCAACGTTCTTACAAACAGTTATTATGGATGTGACACGTCAGCATAGTCCGGAGCATTTGCATGTGTACTTAATCGATCTTGGAACAAATGGTCTTTTACCATTAAAAGGATTACCTCATGTGGCGGATACAATTACAATTGACGAAACAGAAAAATGCTTAAAATTGGTAGAACGATTAAATCAAGAAATGAAAGCTCGTAAGCGCATGTTAAGTCAATATGACGTAGCAAGCTTAGAAATGTATGAAAAAGCTAGCGGAAATAAAGTTCCGAATATCATTGTAGCAATTGATAATTACGATGCGGTAAAAGAGGCTAGATTTTACGAAGAGTTTGAAATGCTTATGATGCAAGTTGTCAGAGAAGGTGCAAGTGTAGGAATTCATACATTGATTAGTGCTGGTAGACAAAGTGCACTACGCATTCAACTATACAATAACATTAAGGTACAACCTTGTCTGTACATGATTGATCATAGTGAAGTATCAAGTATTGTAGGACGATCTGATATTAAGATTGAAGAAATTACAGGACGTGCACTGATAAAACTAGAAAATCCTACATTATTCCAAACAGCATTACCAACAACAGCAGAAGACGAATTGCAGCAAATTCAGTTGTTACAACAAGAAGCACATGAAATGGATGAAGCATGGCAAGGAGAGCTTCCTAAAGCAATTCCAATGATGCCAGAAGTAATTGACTTAATGACATATCGTAACCATAAACAAGTGAAACAAGCATTACAATTAGGACAAATTCCAATGGGTCTTGACTTTAAAGAAGTGGAAGTTGTTGCCCATGATAGTGCGGTAAATGACCACTTAATGATTTATAGTGTAGACGATAGTATAAGAAAACAAGTCGTATCAAGTATCATTTCTCAAACGAATAAAGACTATTTTGAAAGTGTAACGTTAGTAGATACAAGCGAATACGGATTTGTTCAATATAAAGAGAATGTGACCCAT
>NZ_PCNZ01000054.1 GCF_002975175.1 Bacillus sp. MYb209
CTATCGCCCTTCACACGCTTGAGGAAGGAGAATTCTTTCGGTAAATTCGTTAAAAAAGTATATTTTTCTAGTGGAAATAAAATGTATCCAGTTAGTATAGGGACTCCAGAGTAAATAATTTTTAATTTAAATAATAGGTAAATGATTTACCTGTTCAATAAAGGTGATGCTGAATGAAGGGTATAGTAAAAAAACATTTAGTTATAGCGCCACACCATGACGATGAAGTCATTGGCTGTGGTGGAACAATTGCTCAAGCTATTAGTAAGGGTGAACATATAAAAGTAATAATAATTACAAAAGGAGATTTATCTGGAGGTGTAGGGGATTTAAACGAAATTATTTCAAATAGAGAGAACGAGTGTATAAAAGCTTGTAATACATTAGGGATAGAAAAAGGAAATGTTAAATTTTTAAAGAAACCAGACAGATCACTTGTGTATTCTTTAGATTTTGTGGAAGAAATTATTCACGAAATCTCTCTATATAAGCCTAATTTTATTTATTTCCCCCATGATATGGAAAGTGATAGGGATCATCGAATAGTAAATGAAGTTGTATCAGAAGCAATATTCCTGTGTCAATCAGGGTTCTTAAAAGAGGATTGTGCTCCGATGTGTTTACAGTATGAAGTATGGACTCCCATGAAAAACTATCAGGTTGTAAAAGATATTACCAGGTTTATTGAACTGAAAAAAGCATCAATTAAAAAATACGAATCCCAACTTAAAACATTAAATTTGGTTGATGGAGTTTTGGGGTTAAATTCTTATAGGGGTATGCAGGCAGGAGTGCAATTTGCAGAAGTTTTTAGAGTGGTAAGTAAGTAGTAAGAAGGAGAGAGAAGATGGATATCATTGAAATTGAAGATGTATCAAAAACTTTTGAAAGAGTAAAAATTGAAGAAGGATTAATAAACTCTTTCAAGAGTTTATTTAAAAGAGAAAAGGTCAAGGTTACTGCTTTAAGTGATGTGTCATTCAAAATAAAAGAAGGTAAAATAATAGGGCTTATTGGCGCGAATGGTGCTGGTAAGTCTACCTTAATGAAAGCAATGGTTGGGTTAATTAAACCAACTTCCGGGAGAATTTTAGTAAATGGATTTAACCCCCATGATAAGAAGAAAGATTTTTTAAAGTCAATTGGCGTTGTTTTAGGCCAAAAAAATCAGCTATGGTGGGATCTTTCCCCTTACGAAACATTTTTATTACATAAAGAAATATATGAACTGTCTGATACAGAGTTTAGAAAGAATGTAGATGAATTAGCTGAAAATCTTGGGGTATCAGAAATTCTTAAATCGCCAGTAAGGAATCTATCGTTAGGAGAGAGAATGAAATGTGAGTTAATTGCTTCAATCTTACACTCACCTAAGATATTATTTTTAGATGAACCGACTATTGGATTGGATTTTCTTGCTCAAAAGAATATTAGAAATTTTCTCAAGAATTATTGCAAAGAAAGAAATACAACAGTTGTAATAACTAGCCATTATTTCCCAGATATATATGAGTTATGTGAAGAATTAATAATATTGAAGAATGGAGAAGTTGTTTTTAATAACAATTTCAAAAAAATAAAAGAAGAAATTAAGAGTTATAAATATATATCTCTTAGCTTTGAGAATGAAATAAATTCTCAAGATCTTAAGAAATATGGAGAAGTTAAAGAGTCGGATAAATTTAGTGTAACAATAAAAGTTCAAGATAAGTTAGTGAACGAGACCATATCTAGCATATTAAAAGAATTCAATGTTATTGACTACAATTTGACTGAAATGTCATCACAAGACCTCATTGAAGATATTTATTCAATGGAATCGACTGGAGTGAAAATAACAGTATGAAGAAGTATTTAAAACCAATGATGCTTTCATTTCAAGCGGTTTTTCAGTATCGCATGAATGTTGTATTATATATGATTTTTGGTTTAATACCGCTTGTGGCTTTAATACTATTGTGGCATTCTCTCTTTAAAACACAAAACAATATTCAAGGCTATACTCTTGAAATGATGATTACTTATGTAATAATTGCTAAGTTAATTGAACTTTTACTAATTCCTGAAATGCACTGGTCGATAAATGAGGAAATACAATCCGGTGAATTATCAAAATATCTTACAAAACCATTTTCATATTTTGGATATTGGTTTAGTCATAATTTAGGTAACAAAATTATTCAGTTACTGATGTCAGTGATACCGATAATACCGATAATATTCCTGAACAGGAATTATTTCCTTTTGCCTACTTTAAAATATACTTTCCTGTTCATTCTTTCAATAGTAGGAGCATTAATACTATATTATATGATTTATTATTTGATATCACTCTTCTCATTTTACTTTGTAGAGATATCATCCTTTTTCTTTACTGTAGATATAGTATTAGAATTATTATCTGGATCGCTTATTCCGCTTGAATTTTTACCAGCTCCGTTAAATACAATAACTCAGTTTTTACCTTTTTCATACTTGATTCACTTTCCGGTAAATGTATATTTAGGAAATTTAAGTGGCACTGAAATTGTAAATGGATTAATTTTACAAGTGATATGGTCTTTAGTTTTCTATGTCCTTATTAGAGTACTTTGGAAGAAGGGGTTAAATAAATATGAATCTGTTGGTGCATAAATATGATTAGATATTTAAAAATGTTAAAAGCAATTCTTAAAATTAATTTAAGTAATATTATGATGTATAGAGTTAACTTTTTTTTAAATATATTAGATAGCGTTGTTTGGTTCATTGTTACATTAGTATTTTTTAATAGTATATTTGATAGTTTTGGTAATATCAATGGTTGGAATACAAATGATATTTATTTGTTAATTGGAACAAGTGAGTTGATAAAATCTTTGATGTTTACTCTTTTTATTAATAATCTACCGTATATACCGAGTTTAGTTAACCAAGGAAGTTTAGATCAGATATTGTTTAAACCTATTAATAGTCAGTTTCTAGTTTCATTAAGAAAGCTTGATTTAGGGAATTTAGGGAACTGTTTACCAGCCGTACTGTTAATTAGTTATGCATTATTACAAAAGGGAGAGAGTGTTAGTATTGTAAATGGATTTTCTTTCTTGGGTCTATTGTTTTTAGGAATTTCACTCTCGTATTCTCTGTGGTTTATTTTAATGACTTTATCTATATGGTTAACCAAAGTTGAAGGTATGCATGAGTTATTTCTTGGTACTATGACATTACTTAGATACCCATCTTCCTTATATAAAGGAATAAGTCGATTTGTTTTTTTATTTGTTTTTCCTATTGTTATTGTTAGTAATATTCCAACTTATGCTTTAATTGGTCGATTAGAACTAAACGATGTATTCGTGTTAATGGGTTATTCTATTGGATTTTTTATTATTTCAATTTATTTTTGGAAGTTTGCCTTAAGATATTATAATAGTGCAAGTAGTTAAGGGGAGAATAAAATGTACTCTAATGATAAAGCAATAGTTGTTTTTAGTGGTGGACAAGATAGCACAACATGTTTATTTTGGGCAATGCAACAGTTTGCGGAGGTGGAAGCTGTAACATTTAACTACAATCAACGTCATAAGTTAGAAATTGATTGTGCAGCGGAAATTGCGAACGAGCTTGGCATTAAACATACAGTGATAGATATGAGCCTACTAAATCAGCTAGTTCCAAATGCGTTAACTAGAATAAATATGGAGATAACACACGAAGAAGGTGAATTACCATCGACATTTGTAGATGGGCGAAATTTACTATTCTTATCATTTGCGGCAGTATTAGCAAAACAAGTTGGAGCACGTCATATTGTAACGGGTGTATGTGAAACTGATTTCAGTGGTTATCCAGATTGTCGTGACGTGTTTGTGAAATCATTAAACGTTACATTAAATTTATCTATGGATTATCCGTTTGTTATTCATACACCACTTATGTGGATTGATAAAGCAGAGACATGGAAATTATCTGATGAACTTGGAGCATTTGAGTTTGTTAGAGAAAAAACATTAACATGTTATAACGGAATCATTGGTGATGGTTGCGGTGAATGTCCAGCATGTCAACTTCGTAAAGCAGGTTTAGATACGTATCTACAAGAACGCGAAGGAGGGAATGAATAATGGAAAACTTTTTCGGATTTCGCATTGTAGAAAATTTGCAAAAAATGGACAAGGATATTCAACGTGAGCAATTAAAATACCATACTAAAAGAGTAATGGTCAGCAAGGAATTTACATTTGATGCAGCACACCATTTGCACTGTTATGAAGGGAAATGTAAAAATTTACATGGTCATACATACAAAGTTGTATTTGGTATTAGTGGATATGTAAATGACATTGGACTTGCAATTGACTTTGGAGATATAAAAGAAATTTGGAAAAACGAAATAGAGATTTATTTGGATCATCGCTATTTAAATGAAACATTACCAGTGATGAATACGACTGCGGAAAATATGGTCGTCTGGATTTATGAAAAGATGGCGGAAGCATTAACAAAAGGGAATCGAGCAGAAGAATATAAAGGAGCTCGTGTCGAATTCGTACGTCTCTTTGAAACACCAACGGGTTATGCAGAAGTAAGACGGGAGTGGATACTCGATGAGTAAGATTCCTGTTTTGGAGATATTTGGTCCAACCATTCAAGGAGAAGGAATGGTTATCGGGCAAAAAACGATGTTCATTCGCACAGCAGGTTGTGACTATAGCTGTTCTTGGTGCGATTCAGCCTTTACATGGGATGGCTCAACAAAAGAGCAAATTAGACAAATGGCGCCAGAAGAAATTTGGAATGAACTTGTTGAAATTGGTGAAAAAAATTTTTCTCACGTTACAATTTCAGGTGGGAATCCCGTTTTGCTGAAAAATATTCAGTTTCTTCTTACTGTATTAAAAGAGAATGGAATTCGTACAGCGATTGAGACGCAAGGGAGTAAGTGGCAAGAATGGTTACTTCAAATTGATGAAGTGACAATTTCGCCTAAACCACCAAGTTCGAAGATGAAAACAGATTTTACGATGCTAGATTCTGTTATTCATAAATTAGAAAGAAAAGATTTTAGTTTAAAAGTAGTCGTATTTGAAGATTATGATTTTGAATATGCAGTAAAGGTGCACAAGCGATATCCGCAAGTACCATTTTTCTTACAAGTTGGGAACGATGATACGAAAACGGTGGATGATGCAGCGCTTATTAAAAACTTATTACAGAAATATGAACGGTTGATTGAAAAAGCTGTACAGTGTAAAGAAATGAATGATGCGAAAGTATTACCTCAACTTCATGCTTTAGTATGGGGAAATAAACGCGGCGTATAAATAAGAGCATTTTATGAATAAATTAATAAGGTGGTAATAATATATGAGCTTAAAAACAATCCAAAGTGTAGAAATAGATACTGACAAAATTGAGGTAGCAGTAAAAATGATTCTTGAAGCAATTGGAGAAGATATTAATAGGGAAGGTATTTTGGAAACCCCAAAGCGAGTAGCAAAAATGTATAAGGAAGTTTTTCAAGGTTTAGGTCAAAACCCTTCTGAACATTTATTAAAAATATTTAATGAAAATCATGAAGAATTGGTATTAGTTAAAGATATTCCGTTCTATTCTATGTGTGAACATCATTTGGTACCTTTTTTTGGAAGGGCCCACATAGGTTATGTTCCTAATAATGGAAAAGTAACTGGGTTAAGCAAATTAGCTAGAGCTTTAGAAACCATATGCAAAAGACCACAGTTGCAGGAAAGAATAACCAATGAATTAGCAAATGTAATTTTTGAAACTTTAGAGCCAAAAGGAGTAATTGTTGTAATTGAAGCTGAGCATATGTGTATGACAATGAGAGGTGTGAAAAAACCTGGTTCAATGACTATAACTTCGTCATATAAAGGAATATTTAAAGATAATAGTACACTTCGAAGTGAAACTTTAAATTTGATAGAGGGATAGAATTACATCGTTATTATGCTAAAAAAGAAATTCTCTTAAAATGAAAAAAGACGTTATTCTTTCTGTGGGTTGTAGGAAAGGAAGGTATTTTTGGTTCTGTTGCAAAGTTTTCGAAACTCAAGTACACTTTGGAAAAAGATGAACGGGAGCGTAACAAATGGGATATTTTAAAGGAAAACAATTCAAACAAGCTACTATTGTCGTTTTGCTAGGTCATCGGGATTTCAAACTCTCCGGCATGCTTCTCGTACAATAAAAGGCATTGAAACCATTCATACCCTATACACCGAAAAGGCGAAGTCTTCAAATAGGCTCCGCCTTTTCGGTGTATAACGAATTACAGGAATTATTAATGGTTGCATAACCATTTAACGATGCAACCCTAGATTCCCTATGTTTTGGGTAACTTTGTAACAGAAACGGGATTTGCATACAAATCGATTTATCTAGTACAATAATACTAAGAAAAAGAAACGACAGGGAGAGGAAATCCATGTCCAATAAATTAGTAAATTTACGAATTGATTTTGCGTTTAAACAATTATTTGGTACAAAAGGAAGTGAAGATATTCTCACGGGCTTTCTTAATGCCATTTTAGAAGAATCTTTAGATGCGCCGATTGTGTCTTTACAAATTGGAAGACCCACATCTCCACAAATCATATGAAGACGATAAATTATCCATTTTAGATTTACTCGCAACCCTTGATAATGGAACACAAATAAATGTAGAGATACAGCTCCGCAATACACATGATATGATTAAACGTTCCCTCTATTATTGGTCTAAATTATATACTTCTCAAATGCAAGAAGGCATGCCGTATCGTTCGCTTCGAAAAACAATTACCATCAACCTATTAGATTTCAAGTTGTTTTCTAATGAAGAAGCATTTCATACAACAGGAAAACTCTGGAATACAAGGACGCATCAAGTATTAAGTGATGATATGGAAATCCATTTTATAGAGATCCCAAAGCTAGTTAAACAGTGGCGCGAAGAAAAAGTGAACCCATGGGAAAATGCATTTGCTCGTTGGATGTTATTATTACCAGCACATGAAGATGAACATTTAACTCAAACACTGGAGGAGATTGCTATGAATCAAGATCCAATCTTACAAAAAGCGATGGATAAATGGGAAAATATGAGTCATGATTCTTCTTTCCGACTTGCATATGAAGCTCGTGAAAAGCTTTTACTTGATGAACAAGCGAAGCTTGCACATGCAGAACAAGAGGGTATGGAAAAAGGCAAAACGCAATTAATTCGTGGTATGCATAAGAATGGTATGCCGTTAGCAGACATTGCGAAATTCACAGGTCTAAGTACAGAAGAAATCCGAAAGATATTATTATAATGTATGAAATTCAATGAATCCAGCAACTACATTCAAAAAACCGCTCCTGTATCTATTCAGAAGCGGCTCTTTAGTTTTGGTGCAAAAAAACTTTTCATACCACTTGTCTACTCACCTTGAGAGCCGTAAGTGCGATCATGTTGTTTACCCGGACCTGTATGAATATGTAAGAACTGTCCACTTAATAGATCATAATCAAGTTGAATTTTTATCCCAGCTATATGGCTGCATCCTCCTGTTACCTGTTAAAATACAAATTAAATATTAAAGCAACTATCTGGAATCTAATTGTAATTCAGCTTTGTCGTTTGTCAGTGTATTAGCAGAATTACAATTTCCAGAGTAGATTGCTCTTGCTTCATCACACGAATCAGATTTTTCACATCCTATAAGCATTCCTAATGTTATAAACGATAATAAAATCTTTTTCATTATAATACACGCTCCATACTATTTAGAATGTTATGATGTTCTTAGGCTAAGTGAAACTTATAACATATATTACCATTACAAAAAACATATGTATTGAATTAAAGAAACTGAGGAAGGTCAGTTTTTGACCAATTTATATAATAGACTTCACCATACATGCCCGTCGACTTAAGAAGTGGGTTGTTCCCCAACCCGAAAAAAATGAGTTGAATTCTCATAAATAACTGTAAAATAATAAAATTTTCGTTTAGGGGTTTATGTAAGTAATCAGCTCTTGTATTTGCAATATGTTCATGGATTCGTGCAACTTTCACACGTTGTTTATTCCAGTTCGAAGAACCTTTTGTTCTTCTGGAAAGGATACGCTGTGCTTTCGCTAACTTTGCTTCTAATGTACGGAAGAATTTAGGGTTCTTGTATGTTGTGCCATCAGAAAGAATGGCAAAATCTTTTAATCCAACATCCATTCCACAAGTGGATTTAGTTTTAGGCATTCCTTGTACGTTTGTTTCAACAAGGATAGATACAAAGTATTTACCACTTGGGTTACGACGAATCGTGGCATGCAAGATACGCCCTTCTACTTCACGACTTTTAGCAAAGCGAACAAGGCCAAGTTTCGGTAATTTTATTGTGTTTTCTACAATTCCAATGTTTCCGTTTGTTTGCTTAGTTGTATAGGATTGAACTGTATTCTTTTTAGACTTGAATTGTGGCATATCATTCTGTTTCTTGAAAAAACGTGAAAAAGCATCTGCGAGGTTTTTTAATGTGGATTGAAGAGCGATACTATCTACTTCTTTTAACCAAATCGTATCCTGTTGCTTCTTTAATTGAGTAAGCTTGGCAGAGCAAGAGGTTAATCCTTTTCCAGCTTCTTTATACGTATCATTCCAAAGAGCAAGGAAATGGTTAAATACAAAGCGACTGCAACCGATCGTTTTGTATTTAACCATTTCTTGTTTCTTATTCGGGTAGATACGAAATTTATATGCTTTATTTACTAACATAGGTTGCACCTCACTTTTTGGTAGGATACCTACAGTATACTAAAAAACGTAGGCTTACGCCTACCGACATTCATCTCCCACCTAAAATTGGTGTTTCACACCTTCACATTTTTGAGGAAGGAGTCTTCTGTCGGAAAACGATAAAGTTATTAAAATTGTTAAACAGTCAAAATATTATCTTTAGTCTTATAGTCAGGTGCTTTTGGTGTTGGCTCATATAAAGCGTTTAATAAGTGATTATATTCACTTCGTGTAATTTCTTTATTATACAATTGAATTAATTTTGGATGAAACCTATATCAAAATTAAAGGAAAGTGGTGTTATTTATATCGAGCAATCGATAAAGAGGGACAAACACTTGATATTCAACTTCGTCAAAAACGAGACAAACAAGCAGCATATGCTTTTATGAAAAGACTAGCTCGAACTTTTGGAGAACCAACGGTTCTGACGACATATCTCCTTCTTTAGCTTCCGCATAAGGAGATATGTCTTTACAAAAATACCTTTCATCGTACAATAAAGTACCTCAATAATATCATCGAGCAAGATCATCGACATGTGAAACGTCGAATTTCCCGTTCCTTAGGCTTTCAAAGTCTTCGCCATGCCTCACGTACTATTAAAGGTATAGAAACTGTTCATGCCATATACAAACAAAAGCGAAGTCTTCAACCAAACTTCGTTTTTTCGACGTATAACGCATTACATGAATTATTAATAGTTTCATAAAACTGGTCCGCAATATTCTCCATCTCTTTATGTCTTCGGAAACTTTGCAACAGAACCAAGAAAAGGAATGTAGTAAATAATCGTATACAAGTACTCTCTTACGATAGATATGTGAGGTGCATGAAAATACAAAAAGGGAAAAGAATGATAAACATTCTTTTCCCTTTTTACCTACTGGAACTTTCATGCTCATTATCTTTTCAGTATATCGAAAAATGCTGTAGAATTTCCCTTTTCCATTATAGCAATAAAACCAGTTTATGTTATATGCAATATTGCATATCAGAATGTGTTGATATATATATAAGTACTTACTATAATGAGAGCATAAAGATAAATCACATCTTAGCAACAACAAAAGAGGAGGAAATAATATGACAATCGCAATGACAATTTTAAAATTTGTAGGTGGAGCACTTCCATTAGTTCAAGAACTTTTAAAAGCATTTATGTAAGTTCACTATTTAGCAATTATTTATAAATAATTATCATACCTTAATACGAAAAAAGGAAGGGGTTGAATTTTTTGGAAATTATAAAAAGTGTTAAAGGAATCAAATTATTAGCATGTTTATCAATTGGCTTATGCACTATTAATTATTCTTCTATTTCCTTCGCTGAAACAAAAACAAGTAATTCAGCTGATGCAACAAAAAAAGCTATTAACATTGATACTGGCATAGGAAATCTTAAGTATAATAATCAAGAGGTTTTAGCAGTAAATGGTGATAAAGTAGAGAGTTTTGTTCCGAAAGAAAGTACAAATTCAAATGGTAAATTTGTAGTAGTTGAACGTGAGAAAAAATCACTTACAACTTCACCAGTCGATATTTCGATTATTGATTCTGTGGCTAATCGTACTTATCCAGGAGCAGTACAACTTGCAAATAAAGCTTTTGCAGATAATCAACCTAGTTT
>NZ_PCNZ01000055.1 GCF_002975175.1 Bacillus sp. MYb209
TTATCATACAGCGTACAGGAGAAGCGATTAAAATTCTTATTCGGCAAATAAAAATTAAATGCATGTAAAAGAGGACTAGGAAACGGAATAGTCCTCTTTTTTATTTCATTTTATAGAGTAAAGGGGGGATTCCGTAATGGCACATGTCAGTACGGAGGATGCGATGAAAGCAAGAAATATTGACTTGATTTCATATCTGGAAGCAAAGGGAGAAACGTTTAAGAAAGAGGGAAACTATTACCGTCATACGGAACATGACAGTCTCATCGTTAAAGGGAATCAATACGCCTGGAATAGTCGTGGCGAAAAGGGCTATGGAGCGATTAGCTTTGCGATGATGTACTATGAAATGACATTTCCGCAAGCTGTATTAGACATCAATAAAGGGGATTACAAAGAGTTTGATCGTTCAAAAGCTGAAGAGGAACGCAAAAAAGAGCAGCAGCCTTTTAGTTATCCAAAACACTTAGAGGTGCCGAAACAAACAGAAATCAAGCAATACTTAATTGATGAGCGGAAAATAGATCCTCGCCTGGTGAACTGGCTGATTAAAAAGGAACTTATCGTCCAGGATAAGAAAAATAATGTCGTGTTCAAATGGAGAGAAGAAGGTGGCAAAGGGCAAGTAATTGGAATGAACCGTCAAGGCACTGTAAAAATGGAGAATAAAAGAGGCAGCTTTAAACAAATCGTCCCGAATTATGAAAAAATCAATGCAGGTTTTACGGTTGATGTGGGTAAGCCGGATAAGATCTATTTTTATGAAGATCCAATCGACATGTTATCACATTGGAGTATCAAGCAAAATAAAATACAAAACGCTCGCCTGGTCTCTATGCATGGATTGAAGTCAAAAACGGTGATTCAATCTTTAATGGATGCGAAAAAAGAAGGGCACGATATTAAAGAGGTCATTATGGCAGTTGATAATGATAAGGCTGGGAAAGACTTCATTCAGACGATGAAATGCTTTGTAGATCTTAAAGAGGATATCCCAACGCATGAAAAAGATTGGAACGATGTCCGGAAGAAACAAGTGAATGAACAACAGCCAAAAGAAACAGCACAACCAAAGAAAATGAAACCAATCAAAGAGGTGGAAAGAAGTGTCTAATATACCATCTATGCCAAACATACTACAGATTTTGATGTATGGTTTTATCCTTTATGTTCTTTTTCGTATTTTTAAATTTATGTACCGGAAGATCCAGGAGCGAAGAATATTAAAGCGAATGGCTAAGTCCGGTATTCGCTATATAGACAAAATGGACGGCCATCAATTCGAAGTATACCTAAAAGCTCTCTTTCGAGAGTTGGGTTATTCTCCAACAGTCACAAAGCAGTCAAATGATTTCGGAGCGGATCTGGTATTAAGGGGGAAAAATCGTATTGTAATCCAGGCGAAACGATACGGGATGAAAAATAGAGTGGGCATCAGTGCCGTACAAGAGATATATGCAGCGCAAGCTTATTACAAAGCACATGAAGGATGGGTTGTAACGAACAGTGTATATACAAGGCAGGCGAAAGAATTAGCGGAAGCTTGTAATGTAAAACTAATAGATCGTGTAGAACTTCAGAAATTGATTAATAAAATTAATCCCGAATATTCGGCTGAAGATGTATATCAAGGAGTAAAACCTGAAGAACGGAAATGCCCAACATGTAAAAATCATTTAGTCGTTCGAAATTCGAATAAAACAGGAAATAAGTTTTTTGGCTGTTCTCAATATCCTACATGTACACATACAGAACCAATCAGTAAATGAGCTGTGATGAAAATCCAGCTCTTTTTGTTATTTTTAGGAATTAACTTAAAAAATCATACTCTCATCAAAAAACGGCTTCTCAGATTTCGATATAACCAATGTTTATTTAAAAGTGAATGACATAAGACCTAAATAACAAAGGGTGTGTTGTAAGCGAAAATAAGTGGTTTAAAGTGAGTTAAGGATGTCATTAAGAATTTTTCTATAAAATATCTGAAAAACAAACGGATAACCTTGTAAGGTTGATTGTTTTGTTATAAAATAACCTTACAAGGTTATTTTATAAAGATAAGGAGTGAGAATATTGGAGAATACAGTAAAAGAAATCATTGATGATTTAGAGTATCTGTTCAGGAATGGAGAAATTGGCATGGAAGTAAGTAATCCGGCTTACTATCAGAGGTTTTGCAAAGTACTAGATGCAACAGAAATGCGCTATGATTTACACATTCACGAATATGATGAGGATTCTCTAGTTGTTAAATTAGTGTAAAATACAAATGTTTTAAGGGGTAAATTTTCTTGAAGTATAAAAAGGGAATGGGGAGGAAAAGGATATGAAAATTGGTACATCTGAATGGCTTTCTCTTAGTAAGGATATTAAGCTGAAGTTGATCCGTTTAGCTGTCATAGATAGTAAATTTAAGCAAGCAAAATAAAAACCCTTCATTTGCTTAACAGCAAACAAAGGGCTTAGTTAATGAGTGACTGAAGAAGAAGGAAATCTAGTCCATTTCCTTCTTTATTTATTGTAACATAAAAGGAAAAGCACAAACAAAGGAGAATTCCCATGAAAGAAATTAATAAATACATGACACCATCTGAAGCAGCTTTTTATTGGAGGATTCCTCGTGAGACAATTAAGAATAAATATAGCCCCTCTCTAATGAATGAGAAGCAAATAAATGATTTAGAGCGCATGTTACAAGAAGGTTTAGTGAAGTACTTTTTGCATCCGGAAGGGAAGCGTAAGGAATGGATTATAAGCCGGCAGGCAATGTATGAATGGTTTGGAGAACCAAAGGACAAGTAAGAAAGGATGATAAAAATGCAAGAGGAAACATTTTCTCTGTGGGGAAGTTTCAAGAGTGCATTTCGTTTGATTATTTGGTTTTGGATTGTTATGTTCTTGATATTTGGTGAAAGCTTGTTACAATAGAATCAAGTCGAAAGTCTAAATACCCTTAGGTAGCTCTCATAGGTGTAAGATCTATGGGGGCTTTTTTAACAAGGGGAACATAAAATTTCACGTACCGTAATGTTTAATAAAAAACAAAATACATAATCAATAGTCTACATTTAATCTTATGCTGAAGTAATCCGCTAAATGGATACTGTATTGTTTATTTTGGATAGATTTCTTGCGAAATATGTACCTAGAGCAGTATTTCAATTTAAATGTGATACGATAGTTATATATTCGTTTTGCTAGTAATAGGAGATGAGTGTCGATGAAAAACCACATAAAAGTAAATGAAAAAATCCTTCAAACAAATAAAAAATGTTCACATCTCAAGCAAAAACAAAAAGAACATATTTCTAATCGGTTACGTAGAGAATATACACAGTTTGTAAAAACATATCATAGAAAACCTAGAAAGTATGAACATGATGAGATTCTTCATGAAGTGATGAATCAAATACAGGAACGTGAAATTTGGATTCCTTATGGTGAAGTAAAAAGATATTATCTAAGCAAAATAGGAAAATGGTTTAGAAAAATAGAAAGTGAATGGGAATCACAAATATCCAACAGTGAAAAGCAGCAGGTATTGGGGTTTGTGTAGTAACGGAACAGAAACGGCAATAACACTCAAAACCCCTTACTATGTATTTTAATGTTCGATTTAAAAACTATTTTAGATTGAATGTCGTGGACATAATTAGATTTTTCTCTTCTTACTTTCTTTGCTTTAATAAGATTAAGACTGGTGACTTAGTTTCATTTCGTATGAAGGATTTTTTCTTATAATTCGAAAGAGAATGTTAATGGATTAAGTTAAATAAAAATCTATTGAAAATTAGGAAGTGTAAGAGTTATAAGGAATTAGTATTTTAATAAAAAAGGAGCAGGTAAAGCCATGAATCTTAACAAAGATTTAACATTGGATTGCGTATACTAAAAAGCGAGGTGATTTTAAAAATGAGAATTCTCATTGTGGAAGATGAACTTGATTTACAGCAATCCATCAAAGAGGGGCTTGAAATAGATGGATATGTGGTGGACACCTGTGATAACGGCGAAGATGCGTATGAACTTTTATATATAGAAAATTATGATTTGGTTGTTCTGGATCTTAATCTACCTAAAATGGATGGGTTGGAGGTCCTAGAAAAAATAAGAGATGAAAAGCCAGAACTAAAGGTACTGATATTAAGTGCAAGAAATAGTGTGAACGATAAAGTAAAAGGTTTGGACTTTGGAGCAAATGATTATCTTGCAAAACCTTTTGATTTTGCAGAATTGGAAGCGAGAATTCGAGGATTGTTAAGGAGGAGATTTATCCAGGAAAGCAGTTTTGTTTCCTGTGGAGATATCAACATAGATTTATCAAAGCGCATTGCTTTTGTATGTAATGAGAAACTTTCCCTTACAAAAAAAGAATTTGCTTTACTTGAGTATTTTTTACTCAATAAAGACAGAGTCATAAGCCAAGAAGAAATGATTGAACATATTTGGGATCAAAATGCAGATAGCTTTAGCGGTGCTATTCGTGTCCACATTGCAACATTAAGGAAAAAGTTGAAAGCAATTCTAAATTATGATCCGATTGAAACAAGAATTGGCCAAGGGTATTTTATTACTCAAAAAGGTGATAAAAATGATGATTAAAAAACTATCGCTCCGTTGGCGACTCACTTTAATTATTTCTGTACTTTTGGCAGTATGCTGTATTGGACTTACATTTATTCTCAATTTTTCTGCCAACATAATGGCAGAAACCATTGAGGCTACTCAAACGACACCTGCTAAACCCATTGGCGAGGAAGAAACTATTGTTGAGGAGGGAAGCGTTGGTGCAGAAGGAATCAACAGATACCCACCATTGGATATGAACCAAGATGTAAATTACGCAAAAGTAAATTTCCGTATGGAAAGTATCCTATATGCAATGATTATCATTTTGGCTGGTGGAGGTTTAACATATTATTTATCTGGAAAGGCTTTAAAACCACTTAAGCATCTAAACGAACAAGTCAAAAGCATCAATGCCCATAATCTTTCCAGGGCATTGGACGTACCACCTACTAAAGATGAAATAGCGGAACTTACAGGGTCCTTTAATACTATGACTGATCAGCTAAACGCTGCTTTTGAAATGCAACAACGGTTTTCAGCAAGTGCAGCACATGAGCTTAGAACTCCCCTTACGGTTTTGCAAACAAAGGTGGATGTGTTTAAAAAGAAAAATGTACACACAAGGGCGGAGTATCACACACTTATTACGGTTATTGAAAAACAGACAAGCAGATTAAGAGGTTTGGTAGGTAATCTTTTAGATATGAGCAATATGGATGAAATAATCCAACAGAATAATATTACTACGGAAGACTTATTTGAAGATATTATCTTCGAGCTTTCTGGTATTGCTAAAGAAAAGAATGTCCAATTGTCTTTGAATGGTGATAACAGCGTTATTCATGGGAATATAGATTTACTTTACCGTGCGTTTTATAACCTTGTTGAAAACGGTATAAAATATAATGTGAATGGTGGAAGCGTCACTATTGGAGTATCTGGTAGATCTGCTGAAAAGATTTTAATCACTGTAAAGGATACAGGTATAGGCATTTCTGAAATCGATAAGAAAAATATTTTTGAACCATTTTATCGTGTTGATAAATCTCGTTCCCGTGAAATGGGCGGAGCAGGATTGGGGCTTTCGATTGTAGAAACCATCGTTAAAAAGCATAAAGGCACTATTACTGTAAGTGACAACGAAACAGGTGGTACTTGCTTTACGGTAACGCTAAATAAAATGAAATCAAGCAAAATGTAAATACAGAGCTTTGAATAGAGGATGACCCTCATATTTTAAAGCTCTGTATTTTTTTGTGCATATTTGCATTTTCTTAACAGGGATTTAACATCGGTTGCTGTAAAATGACACTATCCAATCAAGTGGGAAGTTTCGTTGTACAGTTAATTAAAATAGTATCAAGAAGTTTTATCACTTGTGAAGAAATAAATTGATGGAGGATAAAGTTAATGTTTGAAATAAAAAATGTATCGAAGCAGTATAAAAGTGAATTCGCTTTATACAACGTCTCAATGAATATCAACAAAGGACTGAACTTTATTGTTGGTTCTTCGGGCAGTGGTAAAACCACACTTCTTAAAATCATGAGTGGTATGGAACAAGACTTTGATGGAGAGGTACTGTATTGCGGTAAAAATATCAAAGATTTATCTGCCAATGAAAAAAGTTATTTTTACAATAACATATTTGGCTTTGTATGGCAGGATTTTAACTTAATTGAGGATGCTACGGTTTTAGACAATGTACTGTTGTCAGAGTATCTAAAAGGTGAAAAAAATATAGAAAATGCTGAAAAAATCCTTAAAGATCTAAAGATCTTTAACTTAGCACACACAAAGGTGAAAAAACTTTCAGGTGGTCAAAAACAGCGTGTTGCCATTGCACGAGAACTTATGAAAAATCCAAAAGTCATTATTGCTGACGAACCCACAAGTGCTTTAGACGGAAAAAACGCAAAAATAACAATGGATATTTTAAGAGCTATTTCTAAAAATCGAACAGTTATTGTTGTAACCCATGATACATCTTTAATTTCTGAAGAGGATCATATATTTGAACTGGATAAGGGCAAGCTTATTTCAAAGTCAGAAATTCCATTTACAAAAACGCCTACACTTACAATGAAAAATCGTCCTAAGTTATCGCTGGAAAATTCTTTGTCACTTGCAAAATCTAATATAAAAAGTAAATTTGGGCGTTTTGCGGTAGCAACTCTCTCTCTTATGGTTGCGGCGATCCTATTGCTTACAACAGTGAATGGTGTAATTAACAACAGCAGTCAGGCAGAGTTTGATAAATTATTGGATACTTATAATGAAGGAATATTGAACATTTCCGTAGTTGGTAGTTTTACAAGTGCAAGCGGTACAGACGGAAATAAAGATGAGGGACCAAAAGCAGATGTAACACAGAACATAGGTGGATTATATGAACAACTTGTAAATGATAAGCGAGTAGAATTTGGAGTGCTTATACCAGATAATATTAAGAATATAAACATCAATGTTGGTGGAGAAGAATACAAAGTTGAAAGTACTGGTGCCGTACCTCACATTAACAAACTTTTATCGGGTAAAATGCCTATGGGAAACAGTAATGAGGTTGTTGTTCCTGAAAGCTTTGTGAAAAAATTAGGTATCGATAATAAACAAGCAATTGGAAAAGAGATGACCTTCAATAGTTCCATGTATAATCTGGAAAGTGGTGAACCTTTATTAAAAGACGTTTCAATAAAGGCAAAGATCGTTGGTGTAATTGATGCAAATTTAGTAAGTGAATATAAAGGACAGACGATGGAACAATACATTGATGATGCTTTCTTTTTTAGTAAAACTGCACTCGGTGAAATGAGAAAACAAGCGGAAATCCGTTCGGAACAGATGGATTTTATCATTCGTGCAAAAACTCCAGCAGATATGATTTCTATTAAAGATGAGTTAAATTCAAAAGGTATCGTTCCTATTGGCGATTTTGAACGAGTTGAGGACATTGTAAGACTTAATGCACAAACGACCGGACAGACTGAATCTGCAAGCCTTAGTATTACTCTTTTATCAGGTGTGATGGTAATGGCAATCTTTCTTATTACAGGCATTATGAGAAAAAGAGAATATGCCATTTATAAGATCAGCGGTTATAATAACAAGCATTTAAGCTTACTCATTTTCAGTGAAACAGTCATTACAATGGCTACGGCAATTCTTTTCTTGCTTGTTACCTCTCCACTTATCAATTTGGTAACAAAAGCCCAGTTTAGTGTTGATATTTTAAATGCAAAAATGCTGTTCACAGGTGTACTTTTGTTAGTGGGAGTTGCAGTTGTGGCATTTGGAGTAACTATCGCTACTTTTGTTAAAGTCAATGTATCCAAAGCGCTTAGGACTGGTGATCGATAATGATACATATAAAAAATCTTACAAAAAAGTATGATGAAACACTTATTTTTGACAATATGAGTTTTGATTTTCCAAGCAAAGGACTCATATGCCTTGTAGGTGCTTCAGGCAGTGGTAAAAGTACGCTTCTTAATATACTTGCTGGCTTTGACAGCACCTATGACGGTGAAATATCCGTAGGTGATACATCAATTAGTAGAATGAAAGTAGATGAGCTTTGTGCATATCGAAGAGACAATATCGGCTTTGTTTTTCAAAACTATCATCTTTTAAGTGGACATACCGTGCTTGAAAACATCTTGCTTTCCTCAGAGTTACATCCTGTGGGGAAAGCAGAATACATCAATAATGCTGAGAAGCTTTTAGATCAACTTGGATTGTCATCAAAGGCAAATGAAAATATAGAAAATCTTTCAGGTGGTCAAAAGCAAAGAGTTGCCATCGCAAGAGCGTTAATTAACAATCCATCAATTATCTTGGCAGATGAACCAACTGGAGCGTTAGACCGTAGCAATTCAACGGAAATAATGAAAATTTTGAAAGAAATATCAAAAGACTGTTTAGTCATAGTCATCACACACGATCAAAAAATCTGTGACTTCGCTGATGAGGTAATGTCTATCGAAAATGGTAGAATTGTTGCTGATAATAAAGTGGTTAAAGGCACTGAAAAAAGCGAGCATAAGGTTACATTTAATCCGACTGCAAGAGTTTCTGCTTTTAAAAGAGGACTTAAAAATTTCAAAGTACATTTCATGCGATACATGTTGGTCAGTTTAGCCATTTCTATCGGCATTCTTGCCTTTATGTTGTCCTTATCTTCAGGGAATATTCTGGAACAGTCTATTGCTGATTTCAAAGAAAAAAACACCGCCTTTAACAATGGCTACATCAAAGGGGAAGATGACGGAACAGTTTTTCAACTGTTAAAATCTGATCAGCGTATCGAAAATGTTTATTATCAATACAAAATTGATAATGTGTCTTTAAGCATAGAAGATAAATCTAAAACAATGATTGAGAAATATCCAACGCCAAAGGCTACCGAAAGCATGTCTTATGGCACTATGCCAAAAAGAGGAGCTAATGAAATATCCCTTACGCCAAGCCTTGCGAAAAAATTCAATAATAATTTCAAAGGTTTAATTGGTCAAAAACTCACATTAAAGTATGAAGGAAAAGAGTACAAGTTGAAGATAAGCGGTATCTTTAATGCTGGCTATGATGATTTCATTGTAAGCAGTGATGTTGAACAGAAGTTTTATAAGAATATTAAGGATAAAAAATGTTATTCAATTAGTTATGATGTGACAAGTTTTGATGATATTGTTTCTGTGAGTGAAATGCTGAAGGCAAAAGATATAGACAGTAAAAATGTTTCAAGCGAAATTGCAGCCTTACAAAATACCTTTAACAGCCTTAGCCGTCTGTTCCTAGTAGTATCTATTTTGATTTTAGCAATTGGTCTCTTTATCAGTGTTATTCTGCTTGTTAAATTACAAAATTCGAGATATAGGGAATTAGGACTGTTATCTGCACTAGGTTTTAGTAAAGGTACAATACGAAGAATGATTATTTGTGAGAATATATTGTTGTCGGGCTTGGCGTCTGTTTTTAATGCTGTCCTAATTGGTTGCATCTATGTAGTAAGTATTGCTTTTGATTTAAATCTAGTCATCACGATACTTCAAATGTTTCTCTCTATTCTTGCGACAGCAATTATTGTCATCATAATCAGCATAATAGCAAGCCATAAGCTTATTCATACTGAGCCAGCTGTTGCGCTAAGAAAGTAAATACCGCAATAGTAACATGGGATTTAATTGAACTCGTAGAGTATTTTGAACAAAAAGGTGTAAAGCTCATCAGTTTAAAAGAAAATTTTGATACACATACACCACAGGGAAAACTCATGTTAACTGTCTTTCAAGCATTTAGTCAGTTTGAACGAGATTTAATCGTCCAACGGACGAAAGAAGGAATGGAAAGTGCTAGAGCCAGGGGAAGAAAAGGTGGTCGCCCGAAGGTAAAAGAAAAATACATTGAAAAAGCCTTAAATCTATATGCTTCTAAAGAATATAGGGGTAGCACGCACATTTTAACCTTTTTATACGTTAAGGGATTCTCAAAACTCAATAGGAAAAGACCGCGAAACAAATGGGTAGCAGCATGGAAGAGTACGCGGAATCAATGAAGGGTGTTTTTGCCCATCCCCTCGAAAAGGGGGAATAAGGGGTTCAGACGAGATATATACGTTATCTTAACGAAGAAAATTAAAATATGAATTTAAAAGGGCCCTTACGTTGAATACATATACTCAACGTAAGGGCGAATTATTTTTGGTTTGAAA
>NZ_PCNZ01000056.1 GCF_002975175.1 Bacillus sp. MYb209
ACCACTGCCGTCAGAACCACTGCCCCCAGAACCGTTGCCGCCAGAGCCGTTGCCGTCAGAACCACTGCCGCCAGAACCACTGCCCCCAGAACCGTTGCCACCAGAGCCGTTGCCACCAGAACCACTGCCGTCAGAACCACTGCCCCCAGAACCGTTGCCGCCAGAGCCGTTGCCGTCAGAACCACTATCGTCCTGAGAACCATTGTTTCCTGGAGGTTTATTATTATCTTTTGAATTACCTTCTGCTAAATTATCGTTATTTTGCACAATAGCGTTTGTTATTGGATGGAAGTTTTCAGTGGCAGCATTACCAATATTTAAGCCGCTAAAAAAAGATAAAGAAAGTGTTGATGCTAAAATGAAGATCTTTGTCATTGTTTTCCTCCTGAAGAAAAAATTATTGTTCCATCTAAAATACATCCCTTTGTAATATTTCATAGGAAAAAGAGTTTTATGCAAAAAAAAACTATATATAGAAAAAGGTGGTGTATTTCTAAAGGGAGAAAAGAGTTAATGTAAATTCCCTACAAATAGTAGAGTGATGGAGAATTTACACTCATAACAGTAGAGGAAGTGGCAACGGATGAAAGAATATATTGCATTTGATATTGGTGGTACGCAAATTAAATATGGAATTGTTTCAGAAATAGGGATAGTACTAATGCATAAAAAGGTCCCAACAGAAATTTACTTGGGCGGGGAACAAATTGTTCAAAAGCTTATATATTCATCAAAAAAGTTAATGACTGAACATACTATTTCCGGAATTGGTATTAGTACAGCGGGAATTGTTGATATTGATAAAGGAGTTATAACAGGAGGTGTGGATCACATTCCGCATTATGCTAATATTTCTATTGTTGAGAGATTACAAGAAGTATTAAAAGTTCCTGTATCTATTGAAAATGATGTTAATTGTGCAGCCTTAGGCGAGAAATGGAAAGGTACTGGGAGGGGAGAAAGCGATTTTATTATGCTCACGCTTGGAACGGGCATTGGTGGAGCAATTGTTATAAATGGGGAGTTATACCGTGGACATTCGTTTGGCACTGGGGAATGGGGGAATATGTTAATAGAAGGGAAAACTTTTGAGGAGGTTGCCTCAATTTCGGGATTAATGCATCTTGTACGAAAATATAAAGGTGAAGAGGAGTGGGATGGTAAAACAATTTTTGAATTATATGATAAGGGTGATAGCGGTGTTACTCAAGCCGTGAAGATTTTCTTTAAACATTTGGCGATTGGAATTAGTAACCTTGCTTATATTTTTAATCCGAAAATGATTATTATTGGTGGGGGAATTACTGAAAGAGGAGATGATTTCTTAAATGAAGTGAAGGAAGGGATAGGAACATACTTAAATCAAGAGATTTATAGTAATTGTGAGATTAAACTTGCGCAAAGCGGCAATTGTGCAGGAATGATTGGTTCTATTTACCACTTATTACATCATTATAAATAAATATAGTATCTGTTTTCATATAATTGAGAATTTATCCTTTTTCTCATTAGATAAATAATGCTACAATATAAGAGGAGAATACAATGTTTTCCGATTTGGAAAATGCTTTGTAGAAAGGAAGAAACTTCATGCCTATTATTTTAGAAAAAGGACAAAAGATTGATTTAACGAAAGGACAACCGAGAGTAGCGAAACTGCAGGTTGGCTTAGGCTGGGATCCAATTGGGCAATCAGGTGGGTTTCTGTCTTCTTTATTTGGAAGTAAACCAAGTGTAGATTGTGATGCATCTGTTGTTATGTTAGAAGGGGATCGTTTTTTAAACAAAAATGATCTAGTTTACTTCGGCAACAAACTTTCTACTTGTGGTAGTATCATTCATTCAGGAGATAATTTAACAGGTGAAGGCGCTGGTGACGACGAAACAATTTTCGTAGAATTACATAAAGTTCCGAGCCGTATTAATCGTTTAGTATTCGTTGTAAATATTTATGACTGTGTAAATCGTCGTCAAGATTTTGGGATGATTCGCAATGCATATATTCGTATTCAAAACCCACAAACAGGTGAAGAATTAGCACGTTATAATTTGTCAGATAATTACGCTGGCAAAATGACTTTAATTGCAGGGGAAATGTATCGAGACGGAAACGAATGGAAGTTTTCAGCAGTTGGAGAAGGAACACAAGATAAAAACTTAAGTGAGATTGTATCACGTTACCAATAAAATAAACCAAGGAGGAATCGTATATGGCATCAATTTCATTGAAAAAAGGACAAAAGGTAGACTTAACAAAAGCAAATCCAGGTCTTTCGAAAGTTCTTGTAGGACTTGGTTGGGATACGAATCGTTATGACGGACAAAACGATTTCGATTTAGATGTTAGTATCTTCTTAGTAGGTGCTAACGGTAAAGTTTCAGGAGCAGAGGATTTCGTCTTCTATAATAATCCAAAAGGTGCGAATGGTGCTGTAGAGCATTTAGGAGATAACCGTACAGGTGACGGTGAAGGCGACGATGAAACAATTAAAATAGACTTAAAAAATGTTCCTGCACATATCGAACGTATTTGCTTCACAATCACAATATATGATGGAGAAGGCCGTAGCCAAAACTTCGGACAAGTTTCTAACTCTTTCGTACGCATTCTGGATGAAGAAAAGAATGCAGAATTAATTCGTTACGATTTAGGAGAAGATTTCTCTATTGAAACGGCTGTAGTAGTAAGCGAATTATACCGTCACGCAGGTGAATGGAAATTCAATGCAATCGGAAGTGGATTCCAAGGTGGATTAGGTTCTCTATGTAATAACTTTGGTTTAGATGTAGAGTAATAGCTTTATATATCCATCAGTGAAACGTATATTTACTGATGGATATATTTTTTGAAATTAAAATGTAGAGGTGAATATATATGGTTATTCAATTACAAAAAGGACAGAAAATTGATTTAGCTAAAACAAGCCCAGGTTTATCAAGAGCAGTAATTGGTCTTGGATGGGATATTAAATCTTATGATGGTGGATCTGATTTCGATTTGGATGCATCTGCCTTTTTATTAGATGTGAACGGGAAATGTACGAAGGAAACTAATTTTATTTTCTATAATAATTTACAGTCTCCTTGTGAATCAGTTTTACATACAGGAGATAACCGTACAGGTGCAGGTGATGGTGATGATGAGCAACTTGTTGTCGATTTGAAAAAGGTTCCAGCAGATGTTCATAAAATTGCTATTACAGTTACAATTTATGATGGAGAAGGCCGTAATCAAAACTTTGGACAGGTTGCAAATGCATTCGTTCGTTTAGCAAATGAAGAAACAAACGAAGAAGTTCTTCGTTTTGATTTAGGGGAAGATTTCTCCATTGAAACAGCAGTTGTCTTTTGTGAATTATATCGTCATAATGGACAGTGGAAGTTTAGTGCAGTAGGAAGCGGATTCCAAGGTGGATTAGGTGCGCTTGTAAGAGCGTATGGCTTGGATGCATAAGAAGGGAAACGGCATTCGTTTCCTTTTTTTGACCTTTCTATAAATCTAGCAAAGAATAGGGGATAAAGGTAAGATGAGTATTTTGCAAGGAATCCTTGATACGTATGCTCAGTTTTTCGACTTGGACATGTGGATTAAAGTGTTACAAGATCCAGTATCTTGGGGGTTAATAGGTACACTTGTTGTACTTGAAGGGTTATTATCTGCTGACAATGCACTTGTGTTAGCGGTAATGGTAAAACATCTTCCAGAAGAAAAACGAAAAAAAGCATTATTCTATGGACTTATTGGAGCTTATGTATTCCGTTTTATTGCAATTGGAATCGGAATGTTCTTAATTAAATTGGCATGGGTAAAAGTGTTAGGTGCGCTTTACTTAGCTTGGCTGTCAATTAAATATTTCATTGATAAAAGAAAAGGCACTTCAGAAGAAGAGGAAGCCCATGGTATGAACCAAAATAGTATTCTCTTCAGGATGTTCGGTGTTTTCTGGGGAACGGTTGCGATGGTTGAATTAATGGATATCGCATTCTCTGTAGATAGTGTACTTGCTGCATTTGGTGTATCGAATGAAGTTTGGATTTTACTATTAGGTGGAATGCTCGGTATTTTAATGATGCGCGGTATCGCTGGCGTATTCTTAAAATTGTTAGAGCGTATTCCAGAATTGGAGACGACAGCATATATTTTAATTTTAATTATTGCAGCAAAAATGCTATTGTCTGTCATTCATATTGAAGTAAGTCATACAGTGTTCTTTATTGTTTTAGTTGTAGCGTTTGGAGTAACATTTATAATTCACTACATGAAGAATAGTGGACAAGCACGAGAAGAAGTTGCAGCTACTAAAAATGAACATAAATAATTGAAATGGGTTTGCTCGTTATGCGAGCGCCCATTTTTTATAACTAAAAATAGTTTATAATAGAAGAGAGACTTTAGAAAAAACGTAAATGTTTTTGGAGGTGAACTGTTGTGTTTTCACGTTTTACACTTCAACCATGTGCATTAAAAGATGAATCAGATTTAAAGCAATTTGAAGCGCTTTTAGAAAAACGCCCACAATATGAACTGACAGAGAATGAGATGAAATTTAGTTATATAGCAAGTCGCATTCTTGGTGTTCCTAATGATGTAGATGAATATTTCAATGGGCTATTTGATTATAGTGAAGCAAAAGGGATCGAGGTTTTGCATGAACAAAATTTAAATAAGGTGATTGATCCCGAAAAACTGCGCCATATTCAAGAAGTTTTTGCATTACATCAAGAAGCACCGAATGGACTTACAGTAAATAGGCTTGTAGCACATTTGTCTGGAAAACAACTATTACCGCAAGTAGACAATCCTGATTTACAGCATTATATACATACGACGTTTATTTCTGTATTGAAATTGTATGAGAAACAACATAATCAATCTTTAAAAACAGAAGGATTCCGGCGTTTCTTAATCGATATGATTAAATTAAGTGAAAATTACGTAGCGAAGTGGTTCTCGACGATTAATTATAAGAAACAAATGCCGCGTATCGTTTGGTACGGTGATGCGACGGAGAGTCGTATATATTTCTTATACTTTCTTATTATGCTCGGCTGCGATGTGCTTTATTATCACCCAGAAGGAAAAGATGGATTTGAGAGTGTAGATGAGGAAGGAAAGACCTTTGTCGTATCTCATTCGGGCCGTATTTCATTGGAACCATTTCCTGATCGGCGTCGTGAACGCGTTGCAACAGTAGCTTATCAAGCTTCAAAAGAAATCGAGCAAGTACTTCACCACGATAATTCATTATTATACAAACCGTGGCAATTCCGTTCGTATACACCTGTAGCCCGTACGCTCAAAACGACGTACGATGAACTCTTTTTAATTACGAAAGAAAAGGCATTTGTACGTCCAACATTCTTTGTTGAAAATAAGCATATTTATATTCCTTCTTTATTTGCAAAAATATCAGGTGTTTCAAAGAATGATAAAGAATATTTTCAGCGATTAAAGGCTGTTACATCATTTGATAACAGTTTCTTGATTAATACATTCCCGTTTACGAAAGAACAAAAAGCGAATTTCCAATATCATTATCGAGATGCATTGGACCGCGGGGGGAAGTTACATCCGGATTTAATTATGAACAGCCATTGGTGGCCACATAAGCGTTTACCAGAAGGATTACAACATGGTATTGCAGAAGCAATCATCCATACGTGTGAAAGTGAAATGTGTAAACCAATTGCGAAAGAGACGAAACAGGATGTAGCACTGTATGTTTTCGCACAACTCTCTCAAATACCACCGAACATTTTAGAGCAGCTTGAGAAATTTGATTATTCGCAAGAAGTACCGAAAATTGTTATATTTAATAATGAGAAGAGCGGAGAATTAAGTCGTTCTGATGCTGTGTTATTACTATTTTTAAATCAAATTGGAGTAGATGTATTCCACTTTAATCCGACGGGGAGAAACGATATTGAACCGTATATTGAATCAGGAGCATTTGATTCACATTGGCTTGAAGAAGTTAATTTCGATCTTGAATTTCATGGTTCATCAGCCTATAAAAATTTATCACAAACAATAAAAGGACTATTTCGTCCATTTTTATAAGGAAAGGGAGAATACCATATGAATAACCCAGTCGTACTAGATTCGAAAACAGAATTGAATGAGCAAACCGCACAAGATGTTCGCTTGCAACTTAGACAAGATGCTGAAGTACAACGTATTTATAATGCAGTAGACATTAAAGACCAATTAGAATTAATCGAGCTTGGAAAAGAGCCTTCTATGGAGATTTCACGTTTCGCTGATCAAATTTTACATACAATGTCTTTATCGAAAGTAGAAGACTCTGGTGAATTATTAAAACAGCTGGGTAAAATTATGGACAGATTTGATAGTAAAGACTTTGCGGAAGAGAAAAGTGGGTTCTTCTCACGTATGTTCAAAAAAGCAGATAAAATGATTGAACAAATCTTTAGTAAGTATCAGACGATGGGTCGCGAAATGGATAAAGTATACGTAGAAATTACGAAGTATCAAGATGAAATGAAAAAATCAATTGGTACGTTAGATGGTTTATATGAGCAAAACTTAAAGTATTATTTAGACTTAGAAAAATACGTAGTAGCAGGGGAAATGTTATTAGAGCGTTTAAATACAGAGTTAGTTCCGATGTACGAAGAGCGCATACGTAATAATGATCAGTTAGCAGGTATTGAATTAGAATCGCTTAAAAACTCTGTTGAAATTTTAGAACAACGTATTGATGATTTAGAAAAAGCACGTATAGTTGCTCTATTAACAGCGCCACAAATTCGTATGATTCAACGCGGTAACAATAAATTAATCGGTAAAATCAATACAGCATTTATTACAACGATTCCTATCTTTAAAAATGGTATCATTCAAGCGGTAAATGCGAAACGTCAAAAGCTTGTTGCAGACTCTATGGCTGAGCTTGATCGCCGTACAAATGAATTACTTAAGAAAAATGCACAAAATATTGCAACTCAAAGTGTGGAAGTAGCGAGGATATCAGGTTCTTCTAGTATTAAGATGGAAACACTGGAGGAAACTTGGAACATTATTTCAAGAGGTATGCAAGAAACACAACAAATTGAAGAGCAAAATAAACGTGAGCGTGAAGAAAGTCGTAAGCGTATGGCTACATTAACAGAGAACATCAAAAAAGAATTACAAGGATAAAGTGAAACTATAATCAGTGGGGGTGTTGTTCATCCCCCACTGATTATTAGCCCTCACCAATCGGGCGTTTACGGGCAGCGGGGCTCCCGCCGAATTTTGAGGTGGGAGTCTTACTGCACGGCAAATAGCGGGATAAATGAAAAGGCAATGAGGAATATTCCTCATTGCTTTTTATTTTCTCTTAAATAATTTAATAATTTCATTCACAACAAGCGGAATGATACTTAACAAGAGAACAAATCCCCAATCTCGCATTGTTAATGCATGCACACCAAATATATTGGCAAGAGGTGGGATGGAGATGATACACACTTGCATAAGAACACCGATTAGAAGTGAGAAGACTAAATATTTATTTGTAAATATCCCAATTGAAAAAATTGATTTCGTTCTTGAACGTAAGTTAAATGAATGAACGAGTTGAGAAAAACTAAGAACGACAAATGCCATCGTTTGAGCGTGTAATAGAGCATCTTCATCAATTTGATCTGGGAAGAGAGGAAATAAATTTGTATCTCCTGTATAGAGCTTTGCCCCAGCGATAAAGGCTGTTAAAGTAAGAAGTCCAATTACAACCCCATTGAAAATAAGAAAAGGAACGCTGCCGCTAAATAAGCTTTCTTTCGCATGTCGTGGTTTTTCCTTCATCACATCTGGATCTTCAGGATCAACACCGAGTGATAATGCAGGCAGTGTATCTGTAATTAAATTTACCCACAAAATGTGAATAGGACGTAAAGGCGTCGCCCAGCCAAGTAAAATGGCTAAAAATAAAGCGATAATTTCGCCGAAGTTACAAGAGAGTAGGAAGAGAATGGACTTTTTAATATTACGATAAATATTTCTTCCTTCTTCAACAGCTTTCACAATAGATGAGAAGTTATCATCTGTTAAAACTACATCTGCTGCCCCTTTTGCGACATCTGTTCCTGTAATTCCCATTGCTACTCCAACATCTGCTTGTTTTAAAGATGGAGCATCATTTACACCGTCACCAGTCATCGAAACGATATTTCCTTTAGTACGTAATGCTTTTACAATCTTCACTTTATGTTCTGGAGAGACCCTAGCGAATACATTTAAGTGATTGATTTTACTTGCTAGTTCTGTATCTGAAATGTTATCTAATTCAGTTCCAATCATAATTTCAGATTTTTCTTCGGCGATACCAAGTTCTTTGGCAATTGCAAAGGCGGTATCCTTATGATCACCAGTAATCATAACTGTGCGAATACCAGCTTTTTTACATTCTGTAATTGAATCTTTTACTTCTATGCGTGGTGGATCAATCATACCGACAAGACCGATAAAGATGAGATTTTCTTCGAGATGATTTATATCCATATCGTTTAAATCGTATCGTTTATATGCGAATGAAAGTACTCTTAAGGCTTCTTGCGACATTGATTGAGCAGCTTCTAATATTTGGTTTTTATCAGAATCTGTTAAGACCTCAAGTTTATTATTTATAAAGATATGGGTACAGTGAGGTAAAAGTTTATCAATGGCACCTTTCGTCATGCTATAGTAGCTTTCATCGTACATATGTACAGTTGACATCATTTTACGATCAGACTCGAAAGGCAATTCGTTAACACGTTCATGTTTATTTTCTAAATGATCTTTTTGAATGTTAAAAGAGCTTCCGGCAACAAGAAGGGCAATTTCTGTAGGATCCCCTGTTTGTGAGTCGGCACCGTAAGAAGCATCGTTGCATAAAACCATATTTTCTAATAATAGACGGTGTACATCATTATTTACATTCAAATTTTCTAGCTGGTCGTATGTGCGATCACTATAAAAGTGAGTAACGGTCATTTTATTTTGAGTTAATGTACCTGTTTTATCTGAACAAATAATTGTGACAGAACCGAGAGCTTCAACAGCTGGTAGTTTACGAATGATAACGTTTTGTTTAATCATACGCTGAACACCAATTGCAAGAACGATGGAAACGATAGCTGGTAAGCCTTCTGGAATGGCTGCAACAGCTAAACTAATTGCAGTCATAAACATTTCTAAAGTATCGCGTCCTTGTAAAAAACCGATGAGAAACATAATGGCGCAAATAGCTACAGCGACAAAACCTAAATATTTTCCTACTTGTGCTAAGCTTTTTTGAAGTGGTGTCATATCATCGTCTGCTTCATGTAAAAGGGTAGCGATCTTGCCAATTTGTGAGTTCATCCCAGTTTCAACAGCCACACCGACGCCACGTCCGTATGTTACTAACGTCGACATAAAGGCCATGTTTTTTTGATCGCCTAATGGTACTTGCTCATCACTTTGCATGGAAGGGTGGTAGACTGCATCTTTATCGACAGGGACAGATTCACCAGTTAGAGCAGATTCTTCAATTTTTAAATTCGCAGTTTCGATAAGTCGTAAATCGCAGGGGATATACCGCCCCGCATCAAGCATAACGATATCACCTGGAACGACGTGCTCAGATGGAATCTCTTTTAGTTCACCATCTCGCTTTACGATAGCTTTAGGTGTTGCCATCTTTTTCAATGCTTCTAAAGCCTGTTCTGCTTTCGATTCTTGGATTACACCGATAACAGCATTTAAAACTACAACGAGCGCGATAATACTTGCATCGGCCCATTCACCTACAAAGGCGGAAATAAGGGCAGCGATAATAAGGACATATACGAGGATGTCATTAATTTGGGCGAAAACGCGCTGCCATAAAGTACGTTTTTGTTTGGTAGCTAATTCATTAGAACCATATTGCTTTAAACGTTCATTTACGATTTCATCTGTTAAACCGTGTTGTTCATTTGTTTCTAGGTCGATTAATGTTTGATCTTTCGTCTTACTGTACCAATTGCTCATAAGTAAGCACCCCCAGTAAAAACAGTTAGCAATGGTAGTGTGGCAATTTTTTTAGAGTAGTATGTATGGAGAAAAAATCTAAGGTGAGGTTCTACTTTCATTGTACAGTATTTTAGAATGTGATGAGGAAAAGAGAAGAGTTGTCATGAATTTGTTGAAATTAAAAGAGCCTCGAATTGGTATTATCCCCTTTAGGTAGACAGTGTAAAAAAGACCATGTGCACACATGGAT
>NZ_PCNZ01000057.1 GCF_002975175.1 Bacillus sp. MYb209
CTCGCTTATCTAATTCGGGACCATATTGATGAACCCATCGCATGATAGTTGTATGGGCAAGGGATAGCCCGCGAATAGCGAGATAAAATGAATGTGAGTATTTTTACATATGAATATATGAAAAAAATGATGAAATTGTCAGCTTTTTATTTTTGAAAAAAATTGTTTATCTATTTTTATAAAAAAATATTTTTTTGACCCCCATAAAATTTTTATTTCCTCCGAATATGTATAGTGAAGAAAGCAATTAGAATTGAAATCATTTCGTACAGCAACCTTGATTTTGAGAGGTATCGAAGCCATGCATATGATGAAAAAAGGGCAACTTCACCAAAGGGTGAAATCTGCCCAAAATGAGGTTGAAGTCATTCATAAGATATTTGGATTAGTCGTTTGATCTCAAAGTTAACAGGAAATTACTGTTCTATATTCTTATTAAGCTATTTTCGCACCAAAACCCTAGAAGGTCTATCTATTAAAATAGCTTGCGTTTGTACTTAGAATAAAAAGAAAAGGAGTATGTAAAAAAATAATGGAGAAAAAAATTCAACAAGAGAAAGATAACTCAAAACCCGTTTTTTATGATCCTAAAGGAAGAAGAAAAATAGCTTTCAGTTGGTTTCTATGTATCTCAATAGTTAGCATAAGTATTGTATTTTATTTTTTCTTTCGAAGTATTTTTTCAACACCAGAAATTCCAAATATGAATCCTTCTGTAAAGCAAGATACTAAACTTGTACCTATTAATCAAAAACTCAGCGACCAGCAGTTAAAGAAGGAAGAATTCAAATCTCCTAATACCGAAATAAACAATAAAGAAAATTCCGAAAATCCAACAGACAATGGCGAACAACCTAAAGAAGTTTATGGTTTTTATGTAAACTGGGATGAAAATAGTACTGCTTCTTTAAAAGAAAATATTGATTCATTAACAATGTTAGTTCCAGAATGGTATCACTTAAAAGAAAACTTAACAATTAGTAGTGAGATTAAACCTGAGATTGTAAAGTTAGCAAAAAAAAATCATGTAAAAATTATGCCTTTGCTTACTAACTATACTCAAGAAGCTTCTGGTCCTGATAGTAAACTTATTCATAAGTTACTGAATGCTCCAGGTAATGTACAGACAAAGTTTATTAATGATTTAGTAAAGCGAATTGAAGAAAATCAATTTGCAGGTATTAATATTGACTTTGAGTCAATACCTGAAGGCGATAGAGATAAATTAACAAATTTCATGAAAGAACTTACTACGGTCTTTCATAAACATCATTTGCTCGTAACACAAGATGTCCCTGCTAATGATAAAGCCTTTGATTATGGTGCATTAGCCAAAGTAATAGATCGTATGATTGTAATGATGTATGATGAGCACTATGGAGCAGGGACACCAGGACCAATTGCTTCAAATAAATGGTTTGAACATACGCTCAATGATCTAAACATTCCCTCCGAGAAACTTATAGTTGCTTTTGGTAATTATGGATATGATTGGGAAGTGAAGAGTAAAAAACCTGCGGAGCCTTTAACTTTCTCAGAAGTTATGAAAATGGCTCATGATTCAAATATAAAAATTCAATGGGATAAGATCAGTGGAAACCCTTATTTTCGATATAAAAAAGGAGCGAAAGAACATACTGCTTGGTTCTTAGATGGTGTTACTCTTTATAATCAAGTCAAAATCGCAATGAACAATAATGCAAAGGGGTTTGCATTATGGAGACTAGGAGCAGAAGATCCTACTGTATGGAAAGCTTTAAAAGATCCTATTGAAGTACAAAAAAATCCTGATGCATTACATAAAATCGCTAGTTTAGATGAAGTAAATTATTCTGGACAAGGCGAAATTTTACAGATTGAAAATGAAAGACAAAATGGATTGAGAGATTTTAAAGTAGGAAAAGAAGGTTATCTTACAGATGAAGTGTATCAATCACTACCATCTGCATATCAAGTGCATCGCTATGGAAAACCAAAAGGAAAACAAGTAGTACTAACATTTGATGATGGACCAGATCCTAAATACACCCCGGAAATTCTAGATATATTAAAAGAGCATAAAATAAAAGCAGCCTTTTTTATACTTGGTGAAAACGCCCAACTAAATCCTAGTCTTGTTAAAAGAATGTACGATGAAGGGCATGAAATTGGCAATCATACCTTCAAGCATCCTAACGTAGCTGATACGTCTTTACTACGAACAAAAGTAGAGCTGAATACAACTCAGCGCCTGATTCAGGAAATAACTGGACATTCTACGGTTTTATTTAGGCCACCATATGAAGCAGATGCCGACCCGGATTCATCAAATGAAATATTGCCTATTTTGCGTGCACAAAATATGAACTATACAATGGTGGCAGAAAAAGTTGATCCTGAGGACTGGGCGACGCCATCAACAAATGAATTAGTAAAGCGTGCTGTTAATCCCATTTATAAGGGGGAGGGAAATGTTATTCTTCTCCATGATGCAGGAGGGAATCGTACCCATACGGTAGAGGCGCTGCCAATTATTATTAAAGACCTTAAAAAGCATGGATATAGTTTTGTAACAATTTCAGATTTAATGGGTAAAGAACGAGATGAAGTTATGCCTCTCGTTTCTTCTGAGGATAAGCAATATTTACTTTACAATAAAGCTGTTTTTTCAGGAGCGGGATATTCTAAGCATATATTAACAACTATTTTTTATATTGCTATTGGATTAGGTATTTTCCGATTCTTATTTTTAATTTATTTTGCATTCAAGCAAAAAAGGAAAACAAGATCCCGTTTATTTACTAATTCGTCTTATCAGCCTTTTGTTAGTGTTGTAATAGCAGCATATAATGAAGAGAAGGTTATAACCAAGACGATTCGCTCAATTTTGGATAGTGATTATAGAGAGTTTGAAGTTATTGTTGTTGATGACGGATCGAAAGATGGTACGTCAAAAGTAATTCAAGAAGCATTTCATAAACATCCTAAAGTTTGTTTAATTCAGAAAGAAAATGGTGGGAAATCATCCGCAATGAATTTAGGATTTCAAAAATCACGAGGAGAAATCATTGTCACTTTAGATGCGGATACTATTATTGCACAAGATGCTATTTCTCTAATGATTAGACACTTTGAAGATCATAATGTAGCAGCAGTTTCAGGCAATGTCAAAGTGGGAAATAGACGAAATTTGTTAACTACTTGGCAACATGTTGAATACATTACAGGATTTAATTTAGAACGCAGAGCTTTTGATGAGTTGAATTGTATCACGGTAGTTCCTGGAGCTATTGGAGCATGGCGTAAAAAGGATGTAGTTGAATCTGGATATTTAAGTGAAGATACACTTGCAGAAGATACGGATCTTACTATAACATTTTTACGTCAAGGGCATAGAATTGTATATGAAGAAAAAGCATATGCTTATACGGAGTCGCCTGAAGATGTGAAAAGTCTCATTAAACAGCGATATCGTTGGTCGTATGGTACACTCCAATGTCTTTGGAAGCATCGAAAGGCATTGTTTAATGCAAAGCATAAAACATTAGGGTTTGTTGCATTACCTAATATGTGGTTGTTCCAATATGTCCTGCAATTCATCGCTCCTTTAGCAGATATATTAATGATTATGGGGATGTTTGGTAGTAATCCTCTAAAAGTTTTAGGATTTTATCTTGTGTTCTTTGCAATGGATCTTCTCGCTTCTCTTTTTGCATTTAAATTAGAGAAAGAGAATCCTAAACCATTAGCATGGTTAATTTTACAACGCTTTATTTATCGTCAATTTATGACTTATGTTGTAATTAAATCTGTATTTTCATCTATTCGAGGGGTAGCGGTAGGATGGAATAAACTAAAGAGAATGGGGAGTGTTAAGCACTCCTCTGAACATAATGAGGCATCATAAGAGAGCAGATAATCTGCTCTCTTTTTGTTAAAAGGATTCACCATATCAAAAAAAAAGAAAATTGTAAGTTTAAACACAATTTAGACTTATTTCAACCGATTCCCTGTACTTTGTATTCGTTTTTATGATAAGAATTAATGCGGGCTTAGTTCTAGTAAAATATTTAATCCTTTTTTTAATTCTTCAAATGATGCATAGGCATAAGAAAGACGAATATGATGTAAATCGCTTGGTTCATATATATAACCTGGATTGATCAAAACATTTTGTTTAAGTAACTTTAAAAATAGCGCCTTATTTACAATAGGTTTATGAAACCTGAGCCATATATAAAAACCACCCTCAGACTTTTTCCACGTAGCGATTCTTTGAAATTGCTGTTCTAATATTTCTTCTACAAATGTAGCCCTTTCTTTCAATTGCTTACGAAGCGTAATCAGATGCTTTTCGTATAAACCGGATGATATCCAGTGTGCGACGATTTCTTGAGAAAAGGCACTTGAACCATAATCTGTTTGCATTTTAATATCAGCTAATCGCCCAATTACAGGTGAAGGTGCAACAACCCAACCGATCCGTAATCCAGGACTTAGCGTTTTGGATACACTACCGATATAAAGAACTTGCCCTGATGTATCAAATGACTTTATGGCAGGAGAAGATGATTCAAAGAACAGTTCGTGATACACATCATCCTCAATAATCGGGATTTGTAGCTCTTTGCATGTATTGTATAGATTTTTCTTTTCTTTCACCGACCAATTATATCCTGTCGGATTGTGTAATGTTGGCACACAGTAAAATAAAGATTGTTTTTTTCTTTTGAGTGCCCGTAAATTGTCTGTCAAATGTGTGTCTCGTAAAACTGAAATCATACGCATTCCAGTGGATTGAAAGGGATGCACAGAATTTAAATACGAAGGTTGTTCTTGGAAGACAATGGATCCTTCTTCTAATAATCCAACTGCAATTAATTGAAGTGCTTGAAGTGCACCTGAAACAATTAAAATGTTCTCTGGTGCTGTTTGAATACCACGTTTTTTTAAATACTTACATAAAATTATCCGAAGCTTTTCACTTCCCTGTGGTGATGAATAGCCAATTGCCTTTGATTCAAGTGAAATCTTTTTTAAAGACTGTTCAATTTGTTTCGTTGGAAGTAATTCCGGTGATAATTCACCTGTTCCAAGACGGATGATATGATCCATTTGCTCATATTCGTTGATGAGTTGAATCGTATGGTAGTTTGGTTTATGAATACTCGATTCAATGTGTTGCTGCCAATTTGGTTGAGATCTGTTCAAAAGCACATTCCACGAATTATTGGACACAAATACCCCTGATCCCACTTTAGATTCGAGCAAACCATCCGCCCTTAATTCATCAAGAGCAAGTTGCACAGTACTTCGGTTCACATTAAATTGCGTTGCAAGTTGGCGCTGTGTTGGGATTTTTGTACCAACAGTCCAATCACCTCGCTCAATATGAGACTTTATCCAATCTACAATTTGCTCTTGAACGGTCAAATGAGAATGACGATTTGGTTTCCATTTCATCTAATTCCCTCCTAAATTGGGTGGATAAAAAACCATCCAATTGGTTGTTTTCTTTTAGTTTTATCATAGTACGATAGTAATTGAAAGGGAGTTGATTATATGGAAGCCATTGTTCATGGAATAATCTTAGCATTCGGACTCATTTTACCTTTAGGGGTACAGAATGTATTTGTATTTTCACAAGGAGCCACACAGCCAAAACTAATTCGAGCACTTCCGGCGGCTGTTACAGCTGCATTATGTGATACATTTTTAATTCTTTTAGCCGTTTTTGGGTTATCCACTATCGTTTTACAATTTGAATGGCTACGACTTAGCCTAATGATTGCTGGTATTTTATTTTTACTTTACATGGGATACGTTATTTGGAAGTCTGAGCCAACAACAAGTGAAACGAATAAAGCATTACCAATCCGTCAACAAATCATCTTTGCTTTATCGGTTTCTTTATTAAACCCTCATGCCCTCTTAGATATAGTCGGTGTTATTGGGACAAGTGCATTAAAATATGTCGGAACGGAACAAGTTATTTTTACAATCACATGTATTACAGTATCTTGGATTTGGTTCTTTGGATTAACGCTCGCAGGTACATTCATGAAGAAGATAGATGAAACAGGAAGTTTAATGAACATATTCAACAAATGCTCCGCCCTGTTTATCTGGGGAACTGCCATTTATCTTTTTATTGGATTAATATAACGTATAGTAAATTATAAAGATGTTATGTCCATAAACGACCGTTTATGGGACTTTATTTATTTCTACCCAAATAGAGAAAAATACTGTTTAAATCCAGTTTCAAAATTCATTACCAAAAATAAAAGGCCCTAGCATATTAGTCATATATAATATGTAGGGCCTTTTATTTTATTTTTGCACCAGAACCGTTGTACGTATTCGCTTCTTTAAACAAACTTGTTTTTTAAAAAATTCATGTTCTAATGAAGTGTAGTGATTCTTTTGTCTCCAGGTAATAATTTTATATGTATCACAAAAAACACGTTTATTTTTCACAAATTTCACACAAATTATTGGTATTCTCTTCTATAGTGATAACTAATAGCTTTGAGAGAAGGGAAATGTATATGAAAAAAATTTGTTCTTCTCTTCTATTATTTATAGTTTTTTGCTTTCCAGGAGTAAGTATTCATGCTGAGTCTACATTGCAATCAAAAATTGACGCGGCTTCCCCATATGAAACAATTAAATTAGAAAATAGAGCTTATAATGAAACGATAAAAATATCGAAACCGATTACAATACAAGGGGATAAAAATACTAAAATAATCTCTTGTGGTAAGGATCCTGTTATTACAATAAAAAAGGAAAACATTATCCTTAAAGATTTGAAAATAGAACAATGTAATGATAATACAGATCAGCCAGCGATATTTGTATCGGGAGATAAGCACTACATCAGTGGATTAGAAGTACACGCGTCATACATGGGGATTAAGTTAGAAGATGCTAGGAATATAAAAATTGAGAACAGTATGATTGTTGGACAAAGACGGGCTAATGGAATTGATTTATGGCAATCCAATCGTAATCTTATTGAGAACATCAAAATCCAAAATGTCCGTGATGGGATTTATTTAGAACAAAGCGACAATAATACAATAAAGGACAATACAATCTGGGAGTCTCGTTATGGTATGCATCTTATGTATTCTGATAGAACTGTTGTTGAAAGAAATATATCAAAAGAAAATACAACAGGCGCTATGATTATGGGGACAAAGGAAACATCTGTAGTAGGAAATCACTTTATTGACAATAAAAGTAATGTTCATGCACAAGGCTTATTACTATATGATGCGACAAAAACAAAAGTGTTACAAAATGAAATTGCTAATAATAGAGTAGGGATTTATGTAGAAAAGGCAAAGCAAAATACTATTATGAGTAACTCAATTTCTAATAATTTTATCGGTTTACAATTTAAAGATGCCAGTGCAAATGAATTTACTCAAAATGTAATGATAGGGAATGTTAATGAGTCGCAAGCTACACTAAGCAGGGAAAACAATATCTATAAAAATTATTGGGACGCTTCTTTAAAAGTAGATACAGATGGTTCAGGTACTAGTAATATTCCATACAAAGCAGATGCCTATTTTCTCTTGTTAACACAAGATATTCCAGAATATCAGTTGTTCTTTCAATCACCAGGAATGCGTATTTTACAAAGTTTCATAAAAATTCCAGATCAATCTTTATTGGTGGACAAAGAGCCTAGTATGAGGCCAAAAATTGTTTCGCAAAAAGGTGAGGGTGTGGGATTTCAGTCTAACATTTTGGTTGTAAGTGTGAGCATGTTACTAATGGGAAGTATATTGTTTTTTTTAGGGAGGAAAAATTGATGAGAGTAAAGTATATGTTATTTACTATTTGTTTATGTTTGGTATTTGCCGTAGTAGGGTGTGGTAAGAAAGAAACCAAGCCAGTTGCTATTAATGAAAAAAATGATAAGTGTGATGTTTGTAATATGGCAGTAATGGATAATCAATTTGCAACTGAGGTTATTTTAGAAAATGGAAAAGCTTTAAAATTTGATGATATTGGTTGTATGTATAAATGGATGGATGAACATAAAAATGAAAAAACACAAGCGAAATTTGTAAGAGATTATAATACAAAAGATTGGGTTGCAGTTGATAAAGCTACATATGTATATGACAAATCAATTAAGACGCCGATGGCTTATAATGTAATTTCTTTTAAAGAGAAGAAAGATGCAGACAGCTTTGTAGAAAAACATACTGGGGAAATCCTTTCTTATAAAGAACTAGCAGAACATAAATGGGAAATGAATAAAGAGATGATGGGAAAAGAAAAGAAAGATCATGGTAGTGGACATTCTCATTAATAAGATACTATCGCTATGAAAAAAATAGTTAGAAAAAGGCAACCAACTATGGTTGTCTTTTTCAGTAGAGAGGTGAGTAGGTATGTGGAATATATTATATTCAGAATGGCGTAGTGCAGTAAGCGGTAAATTTGCCTACACGTTTTTGTTTCTTTGGATAACTATGTTTTCCGTAATATTTGTTATGGAAAGAAATACTCAGGCTTTAGCAGGGTATACAAATGTAACTGGTACAATGGTAAACCTTATTTTATATATAGTACCTTTACTTATGTTAATTATAGGAGCATTTTCTATTGCAGGCGAGGTGGAAAATGGGAAATGGAGACTTTTATGTACGTATCCTTTAAAGAGTACTTCATATGTAATAGGTAAAACAATTGGACAATTTATAGCGCAAACAGCTATTTTTTCAATGAGTTTTGGAGTAAGTATAGTAATTGGGTTAGTAAGCGGTAGTAATTTTGATATGTTTTGGGTAGTAGCAACGTATATCTTCTCTGTTTTACTAATCTTTTTATTTTTATTACTGGGAATAACAATTGGCTCTTTTTCTATAACAAGGTGGCAAGCTTTAGCGATAAGTATTGTAGTTTGGTTCCTTCTTATTATGATGTGGCCAACGGCTTTAATTAGCATCCTTAATTTTGTTCCATATTCAATGATTGCACCATTAATAAAAATGTTATTGTTTTGCAACCCAGCTGAATTCCTTCGAATTATATTTGTAATTCAATTAGGTGGTGGAGCAATATTTGGGCAAGTATATGATCAACTGGTAATATTTTTTCAAAGTAAAGCTGCTATTTGGATTCTATTAATATATTGTATTATCTATACAATTGTGTTCTTGTTTGTAGCGGGATGGCAAATGGAGAGGAGAAGAAAAAAATGACAGTATTAAATCTCAACGAAGTATGTAAACGATATAAAAAGAAAATAGCATTATCTCCAATTTCATTTCAAAGCAAAGAAGGAGAGTGTATCGTATTATGTGGTGGGAATGGAGCAGGGAAAAGTACGCTCCTTGATATAATAGCTGGAATTACAACTCCTACAACTGGTACTGTTCAATTAGGTAATATAGAATTACAGAAAGATAGAAAACAGTATGTGAGTAAAATAGGTTATATGCCAGATGATTTTCATGCACAGCAAGATATGACAGTTCAAGAATTTTTATTGTTTTATGCCGCTTTTCGAAATATAGGAAAAGAAAAGGTACAAGCTGTTATTAAAACAATAGGATTAAATGAGAAACAAACTGAACGCTTACATAGATTATCTAAAGGGATGAGACAGAGGCTTTTATTTGGGCAGGCGTGTCTTGGAAACCCTAAAATTTTGATACTAGACGAACCGACAAATGGGCTGGATCCGTATTGGGTAGATGAGTTTTTAGAAATATTAAAGACATTAAAAAGAAATGGTACAATGATTATTTTTTCCACGCATATGATGGATGTAGCTGCTGAAATTGGTGATCGAATACTCTTTATGAAAGAAGGAAAAGTCATACAAGAAATAAAAAATGATGGAGATTTAGAAAATTTAACGATCACATTACTACAAATGCATAGAAGATGAATACATTAGGAAGCAGCTACTTTCAGTATGGTAGCTGTTTTGTTTTTAATTGCAATTGAAAAAAGCATTCAAATTTTCAGTGTAGAAAACTCGATTTTTGTATGCTTTTATTTGAATTTACTTTGTCCTTATAGGGGTTCCGCTACATCGCTATCAAGCTAAGCTGAGGGGTTCTGGTGCAAAGATTGTATTTATTTGAAAGAGGTATATAGATTCCTAATGGAATCTATTCTTATGCAGCCAT
>NZ_PCNZ01000058.1 GCF_002975175.1 Bacillus sp. MYb209
AGTATGTAAGTAACGAACCAGCTTTAGGAAAAGATGAAGTATACTATTATGTAAAGGGAAATATTACTAAACTGAAAATGCCAAGAGTAACGAATGAGGTGACGGTATGAAGAAAAAGAAAGTTAAGGGGATGATTATTATGACAATAGTCGCGTCTTTATTGGGCGGATGTAGTTTTGGAGAAACGAAAATTGACTATGAACCATTTGTAAAGGCTTTGGAAGAAGGGGATATGACGAAGGCTATGTCTGCGAGTGATGATGGGTATGCACATGTGACCCAAAGAGGTATATACAGTATGTACGAGCAAAAAGAAGATGGGGAGCACAGTAAAACAATTCGTCAAACTACAGAAGGTGTATATAATACGAAAGATAAAAGTTTATATGGCGATACAACACAAGAAATTGCTACTGATGTAGATAAAAAAAATGAAAAAAAGACAAATGAAAATTATAAAGAAGAAACCGTTTATAGTACAAATATTATGTATAAAAATGGGCAAGTACAAAGTGATTCTAATGTTGATGTTTCTTACGTTAACTTAATTGTGGACCGTTTAAAAGGAATAGGGAAACTAAAGATGAAGCCAGGCAATGATATCAAAAAGTTTGATCAGCCTAATACAGTTGGATATAGCTTAACTGAATCAGAATTTCAAAGTATTATTAATGACAAATTAAAAATACAATATGATGAATATATTGGGGCGACAATTGTGCTTCATCTTGACTCCGCAAATGGTCCAATGCAGATATTGGAAGTAAGTATTGTTATGAATTATAATAAGAAGAATGATGAAGGAAAGTTAATAGAATATCTATCGCAGATACACACATATTTTGAGAGCAAAAAAAGTAATAATCAAGATGCAAAAAAAGAATATGTAGATTATAAAGCACAGTACAAAAATAATAAATGATCGGGAAGGGAGAAGAGGTAATTTGAGTGAGGATGCGAAACCTACTAAAAGTTTAAAAGTACGCTCTGATTGGGGGAAATTGGAGCTAGCTGGTAAGGATATCTATGATTTTAGGAATGGGAAATATCCGTATGATCAACCAAGAAGTAACATGAATGAAAAAACATTGCAAGAAAATTTTAATGCAAATATTATAGATCGTGAAGTAGATGAAAATACGGGATTTGCAGCATATGCTCTTCAAGATAAGCGCACAGGAGAAATTGTAATCACATATGTAGGAACAGAAGATGGAACGGATGCAAAAACAGACGGTGAAATTGGTGTTCACAATATAACGGGTGCAAATAAAATAGCATTGGGAGATTGGAACGAGGACCTTGCGGTAAAGCAGTACGATCAAGGTGATTTGTTTTATATGAAGATTAGACATAATAACCCTGATGCGGAAATTAGTGTAACAGGACATTCATTAGGTGGTGGTATAGCTGACACGGTAGCATTAAGACACCGAGAAGATAATATTGAAGCGTTAACATTAAATCCAGCTCCTGTTCTAAAGCGAGATGTTGAAACATTCGGTGACGGATTTGATATGAAGAACATTCGGAACATTATTAATGAAAATGATCCACTACACATTGGGATAAAGGCAGCTGATTTTACCGTTCCTGGAAGAATGTATATAGTTCCAAACCAAGCATGGCATTCTTACGTTTTTACAAAAAAAGATTATGGTAAAAATGATAAGCTAATATGGTGTGATAAATTACCAAGTTCTAACGACACAGGATTTGATGGAATTCCTGGATCTTTAGAGCTGGCCCAATCGTCAGGAGCTTTGTATACAGGAACTATATATAAAGTATTTGACAGAAAGGTTTCTCCAGTAGAGGAAGCGGCAGGAGGTTCAGCAGTAAAGTTTATACTAACAGGGACACCACTTGCACCTTTAATAGCGACCTTGTTTGCATATTCAGACGGTGTACAAGCTGCAGGAGAAATTAGAAAAATAAAGGGTCAAGTGGAAGAAAGTATTTCTAGATTAAATAAAAAGTATGAAGGGCTAAAGTCTCAAGTTACAATAGAAGCCATTAAGTTTAGTATGGCAGCTAGCATAGAAATTAAAAGTAAAGTAGATGCAGCAATTGACTTTATTGAAACAAAATTAGCTACATGTAAAGAGAAAGTGTTAGAAGTATTAAAATCAGTCTTTAATGCAGCGATAGATGTTTTTGTGGGAGCTCTTATGGTGTATTTGAACCCAGGTGAAATTATGGCAATCGCAAGAGAAGTAGCACCATCTCTTTTGAAAGATATTGTGGATGTGTTTAAAGGTGATTTTGTCATGGATACAAATATTACTGCAGTTGTAGAAAGTCATATAAGAAGCCATCGTCAATCACTTCTTAATCTCTTTATGAACGATAGCAGAAAAGGCATAGATCGTTCATTGCTTGGTGAAATTTCTAAAGATGTGAAGGAGCTAGCAAAAGATTTAAGGCAATTAAATGAGGATGTTTCCTCTGCAGTTACTTCCATGATGGCAAAAGACGAAGAGTTAGGGGCGGTAGCATATTATTAAAGGGTTCTAAAAGTAGTCTGGAAGTTTCGGATATTTATAGAATATATAAGTAAGGAGAAATGTTATGGATTTGCATTTGATTATGAGTAAAGTTCATAGTACATTTTCGGATAACGGCGGACGAGATCAGATATTGAGTGTAGTGAAACAACTTGAAAATACTGCAGCTTCTTTAACAACAGATATTAGAAATTTAGAGAGCAGTATTGATACACATATGAATGGGAAAACACGAGATGCATTCATGGATCGAATTCGTCAGTTAGAAAGAAAACGGCAAAAAATAGAAGAGAAAATTAATGCATTAAAAGGGACGGTTAATTAATATGAAAGATTATATGGAGAAGGTATTACCATTAGGAAGTGTAGTAAGATTAAGTTCTGATGAAGATGCAGATTATGTTATTACAACAAGAGGGATATTATTGGATGATACAACATTCTATGATTATGGAGGAGTATTATATCCATTAGGCTTGACAGAAGAAACATATAAACTCTTTAATCATTCAGATATTGTACAAGTCCAATTTGAGGGATACCGAAACAAAATTGAAGGCCAATTTGCCTCTAAATTTAAAATGTGGCGTAATGAGTTTGTAGAAAAGGTAATTGAAAAAAAGAAAAAAGAGCAGACAGATCAGGTAGTTGAAACGAAGGAATAAAAATTATAAGCCTTCCCCTTTCTATATTTGAACTGTACCCATATAAAATGAAGGATTTTACAAAAAGGTTCTTGAGAATATAAGGTTAAAAATGGCTTCGGATATTGATCCGAGGTCATTTTTTTGTATTTATGCAATCGAAAAATAACTAGCTAGATTAAAAGGCGCAAGATATGATAATTTTATCGCTAGAACGGAAAACTTACGAGGTGGTTTTGCTGAACCTTGTAAAAGAAGGAAAAGCAAAACCAATATTGGATGAACAATCTATGGCTAGATTAAGAGAAAAAGGAATAGAATTTGATCCTAAATTATTGCAACAAGTTGATAAAGACGGAAAATATGTTTACAACAGTATTTGTGACATTTTCGAAGTACTAATAGATGATCCTAATATAGTTAAACTAAATAATTATAAATTAGGTGTGGATGAAATTGATGATATAAAAGACGCTATTAGAGAGATAAGGAATACAGGAGGTGGGATTAACTAATGAGTAACTTAATAGATGGTGTTTTAACAATAGAAGGCATAGAGATTAATCCAAATACTACATTGAGGGATATAGAAGATGCATTTGGTAAAGCAAATGCTGAAGTAAGAAGACGAACAAATGAGAGAGCAACATTAAGGTTTTCACAACCAGTTAAGTTAGGAAGTAAAAATTTTAGAATTAGCATAGCCTTTAAAAATGAACATATATGGGGCATAGAGTTAATTGTAGCTGATCCAGAGATAGACGAACCAATTATGAATGAGCATGACTTTTGGCGATATGTAGCTGAACAAAGAGAATGGCTTATTGAGGAATTAGGAAAAAGTGATGGGATACGTGATGATATTACGTTTGAGTGGGGAAAAATAGGTCCTTGGTTTGATAAGAGATCATTTGGAGCAGGTATAAGTATAATATATTTTCAAAAGTAACAGTATGATGATTGAATAGAGATGACCTCGGTATTGAGGTATTATCCCCTCATAGTAGACAGTTGAAAGAAAGTTACTGTTTATTATGGAGGGGATTTTTGATGGGGAAAATTAGAAGAACTTTTTCGATTGATTTTAAAATGAGAGTTATTGAAATGTACTTACATAGAGGAATGGGCAGCATCTTTAAAAGAAATACCTCCTAAAGAAGTAACAGTTGATTTTGAGATAATTTATTCTGGAAATGATATGCGCCCAAAGGAATTTATAGTTAATTATTCTATTGATGGTAAATGGGGATTTGAAGTTATTGAGAATTAATGTAAGGAGTGAAAAGGTAGTATGAAAGAATTTGAAGATAAGTTTAGTGAATTACAGTCAGATATGATAGCTATATGTATGGAATTTGTTGAAGATAGAGCCGATAAAGTGTATGTTTACGCTTCATGTGAAGAAGGAATTATTTCGAGCAGATTCTTTTATTTAATTAATAATAAGTATGTAAAATGTCATAAAGTGAATGATGTATTGGAAGATGGAGACGAAAGATATGATGTGTCTAGAGAACGCCAGTTTATGGTATTGCGCATAATATGCGAAGATATCGAAAAAGTAAAAGTACTGTGCAAAGAATATGAAAGAGACATGCCAACAGAGATGAAATTAATATATGATGTTAAGAGTGGAAACTTTAAAGCTGATTACAAGTATGATTTAGTATATACGAATGATGCTATTAAAACAGCGGGTCATATTGCTGATGAATGGTTTGAGGAGGTAAAAAATAATAATCTTTAAATTGTTTACAGTTAGAGAAATGCTCTAATTTGAATTAATAACTCATGAAGGTTGTACCATCATGGAGTACTATGTGTAATGATAGAGTAGAAAAAGAAGTATGAGCTTAGGTAAGATGACATTTAGGTCGATGAATATAGGCACATGGAATGTTATATTAAATTAACGAACTCGTACAAGCTCCTAAGTTTTAGCGTATGACATGTCATGATATATAAAAGGTGTCATACTGTTACTATAAAACTTACAAAATTAATGCTACTTAAAAACATATGAACTTAAAGCACTTGATTGTCTACGGTAGGCAACAAGTGCTTTTTATTTTAAGATTATGACATAGGTTACTGGTAATTGAGCCTGTTTTTGATGTAGTAGGTGGGGAAATACAATGGAAATTACCAATGTCAATAGAGTATTTAGAAGAATTAGGATGTATAAAAGAAATTAAATAGGTAGGAGGTTTAAAATGCATATTAGTGAGTTGAAAACTAGATTGAATGAATTAGGAATAGAAGAATATGAATACAATTTAGGTGATAAATCTCTTAGTGAATTGGAATTAGGTATATTAAAAGGAGGGGGAACATGGAAAGTATATCAATCGTTAGAGAGAGGTGGAATGAATATTATAGACATTTTTGAAAATGAAAATGATGCTTGTGAATTGATATTAAAATATTTGATAATGCGAAAAAATCGAAGAGAGAAAAGAAAATAATGTTTTTCTCCTAAGGAGTACTCGGTATACCATAATGCGATAAACACCTGTAGGGAATGAACCTGTGTTTGAGAAAAAGCCAGTGTTTTTGATGGGTTGAATTTGAAGAGTGGTCAGAAAGTTCCTCCAGAGGGGTTAAGTAATGCAGAGCTAAATACCAGTGATAGTATTAAAAAAATTATTAATAATAGTGGGTATTCAGTAGATGAATTTGTTGAGTTGTTACATCCTGATAGGGCGTTAAATGATAATGAAAAGACAGTAGTTGATAAGATAAGAAATGAAATTGGAGTACCTGATGTTGGTACAAAGATGGCAAAGATAATCCCGTAAAGTGATATATGCATATATGAGTATTTATATTACGAAAAATATACAGTTGTAAGAGGATTTACTGCAGTTAATGAGCATAGTGCAAATTAAAAAACACTGTTTGAAAATTATGAAGGAGCTAGGCATGACCATGATGGAACGATGTTTAAAGTAACGAACCAGCTTTAGGAAAAGATGAAGTATACTATTATGTAAAGGGAAATATTACTAAACTGAAAACGCCAAGAGTAACGAATGAGGTGATGGTATGAAGAAGAAAAAGAAAGTTAAGGGGATGATTATTATGACGATAGTTGCGTCTTTATTAGGCGGATGTAGTTTTGGAGAAACGAAAATTGAGTATGAACCATTTGTAAAGGCTTTGGAAGAAGGAGATATGACGAAGGTTATGTCTGCAAGTGATGATGGGTATGCGAGTGTGACACAAAGAGGTATATATAGTACGTATGAGGAAAAAGAAGATGGAAGACACGTTAAAAGAATCTATCAAAATACGGAAGGTGTATATAATACGAAGGATAAAAGTTTATATGGAGGTACAACACAAGAAATTACTACTGATATAGAGAATGAAAAGGAAAAAGGGACAAACGAAAATTATAAAGAAGGAACCGTTTATAGTACAAATATTATGTATAAAAATGGGCAAGTACAAAGTAATTCTAATGTTGATGTTTCTTACGTTAGCTTAATTGTGGAGCGTTTAAAAGGAATAGGGAAATTGAAGATGAAGCCAGGCGATGATATCAAAAAGTTTGATCAGCCTAATACAGTTGGATATAGCTTAACTGAATCAGAATTTCAAAGTATTATTAATGACAAATTAAAAATACAATATGATGAATATAGTGGGGCGACAATTGTGCTTCATCTTGACGCCGCAAAAAATCCAAAGCAGATACTGGAATTAAGTATTTATGTAGACTACAAGAAAAAGAACGATGAGGGGAATTTATTAAAATATGCGTTACAGATACACACATACTTTAATAGAAAACAAGATAACAATCAAGACGCCAAAAAAGAATATGTAGATTATAAAGCACAGTACAAAAATAATAAATGATCGGGAAGAGAGAAGGGGTAATATGAGTGAGGATGTGAAACCTACTAAAAGTTTAAAAGTACGCTCTGATTGGGGGAAAGTTAATCTATCTTCCGACGAAGGAAAATTACAATTAGCAGGGAAGGATATTTACGGTTTTAATGGGAGAGGAAGTATACTATTCTGTTAAAGGAAACGTAATTAAACTGAAAATGCCAAGAGTAACGAATGAGGTGATGGTATGAAGAAAAAGAAAGTTAAGGGGATGATTATTATGACGATAGTTGCGTCTTTATTAGGCGGATGTAGTTTTGGAGAAACGAAAATTGAGTATGAACCATTTGTAAAGGCTTTGGAAGAAGGAGATATGACGAAGGTTATGTCTGCAAGTGATGATGGGTATGCGAGTGTGACACAAAGAGGTATATATAGTACGTATGAGGAAAAAGAAGATGGAAGACACGTTAAAACAATCCGTCAGACTACGGAAGTTGTATATAATACGAAAGATACAAGTTTATATGGAGACACAACACAAACAATTGCTACTGATATAGAGAATAAAAAGGAAAAAGGGACAAACGAAAATTATAAAAAAGAAACCGTTTATAGTACAAATATTATGTATAAAAATGGGCAGGTACAAAGCGATTCCAATGTTGATGTTTCTTACGTTAACTTAATTGTGGACCGTTTAAAAGGAATAGGGAAACTAAAGATGAAGCCAGGCAATGATATCAAAAAGTTTGATCAGCCTAATACAGTTGGATATAGCTTAACTGAATCAGAATTTCAAAGTATTATTAATGACAAATTAAAAATACAATATGATGAATATAGTGGGGCGACAATTGTGCTTCATCTTGACGCCGCAAAAAATCCAAAGCAGATACTGGAATTAAGTATTTATGTAGACTACAAGAAAAAGAACGATGAGGGGAATTTATTAAAATATGCGTTACAGATACACACATACTTTAATAGAAAACAAGATAACAATCAAGACGCCAAAAAAGAATATGTAGATTATAAAGCACGGTACACAAATAATAAATAATTGGGAAAGTAGATCATGGAGTAAATGGTGTATCAACACCAATTGGTGCACCAGATAAGTTTTATGGGGCTATTGAATATATAGAAAATGATCCACAAAGTTGACGATTCCAAGGTGGGAAGCTAATGCTGATAATTATCCATTTACTGCAAGAGGGTTTACAGGAAGTAAGAATGTTGCATTACCAGAATTTTCATATGAAAGGGGTTATGCAAGAGCTTTCCAAGATGGAGATATATTGAATATTATAGATTCAGAAACTGGCAATGTAGCAACAAAACTTGAATTTAATGAAGAATTGGGATGGATTATAGTTGATTAGGAGGGAAATATAATAAATTATGAGGGACTATGCTATTCATAAAAATAATTTGTATAGATTAAATGTATCGGATAATAAACTGAAGCTTATAAGTAATTCAAATGAATCTATAAAATATGGATTTAAAGAATTAAAATTTGAACAAGGATTCGTTTCGAAAGTAATATATATAAAAGAGGTTGATATTAATGAGGTAGAGATGGCTTATAAATTGAAATACAAGGTAATATATAAAGAAAAAGAATTTGTTCCATGGGCAATAGGTAAGTTTATACTGGAAATAAATAAAATTACGCTAGGTACAAGTGATGAAAAAGAAGCTAGAAATTATGGATTTGAAAAGATGGAACAATTTGTTTTTAAAAAAGAGGTTCCAATACAGGAAGTAGATGCTTTAATAGAAATCAAGGAGTCTATTTTGAAATTTCAAAATATTGATGAAAAGGTCACTAGAATCGAACAAGAGGATATAAGAAGTTATTTAAAGAACCTTTTAGAATAGATTATATTTAATTATACGGATATATTCTGCCGTTAAAGCTCAATGGATAGATCCTAAAACAGGTGTACTGACAGCTACTTCGCCAATAGAATCAACATACGCAATAAAAATTCCTAAAGGAACTACAATATATGAAGGGCCGGTTGGATATCAAGGAGGGCATTACCTTGGTGGAGAAAATTGTAATCAAATTTTCATTTCGAAACCATGGAAGATTAATGGGGTAGAGTCTTTAAGTGAAACACCAATAAAATAGGAGGTATGATAGTGAGTTCAAGTAAGTTAGTAATAGATAAATTAGAAAAATCTTTTAGTGAATTGGGTGTAATATTAGAGGGAAATAAGAAATGTGATATAGATTATCAGATATCTGCAGTTATATATGTAATTAATATTTTAAATGAATGCCAAAATAATAATTATATAGACTTTGATGATGTTATAAATGAAATAAAATTAATTTATAGTAATCTATATCCACCAAGAGGAGGATTATCTGATTTCTTTATATGGAAGGCAGATTTTAATGAACGTGTTAAAGCTAATGAGCCTTTAGGGAGAATTGGGGATGAATTGGGGGAAATGTTAAAGTAATTAATTGTAAAGGAATAGAAAATAATTGGTTCTGTTGCAAAGTTTTTTAACAGAGAAAAAGTTGGTATGATTGCAGATGGATTTTATGCCATCGTTAGTAATTGTTGTAATGCATGATACGTCGAAAAAACGAAATTTGGTTGTTGCAAACTTCGTTTTCGTTTATATAGAGTTTCATCTAATTTCCACGATGATTGTACCTTTTTGTTTTTCTTCTTCCAGATTTGATAGATCAAATTTCCATATTCATGGACCCAACGCATAATAGTTGTTGGATGAACCGATATGCCACGCTCTCTCAAAAGTTCAGAGATATCGCGATAGCTTAAAGAAAAACGACAATAGTAGCCAACGGCTACTAAAATAATATCCTTCTTAAATTGTTTTCCTTTAAAATATCCCATATAGTATTCTCCTCGCCTCATGTTTCTTACATTTTAACTTCCCTTAGAAAAACTTTGCAACAAAACCCTATTTTGAAAGTGTAATGTTAGTAGATACAAGCGAATACGGATTTGTTCAATATAAAGAGAATGTGACCCAT
>NZ_PCNZ01000059.1 GCF_002975175.1 Bacillus sp. MYb209
ATCAAATCGCTTTAGAACTGTTTAATGAGGCTGAGAAAGAAAGTGATTCTGAAACACCCGAACCCGCTGTTGAAACGATCACCTATCGCCGCAAAAAGAAACGCGGTCATACGGATGAGTCTGTCCAAAACCTTCCGGTTGAAATGGTTGAATATCGTTTACCGAATGAGGAACAGGTTTGTTCGTGCTGTGGTGGTGCTTTGCATGAGATGAGTGTAGAAATCCGTAAGGAACTGACGATTGTTCCTGCGGAAGTAAAGGTGACGGAACATAAGCGATATGTATACGCTTGTCGTAAATGTGAATTAGATGAGGTATCCACACCGATTGTAACAGCCAAGATGCCAGCTCCTGCCTTTCCTAAAAGTATCGCTTCCCCATCAATTATGGCGTATATTATGACACAAAAATATGTGGAAGGATTGCCTCTTTATCGTCAGGAAAAGCATTTTGAACGAATGGGAATCTTCTTATCACGACAAACGATGGGAAATTGGTTATTATATGGGGCCGATCGATGGTTAGTGACCTTGTATGAAAGGATGCATAAACATCTACTTACTCGAACCATCCTTCATGCAGACGAAACAACTTTCCAAGTTTTACGCGAACCTGGGCGGGCCGCAACAACCAAGTCCTATCTGTGGTTATACCGTACAGGACGAGAGGATATCTCTATCGTTCTCTATGACTATCAACCCACAAGAGCGGGGGAACATCCGAAACGTTTTTTAACTGGTTTTCAAGGGTATTTACAAGTAGATGGATATAGTGGTTATCATCAAGTACCGGATGTTATCCTTGTGGGATGTTGGGCGCATGCCAGACGGAAGTTTGATGAAGCATTAAAGGCTTTACCTGATTCACAGAAGGGGAAAAAAGTGAAGGCGAGTGAAGGTTTACACTTTTGTAATCAACTCTACTCGATTGAAAAGAAGCTCAAACATGTTAACCATACAGAACGATATAAGCAGCGACTGGAAAAAAGCAGGCCCATTCTGGACCTTTTTTCAGCATGGCTTCACGAACAGAAAGATCGTGTTCTACCCAAAAGTGCTCTAGGAAAAGCTATCACTTATTGTTTGAATCAATGGAATCATCTTGAAGCTTTTTTATTAGATGGTCATTTAGAAATCGATAACAACAGAAGTGAACGTTCTATTAAACCGTTTGTAATTGGGAGAAAAAATTGGATGTTCTCAAATACACCGCGAGGTGCTAGAGGAAGTGCCATCATGTATAGTGTGGTTGAAACCGCAAAAGAGAATAATTTAAGTCCCTATCATTATCTTCTTTATTTGTTTGAAACACTCCCCAATATCGATTTAAACAATAAAAAAGAAATTGATAAAGTCTTGCCGTGGTCAACGGATTTACCGTCTAGATGCAGAGTGCTGAAAAAAGTGAAGTAAACAAAAAGTAATCCAAAAATTAACTTTTGTTGTATATTTTGGGGTTTATTTATATTTACAAATATATATTGAAAACACAAGGAGTTGGTGAATAAATTATGCTAATAGAGCTGAAACTAGTCATACTATCATTTATTTTAGTCGCTATTATTACACCATTTATTCTCTTTATTTTGAAAAAAATCAACTTTACGCAACCCATTCGAAAAGAGTTACCCCCTGACCATCAGACAAAAAAGGGAACTCCTCTAATGCTGGGGATTGTTTTTTACATTGGAGTAATTATTTGTCTATATTATAATCAATCTCCTTTAATGATACTCTTATGTTCTACATTTATACTATTTGGACTTATTGGATTTCTCGATGATTTTTGGAAAGCATATAATCAAGATCCTGGTGGGATATCTAGCAAAACTAAATTAATTTTACAGTTCATGTTTACTAGTTACATTCTTTATACTTTAATAATGAACTTTAATTTTGAATTTAAGATTTCTCTTACTCAAGATAATACTTTTTATTTACCTAGCTTTGTATACATCATTCTTATTACATTATTCATTGTAGGCACAGCCAATGCAATAAACTTCACTGACGGAATGGATGGACTTCTAGCTAATGTCTCCATACCTTCTTTTTTATTTTTTTTCTTAATAAGTGAGCATCAAGAAATAAGGATTTTTTCATTAGTGATGATTGGATGCCTAGTAGGTTTTTTAATTTATAACCTATACCCTGCAAAAGGATTTATGGGTGATACAGGTTCTCTTGCAATTGGTGGAATTTTAACCTTCTTTTCTGTTATTGAACACGTAGAGATTCTAGTACCATTATTATTTATTATTTATTTCGCAGAACAATTCTCAGTAATTATACAAGTCTATTATTTCAAAACAACCGGGTCCAGATTATTTAAAATGACCCCTATACACTATCATTTCGCTTTAAAATATGGTTGGCGCGAAAATCAAATTGTAAGTATATTTGGGGTGGTTTCTTGGATAACTATGCTGATTTGCTTTGTTTATTATAAAGCATTTTTGATTTGATAAATAAATTTCATAATCCCTCCCCTTAACTTTTTGGGGCATGAAAGAGGAGGTACCTTTGGTACCTCCTCTTCCTATTATACGACAAGGAAATCTATTTAAAATAAAAAAATCGTTTAGCTTAAAAATCCCTCAACGCTGTGAGGTAATTTGTTTAATAATTTACATATAAACCATTTTATCGCTTTCGAAGACTACTTTCTTTGACCATTTTTAGTGTGACGATGTCTACTCGTTTTGCTGGTTGATTTACACCAACAGATGATTCTAGTACTCCTTGCTTTCCTGTTCTACTCTCACACTTTTATGTAAAATTCAGATTAAACTTTTTTATAAAAATAAGTTACTAAAAATAATGGAGAAATCTTATTTTGATTAAACTTTATTTAAAATAACAGCTATCCATACATCAAATTCTTAGGGATTGCGAGATGCTTTTAATCGAACTTTATTTCAAACCAATACCACATGTAGTATGTAAGGAGATTATCTCATGGGTTATTTACAAATAGTAGGTGGGGAATATTTGACGCTTACATATATATCAAGCTAATTTTGGATTTTATCCCAATCAATTCTGGCTGAAGTTCGTTAAAGATCATAAAATTCTTTAGCCTAGAACTCAGTTCCGGGCTAAAGAATTAATATGCTTTTTTCATAAAATGAACAAAGCCACCTATAAATAAAATAACAAAGCTACCAATTACAACAAATACTAATGTTTGAATAGAGATATAAAATAGCTGTGAGTCATCTTTAGGAAGCATAGCAAGAAATGGTTGAGCCCATGGGTAGAAAGGACCAAACCTTGCAGAATTTGCAATCATTAGAGCGGGGATAGAAGCGATAACATTTAAAGCAATCGGTGCCGCAAAGCTGGACCAGATAGTTGACACCCACAATTGTAAGGCGATTAAAGGGAGAGTAGCAATACAGCCCCCCGTAACACTTTTAATTGTAGGAATGAGAGGAAACGGACCAGATAAATGCAAAAGTTGTCCAACACTAACATAGCTTATAATGAAGAGAACTTGCACTATACCTACAAATAAGAGAACAAAGAAAAATTTTATTATATAGGTGTGATACCTTGTTATCGGTTGTACCAAAAGTTGTTTCCATCCGCCGTTTGAATGTTCATATCGGCAAATAAATGCAGTGAAAATTCCTGTTAACAATGGTAAAAGTAGCATGCCGTGGATTGTTAACATGATAGTATAAACTAATTCCCAATGTTTATATTCAGGGTAGTTTGAGCCACTTGTATAGGCGACTCCTCCAGCTATAATCGGACTTAAAAATAATAATATCCATATTTTTGTGTTTTTCATTTTATAAAATTCAGCTTGCATAGTTTTAAGCCAAAGCATTATTTGTGCACATCCCTTCTAGTAAAATCCGCTGTTTCGATAATTAGTATACAGATACTTACAATCAATCCCATTGCTACACATAAAAGTGGGGGCCCCCAGTCAATACGTAGGCTTGGCCATCTCCATAGAAACCAATTAGGAAGAGATACTGAAAACATTGTGAGAATGGTTCCTAATAGGCCGATTGTAAATGTGATACTTTGATTTTGAAATATGATAGCAATCCATAGTTGTAAAGCTACGATTGGTAGTGCTGACCAATAAGGATAGAAACTCATTTTAAATATAGAAAACCATGGAATTGCAGCATCGAATTGTAATGCTAGACCTAACCCAACTGTACCAATCAATAATAAAGAACAAGATATAGTGAGCAGGAAAAACACCAATATAAATTTTACTAAAAAAATATGTCTCTTCTTAATAGGTAAGGATAATAGGTGTTTCCATGAACTAGAATGATGCTCTATATGAGCGATTAGAGAAGTAATAATGGTAGTACCTAATATAAGGGTTACTAGGGCAAGCGGTTGTGTCTCAGAAATAAGGCCACCCCATAAGTTTTTCGCATATTTATTTGTCAACCAATCATAACGAAGAAAAAAGTTACATGCTTGAAGAGAAATAACACCTATTGGCCCTAAAAAGATTAAAAACCAAATCCATGTCCTCTTTATTTTTAAAAGCTCAGATTGAAAGAGGCGTTTGTACATGTGTCTCTTCCTCCTTTACAAGCTGTAAGAATATCTCTTCGAGTGATTTTTTATTTTCTTCAATTCTAAATATAGAAATGTTATGTGCTACAAGTGTTTTTACAATCTCTCCAACAGTCTCGTTTGATACATTTGATAGAATAATTCGCTTCTCCTCTTGCACGGAAGGAATCCCTTTAGCAAGAATGACTTTCCAAGCAGTATCTGGTTTGTTAGTCATAAGTGAAATAGAGTGCTGAGCATGATGGCGTAATATTTCTATTTTATCTTGAAAAATAAGCTTTCCTTTTGTGATGATCCCAACATAAGTTGCCATTTGATCAATTTCACTTAATAAGTGACTAGATATAAGAATGGTAATACCTCTTTCTTTCGCTAATTGTTTAATTAAAGTACGAATTTCATGAATCCCTTCTGGATCAAGTCCATTTGTCGGCTCATCTAAAATTAATAGCTGTGGATCACCAAGTAAGGCAATTGCAATTCCTAACCGTTGTTTCATTCCTAATGAATATTCTTTTACTTTCTGTTTTGCAGCATGCTGTAGACCAACGATTTGCAGAACCTCTGCAATCTTTTCTTTCGGAACATTACGTAATATACGATAGACTTCTAAATTTTCAATAGCATTTAAGTGAGCATAATAAGATGGATTTTCAACAAGAGCTCCAATTTTCGATAATATGGATAAACGTTCTTTTGCTAAATCTTGTTGAAATATTGTGACACTCCCTTGCGACGGTTTAATAAGACCTAATAACATGCGAATGCTAGTTGTTTTACCAGCTCCGTTAGGCCCAAGAAATCCGTAAATCTCTCCTTTTGGAATTTTTAAATCTACGTTATGTACCACATAATCATTTCGATATTTTTTTGTTAACCCTGCCGTTTTTACAATATAATTCATATTCCTATCACCTCGAATCAAGTATAGGAAATTAAGGTTAATGATAAGGTTAGAAGAGTTTAAGATTTGTTTAAATTTATAAGTTATTCCCTATTTTTGGATTATGCTAGTTTTCAAATCATGTTGTATTCCTTATGATGGAAGAGAACGGTTAAATTTGTATATGAAGGTGAAAAAATGACACACATTTTATACGTTGAGGATGATCTTGAGATTGGAGAATGGGTAAAAAGAGAACTGAGGAAACAAGAGTATGAAGTTTCATGGTTTACTTCAGAGAAAGGTATTAACGAAGCGTGTGAAACAGCCGATGTAATTGTTTTAGATGTTATGTTACCCGGGCTTGATGGCTTTACATTAGGCCAACGTTTTAAACGTGAATATCCAGATACCCCAATCATTATGCTGACTGCAAGAACAACACTAGAAGATAAAATATATGGATTAACATTTGCTGATGATTATATAACAAAGCCATTCCATCCAAAAGAGTTAATGGCACGTATTGAAGTTTTATTAAGGCGGTACAACAAGGATGGGGCAGAAGTGCAACATGTGAAACATCTAAAAGTATTTATGAAAGATTACCGGATCGTTGATACAGACATAGATGATGAAATTGTTCTATCAGGAAAACAGCATCAGATTTTTTTCTATTTGATGAAGAATATGAATCGTACTTTAACAAAGGAACAAATTTTTGAGGCAGTATGGAATGAATCCTACATAGAAGGGGATAAATCATTAATGGTTCATATCCGCCATTTACGTGAAAAAATAGAGAGAAATCCAAGTAGCCCTAAAATAATAGAAACAATACGTGGAATTGGCTATCGGTGTAAGGCATGATGAAAAAAACTTCGTTATTGAGAAAGTATTTACTTATCATATTTATAGCGCTGATCTTGTTACCATTAATTGTTCCCTTGACTTCGATGCTCTTTATGAATTACGTGGAGTGGATTAGAGGATTAGATGAATATTATTCAAGTGGAGAAATTGAAGAAGTTTGGCAAAGTAAAGCGAGGATTTTACATGAAGATAATCCAGCAGAAATTCAACAAGCGTTTCAAAGTTTTCACGAGAAGTATCCAGAAAGCTCGTTGTTTTGGGTAAATAGCCGGGGGGAAACGAGTTTTCAAATTCCAGAACAGCAGCATATTCCGAAACAATGGTCTGCTAGTGATTCAGTGGGGTTTATGAAAAAAAGCTTTGACGGTGATCCATATACGATCGTTTCTTATATGGGAGAAAATGAGCGAGGAGCATTCATGGTATTTCAAATTCCAAGAAAGTATTTTAAACCACCAATGCACCAAGTTCGAGAAAAATTTGAAGTTGTATTTGAAGTTGTGATTATGTCCTTTTTTGCAATATTTATTGTTTCTTCCATTGTTTTCTTTCTAAAAATTAGAAAACGATTGTTAAAGTTACAAAAGGCAATGGAACTGCCCCAGGATCATTCTCTTCCATCACAAGTTCAAATATCAAAACAAGATGAGATTGGTTTGTTAGAAGAGTCCTTTAATCGAATGGTAGGAGCTTTACAGCAAAGTCGGATGAAGGAGAAGGAAGAGGAACAATTTCGTAGAAAATTAATTGCCGATCTATCTCATGATTTGCGAACACCATTAACGACAATGCGTGCACAAATGGATTCTTTGAAAGAAGAGGTTAACTCGGAAAAGGGATACAAAACAATTACGCTAATGGATGAAAAAATTAATTACCTAGCCGAATTAATTGAGAACTTACTATCCTATTCGTTAATAACAGCAAAAAAATATCCGTATCACCCAGAGCGAACGGATATGACACGTTTAATGAGAAAACTTGTTGCATCCTGGTATGACATATTAGATGAGCAAGGTTTTGAAGTTGATATTATGATTCCAGAACAGCAGTTATTTTGGAATATTGATGAAAATTGGTTTCAAAGGATCATAGATAATGTAATTCAAAATGTAATTCGACATGCGAGTGATGGGAATTTTATAGGAGTATATATGAACCATGAAGAAGGAACGATTACAATTGTTGACCATGGGCCAGGTTTTCAGAATGCTTATTCGCCAAATAAGGGTGCGGGAATTGGATTATCTATCATTGCTGTTATGGCGAAAGAAATGGATATCGAATGGCGTATAGAATCTGATGATACAGGAGCGACGTTCCTATTTAAAAAGTTAGTGTAGAAGGGAGAATAATAGATGGAAGAGTTTCAATTCACGAAGCGTGTAAATAGAATCTTTCAAATTGTAATTGATACTCCCATCCCTAAAGGGGCAAGCTGACTAACGTCAGTAGGATTCTTGCTACCAAAGGCGAAGCCCATTTCTGGTATCGCTGACGTGCAAGATTGCGGTGTACCATCAGAACTCTCACGACAGACCGTATAGGTTCGTGAGTTACGGTACAATAACCATACTGTACAAATCGTTGCGTGTTCATATGTTTTAGCGTCTTGTTCTTGACGACACATATCATTTTACCGATAGCGTGAATTCGGCTATCGAACTCCATATGATATCTTGTTTTCAAGGAACACATAGGCGTTTTAAAGGCTTATTCAGCCCCTTGGAGGGCGCTCCAAGGGGCTGAGATTCGAGAATTTTTAAACTCTTGCTTAATTACATGAGAACTCCCTAAAGAGTACCTATGCTATTTTAACACGTAACCAATTATTTTTTACAACTATATATATGGATTTAGACATTTATGAATTGTCACGTTGTGTAACCATAATCGGTTAGCGAAGGCGATGGGACAACTGAAGTATTGAACGAACCTATGGAGTATAAATGAGAAGATTCTTAGTCTTCTCTCAACCACCAAACGTAAAGCGAATAGCTAAGATAGATAGAAAGTTATATGATGCGGTGGCTTAGAGAAGGTTGAGAGTAATCTTGACCTTGGAAGAGGAACTTTTCCATTTGTTTTTTTAAATTTCGCTCTATTAGATATGTGAACTATGGGGAAATTAATAAAACATAACTTTTGAATTATATAATACAAAAAATATATAATTATATTGATTTTAAAATATTAACTAGTTAAAAATGGGGAAATAAAAATGAAGATTAAATTTAATGTGGTTAAAGATGAAAATTTTGATTTTAATTTATTAGAAACAAAATTGCTGAAAACTTTTAAAGAAGTGGATAATGTAGCAATAGTTGAAAAGGTTGAAGATAAAATTTTTGAAAAAGATGATGTGCAAACCCATTTAGCGGAGATCACTATTAATGTTACAGGAAAGAATATCGGATATAGATCGGTTTCAGCTAGTATATTTATTGTTCTAGAACGTCTATCAATAAAGCTATTCAATATTAATATTAGTATACATTAAGCATCCAACACGGGTGCTTTTTTCTTTGTTATATGGAAATTACACATTAAACATATATTTATACGCGTTGTTACTGCACGCTAAGGAATAGTAATAAAAAAATGATGCTGATAAAACCGTATAAAAACAAAAAGAATCCTAAAATGGGTAGTTTTTATGAAAGTCGAGCATGTTAAACCTCCTTGGGGCATATAAAGAATTATAATACATCGTTGGTCTATTTAGAATACTAACCATGAATTGGATGGAATTATTCATGATTAAGCCAATAGCAATTATCGTAGGCGCTGCCGTTACCTGGGTGGCGTCTTGTTTGATGCTAAGGAGAGATAAAGAGGACTAGTAAATAACAAGAGTCCTAACACTCAAACGAGCTCAATGAATGAAAATAGAGGTGAGGAATCGTGAGCTCTAACGTTACGTTTTCCATGAAAATGAATGATGGAAGTAAAGATGCAACGGCCTATGTTAGTGGGGATTCAGAAAAGAAAAATGAAGAATTTAGCTTTGATTAATAAAAGAGCTATTATCATTACTAAAGAGACCCCTATGAATGAGACATAAAAAATACTCTTCGAGTTCATTTCAAATCCTCATAGCTTTATGGTAGGTTTCTAGTTTATCTTTAAAGTATAATATTGTTAAATTAATGTATAATGTTATAATGATGGTTTTTCTACCCACCTAATTATTTTTATAAAGTGTTTTATGAGGAGGATTTTAAATTGAAAATAGTAGGAACCGAAGAATATTTAACGGATTCCCGAAAGAATTCTCCTTCCTCAAGCGTGTGAAGGGCGTAGCCCAACGGTAGGTGGGAGATGAATTTCGGTTTGGCGTAGCCA
>NZ_PCNZ01000060.1 GCF_002975175.1 Bacillus sp. MYb209
TATAAAAATGAAAGTGTAAAACAACCATAGAAAATCTCCCATTTTCTATGGTTATAATAAAATTCAACTTATAAATAGACCTAAATAAGATTTAATTACGTATAAAAATTAATTTAATTAGTAAACAAAAAAAGAATTTATTTATCTATGTAAAAAAATAAACATTGCCTATGTTATAATAAATTCAAGTATATATTTATAAAATTAAAATTAAATTTAATCAATAAATTTATTAAATATAAATTAAATACATAAGGAGAAATAATATGGATGAAAATCAGCAACTCAATATGAATACAACAGAAGTAAGGGAGTTTTTGGAGATTAGTAATTTTATTGTAAACAAACTTGTAAAGAAAGGGCAATTAGTTCCAATTAACAAAGATACATGGCGATTAGATGGGAGTTTCCTTTTCAGAAGAGGGGATGTAGAAGCAATAAAAAAAGCAAGAGAACCTGAAGGTCTTACTCTGTACCAGGCTAGTAAAAAATATGATGTAAGTACATATCAATTAGAAAGATGGCTAGAAGATGGGGAATTAACAGCCACTATACAAGAATACCGTAACCGTGAAACTAAATTCATACGAGAAGAAGAGTTACTCAAGCTTGTACATCGGTTAGATCAGGCAAATGCACTTTATACATACTCTCAAAAGTATAATACCGTTTTATTCCATAGATACATGCAGGGGAATACGATAGCAAGAGTCATTTCTATTCCAAAGCGTGGAGATATTATGTTAATTGATGAGTTCGGAAATGAATTTACCTTAAAAGAAGCAAAAAAATTAGGGTATGAACCAGCTTATGAGTTGACTGATAAACCTCGGAGCCATCATCAAAGATTTATTAAGTTCCGTTTACCTAAGTCTGATCAATTACGTAGTAGTTCTTTCCAAAAAGTTGACTTAATACTCCAATATGTCTCACCAAGAAATATAAAGATTTCAGAAGAGGATGGCTTTTGGTATTTAGATGTGCGACAATCACTTATTGAATTGCCTATGGGTATGCAAATGGAGTGGATTGAGAGCATCTCACCATATTTAATTGAAGGAAAATTAGTGAAACGTGTTAATAATAGCGTCTATTTAGATAGCAGCAGTGTGACAAAACCAGTTACGATGTCCAGTAAAGAATATCAAGTACTTAATAAAATAGTCGAAGAAACAAACAGCACTATTGACGAATTTATTGCGTCCGCTATTCGCGAAAAAATCAATTACTATCAAAATCCACAATAAACGTATTTAAAAGCCATTTTAGGTATAACGAGAATTGATAATCATATAATGATACAGAAAGGTCTTTTCCAGGTAGCTACCTCTTATACATCAAAAAGACACCTAATTAAGGTGTCTTTTTACTTTTCACCTTTCGAGAAGAACAAGCATATATTAAAGTGTAGGACGAGCTCAACCGCTTCTATTCTATTCTGATATTCAGTTAAAAACTCCTTATCACATTAAGAGTATCCACTGCCTTGGATGCTCTCTTTTTATTGAACAAAATGGGCATTTAATGTTCTGGAGGCGCAGACATATAGGTAGTAATAACCGTGGAAATTGGTGAAATCCTTTGAAAGAGCGTTTTCCTTCACAGCACTCGTTTTTTGTTCATGGATTTTCTAAACTTTTTATTGATAATACTTAAAATATGAAGAATGTAGTTGAGATTCGATTTAAGTTCTAACAAAACATCCAAATTTGATTAATTAGTACAACCATAAGTCAATTAACAAATGCTTGTACTAGTTTAGTAATGATAAATACGATTGGGAAAGATGTATAAAATAAAGATTCAACATGGAAATAACTCGTATACATTCACATCGAAAAAGGTTGTCTCATAATATATAAATACTGTTATATTAAGATATTATAAGATCGTGAGTATATGGAAGACGTAAATGTGAAAATTGACAGTCTAAAATCAGAACAAAAAGAGATCATGCGTGATATTCGTAATTTAGAAACTCGAATAATAATTAACGAGAAAGACATTTCTACAATTAATAAGCAATTAGAAAAAATCAGCACGAATACCTCTTGGATTTTACGGATTATTATCAGTACGATAATTATGGCCGTTCTAGGTTTGATACTAAGAGGGACAATTTAAAATTCCCAACAGTACTTTTTGAAGAGAGACAAGTGTCTCTCTATTTATTTTGAGGAGACGCATGTCGGAAAAAGATAAAATACTAACTCGAATCATATTTTTCAAAAGTAAATGTAAATAAGTAACTCCAACTATTGAAACTACATAATCCTTATAAATACCTCTATTCATGCGTTTATTTAGCAATTCTTCTTCACCTGTCGTTCCATCTTTAAGACCCATACCAATGACAATGCAAATCCTTCCATGAAAGAGTCCATATTCAAGTACCATCATCCTTCCTATTCAAGAGTAATTATCTTTCATACTTCGTAGACATAACAATCTATATTATGTGAAAAAGTCATTATCCTGATTAATAAGCAATACTATAAGAAGAAAATATAATGGAGGTGAAGTCATGGGGGTTGTTAACGCTACAGATGCAGATATTGCACTTTTAGCAAGATTACTGAGAGCAGAAGCCGAAGGAGAAGGAATTCAGGGTATGTTGCTCGTCGGAAATGTAGGAATTAACCGAATAAGAGCCAATTGTTCCGATTTTAAAAATCTTCGTACCATTAGACAAATGATTTACCAAGAACACGCATTTGAAGCTGTTACTCACGGTTATTTCTATCAAAGAGCAAGAGAAAGTGAAAAACGCTTAGCTCGTCGAGTAATCAATGGGGAGAGGTACTGGCCTGGGAAATTTAGTTTATGGTATTTTAGGCCACCAGGTGATTGTCCTCAACAATGGTATAATCAGCCTTTTGTCGGACGTTTTAAAAAACACTGTTTTTTTCAACCAACAGCCGCAACTTGTGAACAGGTTTATAACACATTTTAAACGATGATAAAAACAATCTGTAATTAAAGAAAGTATAAAAGAGCGTTAATTTAACACTTTTATGCTAGTTTTAGGAGTGGCGTCAGGATTTTGCAGAGTTACAATGTGAAGTTAGTGAACTGCTCACCACTTAGCTGACGCTTGAGTAAGGAGAATTCTTTCGGGAAGTGCGGTTAGAAATAATTTAAAGAAATCTAGATAAAACAAAAAAACACAGATAAATTTCTATCCATGTGTTTTTTGTATCTATTTTTATCATATCCATGACTATATATTATAACGGTGCCAAATTATATCATAGTTATGTAGGAGATTCGATGTCTAGAGCAAAAAGATTAAATGAAATGATTATGATGGTTAATCGAATGAAAAAATTTACTGTGGGAGAATTAGCGCACGAATTGGTTGTTTCAAAACGAACCATTTTCAATTAGGTTTGCACATTTAGAAAGTTAACTATATATAGGTAACTTTATGGAGTGGTGGTATAGGATCTATTAATCCTTAATTATATAATATAAATTTTTCCGTATTATCCCTTTGTTATACGTGTAAACACATCCTATAAAACAGAATCGTCTATATGCACTAGATTGTTAGTACACAACATACAAAAGAATTGAGAGCAGTATCAGAGTGACGTCATATCTTTTAAATTGAACGATATGTTATGCTTTTCAAAAGAATCTGCTTTATAGGATGCATCCACATTCATTATTTTACTATATTTATTATTAATTATATGTATATTTTTTGATGTTATGCATAATTGCATTATTTAGGCAGTGTGTATAGAAAAGGGACTCTAATAACAGTGCCCTTCCCTAGTATCCGAATCCGCCGCCACAACAGCTACATCCGATAATGATTAACAAGATGAAGAGAATGATCAGTAAAGCAAAGCCGCCGCAAGAATCACCGTAACTCATAATTTTTCCTCCTTTAATTAGAAGACTTAACAATGGGATAGATTGTTGTTTTAATAGGTTTACATTACTGTATGTTTTTATGGAATGAATGAGCAATTCCATTTAGAAATAAAGAAAAGACACTCATATAAGAGTGTCTTTTCTAATAGTTTTTTAGCAGAAGCAAGCAGCTCCAACTATGATTAATAAAATAAATAATACAACTAATAAAGCAAAGCCACCAGCAAAGCCGCCGCCACAACTACCACCAAAGCCCATAATAGTTCCTCCTTTTGGTAAGAGGGTAAAACAAGGGATCACTCAAGTATTTTAACGGATTCATTTTACCTTATGTTTTTATAGAGTAATTGAGCAGGTCCTTTTAAAAAAAGAAAAGACACCATAAGGCGGGTAGATAAGGTTTTCATTTTCCAATCTAAATAAATTATGTAGCAGCTCTTTGAGGTTATATCGTGATATCTTGTTTATTTAATATTAATTATTACATACTCTTTTCCAAACTTCTAATTTTCATAAAGAAAAGGTCGAAATTGGCTACTGCAAAGATGAATTAAAAACTAAATATAACAAAAAACTTGAAATTAGAGCATAAACACTATCGATAATTTATAAAGATATTAAAATAGAATATAAATCTTGTAGAGTAAACCCTTTAGAACTAGCTGAACTGGCTAGAGAGTCTAGGTTAACAAACAGTGAAATTCATGATTATGCTATGCTTATTTCAAAAATTTTCGAGTGAAAAGGTGAGTTAATGACTCGGGAGAAATATGAAAAAGAATCTTCGGACATAGCATTTCTGGCCATTAACACTATACAAAAGTTATAAAGAAAAATAAGTGAGCTAGAATTAAAAAACGAACAATTAAAAGGTATAAATAAAATTCCTAAATACAATTATTATAATGTATCAAAGCTTCCAGATTACTGGGGGTTACTGTATAATAGCTCAATATTTTTGAGCCCACTATAATAATACAAAATTATTTAGGGAGAAAATATTGATTGAATTGAAAAAAAGAAGTCATAGCATTATATGTAGGTGTTTTTGAATGAGTGCTCTTTTTACAAATTAAAGAGCAGCTAACAAAAGTTAACTGCTCAAGCAAGGAAATCGGAGAAAGGATTACCATGTCATCTGTAGTGTTGACGGAATATTGAATTTTATTTATAAGGCATTATGTATTTAAAGAAAAATATAGCCCACCACGAATAATGTAATCTATCCAATTGAAAGAGCAATATATTTAAAATTTTCATGATTCTCCCTTTTAGATATAGATTGCTCTATTCATAAGAACTTTATTAAATTTATAACAAGTGTATCATTTAAATAAAAAGGGCACTATTTATGGTGCTCTATGATCAAGATTCATACTGAAAAAGGACTACTTCACCGACAAGTGAAGTCTGTATAAAATGAGGTGCAGTTCATACATAAGTTGTTTGGAATTACATCATAATTTGTAATTACACAGACTGTGTAGGCTTTATGTCTCTATTAAATGATTTTTGCACCAGAACCAAAAAGACCACCCTAAGGTGATCTTCTTATGTAGGGCGGGAAGACATCGGTCTTCCCTTCGGGTTGCCCCGATGGAAAGGGCGTTTTGTTTCCAAAACTATTTTTCCTAATTACATAGTATGCAAGAGTTTCAGTTTAGTTCCTAAATTATTCAATAAAAAACTAAAAGTTTAATATATAACTTTTGTTTTTTTATTTCTGATCAAAGGCAAATATTTCGGTTTCAGCTCCTCTTGATGCTACTCCTATAAACGTGTTTCTGTATCTAGCTGTGGCGCTATGCGTGTAGGAAATCCTTCGTCAAATGCTGGTTTTCCAAGACTTTTTGCGTATTCCATCCATTACTTTCGCTAAATTCATTTCTTGTTCTTACTGCGTTACGTTATCAAAAAGAGAAACTTGTTCCTCCCCTTGCTGGATTAAATTCGTTAGAGAAATGTGTATGCTGAGACTGGCCCATATTCGGAATTTTGTCCATTATTATCAAATTCTCCTTTTAGTAAGTCCTCCAATTTATACCCATTTAAATTTAGACAAGTACCTAACTAACCTTTTTTACCATATATTGGTTTCAAAAATAGAATTATAGGAGGAATTATCATGCTAATTAAAACATATAGCTCATATATAATTCCATGTGGTCAATTTAGTAATTACTCTCCACAATATTTATCTAGATTTCCCCCTTTGTATCCATTATCTTATCCAGAGTGTCATTATGGTTATTATAGTAATTGGAATTATGAATACACTGGAACGTCAATACATGATATTCATAATTCTGAATTGGAACGAATGAGTTTGCTGAGCAGTGGATTAGAACATTTAGGGCATGAGATAGATCATGCAGTGCATCATCCTCCTGTGTGTCACGGTCATACTGGATACCTGACAAATAAGTTTGACTTAGAACTCAAAATTGAAAATGGCGGTTGGGTTACAGCTTGGGCAAATGACATTGCAGAAAAAGATGTATTACAGGGAGTATCTGTATTTAGCGCTAATCCAAGTGCCTTCTTGTACTGGATAAATAACTTAGTAAATCGTACTATTTCATCATTACAAATTGATGCACAACACAAGTTCACGGCTGAGATGAGGAGAGTAGCTAATGAAATAGCTGCAGATGTTATTAGACGAGCAATTCAAGGGAAAAGTCCATTAGAAACCTTTAAACAATTTGATACATTTGACTTTAAAGCAGGGGCAATAAGATATTCTGGTAGAAATATGTTATGTGGTAATACAGTATCTACTACTTGGGGAATGAAGCCTTATATTGCTCTTAGAGTGCGCTAAATTTATAAACCTGAAGATAAACAAAGGGGAGAATAGATTCTAACAGTGGAAGCAATGAATGTGTTTGTTCCTATAAACAATATAGAGAATTGATGTTTATATAACTGAAGAAAGAAGGAGCTCAAATTGAGTAGCCCCTTCTTTTTTATTTAAATTCTACATGGAATTTAGTGTCAATGATTCCAAAAGCAACTGTACATGGCAACGGATTTTTTCCTGCTGAAGCAGCACGCATACAAGAAAGTACCCAATATTCCAGTTCTAAAGGTAAGCGGTATGCTTGAATGCTACTATCATTGTTTTTTACTGTTACGATCGGTGTATTTACCCTGGTTGTAGCAAAACCTTCCGTTGCTATCATTGCTACTGCATCATTAGTATGAATACCGGCGCTTAAAATTTCATAAAGCTTTCCATCTTTCTCATTTATAATCATAGGTATGCTTAAATAGGGATAGTTATTTATATCATTATGAATAACTGTTCTTGCTGTATTCTTTCTTATCTGATTCCCTTGCATTTTATACACTCCTTTATAACAATCCAAACGTGATTACTTAAATCTATTCTATTTTACGTCTATTATGTTAGAAAATTGTAGTGTCATCTTATTATAAAAAGCACCGGTACATATGACAGTACTATTTAGCGGATCAATATCAACAACAGTCATATAACTAGAGAGTAAATAACCATCTTCATAATATGTAATTAATATTTCTTCTTCTTTCCATTCATTTCTTAAAAGCATGGTTAGTTCAGTCATATCTCGTCCTATGTACATACTTTCATCTCCATAATATGTAGTTTGAATGAATATTGAAATAATATGCGGCAGTTTAAAAATAAAATTAAGAATAACTATTAAATGGGTTGGTTACATTATTGATTGTGGAGGTGAGAAAGATGAACAAAAAACAACAAGGTTACAATAAGGCAACTTCTGGCGCTAGCATCCAAAGCACAAATGCTAGCTATGGTACAGAATTCGCAACTGAAACAAATGTACAAGCAGTAAAACAAGCGAATGCACAAGCACAAGCTTCAGGTGCACAAAGTGCAAATGCTAGTTATGGTACAGAATTCGCAACTGAAACAAATGTACAAGCAGTAAAACAAGCGAATGCACAAGCACAAGCTTCAGGTGCACAAAGTGCAAATGCTAGTTATGGTACAGAATTCGCAACTGAAACAAATGTACAAGCAGTAAAACAAGCGAATGCACAAGCAGAGGCAAAGAAAGCACAAGCTTCAGGTGCACAAAGTGCAAATGCTAGTTATGGTACAGAATTTGCAACCGAAACGGATGTGCATGCAGTGAAAAAACAAAATGCACAATCAGCTGCAAAAAAATCACAATCTTTTAGCTCTAATCAATAATGAAGGAAAAACACTTCTCTATCTTAAGAGAAGTGTTTTCTCAGGCTGTGAAGAAAGTCTTCTCCACAGCCTATTTTTGTGTCTGAACAAATACATAATGTATCACTAGTAACTTTAGATGATGAGTTTACCACAGTTTTAAAAACTGAAGAATTGATTGAAAAGTTGTAGTTAGTTGAAACAATACAATCTTAAGGTGTTTGTTTTAACTGTATACGATATACACATTTAGGAACACTGACTTATGCCCATCAAACTAAAACGAAAAAAGCTATTCTTTCAGTATATTTCACAAAAAATAGCTTTTTTTCATTTTAGCGGAATTTTGTTTTTTTAGCTGGATAGCGATGTGGTGCTACCCTATATCCATCAAGTTAAGGAAAATGTTATAAAAGTCCCTTCAGATTTTCTGAAGGGACTTTTATAGATTTCTAGATAGATTGACTACTGATAAGTGGGGTTATGTTACCTTCATAAGAATAAGATTATTTTTATAGCCATACTGAACTTTTATTGATGGCATTTTTATATATACCTATTCATAAGAATAGAACTAGCATAGTATTTACTGGAGGGATTGAGAATGAATAGGAATGAACCCTCATTACATCCTGATACGGGTGTTACATCTGGAATGTTTGTTGAGCGATCATTAAATGAAATTCGTTTTTGGTCTAGAATCATGAAAGAGCATTCTTTATTTCTTCGATTGGGGTTTAGATGTGAGGATACTCAACTAATCCAAGAGGCTAATCAATTTTACCGATTGTTTGAACACATTGAACAAATTTCACATTCCTATACAAATCAAACAGATCCTGAGCAAATAAAAAGATTTAATTCAGAAGTACAACAAGCTGCAACTAATATTTTTGGTTTTAAACGAAAAATTCTAGGTTTAATTCTCACATGTAAATTGCCAGGGCAAAATAATTTTCCACTGTTAGTTGATCATACAAGTAGGGAAGCTGATTATTTTAGAAAACGTTTAATTGAATTAAATGAAGGTAAATTGAATGCTCTTCCTGATGCTATTATTAAAGAAAATGTTTTCTTTTTAAGGATTATGGCAGACC
>NZ_PCNZ01000061.1 GCF_002975175.1 Bacillus sp. MYb209
GTCTCGATGGCTGCTTAGTCTTTTTAATACTGTCTACTTGACAGGGATAAGACCAAGCAGAGTCCCTTTATTAATCTACCACTCAATCGGTTCTTCCCCGTACATTTCCCATAGCTTAGGAAACATCTTTTTCAAACCTTCTTCGTCATCTTCATCCCAGTCGAATTCAATGTCATCATTATAAGCTCTTTCATCAGTTAGTACGTGATAAAGTGTAAAGTAAGTATCATCTTCATCCCCGGTTTTTTCTGCATATACAGTGTAACCGAAGTATAAAGAAAGTTCTTCAATGTTTGGTACGTCATACTCACTCAAATTTTCTAATACAGGTATTAACCGTTCTGGATCTTCAATACACGCTTCGTAAGTCTCTTTTCCTTGATATAATAACCATCCACGGAAGTAATCAAAACAATCATCCGAACAGCCGCCCATAATAATATAAGCCGCTGCCCATAAGCGAGACGTATAGGAAGCTTTTAATATGCGGTGCATATGCGTATCAAAAGCTACAATTTCATGTACTGTACGTTTAGCGAGGTGAGAAGTAAGCCATTCTATTTGTTCTTCTTGGTCTTCGCCTTTTGTTTTTGCACGAGCAAGTAAATCCCAAAAATCTTCTTCTGTTATCGTTTTTTCTTTTATGTAATCTTCCCCAAGACACGGGTCTGTATATCCTTTTTTACGTTTGGAAGCAACTAGTTTGTTAGCTTCTTTTATACATTCTTCTTCTGTTTCAAACTCTTTCGCTTTTACACTACCAGCTGTGCCGATTTTTCCATAAAACACAACATAATCTTTATCTTTCACAACGATTTTCCAAAACTTATTTGATTTTTCATTTTGCTGGATTAATAACGTTTCCATTCGTACCCCCATATTGCTTTTCTAGTGTGCATTGTGATTGTAACATATGTATATATACTTGTAATGACAGAAAGTTGAATTTAGTTTTTGGAAAGTTCGAAAATTATTGAATGGAATAGAAAAATTTAGTAATCTTATTTGTACAGCACTTACATAATAGTTTTGTAATGATTCGATATTTAGATTATATATGGGGGGATTAAGTATGGATCTTACGTTTAAAGTAGAGGAAACATGTTTTAATTACCGAGTTGGAGCAATTTGTAAACACGATAATAAAATACTTATCCTTCAAGACGAAGGTGAAGATTATTGGTACGTACCAGGTGGACGTGTGAAAATGCTAGAAAATAGTGAAGATGCGTTAAAACGGGAGCTTGCAGAAGAACTAGCTGTTCCTATTGAAGTGAAGAGATTAATATGGTCAGTAGAAAATTTCTTTACACTTTCTGAGCGAAAGTTTCATGAGATTAGTTTTTATTATGAAGTAGAGCTACATGAATTACCCGCGAATGGGGAGGATCAATACATTCTTGAAGAAGAAGGTAGAAGATATGTGTTTAAGTGGGTGCCAGTGGAAGAGTTAGATGAATATAACTTGCAGCCGGCATTTATAAAAGATAAAGTTAAGGATTTGTCAGTTCATGTAGAGCATATTCTTTTGCAAAAGTAAAAGCGTCTGGAGGGGAAAATGGTGAAAGGGACTAAAAAGGAGATACATATAAACGATAAAGTAATTCGTTACACACATATAGAGAAAGGGTCTAAAACGATTTGCTTTATGTTTTCCGGTTCTGGTTACAATTATGATAAACCGTTATTTTATTATTCGACGATGCTTATGCTTGAAAATAACATAGATGTTGTACATATCCATTATTCCTATGATGAACAAGTAATGAAAAAACCAATGGAAGAAATAACGAAAATAATGATGGATGATATTAATCCTGTAATTATTGAAGTGTTAAAAAATGGACAATACAACAATTTGATGTTTTTAGGGAAATCACTCGGAACAATTCCGATTGCGAATGATTTAATGAAGAGAGAGGAATACTTACAGTCAAAAATGATATTACTTACACCTTTACTGACGTTTGATACGATTTTTGATTCCATCTTACATAGTGATCATGAAGGGTTTTTAGTAATGGGAGACAAAGATCATCAATACAATGCAAGTCAAATGGAGCGATTAGAGCAATCCAATTTAAAGATTGAGATTGTCAAAAATGCAAACCATTCTTTAAATGTTGGGGAATTTGAAACAGAAAATTCAATTGTAGCTATAGCAAAAGTAATAGGGAGTCTTGAAGAAACAATTAAAGTTGGAATGAATAATAATTATTAAAATACATGCAAAAGAGGTGCTTATTGCACCTCTTTTTTTATGTTCAAATTTTAATTCCTATGAAGCGAAGCCCGCATTAAATAGGAATATTACTTTTCTTTTTCCTATTTAATGCGGATAACAATTTTTAATAGTAGTTATTACAATTTAAATACGGAAAATTCAGAAAAGTTTTTAGAAACTTAGGAGGAGGTAATTGAAAGCGCTTACTGATTTTGAAATACAAGAAAGGGAAAATTCCCATATAAGGAGGCTATTAAGATGAAATCGATTAACCCGATGAATGTGATAGACGAGAGTCGTATTCATTCCATGCATATTTGGTTAATATTTTGGTTATTTATCGTAATTGCATTTGATGGATATGATGCTGTTATTTATGGAGCAACAGTACCTTCGCTCATTAAAGAGTGGGGAATATCGGATGTTACAGCAGGGGCAATTGGTAGTTATACAGCTATAGGAACAGCAATTGGTGCTGCTTTCTTTGGTTTATTAGCTGATAAAATAGGTCGTAAAAATATCATACTAGTGACTACAATCTTATTTAGTCTATTTACATGTCTAGCTGGTTTTGCGAACGGTCCTGTAATGTTTGCGATTTTCCGTGTTATCGCAGGTATAGGGCTTGGCGGAGTTATGCCGAATGTAATTGCTATAGCAACAGAATTCTCGCCGAAGCGAGTTCGAACTGCTATCGTATCTTTTATTTTTTGTGGATATTCAGTTGGAGCAATGACAGCGGCACTTACAAGTCGTTCCCTTCTTACGACGGCAGGATGGGAGCCTGTTTTTTGGTTAGCAGGAATTCCGTTATTGTTTATCCCGTTTTTAATGAAAAGTATTCCAGAGTCTGTTGGTTTTCTTTTAATGAGAGGAAAGATAGAAGAAGCTAAAAAAGTAATAGCTAAAGTAAATCCACAATTAAGTAAAGATGCGGCAATTGAATTTATAAAACCACCAACTAAAGAAGCAGGATCTCCTGTTGTTAAGTTATTTGAGGAAAAGCGCGCCGTAAGTACAATTATGTTTTGGATTTCATGTCTTAGTGCTTTCGTACTCATTTACTCTATGAGTACATGGTTACCACGACTTATGATGCAGTCAGGATACGATCTTAAATCGAGTCTTTCATTTACAGCTGTCATGCAAATCGGAGCCATTATTGGAACACTCATATTCGGTCCAATAGTAGATAAAATCGGATTTAAAAAGGTACTTGTCCCATTATTTTTCTGTGGAGCAATTGCGTTATCACTCATCGGATTTGTAAATAATATGTTTTTGGGTTTTTTGTTAATTTCAGTGATCGGCGCTTCTTCTGTCGGACTACAAAATATGTCAAATGCATTCGTTTCTCAATATTATCCTAGTAATATGCGCTCAACAGCGGTAGGAAGTACAATGGCCTTTGGGCGTCTTGGAGGTGTGATAGCTCCGACTTTTGTAGGTATTCTTCTTTCCATGCATTTCTTGCCCCAATATAATTTTGCAGCAATTGCGAGTGCTGCTGTAATCGGTGGTATAGCAATGCTATTCATTAAAGAAGAACATGGAGTCTATTATAAAGAGAAAAAACAGATAGAAGGAGAAAATAGCAATCTCACTTCAGCTAAATAGTATATAAAAAATCCCGGGGATAAATTTCTTCGGGATTTAAAAATATTTGGTGAAAAGTTTGTGAATTTATTTTCTATAATATTTTTAAATACGTTTCATTCATTTGTTTGAGATGAAACTAGACTCTTACAGCTTACTTGTATAAAAATATAGACATATAGACATAAAACTATATTTCGTGTCAATATTTTTATACACGTTAATAAGATTTAAGCATCTTAGCAACAGATTTAATATTGGCATGATTCTTGCTTATATAAATTAAATGAGGAGGAAATAATTGATGAGGGTATTACTCCGATTAAAATTCAGAATTTTCTATCTAATTAACGAGAGAGAGGAATAATTGTTATGAAACATTCAAAATTAAGTAAACTGATGATGGGCATTGGAATTGTGACCATATCATGTAGTGGATTACAAGTTCAAGCAGAGACAAAAGAGAAAAGTGCTAAAAATGTATTGCAGATGGAACCGATAGGATTAAAGCAATCCCTTGACGAGCTAGCACATCCTTCGAGCGTACAAGAAAATCCGTCATTTACAAAACGGTTAAAGTTAGCAGATCTATCACAGCGTCCGCCAATGCCGAAAGAAAATGACAAACAACTCGTTGATGTAAAAAAATATTCGATGGCCGAGTTGAATCAATTAAGTAATAAACAATTAGCTGATCTTCTTGTTACCATTCAATGGAATCAAATTCCGGAATTATTTCAGTTTAATAATGATAGTCTTAGATTTTATCAAGATGATAGCCGTATGCAAGCACTCATTGATAAATTAGCAGAACAAGGACAAGCCTATACGCAAGATGATTCAAAAGGAATTGAGACATTAGTAGAAGTCATACGTTCAGGATTTTATTTAGGTTTTTATCATCAAGAATTAAGTAAACTAAGTGAACGTAGCTATCATGATAAATGTTTACCAGCTTTAAAAGCGATTGCGAAGAATCCAAATTTTAAACTTGGTTCAACAGAACAAAATAAAGTTATTTCATCTTATGGAATGTTAATTGGAGGCGCATCAGCTGATGTTGAAATCATTCAATATGCATCTGAAATTTTAAAACAATATAATGATAATCTTGGAACGTTTTTAGAAGATAGAACAAAAGGCGATGCTATATACAACTTAATGAAAGAGATTGATTATGATGTTCAGTCGTATATGTATACGGGCAAAGAGCCAAAAGATACGATGTGGTATGGGAAAATCGATAGCTTTGTTAATGAGATAAGTCGTTTTGCATTAATTGGAACGGTAACAGACAAAAACGGATGGTTAATTAATAATGGTATTTACTATGCTAGTCGATTTGGTAAGCTTCATAGTACACCAACAAAAGGACAACAAGTTGCTACAGAAGCGATGCGTATTTATCCATATTTAGGCCAGCAATACTTTGTTGCGGCAGAACAAATCACTACAAATTATGGCGGAGTAGATGCAAATGGAAAAACAATCAGTTTAGATAAAATCAGAGAAGATGGCAAGCAAAAATATTTGCCGAAAACATATACATTTGATGATGGGGCAATCGTTTTTAAAGCAGGTGATAAAGTTACAGAAGAAAAAATAAAACGTTTATATTGGGCGGCAAAAGAAGTAAGAGCACAATTTTATCGTACAGTTGGTAGTGATAAACCGCTTGAAAGTGGACATGCTGATGATGTATTAACAATGGTCATTTACAATAGTCCGGATGAATATCAATTTAACCGTCAATTGTATGGATATGAAACGAATAATGGTGGCATGTATATTGAAGGAAAGGGAACATTCTTTACATATGAACGTACACCACAGCAGAGTATTTATAGTTTAGAAGAATTGTTCCGTCATGAGTTTACACACTATTTGCAGGGAAGATATGAGGTACCCGGATTATGGGGGCAAGGCGAATTATATCAAAATGAACGTTTAACTTGGTTTGAAGAGGGAAATGCAGAGTTCTTTGCTGGCTCAACGCGATTAGATAGTGTCGTACCGCGAAAAAGTATAATTGGTGGATTATCTCCTGATCCGGCTAAGCGATATACAGCAGAACAAACATTAAATGCAAAGTATGGAACGTGGGATTTTTATAATTATTCGTTTGCATTGCAATCATATATGTATAATAACCGCCCTGATATGTTTGATAAAGTACATGATTTAATTCGGGCAAATGATGTATCAGGTTACGATACTTACCGTTCAGGATTAAGCAAAGATAATAAATTAAATGAAGACTACCAGTCTTATATGCAAATGCTTGTTGATAATCGTGATAAGTATACAATTCCACAAGTATCAGATGATTATTTAGCAGAGCATAAACAGAAAGCGCTTTCAGATATTACAGCGGATATCACAAATGAAGCAAAGTTACAAAATGTGAAGGCAACAAAGAATAAATCACAATACTTTAATACATTTACACTACAAGGAACATATACAGGAAGTGCGTCAAAAGGAGAAAATGAGGACTGGAAAGCGATGAATCAAGCAACGAATGAGATGCTTAAACAACTTTCAGAAAAAGAGTGGAGCGGATACAAAACATTGACTGCTTATTTCGTAAATTACCGTGTCAATGCCGCTGGACAATTTGAATACGATGTTGTGTTTAATGGAGTGAATACTGAAACGGATACTAGTGTAGAAAAGGAGCCAAATAATTCATTCGATACAACTAATCCACTATCTCTAAACGTATTATTACGAGGTAGCCTAAATGATCAAGATCAAGTTGATCGTTTCGCAATCGACATAAAAGAAGCGAAGGATTTACAGATTACCGTTACAAATGAGCAAAACCTTGGATTGAACTGGGTATTATATCACGAGTCAGACTTGAATAACTACGCTGCTTACGCAACAAAATATGAAGGAAATAAGTTACTTGGAAATTATTATGCGAAGCCAGGGAAATATTATTTAAGTGTATATAAATATGGCGGTGGAACAGGGAATTATACAATCGAAGTAAAATAACCGGGTTCTGGTCCGGAGATAAAATAAAAGAGAATATTAAAGATGAGCTGGATTCTTATGTTGAGCCTACGGTAAATGTAGGTATACAAAAATATTCTAAGTAATAATGAGTAAAAGTAAAACACCTAATTCAAAAGAATTAGGTGTTTTACTTTATAAAGATATGGAAGAAACAAGTGAGGAATTAATGCGGATTCACCTTTTACTGACAAAGAACGTGACATTCTATTAAGTATTCAAGAACATACATCAAAATTTATAAGCGTTTATTATTACGAGAATGACAACAACCCTTCATTTCTACTAAGAAGAGGGTGAAGCAAAAACATAAAACTATTATATTGAAAGTTTCATCTGCATAAATCGACATAAGAAGATTTTTTTAGACAGAATTCTACGTAATTTTCATGTAATCTTACATATCCAAATAAAGTAAAAAAACATATATAAAACCATTATATTATATTAAAAAAATTTTTTAGTAAGAGATTCATATAGATTAATGAGAATTATTATATTTAAGGTTTAATTATCATAGTGTGATCACTTCACTTAGTGAAGTGATTAATTACATTTAACTTTTTTAAATATAATTTTATTTCCGATATTGAAATAAAACATCTCAATAATTAAATAAATAAGATATAATTTCATTGTTTACTTGTGAAATACATAGTGTTTAAATGAGGGGGAAGTAAGTTCCTTACATTCTATGAGAAGTAATTAATAACGAGAGTTTAACACTCTATCCGAAAAAATTCTCCTTTTTTAAGCGTGTGCAAGGAGAGAACCTAGCGCTAGGTCGTTCAAGTTTTATGAATAAGATTGTAAAAAAACAATAGTGAAGAGGTGTACGGAATGAAAAATAAAATAATTACAGGATTTTTAATAACATCCATTGTTACTGGGGCGACTATACCTATTAATACTCTCGCAACGCCAATCGTTCAGGCAGAAACGCAACAGGAGAACACGGATATTTCCTCATCATTACGAAAATTAGGTGCACAATCTAAATTAATCCAAACATATATTGATCAAGCTTTAATGAGTCCTAATGTACAGCTTGAGGAAGTCCCAGCTTTAAATACAAATCAATCCCTAATCAAGCAAGATATGAAGGAATGGTCATCAGAACTTTATCCACATTTAATTCTAGTAAATTCAAAAAGTAAAGGGTTTGTAACGAAATTTAATAGCTATTATCCAACATTAAAAGCGTTTGTAGACAATAAAGAAGATAAAGAAGGTTTTGTGGATAGACTTGAAGTTCTTCAAGAAATGGCTATGACGAACCAAGAAAACGCGCAACGTCAAATTAATGAATTAACAGATCTTAAATTACAGCTTGATAAAAAACTTAAAGATCTCGATACTGATGTGGCAGCAGCGCAAGGCGTACTAAGTACAGATGGAACAGGGAAAATAGACCAGCTAAAAAATGAATTACTAAATACCAAAAAAGCAATTCAAAATGATTTACAACAAATAGCATTAGTACCAGGAGCTTTAAATGAACAAGGATTTGCTATATTCAAAGAAGTCTATAGTCTTTCAAAAGAAATCATTGAACCGGCCGCTCAAGCAGGGTTGGCAGCTTATAACAAAGGAAAAGAAATTAACAACTCTATTTTAGAAGCAGAGACAAAAGCAGCGCAAGAAGCGAAGGAAAAGGGTAAAACTGCTTTAGAGATTGATTCTGCAAAAAAAGCAGCTCGTGAAGCAATTGAGAAAAGCAAACAAGGTGAAATAGCTGCAGCTGCAGCCGCAAAAACGCAAGAGTATGACCTGATGAAAGCCATTGACACTGAAAAAATTAAGAAAACATTTGGTGCTTTCGCTGAAGTAAATAAACTAACAGCAGAGCAAAAAGCACATTTAGATGATCTAGAGAAACAAAACCAAAAAATATATGATTTAACAACAAAACTATCAATAGCAGATTTACAAAAATCAATGCTTCTTATTATGCAAAATGATTTACATACGTTTGCAAATCAAGTGGATGTAGAACTTGACCTAATGAAACGCTATAAAGAAGATTTGAATCTAATAAAAAATAGTATTACAACTTTATCTACTAATGTTGATACTACTAACCAGGAGTCTCAAAAAGATACATTAAGACAATTAAAAAATGTAACAAGTTACCTTGAAGAACAAGTTTATAAATTTTAATATTAGGAATTTATAAAAACATGGGTATTATAAGAATCTATCGAAAAATAGGGAGGAACATATATATGAAGAAATTTCCATTTAAAGTGTTAACTTTAGCTACGCTGGCAACGGTTATAACTTCTACTACCGGTAACACTATTCATGCATTTGCACAAG
>NZ_PCNZ01000062.1 GCF_002975175.1 Bacillus sp. MYb209
CCAAGTTTTTTTATTTCTTTTGTCGCTTTCTGCGTTGTTGCTATCGGCGACTTGTTCTATATTACACCTCTATACCCCAATCGTCAATACCTTTTATGCTTTTTATTTAATAAATTATAAAAGAGATTGAACACTCTTAATCTAATCCATTCCTAGAGATTCTTAAACTTGCATAGGACGATTGTAGTCAAGTTGATAATCGACAGTTCACACTATCCCGCTTAATACTAATAATTTTCTAAAGAATGAATGTTAGACCAAGTAAATATATATTAAGGATAGCGTTATTATTATTATTATTATACATCCCAGCTAAAACCACCATCTCTTTCTTCCCTCTTATCTCTAGAAGATTATAAACAAAACACTTCACTTATCTTCTTTACATTTACTAAATCGATGAGGATCTCAAGTAATCTAATAAACTTAGGAGGCGTTATGAAATGCATGGTAATAAGAAGATAATTTATGTATCCCATGATGCCCATTTCCACGGAGCACAGCTGCTTTCTTTACATACTATTAAAGCTCTTAAAGAAAACTTTGATTACTCCGTCGCAATTATCTCTATTGGAACAGGCATTTTAATCCGTGAGTTCCAACAATATGGTCCTGTTTATTGCCTAGAGGAAGACTACCCAACAGACGAAAAGGTCGAATTATTAATAAAGAAATTATTATCACAAGACTACACCATTGCTATATGCAGTACTATCATAAGTGGAGATATGGTTGCATTACTAGCTAGACACAATATAAAAGTTATTTTCATTAATACATGAATTACCTCATTTAATACAGCAGTACTCTGCCGAAGAAAAAGCAAAAAACATTGCTGAATTTGCTTACAAAATTGTCTTCCCTTCACAGTACGTATATGAAAAGTTTTGTACAATTACCCAATTAGATCATCAAAAATGCCACATTCTCCCGCAAGGTTTATTTAACCACAACCCTTATAAGAACAATATTACAGAAGCTAAAAATGAATTGCGCAAAAGACTCAACCTGCCTCTAGATAGCAAAATTATTTTGGGTGTAGGTTTCGCTGATCATCGAAAAGGGATAGATTTATTCTCATTTATTGCTTACTCAGTAAGAAAGATTAATACGAACATTCATTTCATTTGGGTAGGACAAACGGATATTCGCTTCATGGATACTATATCACCTAAATATAAAGCCCATTTCACATTAGTCGATCCTACTCCAGATATCGGCTTATATAACGCCGGGTCTGATTTATATTTATTAACCTCAAGGGAAGATCCTTTTCCAAATGTTGTTTTAGAAGCATTAGATACAAAGGTTCCTGTTATAGGATTTAAAAATGCTGGAGGTTTTGAGGATGTTGTTACAGAAAAGACTGGCGCCTTAGTAGATTTTTTAAATTTACCAAAAATGCTAGAAAGAATATATGAATTTATTGAAGATGAAGAATTACGGTTACAAAAAGGTACCTTTGGCCAAAAACTTATTGAAAAGAATTTCAATTTCCTTAATTACATTTATCAATTACTAGATCTTCTCGAAAATAACTACAAAAAGATTAGTGTAATTATACCGAACTATAATTATGAAAAATATTTACCTGTCCGAGTCAAATCAATATTAAACCAAACCTACCCCCTTTACGAACTAATCTTCCTAGACGATGCCTCTACTGATAAAAGTGTACCAACATTTGAAAAGCTGCTCTCACAAGAAAATAAGACACATCTGAAAGTTCAACATATTATTAATGATAAAAACTCTGGTTCTGTATTTAAACAATGGATAAAGGGAATCTCTGCAGCAACCGGTGATTACATTTGGATCGCAGAGGCCGATGACTTATGTGATAAGACATTTTTACAAGAAGTGATACAAGGATTTCATATAAATACTAACGTTACCTTAGGCTACACACAATCAAAACAAATAGACGAACAAGGAAATGTAGTGGTTGATCATTATTTAGATTACACAAATGATATCGATAAAGAAAAATGGAAAACCCCTTATTTCCGAAAAGACATAGATGAAATACAAGATACGTTACTTATTAAAAACACCATACCTAATGTCTCAAGTGTAGTTTTTAAAAACATAGATATTAAACAAACAGAAAAACAATTAGAAAAGTTTAAAATAGCTGGTGATTGGTTTTTCTATGTTTCCATTCTTCAAGAAGGCAATATTTACTTCAATCCAAAATCACTAAACTATCATAGACGACATACAAATAGTGTAACGAGAACAGAAGATTCATATTCCCATTACAATGAAGTTGTACAAATGCAGAATTTCATTAAAGAGAACTTTACTATTGACGACATTTCTAAAATGAAAATATATACATATAGAAAGTACCTTAAAGCATATTTGAATATTTAAGCGTATATTTTCTTCATCATCAGTATCTCTTGTAAGATACTACTATTATTTAGGAGGAATACTCTTTGAAAGAATTTATAGAAGGAAATAAAGATTTAATTTCTCAAATCGCAAACACCTACAATGTAAATGCAAGTATCCATCCAGAGGATCATATCTTTCAATTCATTATCACTAATCCAGTCTTCCCTTCTAAAAGAGAAGCGATAGATTATTATTTTAAAGATGGGCAAAACTCAGCTCAAATACTCTTAGACTTAATTACTGCCTTTTCCCCTCCTAAAGACAATCCAATTAAATTATTAGAATTCGCATCCGGATACGGCTGCGTAACACGTCATTTATTCAATCTACAAGCAAACTTGAGTATAACTGCTTGTGATATACACGAGGAGGCTATTACATTTATTGAAAACACATTAAATAATCCTTCTATATTATCTCATCCTGAGCCTGAACATTTAAAATTGGATTCCTCTAAGTATGATATTGTTTTTTGTCTATCCTTTTTTTCTCATATACCTGATACAACTTGGTTTCGTTGGCTTCAAACATTGTATAATGCTGTTTCACCTGGTGGTTTATTCATTTTCACAACCCATGGATATCAAAGTAAAAAATACTTCGGGTTTCCAAATTTAAACGAACAGGGATATTGGTTTCTCCCTTCTAGTGAGCAATTTGATTTAGACGTTAATGAATACGGGCAAACGATAGTTAGTCCATCTTACGTATGTGACAAAATTAAATTATTACCCTACAACCCAATCATCAAAAAATACACTGAAGGATTTTGGTGGGAACATCAAGACCTTTGGGTAATAGAAAAAGAAGTCAAATAAGAAAACAGGATTCACTCGTACATAAGTGAATCCTGTTTTCTATTACTTTTTACTATATAAGAACTCTTCAATCCATAGCTTATTTAATCTAATTCCATTTTTGAAATCTATTTTAGGTTCCCAATTAAATTCTTTTTTTACCTTATCTATATTTAAAATGATTTTTTGAACATTTTCTTGTTTTTGTTTATAACAGATAAAATCCACTTCTCTCTTTGTTATCTTCTCCAGCTCTACTATAATTCGTTTTAAAGAGAGACCTTTGCCACTTCCTATATTATATACACAAGATTTCAATCTATTTACTTGTGATAGTTTTATAGTGATTTCAACTAAGTCATCAATATAAATATAGTCTCTAATAATCTCTTGTGGATTCCCGTATATATTAATCCTCTCATTACTGAGATGCTGATACAAAAAACAATTTATTGCTCCGACTTTCTTTAAAGGATTTTGATATTTTCCATACGGATTAGAATATCTACATATAACATATTCTATTCCATATTTCTTCTTATAAAAATACAAATAATTTTCAAGTGAAACTTTTGTTATTCCATAAGGAGAAAGTGGTTTTAATGGGTGTTTCTCATCAATAGGTAAATATTCAGGTTCACCATAAACCGTCCCCCCAGAAGATGCTAATACGATTTTTTTAATATGAAAGTCTTTAACATTTTCCATGAAATTGAGAAAAAAAAGGCTACTTTTAATATCCCCGAAAATATTTTCAATTGAACTCGCTACATTAGACGTTGCAGCTAAATAAATAATAATATCTACATTCAATAAAGCTTTATATATATATCTTCAACATTCTCTAAATCACCTTTAATAAATTCAACTTCATTTATAATATTTTGAGGGAAATTATTTATATGTCTGGAAAATACTTTTACATTTTGACCCTGTTTCAATAAACCCAATGTGAGGTTGATACCAATGAAACTATTTCCACCTACTATTAAATAATTATTCTTCCTCATAATATCCTCTCTCTAGTAATAAAATTTTTACTCGTCACAACTAGAAATACAAATAAATGAACTTGATCATTCCTATTATTCATCCTTTTGTAATTGTATGCCCCTTATAAATTTTCATTATCTTTATTTTATATTTTCATTTTAAAATCGCTATCTCATCTAGGATGGCTGAAAAAACACTCATAATATTTACTCAACTCCATGAATATAGTGTATTAATAAAAAATCATCCTTCTCTTCCTATATTCTCACTCGTTTATCCCATTTAAAGAACCTTCTACATGCGCAAAACTCTCGAAAAAGGAGTACTAAACTCATGAAAAATATAAATCAAGAGCTTTTAAATCATGCAATTCTACATAAAGATAGAATTCCACATTTTCATAAAGATTTTCCCCTCATACTATTTTGGAGTCATAGAAGCGGATGTACCGCATTAGCTAATTGGTTCTTTTTTCAAATTGGGTTATTTACTGAAGCAAAGAAATACAATGATTTTATTCATTACTATGAGTTTTGGATATATAAAAACAAAATAAATTACATACGAGATTTAAAGAATGGTCTTCTAGAAGCAAAAAAAGATGTTTATAAACTCGTAAGAAACCCCTATACAAGGGCTGTCAGTTCATTTCTATTACTTGCTGACAATCCATATGCTAGCCCTCAATGGGAAAGTATTAGGCAGTGTTTTTATAATGATAAATATAGTAAGCAAGGGATATCCTTTAAACAATTTTTATATTACGTTCAAGCATTTGGTTCAAATTCCTTAGCACTAGATATACATTTCAGTCAGCAATACGTCCAAGGTGAAGAAACTTTAATCAAACGCTACATACCTTTAGAAAATTTTAATAAGCAAATTTCAAAAATAGAACAAGAATACGGTTTAATTAAATCCAACTTAGTGACCCTTACAAATTCAAATCATCATCGTGCCAAAAAAATGGTTTATACAGGAAACTATGCGGAAATTAGTATTACCGACGCAGCCTTTCCCAGATTCCCAACATATGAAAGCTTTTACGATAAAGAAACAATGGATTTAGTTACAGCGATATATGCAAAAGACTTTGAAATGTATCCATATACGGAAGGAATATTTTAAATCTATACTTCCTTAAATGAATAAAAGCAAATGTATCGCATAGCATAAAGTGAAACTTTAATTCGTGGGGTTTTCTCCCCACTGATTATTCCTCCCTACCAATTGCGCTTTTACAAATATGCCCCTCTCTTTGATTTCGCTGATTTTTGACGTGTGAGACTTACTACCCGTAACTAACGGGATAAATACATTGCATTTAACACAGGAGTGATGATTTGAAACACAATAATGGGTACTGCGTTATTTGCACGAAGGAAACTACATTTATAGAGCATAACGATTGGCTTAGAGATCATTACTTATGTTCTACATGCCACTCTATACCACGGCAACGAGCTTTAATTCATGTTTTAAATACGTTTTTTCCAAAATGGGGTTCATACAATATCCACGAATCCTCTCCTGGAGGAATTACAACTCAGCTACTAATAAAAAACTGTAAGAACTATACATATTCCCAATACTTTAAAAACTATCCTCTTGGTCAATACTTTCAAGGAATTAGATGCGAGAATTTAGAAGACATGACATTCCCAAATGAATCTTTTGATTTGTTCATTACTCAAGATGTTTTTGAACATGTACTGACGCCAAATAAAGCTTTTAAAGAAATAGCAAGAGTATTAAAGCCAGGCGGTTCTCATGTATTTACTGTCCCTTGGTACCATACACTCACAAAGACATTGCAACGAGCAAGAGTGGATAAAGAAGTGATTGAATATATTGAAGAGCCCATTTATCATGGCAATCCTATTGATGAGAACAGGTCTTTAGTAACATTTGATTTGGGGCAAGATATGATTGAATATATTTATACACATGCAAATATGTCTACCATTGTTTATTTACAAAAGGATAGATCACTAGGATTAGATGCTGAATTTTTACATGTTTTTATTAGTACAAAAAGCATGTAAATAATTTTTATCACTATATAATTCGGAGGTTTAACAAATGAATAAATTTAAGTTAGGAAGTGATTTCGATAACCTTGTTAGTCCACTATCTGATGTTGAACTTCTAAATCTATTTATACAAAGTTGCTCACAAACAACGATAAACGGCGTTTCCGTACCTACGTTCCCTCCCGAAGATATTCAAAAAACAATTTGTAGGTGCTCCCTATAAACACGCCCTATATGAAGCATATTTATTTTATGTTCTTATACAAAGATATGCTAAAAATTTAAGTGTTCCCTTGGATAAAGAAAGTAAAGTTTTAGACTTTGGCTGCGGTTGGGGACGAATTATACGTTTCTTTTTCAAAGATGTTCGTGATGAAAATTTACTTGGTATTGACGTAGACCCCGTAATGATTACTCTTTGTAATGAAACATTAGGAAGAGGTATATATAAAACTGCAAATCCACAACCTCCTGTAGAATTTATTAGTGACAATTCATTAGACATTATATTTGCCTATTCTGTATTCTCACATTTATCCGAAGAAACTGCAGAAAATTGGATAAAAGAATTTTCAAGAATTCTTCGTCCGGGTGGAATCTTCATCGCAACAACACAGGCACGATATTTTCTCGATTTTTGTCAGCAATTCAAAGAACATCCTGAATTAATTCAAACAGGATGGCATCAAACTTTATCACAAGCTTTTCCAGATATACACCGTGCCATCTCAGATTATGAAAACGGCCAGTTTGTCCATAGTCCCACCGGCGCAGGAGATGTTAGAACTAGTAGTTTTTACGGAGAAACAGTTATACCTATGACTTATATTAAAAATCATTATGAGAAGTATCTAAAGCTACGGGATTTTTTTGATGATGTAAACCGACTACCACAGGCCTTATTTGTTCTCCAAAAAGATTAACGCCTTTCGTTCATGGATGATACGCTAGATTTTCTTAGTTTCATGTTGAAAGACACCTTTTATTCCAGCCTTATACATCAGATTGCCCAAGACTCCCATATCCAAGGAAGCTATAAAAGTGCATCCAATACGAAGCATTGAAAAACAGTAAGCAAATAACATATCTCTTATTTCAAACTTAATCCACAAAATCAAAAGTAACTTCCCACCACTTGAATCATGAAGAATATAGGGGTGATATAACTTGAAAATAATCGCTTTTTACTTACCACAATTCCACCAAATAAAAGAAAATGATCGATGGTGGGGTAAGGGTTTTACTGAATGGAAAAATACTAAAAGTGCACGCCCTTTATTTTCAGGACATTATCAGCCTAGGGAACCTTATCAAGATTTTTATTATGACTTAACCAAACCATCCGTAAGAAAATGGCAAGCAGAAATCGCCAAAGCATACGGCATATATGGTTTTTGTTATTATCATTACTGGTTTAAAGGAAAAAGGCTATTAGAGACATCTTTTAATGAGGTACTTAAGATGAAAGAACCCGATTTTCCATTTTGCCTTTCTTGAGCAAATGAACCGTGGACAAAAACTTGGGATGGTCTTGATAGCGACATATTAATGCCTCAAGATTATGGAGAATTATTGGATTGGAAAGAACACTTTGAGTATTTATTACAAGCTTTCCAAGATGAGAGATATATTCGTATAGATGATAAACCACTATTCATTATTTATCGCCCAGGACATATTCCTGATTGTGAAAAAATGCTTAATTATTGGAATACACTAGCACGAGAACATGGTTTAAAAGGTATATACTTTGCAGAAACATTAAACAGCTTTCCACTCCCTAATATAAATGGATTTGATGCCAGCATTCAATTCGAACCTTTTTATACAATTGCTCATGATAGCTCTTCAGACATAAATAAGACAATATATGAGTCTGGTATGCACGTAAACGCTTGGGATTACGATAAAGTGTGGATGCACATATTAAAACGATCTCCTCCAAAGAAAAAAACATTTCCCGGTGCCTTTGTTGACTGGGATAACACTGCACGTCGCAAAGATTTAAATAGCAGCATTTTCATAGGTTCTACCCCTGGAAAATTCACAATATATTTAAGCAAGCAAATTCACCGTACGTACTCCCTTTATAACAGCCAGTTTTTATTTATTAATGCGTGGAATGAGTGGGCAGAAGGTACTTACTTAGAACCAGACAAAAAATATGGATTCGCCTATTTAGAAGGGGTTAAAGATGCAATCAATAGAGGCATGAAAGCATACAAAAAAGACGAGTCATTCTGACTCGTCTTAAAGTTGCTTGGCGACGTCCTACTCTCACAGGGACAAGGTCCCAACTACCATCGGCGCTAGAGAGCTTAACTTCCGTGTTCGGTATGGGAACGGGTGTGACCTCTCTGCCATCATCACCAAACTATTGAAGGTATATTCCTTCAAAACTAGATAACATTTGCTTCATATTATATGGTTAAGTCCTCGATCTATTA
>NZ_PCNZ01000063.1 GCF_002975175.1 Bacillus sp. MYb209
TGCCACCACTTCCCCTAGATTAATTGATACAATAAGTCTAGCAAGGCGACGAAATTGTGTCAATTGACGTAACCCTATACGTATTTTGACGCTTTCGCATCAAAATCGATAGGGGTCTGCGACGCTTGTCGGCTTCGCCGAGCCATGCTTAGCATGGATAAAAGACCTCGGACTTTGTCCGAACCTACAAGGGGAACTCTTCCCCTTGACCCCATCAATCGAACTCCCCAACCCCTCAATCCTTGAGGGGCTCCCTCGCCGGTTGGCATCCCCAAAACGGTTTGTTTTGAGGAAATGCCAAGAGGGTGCAGAATCGGCTACACGTGTCAATTCCTTAATGCTCCTTTCCTGGATCAGCAAAAACCGCTGATCCATTCCAGTCCGCTTACCATTGACACTTACCGCTTATTATTCTTCTCCCAATAATCGTTTTGCAAGTGTAACGTTTAAACCCTTTAGCTTGTCTAATCTCGTGTTTTTGTTTCTTATAACATCCATATTTGGCCCTTGCAAGTAAAATGTCATCTCGCCTATTCTCACCCTTATTACATTAGCATTTAAATCTCACTCTCTCTAATTTTAAAAATTTTTCAAACCTATTTACCATATCTTCTTTCGTAGTTGGGACTTCTTGAGGCATATAATTAATAAAACTCACCATATCTTCTGGATAATGATGATTTCCATAAAACTCTGCAATTTCATTTAATAATTCATTATCTTCTTTACATCTTTCTTTTATTTCAGATAAACAAACAAATCTTAGTTTTCTATTCTCCTCTACTAACATTGTGCTTTCTCCATCTAATTGAGGAAAATAATTAGTTTTTATTTCTAACATCAATTTATCTAAATTTTCACTAGATACTCCCCATGCAAGTTCACTAACAAACCCACTTTCATCACCAATATCCATCAACTCTACCGCATAATCAGAAATAACGTCTTTACTAAAATAATTTTCTTGGACGCCTACAAAAATAGTTTTCCAGTCATACTTAATATGTTTATTTTTTAAATCTTTTAAGTTCATATTATTCACCTCTAAGAAATCATTACATATAAAACCGTAATCAATAAAGAAACCATTACTCTAATACATGTAAACTAATGGTTCACATATTTAACTCCTTACTAAGTTATGCTCTACATTTAATTAATACAATATTATCAGAAATTAAAAAAAGAGTCCCATAAATATAGGACTCTTTTTTACTTCTCTTGAAAGTAAACTTTTGTATATTAGTTTACATTCAAATCTTTGGTTTTATTAACTTCATTACAACTTACTCATTTTCCCAAAAACCACTGACAAAAGTATACATTCAAAACACGATAAAACAAGGAATAAATAACCAACTAATAAATATATTTTTTCTGAAAATTTATGCTATAATTAATCTGTACAAAGGTTGGTATCCTTTTACTTCTAATATTGTATTGATTTATATGTAGTACCCTACTACTTAAATATGGATCTACAAACAAAAAGAACTAGTATCATACTAGTTCTTTTTGTTTGTTTAGAATAAATAAAATTTAAAAAACACATAAATATCCATGTTACCATATATTATGACACTCAATTTTGTTTACACCATACAACAAAATTAAACTAATCCCTTATCTATAATAGATAAGGGATTAGTTTGTATAAATAATTTTTATTTAACAATTTTAATCCTGTCCAAAGATTAAAAACCATATTAAAAGTTTACATAACCCCACTTATCTGTATTCAATGTATCTAGAAAAACCCCCTTTAGTTTACTTGCTGAAGGGGTTTCGTATTTACATAATTCCCGTTATCAGAAGTTCATCTATCCGTAAAATAGGTTTTTATAGACATTTTAAGCATAACAAAGAGGCTTCAAATTGAAACCTCTTTGCTCTTCTTATGGCTGTAATGAGGAATTTTAACGAAATTCTCATTTTTAGATTATTATGGTAGTTCCGTCAAACTTGGTAAGAGAGAAACCATTAAAATTCTCATTGAAGGTAGCTTTATAGTCTTGAAGAATTCCGATGGCGACTGCTTCTCCTAATTTTAGACCCTCCACCCCATCTGAGCGCCAGTGAAGACCGGCAGTATCGCGCCCATGAGTGATATTGGAGGAAAGTTTGTTTAATTCCCCGCTAATGGTTAAAGGTGCCCCTAAATATGGTAGTAATGAAAGACCATCAGAACTAGCTACAACTGGATTAGGGATTACAAATGATTCGTTAAAGAACGCCTTCAGCATAGTGACCCCAGCTCCAACAAAGCTAGCATGTCCTCCAGGATAGGCAGGATGAGCCGGACAACCTTCTGCATAAGCTATAGGCAACAAATAAGTGCCGTACTTGTCAAAAACCTTGGAAATCGCCTGTGAATTTAATAATTCTGAGTTAATTGGATAGCTGGCGGCATCGGTCTTGGTGTTGTGAACGCGTCCTCCGAATTCTTCCGGCCGAAGCCGGCGATGAACCAGAAATTTTTGGAACCAAGCAGCTTTTAAAGCTGCCTGAGCAGCTCGGGCTACCATATCTAAAATGTGTGGAGCGCCAAAAGTGGAAAAGCCAACCTGTGTTGCCGAATTCAGATAAGGGTTAGCTGAGTCTAATGCAGCTTCTCCAAAACTCAGCAAAATTAGACAAGCATCGAGAGTACTTTGGTAGGGAAAATCTTGGTGAACCCATTCCCCTAAATTTCTACCATTTCGGATATAACGAAGAGTTGGGTCAAATACATTTGATATAGTCGGGTTCGATCCGTTTTGAATGTTCAACCATTCCTCATATGTGGTCATGTGATCGTCTCCAGCTGCTGTAGTACGATATTTTTGAACAATCGTTGTAGCTCCAAAAGGAATATCCTTCCACAGAAATTGAGAAATAAAAGGTCCAACAAGGTCACCGGTTGTACCTCCACGGAAAAGAGTACCTGTAGTGACTACCCCATTGATTTTAGGGCCTCGAAAATCTGAAAATCCTGATAGTTCAGAGGCAGCCTGGAGGGTAAGTGGATTAATGTCAAATTCTGCGAAAGATACATCTCTCGTCAATGCTCTCCAATAAAGCTCAGCCATCTCACTCGCTTCCCAGGCACTACTAAAGGCTGGTGGTACAGCAATACCCAAATGATGACTATCAGGTCCTGCCAGTTCGAATGCATAGGCAGCTTGAGGATTGGTAAGCTTCACAACTCCACCAAGAGGGATATCCTCAAAATTGTCCGAGTTACCTGTTTCTAATGAATGAATTAAAGCTTTATAAGCATTGAGATTAACTTCACCCAGTTGATTGTGTAGCAAAGCCTTAGAGAAGTTGCCTATTTTTTGGGGATACAAGTTTTCGTCACCATTACATACATGATTCGGGAGAGGTTGTTTTTTTTGGAAATTCGCTGCTTTTAAACGAATTTTAAAAGCCTTATTACGACGCTTATTTGGAGTTAAAGGTCCGATTTCACACGACTTTTTTGTGTTTACCGTCTGTTCCTGACTATCATTCTCTTCATTAGTTTGATTATTTTCCATATATTATCACCTACTAATATGAAGTGAATTCAAGATATTATCTAGTTCTTATAGAAATTTCCTAGTTTCCTTAAGTTCTATTAATTTTGAATTCTAATTTAGTATATTCACATTGATTTTACTAAGTATGGTTTCTTTTACTAATTTAATTGTCTATTTCATTTTACATAAATGAACTGTATATCATATGCATGTCAGGTTAACATAACGTACGATTATCAGTAGTAAACAAAAAGGCTCACTCCTTATATAACAAAGAGTGAGCCTTTTTATTTACTTATTAAATAAACGATTCCACAAAGAATTTTTTTGTTTTGTAATTGCAAGCTGTTGAATACTTCGTATATTTTCCATCAACATTTTATCTCTTTCATTTGCTCGGTTTTCTTGTCGAGTAAGTTGATGTTCCATACGCTCTAGAATTTCTCTATCACTTTTTCGTTCCTTCTCCATCTCTTCAATTTTTTCTAATAGGTGTCTATTAAGTTTGTCTTGCTCTTTTATATAATCTATTAAACTTTGTATAGATTCATTTGTCACAGGAGTTAGAGAACGGCTAGAAGAGTGGGTTTCGCTTTTAGATTCTTGTTGTATTTCTTGGAGAGCGTCCCCCGTTCTTGATGAAGAGCGGTTTCCTTCACGCTTAGATATAATAACTTTTGCAGCTTGTTCTAAATTAAATTTTTGCTCTTGTACTAAACTTTTAAACAGTATAAGTGTATCTTGATCATAGTGAGTATAATAGCGAGTACCATCATCATTTTTCTCCCAGTAATATCCGTTCTTTTCTAGCGCGGCAGCCCACTTTCTTAAAGTACTTACCCCGATATTTAATCGTTCACTCATTTCTTTGTTTAACAAGACATATTCATATTCCTTCAAGCTATCACCTCACTCTTTAGAATATCATAAATTTTCTTGTGGGCGCTCGTTCACCCGCTCTTCAATGATTATTCGAGAATTTAAGAGGATTCCCTTTGATTTTAAAATTGATCGGGGTAGAACATAGTAAATCAACTACCTTTTTTATACAAGATTTTATACAGATTTTTGTACTAATACAGGACATGCGTAAACCGGAAAAACCCTAGTATCTTTACAATGTATAAAATCATGCATAACATAATAAAAAGAAAAAACGCACAAATCCAATGATATCAAAGGTTTGTGCGTTTTCCTTGCTACCGATAATGAGACGTTATGTAAACCGATCATGTATCGAATATACATTACTCCTTGTTGAACTAAATGGTAGTATGATTGAAAAACATTTATCTTGTTCAATTGGTTGGATATGAAAAAATTTGTTTGATCGTAATTTTTGAAAAAGTAAAAAATAAGTATGAGGATATATTTTTTTAAGAATACTAATATGGAATTTATTTGAAAGGAGGATTAATATAACTTTCACCATTATCAAAGAACTCATTGAATGACCATTATTATTCTGTCTATTAATCAAAATTTGGTACCGTTTTAACCATGGTATTGATTAAAGTATTAAGAAAGTTTCAACAATGTTTTTAAAATCTAATTTAAAAAAGAAAAGGGGTATTTATATGGCTGGAAATGTTTTTGGTCCTGATAATAATAAAGGAATAATTGATGATTTAGAGCACATTGGTTGGGTTACAGTTCCACCTGGCAAACGTGTTAAATTTACATTTGGTAGTAGTGCTAATTGGGAAAACTGTATTTGTATTTATAACGCAGACACTGGCAATCCAATAAAAAAGCATGAAGCAGGCACTCCCCCTCGACACTTGGTTGAGTGGACTACAGACGAAAATACTACAGGTCAAAATGTTGCGTATAGAGTTACCGGATGGCACAAAGAAAGTGGACCAAGCAGCGGAGCACCTTGGATACAAAGTCGTGTAAAAGAAAATCCATTTCAAACTGATCAAGGTAATTTTCAAACTTACGGATTTGAAGATCGTAATGATAATGATTTTGACGATATCTGGGCTACAGCAGAATTTCAAGATTAGTTATCCTGCCTAATATATTATAAAAAGCACAGGAGAAGAGTTTCTTCTCCTAGCTTGTAAAGAAAAAGTATTAATGAGGAATAAATATTTTAAAAGTTATAAGGACAATAGAAATCTTTTGGTATCAATTTTGCTTTTTGGCTAGAGTGCTGGCTCGTCGTGTGGGGGGGAAACCCCACGTATTACGTATATATTTTTGAATAAGGACTATTTTAGAACGAATGATCTAAGCGGTTCGGCTCGTATAATTGCTAGTCCAAGGCGAGAACTATTGCTTTGCTTTTTGTCTGTCGGCTTGGCGAGAAAAGCATACGAGCCGAAAAAAGTTTTGCAAGGACATCATAAAAAAGAAAAGGCGTTAGCCTTTAGGTGAGGATTTACGAACCGACTTTTTTATGATGAAGGTGGAGATTTTTGAGAATGGTTTGCTCAAAAATACTACCTGTTCCTTGCGGAACTTTTAGCTCTATATATAAGAGTGAGAAGAGAAAAGTGAAGAAATTCAGTTATATCAAGGGTTTATAAGACATTAGGTGTTAAAAAAAATTAACACCTGTGTTAATTTTTTTTAACACCTAAAAAACGGAAAAACACACATAATAAAAAATGTCAATATGAAAATTGACATCTAAAATAAATAAATTGGTAGTTTATGTTTTTTCTTATTACCTTCGATTTTGATATTACGTAGCGCTTTTGAAAAAATTTGTTGAGTCGCTCTATCAATATCATCTTTAGGTGAATTACATAATATATTGGGGTTAACAAACCAAGTTCTTGCTGAACAAGCCCTTCCATCTTCAGTTATTACACCTGTTTCTGCAACTCCTAAAACCCCTTTTTCAAGCAATTCATTCATCATTTTCGAAATAGAAGTTCTTGTTTTCCCTAATTTCTTAGCTAAATAACTAGGAGACGCTATATTCGGTTTTATATCATCATCTTCATTTTTTTCAACAATAACATTTGATTTAAATTCTAGAAATCTTGAAATATCAAATAAAAATGCCTTTTCTGGTTGAGTTAAATAGCCAATTTCACATAAATAATCAATATTCTCTGTAATCATTTGGACAAATCTCACCCGATCTGTAGGTTTTTTCTTTTTACCAATAAAATACTCTTCTCCACCAGACATTTTACTTAATACTTGTAACATAATGACTCTTTCTTCTTCAGAAAGTCCACCACTACCTTCAAGTTTTTCATAAATGCTATTAATTTTACTATCTCTTTCTTTTGCCTTTTTTTCACATTGTCCAAAATCAATAATTTTCTTTGTCATATCTAAGTTAATTCCTCCTTAATTGAGGGAATCAACAAAAACACCTATTTTTTGCTATTTGATTATAAATCAAATTATGATAATCTATAATCAGATAAATGAAGTTTAGGTATTTTCGTAGAATACCCTATGAAAAGAGTCATGTTCCCGCATGACTCTTTTTTTCATTCTATCACGTTTTTATTTTCAATAACCTTAAAGATAAAAACAAAGTTTCCTTATTTTTACCGCTCCATGTCCAATCCACGATTTCTATTCATTTCTCTTTTATGCTCACGTTCAAATTGATTAATCTATTCCCTTGCTATCTAATTCGTTTTTAATAATCCCTCTAAACGCCTTAAATTGCTCTTTAAAAACTTTTTTCGTTTGTACATACAAAACTCTTATATTCGTCTGTAAACCCTTTATATGAGCTTTTAATGAACTAATTTCTCTATTTAATACACCAATTTCTTTTTGTAACTGATTTCTTTCTTGTGTCAATGTTCGATTTTCTTCCATCCATCCCTCTGTATGCACTTTTAAACTCTCATTTTCTTTCACAAAATCTGTCTTTTTCAAACGCTCATAATCCTTTTTAATAGTAACTGCTGCATTTACTTGTTTTGTTAATTCTTGATATTGTTCCGGTGATAATACATAATTTCTTGTCTGTTTCTTCATAATTTCAGCTTTACCAAACATTTTATCTTGTACTTCTGTTATTACTTCTCTACGCAAAAATGGAATTTTAACAGGTTCATTTGGTACTTGATCTGTAGCACTATCTAATTCTTTTTGCATTTGTTCTACTCTTTTTTCTAACTCTACATGACGCTGGCCAATTAGCTGCAGTTTTTCACTTTCACTCGCTACTTGTTGTTTTACTATCTCTAATTCGTTTGTTTTCTCTTCAACGTTTTTTAAATGATAGTCAATCGTTTGTAACTGTGTTTCTTTTTCTTGTACTTGGTTTTCAATAGTTGACTTCGCTTCTGCATATTCCTTGTATTGACGGACTTTCATGTACTTATGTGAACCTACATTAGCACGTTCAAAATTCGGAATGTGTTCTTTAGCCAATTGCTCAATATAGGCCGTTTCTAATTCTCTCCAATGTGCAATTAACTTTCTCCCTGTTCCTTGTACTCCTTGTTGTTGCAAGGCTCTATCCATTCCGACACGCCTCGTTAATCCTCGACTACTTTCGAAATTCGGTACATAGTTAATATGTAAATGCGGATTTGCTTCATCATCATGTAAAACCATGTTATAGACTGCTAGATTTAGATTTCGCCCTTGAAACGCCTCCGCATACTGTTTTAACGCTTCTTTTTTAGCTTCCCTATACCTTTACCTTTGGGTCATCTTTACCCTCTCCAACCGCTACAACCAATTCTCGTTGCTCATGTGTCTTTTCATTTTTATGTATTTTGTCATAGTAGTCCTGAATCTTACGGTCATTTCGTTTTTGCTACTCATTATACTTGTCCACCGCTTCTTGAAAGACATCCTTGTATACACTTCAGATATCCTTTTGAACAAAGTAGATATTCTCGTCTAACCTGGATGGATCGATGCCAGGATTCCCATAAATGTTTTCTCTGTTATTATGGCTTAATGAACTTTGGTGAGATTGATTAAATGAAATAGAGAACAACATAAAGTGCCACCACTTCCCCTAGATTAATTGATACAATAAGTCTAGCAAGGCGACGAAATTGTGTCAATTGACGTAACCCTATACGTATTTTGACGCTTTCGCATCAAAATC
>NZ_PCNZ01000064.1 GCF_002975175.1 Bacillus sp. MYb209
TCAGTGAAAGTTGATGTAGATACAAAAGAAGCTAACGAAAACATTAAGGTATTAATTACTGCAGTTAATAAGTGTGTTAAACCGTTAGAACGATTAGAATAGAAACTCGGAAGATTCTTTGTCTTCGCCCATCCTCTTTAGAGCTGTCACTTCGGTGATGGCTTTTTGTTCATTAAAATAAAAGGATAATTATGGTTTATGTTGAATGAATAGATTGGGAAAGGGGGATAAATTATGCAACATGAAGAAATGTTGAAAGAATTAGCGGTAGCAGGAATATATACCGAAAAACAAATTTCTAATTTGTTATGCAATAATAGAAAAGAATTAACTATTTTATGTGACTCTGTAACAAAGTTCGGTGAATCTGAAACAGAAAGATTTCAAGTGATGGGTAAATACGAAATATATGTTCATAATAATCAAGGTTACTCTTATCATGCACCATCAAAAAAGACATTGGTTTATATTATAGAAAAGATTTAAAAGCATCCAAAACGGGTGTTTTTTCTTTGTTATATAGAAATTACACATTAATTGACAAAATGGACATTTGATGAGGTTATAACATGTATATAGAAATTACTGTATTAGGCGCTGTTGTGTTCGGTTTAGCATTTTATTTGTTGTTAAGGGATGATACAGGGTAACAAAATAAACAAAATAGAAATAGTTAACAAATGTCTGTTTTTATAGTTTATAGGTGAACATAACTATACCTTCATTTTACATATGTAAATTATTATTGATTATAAGTATATTCATTTCTATAAGAATTCTACATTCTTCTCTATTTACCTATACTTACACTTTTTATAATTTATTATGAAAAGTATATTGATTTAAAACATTTTGTTCAAAATGTTTAATTGAAATTTTTAGGGGTTTAAGACCGTTCTTTGTTCTCCTCTTCTAAATTAACATAATTTTCAAATATCAAAAGTGGATATGTTAAGATTTGATATATAATAAAATCAACCCGTGGTTAGAGTGTTTGCTCCGATTCAAGTTATGAGATAGTTTATTTCACTTTTTTTCATTATCTAAAAAAGAACTTGTAGAGATACCTACAAGTTCTTTTTATTTTCAAATTCAATATTAATAATAATTTAACTATATTAACAGGGTGCTGCTATTGTTGTGGTCTTCATGTATATTAGCAAGTATTCATTTATTCACCAAGGATTTATACTATTCAAACCCCTGTTTTTTTCTGGGAACACCATGTACTTTTTATAAAAGCCAAAAATTGCAAGCTAATACTCCTACTATACTAGTTTTATCTATATACCCTAGACCGTTTCGACTATCCATACTTTTATAACGATTATCTCCCATTACAAATAATTTGCCTGAAGGCACTTTCCTCTCGCTAAAGTTGGAGAGAAATTCAGTTTTATTAATTAAATCTTTGTAAACATAAGGTTCTTCTTGTTTCTCCCCATCTATATAAACGGAATCGTTAACCATTTTAACTGTTTCATTGGGCAAACCAATTATTCTTTTTATGTAATAATTGGAATCATTCGGTATTTTTATAACAACAATCTGCCCATGATATAATGGGCAGATTGTTGTAGCTGCTCTATTTACTAATATATATTCTTGATCTTGTACAGTGGGGTACATGGAATTTCCTTTTACTTTATAAAAATCAAAATTGAAAAATAACAACAAAAACATCAACATACCAAATAGAAAAAACTTTAAATTAAGATTATATTCTTGTTCTTCAGATAACATATGGTTCCATTCCTTATTAATAATTTCATAAAAAATGCCGCCTACTAAGTTTTAATGTAGGGGGCATTTTTTTATTATCTTCATTCGCTTTATTTAGTTTGTTTGAGAAGGGGTATTATCCCCTGTATCCTTTTTTAATTCAAAGTATGCATCTAAAATGTCTCTACCAATCATTGAATTAATTCCACCTTTATCATCATATACCCATGGTACAACAACAGAAAATGCGACTTCCGGGTTATCATATGGAGCATATCCTGCTAAAGTTAAATTATAACAACGGATTCTTTTCCCTTGTTCATCTCTACCAACAGGATCATCTCCTCCATAAACTGTTTGTGCTGTTCCTGTTTTACCAGCCGGTTTATAAGAAGCTTTTTGGAAATAATGCACACCTGTTCCATCACCTTCTTGAAATACTCTTCTGAAACCTTCTTGTACTCGATCAATATATTCTTTTTTCATATCTACACGGTTCAATACAACTGGCTCCATGGATTGTACAACTTTTCCAATCTCTTCTTCTTTCACTGTATGCTCTCGAATCTCTTGCACAATCTGTGGTTTCATTCGATATCCCCCATTTGCAATAGTAGAAATGTATTGTGCTAACTGCAATGGTGAATACGTATCATACTGTCCAATAGCTAAATCTAGTAAGAAACCTGGCTGATAATTTTCTTTACTCATTTGTCCAATAGCTTCATTTGGTAAATCTATACCTGTTGGAACACCTAAACCAAATTGTCCAAAATAATATCTCATTTTATCAAATGTAGCTGCTGTAATATTTAATGAGCTATTAGGTACATAATTTATGCCTGCAATTTTTAAAGCTGTATTGAACATGTAAACATTTGATGAAACTTGTAACGCTCGTAGGTCATCAATACTTCCAAAATCCTTCCAAGATTTTTTGGGTTTTGTTCCTTTAAAATGCATTGGTGCATCATGAAAATATGTTCCTGGCGTTATGGAACCTGTCTCAAATCCTGTTAAAAGTGTAGCTCCTTTTACGGTAGATCCAAGCTCATAAGAGCTAGTCAATGTACCTAAAGCATAATCTTCTACTTTTATATTCCCATCTTTTTTCACTAATTTTTTTCCAGCCATGGATAAAAGTTGACCTGTTTTTGGATCCATCATTACAACAAACGCTCGGTCTAATAGTGGTTCTGAACCTTTAAACTCTTTTAAACGCTTTTCAATAATCTCTTCAACCTGCTTCTGTAATTTCATATTGATTGTTAATGTTAAATTTTTTCCGTTCTTCCCGTTGGAAATCATTTCCGTTTGAGTAATATTTTTTTCTTTGTCAGTAATATTTCGAACTTCAGCTTTTTTTCCATGTAATACATCTTCATATCGTTGTTCAATATAACTTTTTCCAATGCGATCATTACGATTGTAACCACGCACTAAATAAGAGTCTAAATTTTCTTTTGGAAGCCCCTCTTCAGCACTTGTAATATTTCCTAATACCGAACGGAATAAATCCCCATTTACATAATTACGATCCCAGTCTGTTGTTGCATCTACCCCTGGGAATTTTTCTAAATTCTCACTTATTATTGCGTATTCTTTCTCGGTTGCGTTCTTTTTTATAACTTGAGGTGTCATTTGATATCCTGAACTCATTTTACTTTTAATAGCTAATACTTTTAGGTCTTCTGGCGTTAATTTACTTAGTTCTTCATCAGTGACACGTTCTCGTCTCAATTTTTCTATTTTATTATCAAACCCTTTTCCCTCAATATTTTTTACTCTAAGTTTTTCTTCGTCTTGTTTCGTTATTTTTTTTTGGGCCTGTTCTTTATTCATTTGCATCCAAAAATCTTTTCTATCTGTTTCAGTTAATTTATTTATATCTTCTTCGGATATTTCAATTATATTTGAAAGGTCTTTAGCTACTTTCAGAATATCATCGGATTGTATACTTTTCATTCTTGTGTACGTTATGACACGAATAGCGTTATTGTTAACAACCTTTTCACCTTCTCGATCAAAAATCTGTCCACGTGGAACGGGGACACTAATGGTTTCGTTTTCTTGTTTTTCAACTCTATTTTTATAAGATTCTCCATCAACGAGTTGTACTTTTCCTAACTGAAGAATAATAGTTGAAAATAGTAAAAACACACAAAAAAACAGTGCGTTTAATCTAAAAGTAACTTTATCTTTCTTTGTTTTATTGGGCTTTCCTTTGCTCATGTAAACCTCCGCTTTAATAATATTAAATCCAATACTTTTACTTAAAATATATTAAATAATATATAAGGATAAGTAAAGTTAAATAAATTTAAAGAATTTCTAAAGTATTACCTGATTTTATTAATATATATTTTTAAAAAAAGAGAGCACTTATACATGCAATCAACTTAAGAAACTTTGATACCCCTAAAATACATCTCATCACTTCAAAAGGTACACCTTTTGGTACTGTCAAAATTACATGAAATACTAGTTCCAAAACCTCAAAAATCCATTTTTGAAACGTCTCTAAAAAAATGACACCTTTTGAAACTAATTTGTTATAATATGTATTATAAAACATCAAGAGAAGGAGATTCTGATACATTGAATAACAGAAAATTCGGATACATCCGTGTGAGTAGTAAAGATCAAAACGAAGGTAGACAGCTAGAAGCGATGAAACAAGTGGGTATTGATGAAAGAGATATTTTCATTGATAAACAATCTGGTAAAGATTTCAATCGCCAAAAATATCAACTTGTAAAAATGATGTTACGGGAAGGGGACATTTTATATGTACAATCCCTGGATCGTTTCGGAAGAAACAAGGAAGCTATTTTAAATGAATGGAGGGATATTACCAAAAATATAAAAGCACATATTGTTGTAATTGATATGCCTTTATTAGATACAACTAAGTATCAAGATAATTTGGGGAATCTCATTACAGACCTAGTACTTCAAATTCTTTCTTGGCTTGCTGAAGAAGAACGAACAAAGATAAAAACTCGACAACAAGAGGGAATCCATTTGGCTAAAAAACAAGGAAAACATCTCGGAAGACCTAGAGTAGAGATTACAGAGGAATTTATCATGGCTTATAATTCCTGGCAGACAGGAAAGGTTACTGCCGTAGAAGCGATGAAACAAGCTGATCTATCTAAAACTACATTTTATCGACTTGTGAAGAGATTTGAAAATAAAACATAAAAAAATTGAGGGGGAAAAAGATGGGTAGAAATGAATTATGTTTTTGTGGTAGTGACAAAAAACAGAAAAAATGTCATGACGATGTAGATCCAAATAGTTATATCGGAAATCTTTATAAAAAATATTTTAAAATAGATAACATCATTTCAGATTACAAAGCAATACATAAAGAGTTCGAAAATCACCCTTGCGGAAAAGGATGTTTCAATTGTTGCTATGATGTCTTTCACGTTTCAATGTTGGAATTTGAATTACTTTTAGAAGAAATGCGCAATATTGGTATAGAATTTGCTGAAACTGTTTTTGCAAAGGCACTCAAACATTTAGATTCATTACGTACCAATAATCCTGGGTTATACAAAAGATTAGAAGAAGATACAACTTTTCAAAATAAGAACAAAACTGACTTTAAAGATGTAGAACAATATCAACAAATAGAAAGATTCCAATTACCTTGTCCATTATTAGATGAACATAATGGAAGTTGTACAGTATACAATAAAAGACCTATGATCTGTAGAACCTTTGGTACTACTCATGATTCTTTTTCACTTATGATAAGTAGTCTTCAATCAGCAGTCTGTGAAAATATCCCTAGTATCCATGCTAATGCATTACAAACACCTGAAATTGAACCTTCAGAGTCACAAGTAAATAACATGCTTAAAACAAAACACCTAGGACAAGAAATACTTGTAAGGGAATATCCGATTGTTTATTGGTTCAAGATATATCACAATAAGAACAAGAAAAAAGGAAAGCCTGTTTATTCTTCTTTAGTTCCTTCTTTTTTTCATAAGAAACTAGGAACTATTACAATTGCTGAATTGATGCCCTGATAGGCGTCACAACACATCGTCATCAAGCTAACAAAACACAATATCCACTAAATACTTTAAATTGGAGAATAAAAGATGAGTAATTTTAACTCTTTTTATAACCATCTTGGAATTAATAAAAATCAACCACCAAAATGTATAGATCATAAAATGAATATTTATCCCAATTTCATAAATTTCTGTTGTGATAAGCACGAAGAAGATAAGTTAGTAAAGTGTACAAACATCATCAGTACTAGTCATGATAAATATAAAAACTCTACTGTTATAGAAGCATTTGAAAAATCAAATCCTGGAGGTTACATGTTAGGAAGATATATAACAGAGCCCGAATATTTTGAAACATATATGAAAAGTACACCCATGAAACGTGTAGAAATGAATCGTGCTGGTTTATATGAGAATGCTATCGATCTTGTAGAATACAAAAATCATTTCAAGGTAATAGACGGAAATCATCGTGTTCTATTTGCGAAAGTCGTAGGGGTTCCAGAATTATATGCCACTGTAACCGTGTATAAAGATTCTCCTCAAAAAATTAAACTATATGAAAAAGCAAAAAAATTAGGTTTTCATTTAGAACCCAACTCCAAAGATAGAAACTTCACCGATGTTTATATTTACTCAACATACAATTTTGATACACCTCGTAACGAAAAGATTGATACCTTCTATAATGTAGAAGAATTAAGTCATTTTTTGCAGATATTCAAAAAGGTTCCTTTTACTGAAAATAGAGGTACGCTACTTTCTGATTTATTTCATCGCACTAGGGAAAAGCGAATGGAAAAAAAGTTCATTATATTTTTAAACAACTATTTTCAACAGAATCATATAAATAATGTACCACTACATGAAAAATTTTTAGATCGGTATCAACAATATATGTATCTGAAACAGATAATGATAGAACACAATAGTACATCAACTAATTAACGAATTCCAAACATATAAGCATTGCTTTAAAGGAAAATTTTTATTAAGCACATAATGGGGTTCAGCCGAGATACATGTAATTTTGGGTCATAGGCTGTATTTTATTTCCATTATCAGGTTATGGTGTAACAAAAAGGTGTTTTACTAATAATGTTATGAATTATTTTTGATACAGTATTTTGTTACAGCTAGTTCAACGGTTAGGATATTTCATATTTTCAAATACAAAACGTAACAAAAACGAACGTTTATGTTACAAATATCACCGATAAACAACGTTTGGTAAAAAATGTATTACTATGACCTAGTTTTACACGTATCTCGGCTGAACCCCTGTACGTTTACATAGAACGAAGGGATAAAAATTCAGACACGATTACAATAGGAGGGAATCAAAAAACGTATAGTAAGTATATTTGCAAAGATTCAAACACCCTGTTTACCTGCTGGGCTTGCGTGTACCTATGGAAGTTATTCGTGTGTCTTGAAGATTTATCATGTGAAAAAATTTTTAACGAGGTGAAGAAATGTTAAAAAAAATGAAATTTAAAGGTGTATTGGTTGTAGCTTTGATGTTTGTTATTATTTTTCCGATTGCCATTTTTGCTTCATTTACTGAAAATAAAAGCTCTATGGCAAAGGAGAGATTCGATGGAAGCATCACTAACAACTCCCTCGCTATAAGTCCCGATGAGCAGATGGCGATTGTTTCAGATAGTCGCGAACAATCCATCCGTATTTATGACCTTGCTAAAGGTAATTTACGCAAGAAAATCGATGGTTTTGTTACACCGAGAAACATCGTGTTCGTTAACAATGGTTCAGAATTTGTTGTCTCGGACAGTACGCTAGGCACTTTACGATTCTACAACGCAAAAAGCCTAGCCTTAAAGGATGAAGTCGTAGTCGGTCCAGGTGCATTCGGCACTAGCGTCAGCCCCGATGGAAAGACACTGTACGTGAACAATCAGGCACATAGTTCTGTAACCGTTATAGACCTTGAGAAACGCAAACCGACTGCAGTCATCACTGGTTTCTCCCAACCACGCCAAGGTATTACAGTCTCTCCGAATGGAAAATATGTGTTTGTAACAAACTTTAAAGGAGATAAGGTGTCCATAGTTGATGCAGCCACTAAGAACATCGTACGTGAGATTGTTGGTTTCTCTATGATTCGTGGAATCTCCGTGACTGCCGATGGTCAAACATTGTATGCCGCAAACAGCGGTCGTGACAGCATTTCCGTGGTGGACATCTCTCTAGGACAAATCGTTAACGAGGTAAAAGTTGGACGTGAGCCATATGGTGCAGCCTTGTCGCCCGATGGTAAACTGCTTTTTGCAAGCAGCAAGGCGGACAATACTATCGATGTGATCAATGTCTCTGATAACCATGTGATTAAGACAATCAGTGGTTTCACAGAACCCCGGCAAGCCATTGTCTTTAGCCAGGACGGAGAACGCGCTTATGTCCTTAATCGTGACCTCTCCATTTCCCGTGTGAATGTAAAAGACTTATCCATCACCGATACGATTCGTGATAAGTCAAATAAATACAAGCTTTAGGTGTTAGAATCAGACGGAATCGGAAAATATTTAGCAGACGATCAAGGAATGACACTTTATTAGGAGTCACTATACATTACTATCAACCTAAGGTGAACTTATACCACTCTACCCTAATCACCGAGTTTGATACTCTTGAGAAAGAGCTTGTATC
>NZ_PCNZ01000065.1 GCF_002975175.1 Bacillus sp. MYb209
GCTACGCCCTGCGCACGCTTGAGGAAGGAGAATTCTTTCGGGTAATCCGTTAAAAATAAAATTAGATAACGCTCTTATTCTATCTTTACAGTTTCTTTCGATAAATATTTAAAAGCTGTATCAAAATATTCCTTTTTTCCCCAAGTATCTGAATTTCCAATTACAACAAAATATTTTTTTGCTCTGCTTGCTGCAACATTTAATAGATTTGGAGTACTGGATGCCCAATCTAACGGTCCTGTTCGCTGATCATCTACTCCTAAAACTAAAATAACTAATGGAGCTTCTTTTCCTTGGAAAGTATGAACAGTTCCGATCTCTATTTTTTCGTTTTCTACTGAATTTTTGTTTATCTGTTTTAACTTTTGAACAACACTTACAAAAGGTGAAATAATATAGCAATCTTTCCCTGGATTATCTTGCGTAAACTTATTGGCGATCTCAATTGCTTTTTTTCCTTGATCAGGAATATAGTGATTTCCTGAACCAGTAGTTCTTCCTCCTATATTCAACCATTGACTCATGTACATTGGATCCTGTACCATATCTTTGGTCTTAGTCGCATGTAACATTTTGTCTTGATATGTTGTTTTATTACATATCTCAAACATAGGGCTCTCACAACGTCTATGAACACGAAGCGGTGACCCCAACCACTTTGTGTTATTTTTGGAGTCACTCATTGTTCCGCCAAATTTGTTATTAAGATCAGCAAATTCTTGTACACTTACTTCACTTCTAGTTAAATGATAGAAAAATGAGCTTTCACTCGTAATTCCAGCACTTTCATTTGCTATTAATTTGAGCTGATCATCACTCAATGTTACAACCGGAGGTATTTGTAATGGATCACCTACCACCACAACATTTCTAGAACGCCAAATGGCCCCAATTGCAGATTGCGGTGTAGCTTGACCTGCCTCATCAATAAACAGCCAACCAATATCTTCCGTTTTCAAATCCCTTAAAAATCTTGAAACAGAAGCAAATGTTGAAGAAATTATAGGTGTAAGTAGAAATATGGTATCAAACATCGCTTGGATGAAGTCTTCCCTTTGCTTTTCATTAATTTGAGAATCAAGATTTACTTTTTCTTTCCCTCCTAAAAAATAGGCCTTTGCTAAAGTTAAATTTTTTTCTATTTTGTCCTGGTTTTTAATTAAGAAAGTACAATATTCATCCATCATTGTTTTGAATAGCTTACTCCGAACACAATTAATACGATCTCCTTCATCATCACCATCAATATTAACAAATTGTTTTTTTGATGATTGCCATTTTTCGTTATCAATATCATCAAAATCATCGATTACTTGTGCGGTTTTAATCATACTTGATATCTGTTTTTCTAAACTATCAAAAGAATACTCAGCATTTTCATGTACATTACACAGATCATTAAGCTCGTCTGAAATATTTTGAAAATATTCTTTTATATTTGCTGATTTCCCCATTGCGGCTGATATTTTACCCCAGCAACTTTCATCCTTGCTAAATCCTAAAAACTTGTAATTGTTTTTCAATAATTCCTCATCTTTAGGCAAATCCATACTTATATTTTCAACAGCAGCATTATTATTTGATGTAACTAAAATACGATATTCTTTAAGTTTTGAATGAAAAGAATAATAATAATCCTCTTGTCCCTCAGAAAATTGTATTTTAGTAAATAAATCCTGTGTTTCCTTTAAAAACTTTACTTTTTCAAAAATAATATTTGCAAATACATCTTTTAACAATGTAGTTTTACCAGTACCGGGAGGACCGTTTACAGAAAAAATAAAACCCTCTTTTTCCTTTGAATTTGCAATAATAAGATTTAAAGCTACCTGCTGCATTAAACCTAGCGGAAAACCTGAAGGCCATCTCGTAATTGGGATATTTCGTAAAATTCTTTTTATTTCGCTAATACTCTCATTATTAAAAAAGTCTACTCTTTCTCCTGAGTTTTTTAATGTTTCCCAGTTATCTAAGGCTAAATATGTTTTTAATGCTTTACCTATCTTTTCATATTTAATGTTATATTTTACTTTCTCCAAATCTTCAATATAGAAACTATTTACTCCAACATATTCTTTGTATGTAAGTCGAATATTTTTCTCATAATCCTTATCACTAGAAAATCGAAAAACTCCTTCTTTATCGAAGTGGCTATGTTTTATGTATGATTTCAATGTGCTTTGAATGTTCCGAGAAAGTTCTAACCAATTTTTATATCTAACATGTATAAACTTTATACTCTTAGCCAATTCTACGTGTTCTTCAGACTCAGTAAATTCTAAATCATTACTAATTTTACTATAATTTTCACTTTCAATTACTGACGTTATTGCACTTATTAAATCCATCTCTAGATCTTTTAAACTTTTTCCAGGGCGAAGAAAATACTTAATTATAGGACTAACTACCACACTGGATTCTAATGTTGTATCCTTTATTGGCTTTAGCATATGATCTAATTGAATATGAATAAGAAAACTATTAGGGAATCCTTGAAAATCAGTAAAACTAATTTTCTTGTCAAATTCATTAGAAAAGTATCTTAGCACTTCTTCTTTTGCAACAGGTAAATAGAATAACGATGCTTTTGCATCCATTAAATACTTACCTTTTGCACTTTCTCCCTTTTTTTGTAGAAACATTTGCATATAATTTTGAGGTGAACCATTGGGCCTTATAAAATCAAAGTAATCAACATTAGGTTCTCTATGAAAATAATTCTTAAAATTAAAAAGGCTTAATGATTCTTTATCACAATTCATAAAATTAAAATGTTCTAGTTCAATGAAATAATTCATTACTTTTGAGGCTACTTCTTTATGATCGTTATTCTTAATTTCTTTCTTTTTACTATTAAAAATTAAAGAAAATACTTTCTTTAAACCACTCATTATTAATCTCCTTTGATAAAAATATAACACCACCTAAATTATACCAAATATTCTATTAAAATAAAGTCTGATTAAATCAAATAATTTCCTATAAAAAGCTAACTTTAGTTTTTTTTATTTATCATAATTTCTTAGCTTGATAGCGATATGTGCTACCCCTAATAAGAAAAATCGTAGAAATTTAATCTTTCTACGATTTTTAAATTATTCAATTCTGAGAGAGCGCCACATACCCAATCAACTTAAGAATTTTATAACACACAAGAACACAAAAATATATTTTCTCTTAGAGATACCAATTTTCTTATTTCGAGTTATTTGCTTTTCATGTATTGACTGTGATGTCGTGAAAACCCATTTATAAAAATAGACTCCAATAGAAATTTATATTACTCCTTCAAATAAATACAATCTTTGCAGCAAAACCATATATACTATATGAACGTATACATTAAACATGCTTAAAGGAGAACAGAACATGATAAAACATATACTTAGTTTCATTCTTGGAACAATTGTTATGTTAATTGGTTCCTCTTGGGTTATTCCCTACACCCTCGAAGCAATTGACAGTAATGTAAGCTATATTACTCGTGACAAGAAGTATTTTAGTAAGCTATATGACTATGACATTAACCTTTGGATGATAGCAATCCTTATATTTGGCATATTTTCTACAATTTCTGTTCTTATATTAAAGTTACCTAATTATAATAGGGGCAAAAGCACTCATATAAAAAAATATAGTCAAACAAATCAGCGAAAAAAAGCAAAGAGAAGGCGTCGTAAATAATTGTTTTCATATGTTAAGAGATAATAAAGTTGTTGTTTAATTCTTTTTGAACTAACAGTGCAAGATAGTTCAATAGGTATGATGATATAATTAAGGGTAATTTACTTTATTTTATAATTTATGTGGTGGAAAATGGACTCTTTAGAATTAAACAAATCTAAATATATTGTCTCTAATAGCAAAGATATTTTGCATAAAAAGCTTATTCTTGATAAACCGCTAACTAAAGATGAGGTGAAAAAATTAAACTTAGTTAATCCTACTGTATACGAAAATGAGAAGTATCTCATTCAAGAACGGTGGTTTTATAGTATTAATATCGGAGAATGGGAAGATGTGGAGATTTTTATTCAAGGGAATAATGAAAATCCCGATGTGGAGATTATCGAAATGGCAGAAAAAATATTCGATGAACTCCATCTACATATAAGCCGTGCATTAAAATATTTACAGAAATTCTTCCCTAATCAAGAAATGAAGAACTACTATCTATCCACAATATGTTTTGGATAGATGGTTAATTTTGACGATTATATATTTCCTGGTTTTAGTTTAGCATTTATTTATGAAGGTATCTTTGAGTTTCAGTATAAAGTAAAATTTAAAGACAATGGATGGCCTATTGGTTTTGAAGGTGGGCCACTTTAATAATCATAGATACTTTTTTCTTATTGTGTGGATTTAAAATAAAGATTAACTGTTTATAAAAAAGGTGCAACGCTTTATCTCTTACTAAATAAAAAGTGTCCACTATGTGAACACTTCATGTGCGCCCGTTTATGAAGTAAGGGTTTATTTGATACATTATTTTGTTACAATGAATTCAAGAGTTATGAAGCTCACTATTTTAAAATACAAACGTGACATAAACGTTCGTTTTTGTTACAAAACATAGACCAATTATAATAGAACAGGAAAACTCACAAAGTACTTATGCCTGTGGGTGATGAAGGGAATGTATACGAAATTGAGTAAATCAAGTGAAATAAGTAGATTTGAAAATAGATTCTCAGAAAATGTGTTTGAAATAGCAGCTGTCACAGGGGCATTAGGAATCGGTGCATCAAAAGGCGGTGACAACATTTTGTGGACTGCGTCAATTGATTTGATTGCGTGGAAAGACTTACATAACAATGAAACGATTACAAAAGAAGACATACGACTCGCATGGTTGGTTGATGATGCAGAATGGAGAAAATCAAAAGACATTTTGACAGCAAATACAGTTGTAACATTACAGGTGCGCAAGTCAGAAAATTCATTGATGCTTGTTAAGGTTTTGGAAACACCATATAAAGATGATGAGTTGGAAATCATCTTACAAGATGAGATGAAACCGGTTTTTTATCATGATGTGATGTTGGGTGAGTTTGAACTTGATAAAAGAGTGAAAACTTTTGAAAAGAGAATGTCTTGGGCTGGTGAAGAATGTCATTTATATTTTGATTGGAATGAAGACAAACATATGATGAAGTCTGCACTGGAAACAGCACATGCACTTTTCAAAGAGCAAGATGAATGGAACATGAAAATGAAAATGTACGCTGCAAAAGAACTGGTAGAGTTAGCAAATGAATGGCTACAAGATAATGATGAAGCAGAAATCGACGAAATTACAAAAGAAATGTTCATCGATTCCATCACATTAAGCAGCTTAAGCGTTTATTCAGAAGGTGATTTTGAAATATTCTTTTTGGATGGAGATATATTTTGGGGACATTCTATCATTGTAAGCGGAAATATTCATGAGGGGCTCTCTTCAGCAGAGATTGCAGGATAAAGTGAAACTTCCATCCACTAAAGAGAGTTGGATCCCTGTACTGGTGTTAAGTATTTTCTGCACTATTCGCTTACCTGTTCATCAGTTTTGATCAATCTTTTTTTAAAATCTACATTTAGACTTTTAACATGGGAATCCATTTTGATTAATCTTTTTCAAATTGGATTCTTTTTAGTGCTCATTCAATAAGGATTTTCAAAGCATTTATAATCAAACTTTATTTCAACCCAACAGTTACATGTTTTGTTTGCAGTCCTTACCCTATTCCACCTAACTTGCAACACGTTTACGGTGACCTTGCTCAAATCATAATAAATATGATATATCCAGCAGCTTATGTCTTTTGTGGATTTGAAATAAAGTCGCGATGTTTATAAAAAAGATGCGACGTTTTGAATAAAGTCACGACGTTTATAAAAATGTTACGATATCTTTTGTCTAAGGGTAGGTTTCTGGTTTTACTATAGGAACAGATTTGCTTAATAAGAAACTAATAGCGGGCTGGATCTACACCTGAAGTTGCATGGGGATTTTATACTTAAAATGTTATATTTAATAAGAGTGGGTATTATTTGATAATAGATGAACAGATTCAGCTAACGAGCGCTAATATTCAACAAAACGAACCTAAAAATGATCATCTAATAACGTAAGAAAAACTCACATTTTGATCAATCTTTTTTCAAAGTAGATTCATTTTATATGCCGTAAAATAAGGATTTATGGGAGATTTTTAATCAAACTTTATTTCAAAGCTACACATATGTTGTTAAAACTTACTGAAGTCCGCATAATTTATTTAAAAATGATATAATTAAGTTGCAACAAAATATTCTGTATTTTTCAAAATGGAAGGACGGATACAATGACTTTAATATTTGATTCGATACCACTTGAAATTTATGAAACTTTAAATAACGGTATACTTTCTTTTAATATTAGAACTGACGAATACACACATAATAATAATGATCCAAGTGTATTAAGTGAAGAAAACATTAAAATATCCCTTCAAAACAAAATGATTAAGATCAGACGCACAACAAGTAGTACATCTTCAAGAACTAATCAATATGAAAACATCTCACTTCAATCCATTCCATATAACAATATAGATAACATAATATTAGATTTAAATTTAGAGACTAATAGCAACTATAAATCTAGCCTTATTAGATTCTTATTTTTGCAAAATGGTCAAGTAGTGCATGAGTTCAAATTTTCAATTCAACTGTTACATATCCCAAAAGAAGTTCTTCCAAAAATAGAACAAGTAATACATAGCATTCATGAAAATTTAGTTAGAGAAATTTTAACACCTGTTTCCAGTGTGATGTAAATTAAATTTGGTTGCAAAACAACTATGTTTTTTGTAGATTAGTTGCAATTATACTACGCCCTCCGCATTGCTTCGGTTGTGGCATAAAAACTTCTTCAATAAGAGGGAATTAATTATGAATAACAAAATTGTTTTATAACCAAATCAGCGACATCTTCAATTACTAGCTCCCATTCATCATTACTATTGAAATCTAACATTGACGGTACTAGTAAATTTAGGTTTGTATCCTTTTTCCCATGTACTCTACTGTTACGATACTCATATAATTTCTTTGCAAATTCTTTCTTATTGTCTTTACTACTTATTAATCCCTTTGAAAATGCTGTATCCATTATAGGTTCTAAATTGTTTATTTTATTCAAAAGAACTTCCAATAGGTCATCCTCTTTTGTTTTATAAACTTTAGTTATTTCTTTAAGAACTTTATCCATATCATCATTTTGGTTATAGTCGAGAATTAATGATTTAAATTCATCTTTTCTATTAATTAAAAAGAAATATTCTAGTACTTTATAAAAACTTAAAAAATTACGATTTAATTTTCCTTCATTGTAAAAAGCTAACGCTTCAGTATACTTACCCAAGCTGAAATTTTTAATGAATTCACTTTCATCTACTCCCTCAATCTCATTCCAACCACCATAGTAATAAGAATACTGATAAATATGTGGATAATCATTGGAGTACTCCGTTGGGGAATGCTTATACAAATAGTACAATGCATTTTGAAGATAATCTTCAAGCATTTCCTTTTTCACATTTCTTAATTTAATAGTGTAGTAATGATCCCACTCAAAATGCTTATACATTGATATATGATTAAAAATCAATTTAAATGTTTCACTCGTACAACCAATCTCAAATTCAACATCATTAATTTTAAAATTCAGTACTTGTGTTTTTGAAAGTCTTCCTTGAAATTCTTCGTTTAATTTAAGATATTCAAAAAAATACTCGGCATAATTGTTAGCATAAAAACCCTTATCTTTAGAATACTTCATTTTTTTATTGTCCAGTTCATAATTATAATTCTTAAAACATTCTTCTAAGCCGTACCATACATATCCCTCTAATATGGGAATACCTGATGTGATAAGATTTTCTCGTGTAATAACTATTTTATTTTTAGATTCCTTTTCTTCTAGAATAAAGATATTCTCATCATGTTTTAAAACACTAAAAAGTCCTTCTTCTATCCAATACTGATAATATATATCTAACATTCTAAATGCAACCATATCCGTACTACTCATTATCTCAATCTCCTTTTGCACATTAAATAATTCCTCCACTTATTTACTCTACTGTAACTATTTATTTTAAAGCTACGAATACATCTGTTGCTTTTAAATAAAGTTATGATGTTTATAAAAAAGACGCGATGTTTTGAATAAAGTCACGATGTTTCAAAGAAAGTTGCGATAAAAAAGAAATTAATCTTTTGTTTAAAAAGATTAATTTCTTTTTTATGATTTAAATGTATTTTAACTTTATTATAAAAGAGCCTAAATCTGGTCTTATCCCTGTCAAGTAGACAGTATTAAAAAGACTAAGCAGCCATCGAGAC
>NZ_PCNZ01000066.1 GCF_002975175.1 Bacillus sp. MYb209
ATGGCTGCATAAGAATAGATTCCATTAGGAATCTATATACCTCTTTCAAATAAATGCAATCTTTGCACCAGAACCTTCTTTAAACATATCGAGTTCTGCGTCACTTTTTTTCAACGTTATTCCCCCTATATTTATCTCTTTTTCTATTAATCATACTAAAAAATGACGCAGAATACATATTCTACGTCATTTTTTTGCAAGAAGGGATCTACACATATGATTAAAAAAATCAAACCCTTCGAACAGATCTCCTTGGTTCAGAACTTTCAACAGCAGTTACCATGTCATGTATCTTAGTATTTAGGAACTTCTAATATACTCTTTTTCTTCCCATCGTATACTATAGCTGTTTTTGCTTTTATATTCTCATTATTATATGTAAAATCTTGGTTTGAGAAATTCACAATCACTTTCATGTTTTTTCCAAATGTCGTACTTTGAACCTGCCGATCTTCAGACAATACTTCAAAATTAGTCATTGGTTTTGTTACAGCTTTCTCATGAAATGGAGACCATACTTTCAAATATGAAGTAATAGTGGATTTACTTTTCTCCCATTCATTTTTATCAATATGATATAAAGGTGGTACATTATACAACATTTCAGATAACATTCTATTTCCTATTTCATCCTGAATTCTAAAACTTCCCCATCCCCATTGGTGAGTCGTAATAATTGAATCATTATATACAAGTTTATATAACGGAATTGAATATACAGGATTATTATAAATATTTTTATAAATAGGTTTGATTGGTATTGTTTTGGCATTCGATTCTGGAATAGAACCATCTGGTGAAGTGGATTTATATCCGCCTACATAATATGGATTCTTTTTATCTCTCATATCAGAGTCGGGCCAAATCCCAGGTGTTTCTATTCCATGCGCAAAGGCAATTATATTACTAGCAAAGTCATTCCCACCTTCTGATCCGACTACCATATGTTTTTCTTCGCTAATATATTTCATTCTTTGCAGTCTTGCTTTTACATCTTGTTCCTGCGTAGTAATGTGATTTGGAGAATAATCATCATAAATTTCGCCTGTAGCATCGCAATCGACAAACCAAGAATTAAACGGTATATTATTTTGTAAAATATCACCTACACGCTCTTTCACACTAGGTAAGGATAAAGTTGGATTTAACTTTCTTCCTTTTCCTAAGAATCCTCCTATTTTTTCTCCTTTTTCATTAGATATTGTTGCATTTTCATATAAAGTTTTATCTTTAAAAGAAGCAGTATTCCAATCTCTACTTCCAACTTCATGAATCGAGTGATATGAATCATAAGGACCGATTAAATACCCCATTCTATTTGCTTCTTCTACCATTTTGGGATTCATTAATCCATTAGCCCAATTAGGTAAACCTATCCATGCTTTTTTAACATTCGATTTCTTCATATCAACTAAAACATCTGTTGTTTCTTTCTGTCCCCATGTGCTTACTTCATCCACTGTATCTGTTAACTTACTCTTAATTAATCCTTTATTCAGTGTGTATAGTTCTTGTTCACTCAAGTTTTGGATTCCTTTTTTCAACAGTTCATTGGTTCCAGTATCTGGATTACTAAAAATGTCTTTATTATAAAGTTGTTCTAATTGTAATACCTGATTTATCGCATTAACTATTACTTTTTGCTGGCTTTTATCGATAGCTTTTTGATTCTTTATATCTTGCATAACAGTTTCAAAATCTTTTGAGCCATCTTCCGTATTTTCTTGTAACAACTGTGCAATCCAATTTGTAAATGTCTCATCCATTTTTTTTGTGAATTTATCCCACTTAATATTCTCTACTGAAATCCCACTGTGGTCCCAAAAATAAATATGAGGAGCACCATATAATTTTTTAATGTTCGGATTTGTTTTTGCTTTTTCTTCTAGGGTCTTAAATTCTCCCTGTTCTTTTATATAATTTTTATAAATATTTGCCATCGAGACAGGGTTTTTATCAGTTAGATATAATCTGAATCCATATTCTTTATTCTTATTAATAGAAGGATATTGATGTGTAAAACTAAACTGTATATCGGAATCAGCAGTGAAATGAATATTATCATTATACATATTGTCAGCTATATACATAATGGAATATTTAGATTTATTCAATGCAAAGAATCTCATAGAAAAACTTTCTATGAATGACATGTCTTCATCTTTTAAATATTCTTTCCAGTTTGGGTCATTGCTAGGTATATTTTTTCCTTCCCATAATGGTAACGTATAGCTTTCCGCACTTACTTTAGGCCATGTAAATTCATTAGCTCCTTCAGACTTAGTAGATTTTAACTTAATACTTAAATAGGATTCTTTCTTTTCAATCTTCACATCTATTTGGTCATCTGGATAATTCCAAGATATACAATCATGTTTTTTTATTAGATTTGTTATTTTTTTCTTCGGTAGTGGTAAGGAAGCACTTTCCCTTACACCATCTTTTTCCACAAAAATTTCACCCGTTTCAGGATTCACATCAAAAGTAAAATTTTTGTATTGAGAAACCACGTTTTGTCCCTTTGTTGTAATATCCTTTTGTTGCGCATAACTCAGGGATGGTAATGTAAGACATATTGAACTCATCAAAATTGGAATGACTAGTTTGTTCATTTTTTTATTCATACTTATAAACCTCCTTTTTTGTATTTCTATCATACAAATACATTGTGACAGGAATGTGACAATATATTTTATTATTATTTAGCTTCATGATGAGTGGCTCAAAAAAGAACGAATTCTTACCGCGCCCCTGTAACAGCGGTAAGAAATACAAATTTTGTTGCATGAGCAAAGAAATTGAGTTAGATATATAAAAATGAGATACTCCCATTTTTTTCGGTTTGGGGGTATCTCATTTTAGTTAGCTTGATGGCGATGGGGTACGGCAACATCGCCATCAAGCTAATATTTTAGATTATCCCCGAAACGAAAGTTTTATCTCTTCATAGTTGTCCATGAAAATTCAGTTCATTTTTTTTATTTAGGGGAACAATTAATTTCTTATAAGTTGATGGGCATGTATGGTGACCCCCTATAGATGATTTCGTTCTGTACAGTTCTGACAACTTAGTGCAGGCTATAAATCTTTACATGCTTGAAGATATGTACATATTCATTATTGAAGTTCTTAATATTAAAATGTATTATAAAATAGCGCAACTTCTAATGCATGTAAATAGGACTATGAATTTTGAATAAATAAAATATTTCGAAGTAATATAGTTGCCGAAAAATGAGGTGGAATTAATCGAAACAGTACATATTAAATGGTATGGATCGTATAGTTTTAATGATTTTTATAATAGAGAAGAAGCTTTTAAGAAAGGAATATTTGCAATCTTTAGAGTATGTGCTGGAAAAGAAACATTTCTCTATATAGGAAAAGCCCAAGGACACTTTATACAAAAGATAAGGGAACTTCATAAGGAGTGGCTGTTTGATGCAAGCGAAATAAAGATTAGATTAGGAATAATAGAATTCCCTAATGGTGAAAGTTATTCTGAAAAGAAGATAGAAGAGGTTAAATCCCTTTTGATTTTACGGCATACCCCATCAGAAAACACCACACCTTCAGTATACTATAGAGGACGGTTTAATTTAAAAATTATAAATAAGGGAAGAAGGGGCTTAATTGTTAAAAAGCTTTCCCCAGAAGATCTAGTATGGATATAAGTTGAATGGTTCTGGTGCAAATACTTAGGAAAGATATAAAGAGGCGAAAAGTTTCCTAGTGGAATCTAGTCTTAAGCAGCAATTCCAAATAGTTGATGGATGAACGGTTCTGGTGCAAAAACTTTGAAGTATATGAAAAATGTCTATCAAACTTGGACATACTGATACTAGTACTTTAAAAAAGGATGTGATTGGTATGGAAAAGCAAAATCTATTCAAGTGGAAACATTATCAGCCTGAACTGATCTTATTAACAGTAAGATGGTACCTGCGGTACAATTTGAGCTTTCGTAACCTGGTGGAAATGATGGAAGAACGAGGAGTATCAATCGCTCACACAACCATTATGCGTTTGGTTCATCAATATGGGCCCCAATTAGAAGAGAAAGTACGATATCATCTTAAATCAACAAATGACTCATGGAGAGTTGATGAAACCTATATCAAAGTAAAAGGTCAATGGATGTATTTATATCGTGCTGTAGATTCCGAAGGGAACACCATTGATTTTTATCTAAGTAAATCAAGAGATAAACAAGCAGCCAAGCGCTTTTTCAAGAAAGCCTTGGCTTTTTCGTACGTGTCTAAACTCCGTGTGATAACAGTAGATAAGAACCCTGCCTACCCTGTAGCGATTCAAGAGTTAAAAGAAGAGAAACATATGCCTGAAGGCATACAACTAAGGCAAGTTAGATATCTCAATAATATAGTGGAACAAGATCATCGTTTTATTAAGAAACGCGTGCGTTCTATGTTGGGATTCAAGTCATTTAAAACGGCAACTTCTATATTGAGAGGTGTTGAAGCCATACATATGATGAAAAAAGGACAAACCTCTCAAGGGGGGAAGTCTGTCCAAAATCAAGTGAACCTCATTCATCAACTATTCGGTATTCCAGTATAAAAGCGGATTCCGTTAGGAATCTCTTCACTTCTTTATATCTTCAAAAAATGTTTGCACCAGAACCGTGAAAAGCGTCTTGGGATAGCCGCCTGTTTAGCCGCTGTTGATACTGTAAGACACAAAAAGTAGGGGTTTAATTTTAAGGAAGAAATACAAATTTAAATTATAAATAGGGGGAATTAAAATGTTACATGCAGTTATGCAAGAGCAGAAGTATTGGAAAGGCCAAAAGCAGAAATTACGAAAACATAATAAGAAGTTATTAATTTCATTAGAACCACATTTGTATGAAAGACTGGAAGAATTAGCACTTTATAATGAAAATTTAGATCAAGTTGCATTGGAATTAATAACAGAGGGATTAGACTATATTTATATGAAGGATGTACCTGTAAGGCAATCTCATGCTTTTCAGCATTTTATTGAATTTGAATTAACGCCATTTCAACATAAACTCTTACAACAATTAGCGCTCAAACGAGGATGTTCAGCAAGAAAAATGGCATACACAGTATTACATTTCATGTTACAGACAAAGTAAAAGAATCCAACATTTAATGAAGGATTCTCATACCAGGTGTTCGTTGGCAAATAGCTTCACCAAAGGAATTGAGTCTAGCCACTCAATTCCTTTTTTATGTTATAAAAAAGAATGTAATTTGTCAAAAAGCATTTGCTATAGAATAACAAATGCTTTTTGTTGAACTTGAATTGAACACTTTCAGAAAGTATTTATATTGTTTGCCTTTTTCTCTTGAAAAATTGTACCCTCAATCACTAATTTTACCATAGAATATAGAAAATGTATCGTTTAAATATAGAAAAACCTATTGGTTTTATATGGATTTTTTCTTTATAATAATGAAAGGTAGTTCCCGAATGTAGATAGGCTCTCATGCAAGAAAAGCACGAGAGCCTATCTACATAAAAAAAGATTGGATATTTGCCAATCTTTTTCGTGTAAGGGGTTTAATGACAGCTTGTTACTACAACTCTTTTTTTATTTTTAAAAAACTAATTAGAAAATTCAATCTAATGTTTTTCTCAATATGTCTTTTCATATTTTTTAATTATAATATAATTAATTCTTTTTATTTCTATATCTGTCTCTTATCTTCCTGTTATGAATCCTTATTGAAAGGCTTCTTTTTTTTATCCTAATTTTTTGGTCTAATCGATATTTCCCCATTGCTTCATAGATTAAAAGGTCTAATTTTTGACTAAAATCAATTACTTTTTGATGGCTAAATCCATATTTTTTTACAAGATAGCTCAATTCTTTTTTTTGATCTTCTATCATGTCATGTAGTAATCTCATATCCACTTTTTCTCTTAAACTCCTTTATACATAGAATCTCGAAAAAATTGTACCCAAAAAATTGCAAATAAAAAACAAGGCTGAAACCAGCCTTGCCCTAAAGGAAAAAAACTAACTCTTATATCTAAGAGTACATTATGTATGGAAATTTTTGAAGTGAGGTACATTCATAAAAGGATAAAAATGTTATAATTGTGAGATTTTTGTGTCGGTTTTATTTTATAAAGAAACAGTCGAAATTGCTTGTTTATAAAGGAACTGTTGTTTTCCATCACTTAGAACTAGTACCGTAAATTTATCAACAGCGACAATTTTTCCAGGGACTCTAACACCATTTTTTAGAAAAATCGTCACTTTTTTCTTCTCTTCTATTAACTTCTCATAAAATTTTTCTTGTGTATGCATCATTTAGATGGTTGCAACTCCTCTCCTTTTTTGGAACGGTTCATAGCTTCTAAGAATAAATATTCTTTTATTGTTAGCTCAACCGTTGGGCAATATTCAACCTTTGATAATTTGTGAAATAAAGAAAGGTTTTCTAGTAATTTTTGAATCATTTCATCTAAAGTGATTTCTCTTACACCGTACTCGATTACTGGATTTAAAAATACGTCTACATCTATTAGACTTGGTTCAATTAGGGAAACAATTTCCTGTATCTTTGGTAAAATAACTGTTTCATAACGTTCTTTGAATAGTTCTAAGTCCTCTGGTGCGGGTTCATTATCACATAGCTTTCTAAAAGATATCACACGAATATCATTTTGTAATGAATCAATACGCTCTTCATAAATAGCCTTGTCGAACCCTTCCTTGTCAGCAACATCGTAATGAAGTTCTGTTTGTGATCTAGTTTTTTTCTTATAAGCATCCATGAGAATTTTCTCTTTTGCATTAAACATCATGATAAAAACGGTAAGTTCTAGATTCATGACTTGGTTTGCTACGCTTAATGTTTCATCTAACACTTTTGCACGTTCTTCTTCACTTAGCTTTTTCATAGAGGATGGAACAAGGTTTTTGACATTCTCAAAAGACTCGGAATTTATAATGTGTTGAAGAGAAAATTGAGCGACTTCTGGTAAACATGGATCGGTTGTTTTGTCTAGGAGTAATACATCTTTAATCGTTTGTACTGTATTTTTAATCTCTTTTTGAGCTTGGCGAACTTTTTCTATACTTCTTTCCATGTATTCTGGTTGCTTAAGGCGATTAAAGATGTATTCTCTTCTTTCTTCAAAATGTTGCTGTAAACGTGACATAGTTGTTTCCCCCTCTATTTTCTGAATTGATTTAAAATTCCTCTTATAGTGTATCATTAAATTTTATGAATTGGGGACGGTAACAGGGGCACGGCAACGATTACTGCTTTTTGGGGCCATTTGTAGAAAACTTTGAAATGTATGATAAAGCATTGACTTTCAGGTAATTAGATTTGAAGTCTCCAAGAACGTTTTCTTTAAATATGTTCCGTAAACTTATTTTCCACGAATATTTACAGATGTTCTGTAAACTAATCTTATTAAATTTATTTCGAAAAGTTAACGGAATTCTAGTTCTGTTAACTTAAAATGGCGAGTGGCCCGAAAAAGAACGAATCGTTGCCGTGCCCCTAATATTTATGATACGTTCCTTTTTTGTTTTTCCTTCTTTAACTTTAAATTCTTTCCTCTTTTTTCGCTTTAATTTTAAAATCTCATTCGTTTCCATTTTAAGTAAGTCACTTACACGTAATCCAGTATTAATCCCAAGTAGGAATAAAATGTAATCACGATCTGAACAATGACGTTTAAGAGACCATCTCATATCTTCGAGCTGTTCTTTGCTCCGAATTGGTTGTACATCAATTGAATGTTGCTTTTTATCCATCTGTTTTTTAATCCCTTTATTTTCAATGATTTGAATGTATACTTTTTTGTCTTTTTTTTATAATATCAATGAAATTAGATAAAAGTCAATGTTTAAGGGGAAATGAAAGTAAACTTTTGGATATTTGTTTACATTGGATTTTCGAATCATTTATAACTAATTTTGTAATAAATTTCTCAATATAGATATACTAATCAATTATGGGTTTAATATTCAAAATTAACAAAAATTGAAGTATTATAAAATATGATGGTTATTCCTTTTGTTTACTCCTTGTGCTAAAGATAAGATTGTGTTCCCGATCTTATCTTTT
>NZ_PCNZ01000067.1 GCF_002975175.1 Bacillus sp. MYb209
TAATCCATTTTTTACTTTTTGACAATCTGCATCAATTGATTCTATAACTACCCATATCTTACCATCTACCCCTTTTATTTCTTTACCTTTTTTTAAAACTTCGTCATCATAAACTTGATCTGATAGTTCGAAATAATCTTCATCTGTTGCAATGGTATTCCTTTTAAATTCATTCATATGTTTCTCAACTCATTTCATGGTATATTTTAACTATATTCAAATATAAGGGGATTTTAAATGAAAAAGAAATTGGTAATTATTTTATCCATTATTTGTATTATAGCAGGAGGATATTTTACTATGGAATACTTAAAGCAAAAAGAAGAAGAGGAAAAGTTTTGGAAAGTGCAAGAAGCACGAGTAGAAAAGTATATTCGTTATAATATTCAGGATGTAAAATCTATTACGTTTACAGAAAAGAGTGTAAGTCCTATGGGAGTCCCAAGATTAAAAGGCTATATAAATAATAATAAAGAATTAGATTTCATAGCTCGTATAAGTACAACTGAAAACTTTGAAGACAATTTCACGCGTTCTGGGGAATTAGGGAAACTTATAAAAGATCCTGAAAAGTCGGTATCTGAAATCGAAAAAGAAGAGAAAGAAAAAAACCAAGAGTAGTTCTTGCAACTACTCTTGGTTTCTGTACCCTATTTTAGAAAGAGCATATGTTAACTAGCTTTGAATATAAGGGGATTTCCAATGAAGAAAGTAATGATTTTGGTTGTATCTGCTGTGATACTCATAGCAGGAGGGTATTTTACTATGGAATACTTAAAACAAAAAGAGAAAGAAGAAAAGTTTTGGAAAGCACAAGAAGTACGGGTGGAAAAGTATATTCGTTATAATATTCAGGATGTAAAATCTATTACGTTTATAGAACATAAAATAAGTCCTATGGGAGTTCCTCATATAAAAGGATATATAAATGATAATAGAGAATTATGGTTTGATGCGGGTCTTGATGATAATGATATTTTTGATAGAAAATTAGGGTGTTCTGGAGAACTGGGGAAACTTATAAAAGGCCCTGAAAAATCCGTATCCGAAATTGAAAAAGAAGAGAAAGCAAAAAACCAAGAGTAGTCTTTGTATTACTATTTTCTTCTCTGTCTCATTTTTAAGAAGAATGCATTGGTAAGTTTTTTATAAGGGGATTTTCCATGAAGAAAATAGTCATTTTGATTGTATCTGCTGTGATACTCATAGCAGGAGGGTATTTTACAATGGAATACTTAAAACAAAAAGAAAAAGAAGAAAAGTTTTGGAAAACACAAGAAACAAGAGTAGAAAAATATATTCATTACAATATTAAAGATGTGAAATCTATTACGTTTACAAAACATGAGGTGAATCCGATGGGAATCCCTACTATAGAAGGATATATAAATGACGATCAAGAATTGTGGTTTGTAGCAAGTATTAGTACCACAGAGAATTTTGAAGATCATTTTGGACGTTCTGGAGAATTGGGGAAACTTATAAAAGATCCTGAAAAGTCGGTATCTGAAATTGAAAAAGAAGAGAAAGAAAAAAACCAAGAGTAGTTCTTGCAACTACTCTTGGTTTCTGTACCCTATTTTAGAAAGAGCATATGTTAACTAGCTTTGAATATAAGGGGATTTCCAATGAAGAAAGTAATGATTTTGGTTGTATCTGCTGTGGTGCTCATAGCAGGAGGGTATTTTACAATGGAATACTTAAAACAAAAAGAAAAAGAGGAAAAGTTTTGGAAAGCACAAGAGGCGAGAGTTGAAAAATATATTCGTTATAATGTTAAAGATGTAAAATCTATTACATTTATAGAACATGAAACTAGTCCTATGGGAATTCCTAGACTAAAAGGGTATATAAATAATGATCAACAATTAGATTTTGTAGCTCGTATTAGTACTACAGAAAATTTCGAAGATCAATTTGATCGTTCTGGAGAACTTGGAAAACTAATAAAAAAACCTGAAAAATCCGTATCCGAAATTGAAAAAGAAGAGAAAGAAAAAAAACAAGAGTAGTCTTTGTACTACTCTTTTCTTTTCTATCCCATTTTTAAGAAGAATACATTGGTAAGTTTTTTATAAGGGGATTTTCTATGAAAAAAATAATGATTTCGGTTATAACTGTTATGGTGCTCATAGCAGGAGGGTATTTTACAATGGAATACTTAAAACAAAAAGAAAAAGAAGAAAAGTTTTGGAAAACACAAGAAACAAGAGTAGAAAAATATATTCATTACAATATTAAAGATGTGAAATCTATTACGTTTACAAAACATGAGGTGAATCCGATGGGAATCCCTACTATAAAAGGATATATAAATGGTGATCAAGAATTATGGTTCGGTGCTAGTATCAGTACAACGAAAGACTTTGAAGATGATTTTGGACGTTCTGGAGAACTGGGGAAACTTATAAAAGATCCTGAAAAATCGGTATCTGAAATTGAAAAAGAAGAGAAGGAAAAGAAACAAGAGTAGTCTTTGCGATTACTCTTTCATTTTTTCTTGGAAATATTTTAATTAAAAAAACTGAAAATTAAAATATTTAAATGTATAATAAGGTATAGAAGATATTGAAGAAATAAATAGAGAAGAGGGAATATGGTATGACTAGTTTAAAAAATGTTCTTGAGCTTGATTTTGCATATCTTGAAACCTTTACTAGCCGAATAGAGAAATCATGGGGTTCTATATTTTGTAATGAAAGTAACCCCTATTATTATGATGCAAATCATGCACATATAAGTGTAGTAAGTTTAAATCCACAAATGATAGTAGATGAAGTAGTCCATTTCTATAAGACTAAAAATATAGTACCTAGATTTTATATATACAACTTAGATATGCAAGAAAAACTGATTTCTGAATTACAAATAAAGAATTTTGGATTTGAGGAATTAATAAGTCCAGTCCAATTATGGAATAAGAAATTAACTAAAAAAGATAAAAATGAAAAAGTTACTATTGAAAAGGTATCTGAATTAAATTTTGAAGAAGCTTTAGATATTGAATGTAGTATAAAAGAGTTAGGAGGCGAAGTTAGAAAAAAAGCTTTTCAAGATGAATTCCAACATCCAGCATTCACTCACTATCTTCTTAGATACAATGGAGTAGCATGTTCCATCGCTTGTATTTTTGAACATGAAAAACAGGCCCGAATGGAAAGTGTAGCTACAATTGAAAAGTTTAGAGGTAAAGGGTTAATAGGTGAACTTATTCACTTTATTCAAAGTGAAGTAATGAATAGAGGACTAGATAATCTTTGGGTGATCCCAATTAATGAAACAGTAGAAAAAGTGTATGAAAAGTATGGGTTTGAAACAGTAGAAAAAATTAATACGGGACATGCATTTTTAGAAGGAAAAAGCATTAAAGAGATTCACAAGGGATAGAAAAAATTAATTTATTTTGCTAAAGATAATTATTAAGCTAACAGGTGTATTGAAAGTAAACTAATAATAAAAAGTTTACTTTCATAAGAAAACTACATTAAGATTATTTAATATTAAAATTAATTGTAGTTAGAATAGTGTAAAATAGTTAGAAGGAGATGATTTTATGTTAAAAATAGACCAAAATAAAGTAGGTTTAATTTCAGGAATTAGTTTATTAATATTGGTTTTGATTAATTCTTTTATAAAAAGTGACTTTTGGGTTATTTGTATAGATGTAATTTTAATTTTGGTTAACTTAGTTTTATTTATTATTTCTAGAGATATAACAAAAACTAAGTTACTTAGAAAAATGAAGAAGCTAGATGAAGTAAAATGATTTTTTGTTATTTTTAGAGATGGAAGACGATTAATGTGAGATCGTCTTCCATCTCTATTTTTCGATAATATCGTTTTAATCCAATGTAAATAAATATTCAAAAGTTTACTTTCAAATTAGAAAAGGTTAGCTCCTCGATACGCTTCACCCCAGCCATAAACCTCATGCTCAAAAACAAAGGGTAACTCACTTATCAAACTCATATAAAGTTTCAATCTTGTCTAAACACCCATTAGGATATGCAACTGATTATCTATTTTTCTTTACATAATCTCCAGATACAGTCCATATCAACTATAGATTCTTGTCTTATGCTAAATGTAGTTCCAAACAAAACAAGGAGGTAATGAAAAATGATTAAAACATTATTAGCAGGAGCACTTTTAAGTACAGGATTAGTAGCGGGAGGTGCAGTAGGTACAGAAGATGTAAAATCAGATCAAAAAGTAGAAAAAGCAAAATATAGTGAAACAATTGAAAGACCAGAAGGTACAGAATCAAATCCTGTATTTGAAATGGGAGACCCTGAAAAATCGGAATATACAACAAGTGTTGAAAGACCAGAAGGTACAGATTATCAAGAAGGAAAAAATTTACCAATAAAGGAAGGTACAGAATCAAATCCTGAATTTGCAAAAACTGTTGAAAGAACAGAAGGTACAGACTCTCAAGAAGGAAAAATGGTACCAACAAAAGAAGGAAATTAAATAATATATAGTTATAACGAAGAGCATCCAAAAAGTGGTGCTCTTTTTATATTATAGGGATCAACTAGCTTTACTCAATATAGAACTGTAACAGGAATTGAGGCTAGAACATGGGGTACTGTTGTGGGTTTGAAATAAAGTTCCACTGTTTATAAAAAAGTTTTGAGTATCCAAAATCGTGATTAAGTAGGAATTTTTCGTTAGTTTGATAGCACTAGGGATAGTCTCCCTATTAATATTCAAATGGTAGGTCAGAAAAAACCTGTCCTTTCTCCTCTTCATGACCTTCACCACATAATATCGCAGCCGGTATAATTAATCCTTCCGTTAACGAAAGCTCTATCATTTCTTCTTTACTTTGCATATTTTCCACCTCGCATATCATAAAATATCATATTAAGATGGAATGGTTTGTCTAATCGTGTCGAAAAAACAGAAGAATATATTTCATCAAATTTTTTCTGTAAATTTACAGTCTATTTCTGGTTATTTGTGACGGATAATGTGTGTCATTGCTGAACTAATAAGGATTACCATACATTCCCATCAAACTAAAATTTTGATGTCCCCCCAAAGGGGTACGGAAACAATTATGGGTTTCAAAGGCCACTCTGGAATTAAATACCAATATTCAATTCTGATAAGTGTATTTGAGAACCTCTAAATCCTTTAAAATCAATAACTTGTAATCTTATCAATAGAGTACGCCCTATTGATAAGATGGATATGCAATTATGCATATTATATTTTATTATTTCAATAGTAATAAAATATAATATATAATTAAAAGGTTTTTAATGAACTGATAAGGAGATGCGAGTATTAAGAAAGTCATAGGACTTATAGTATCATTATTTTTATTATGTTCTACCTATGCACCAACGTTTACAGAGGCAGCCGAAGTATTAAATAAAGTAGGCTGGGTGAAGGAGAAAGAGGATTGGTATTATTACGAAAAAGATGGTAGCAAAAGAACAGAAAAATATTCAACATCATTAACATGGACGTTAGCAGACGTACCTGCTCAAGAGTGAGGGCATACATGAAGAGGCACTTCGATATGCAGTGTCTCTATATTATATAGTGAACAACTGTAAGGAGGACAAGGGGATATTACATGTTACTAGATCGTCATATGAAAGAAGGAACGCTTCTCTTTTCGTCGATTTTGTAGATCCAGATTGCTTATCTTTCGCACTATATAGGAATGAATAACAAGTCGATTAGATTGAAGAAAATGGTGAGGAAGAATCGTTGTAATGATTATAAAAAGTCAGCATGAAAGGTTTATGTAATAAGGAGAGGGGAATTTTAATGAAACAGACAATTGTAGAGATTTATGAAGAGATTTTATGTGGGAAAAGGCGTCGCTTTCCTAACGGTACATGGAAGGATGACCCTCAAAAAGAAATAATCAAATTACTAACACGACATTTAGTTAACAATATTTTAAAATGGAATGATAAAGAAATTAAAGAGAAATGGAATTTTGAACTAATAAAAAAATGGAAACTGGGTGGTGCGTGTTGTATGTATTTTAAAGATAGCCCGTATCAAATGTTAAATACAGCATTTCCAAATCGATTTGAACCATGGGAATTAAAATCTACACCGAAAAACTATTGGACAAAGGAAAAAGCATTAGAAGTTTTATATTATTGGATTGAAGAAAAAGAACAGTTATCAAGAGAAGAGCTGTTAGTTATGTTTAATCATAAGTGGTTGAAAGAAAGATATTTAGATTCTCCTCTTCAAATTTATTGGAATTCTAGTCCGTATCAAATATTAAATGAGGCGTATCCAAATCAATTTCAGCCATGGGAATTTAAGAAGGCGGCAAATAATTGTTGGAAAAGTAAAGAAGAAAGTTTAAAGGTTTTTAGAGATATAGTACAAAATCTGAATTTATCTACAAAAGATATGAAGGAACAATATTCATTACGTTGGGTAATACAACAAGGATTGCGTGCCCCATTAAATAAATTCTTTAGAGATAGTCCATATGAAATGTTAAACGCAGCATTTCCAGGACAATTCAACCCATGGGATTTAAAAGATGCACCAAATAGGACTTGGATGAATAAAGGAGAAGCGATAACAATTATTCGAAATGAAATTGAAACATCTTCAATTTCTATATCGGAATTATATGGAATGGGGGTGAGGAAATGGATGATAGAGAAAAAAATGATTACACCTTTTAGTAAATTTTGGAAAGATAGTCCGGTTAAAATACTAGCTGAATTGTATCCAGAAAACATTAAAAATCATTCGAATATTTAGAGATAAATATATACTTTTTAATGTTTTTAAGGAGAAATTATTTTTTTATCTAAAAGTGATATGAGAATATAACCCTGTAATTGAGTGAATAAAAAGAAAATTCCGTTATATGTAAAGAGTATTTTTTTTGTAACAGTATTTATTGCGTTATATGATGTCAGATAAAGAAGTAATGTAATTGAAAAGGATTAATAATAAGGTCTTTGCAGTTACTCAACCAAAAGAAATTATGCGATAAATAAAAACAAGAGCAAATAAGAAAGGTAGTAATTTGTACATGGTAAAGTGATTCACTATACATGATTTAAGTTGTAGAGTCATCGTAATTTGAAAATAGATAAATATCTGTATATATATATGGAAATGATAATCGGTTTTAGATTATATAGGTTTGTTTCTATTTATTTGTTCTGTAAATAGATTTAGGGGTTCAGCCGAGATACGTGTAAAACTAGGTTGTAGTAATACATTTTTTACCAAACGTTGTTTTTTCGATGATATTTGTAACATAAACGTTCGTTTTTGTTACGTGTTGTATTTGAAAATATGAAATATCCTAACCGTTGAACTAGCTGTAACAAAATACTGTATCAAAAATAATTCGTAACATTATTAGTAAAACACCTTTTTGTTACACCGCAATCCAATAATGGAAATAAAATACAGACTATGACCCGAAATTACATGTATCTCGGCTGAACCCCAATAAATGGGTAAATACGTATACGATGAACCCATTGGATACATATGTTTTAGTAACAGAATTCAAGCCTGAAGAGTATGAATATATGATTTACGAAGAAACAAGGGTTGCTAGAAAGTTGCATCAAATATTAGGGTTCTGGTGCAAAGATTGTATTTATTTGAAAGAGGTATATAGATTCCTAATGGAATCTATTCTTATGCAGCCAT
>NZ_PCNZ01000068.1 GCF_002975175.1 Bacillus sp. MYb209
GAACCCCCGCGCGACTCTCGCCGCCTGTCGGTTTTCAAGACCGATCCCTTCAGCCAGACTTGGGTATACCTCCATATTGACATCAAATATAATATCAAAAGAAAAACAGTTAGTCAACCCTACTATAATAAATTATGAGGAAAGGAAAATTTTACTTTCCCTCTCCTTTATGACACTGCTGACAACGTCCATACTTACCAATCACTCATACCGATGAATGTTTTAACTTATTTAATAACTGTTTTTCCTCCCATATAAGGGCGAAGAACTTCTGGAATTATAATTGTACCATCTTCTTGTTGGTAGTTCTCTAAAATAGCTGCCACTGTACGTCCAATTGCAAGACCAGATCCATTTAGTGTATGAACATGTTCCGGTTTGCCATTTGGCTCACGGCGGAAACGGATATTCGCGCGTCTCGCTTGGAAGGCCTCAAAATTACTACAAGAAGAAATTTCACGATATGTACCATAGCTTGGAATCCATACTTCAATATCGTATTTCTTCGCTGCTGTAAATCCTAAATCTCCTGTACACATGCTCATAACGCGATATGGCAACTCTAATAATTGTAACACGCGCTCTGCATCATTTGTTAATTTTTCTAACTCTTCGTAAGAATCTTCTGGTTTCACGAACTTCACAAGTTCAACTTTATTAAATTGGTGTTGGCGAATTAAACCGCGTGTATCACGACCAGCTGAACCTGCTTCAGAACGGAAGCATGAGCTAAACGCAGCATATCGTATCGGCAATTGCTCTTTACTCACAATCTCATCACGATGCATATTCGTTACAGGTACTTCAGCTGTTGGGATTAGGAAATAATCTTCACTTTCAATACGGAATGCATCTTCTTCAAACTTCGGAAGTTGTCCTGTTCCTGTCATACTTGCACGGTTTACCATATAAGGAGGCAATACTTCCTCATATCCATGCTCATCAGTATGAAGGTCAAGCATAAAGCTAATCAAGGCACGTTCTAATCTTGCACCAGCACCTTTGTAAAATACAAATCGGCTTCCTGTTACTTTCCCAGCACGTTCAAAATCTAAAATCCCTAAATCAGTAGCAAGGTCCCAATGTGGTTTTGGCTCATAAGTAAATTCTTTCACTTCTCCCCAAGTACGTGCTACTACGTTATCATCCTCTGTTTCACCTATTGGAGCAGATTCATGAGGGATATTCGGGATAGATAGCATTAATCTTTCTAAATCTTCTTCAACTGTACGAAGCTCATTATCAAGATCTTTTACTTTTTCCCCAACTTCACGCATTTCTAGAATTAAAGCTTCCGCATCTTTCTTTTCACGCTTTAATACTGAAATTTGTTGAGATACTTCGTTACGTTTACTTTTTAGTTCTTCCGTTTGAACGAGTAGCTCTCTTCTTCTCGTATCAAGTTCTTCAAAGCGATCAAAATCCGTTAAATCTTCGCCTCTATGCTGTAATTTTGCTTTTACTTCTTCAAAATTCGTACGTAAAAATTTAATATCAAGCATTATATACTCCTCCTTTTATTTTATAAAACACAAAAAACTCTCGTCCCTATACAAAGGGACGAGAGTTAACCCGCGTTGCCACCCTAGTTGAAAGCATTACCGCTTTCCTCTCAAGTAGAAATAACGGCTCTTCACCGGGAATGCTTACTAATCAAAAGATATTCCACATTCCATTCCAGGATGGATTCACAAACTGTTTCTATCGATTTCCACCAACCATCGACTCTCTATAAGAAACAACATCTGTTACTACTTCCTATCAACACGCTTATTTTATAAAATTGTTACCATCAATTTACTATAATCTTATACAAGTTGCAAGTTACTTATACAACTTTTTTCATTTTCGCTTCTTTTACCATTTCTACAAAGTATGCTGTTACACGATGATCATCCGTTAATTCCGGATGGAAAGAAGCAGCTAAAAACGGCCCTTGCCTTACCGCTACCATTCGCTCGCCATGCGTAGAAAGTACTTCAACATCATCAGCTACATTTACAACATACGGAGCACGGATAAATACACCAACAAAGTCTTCTCCCACACCTTTCATTGAAAGTGCAGCTTCAAAACTATCTCTTTGGCGTCCGAACGCATTGCGCTCAACCGTAATATCCATAGCACCAATATGTGCTTCTTCATAGCCAATAAGCGTTTTCGCAAGAAGAATCATTCCTGCACATGTACCAAACATTGGTTTACCAGACTTCGCAAATGTACGAAGAGGCTCCATGAAAGCATACTTATCAATAAGACGGCGCATTGTTGTACTTTCACCGCCTGGTAAAATAAGACCATCAATTTCTTCAAGTTGTTCTATACGCTTTACAACCACAGCTTCTGCACCACTTGCTTCAACTGATTTCACATGCTCACGAACGGCACCTTGAAGACCTAGTACACCGATTTTCACCATTTTAAAGATCTCCTTTAATTACCATCCACGCTCTTGCATGCGTTGTTCTGGTAATAACGTTGAAATTTCGACACCTTTCATTGCATTACCTAATCCTTTAGAAAGGCTTGCAATTAGTTCGTAATCTTCATAATGAGTCGTCGCTTCAACGATTGCACGTGCAAATTTCTCTGGGTTCTCTGATTTGAAGATACCAGATCCAACAAATACACCATCAGCACCAAGTTGCATCATTAACGCTGCATCTGCTGGTGTTGCTACACCACCTGCTGCAAAGTTTACAACTGGCAGGCGACCAAGGCGTTTAATTTCAAGTAGTACTTCATAAGGAGCACCAGTATTTTTTGCATATGTCATTAACTCATCTTCACGTAGATTTGCAACTTGACGGATTTCTGCATTGACTTGGCGCATATGACGCACTGCCTCTACAATGTTTCCTGTTCCAGGCTCACCTTTTGTACGAAGCATAGATGCACCTTCTGCAATACGACGTGCAGCTTCTCCAATATCACGGCAACCACATACAAACGGAACTGTGTAATCACGTTTATTTAAATGGTATACTTCATCAGCAGGAGTTAATACTTCACTCTCATCGATATAGTCTACCCCTAATGATTCTAATACACGTGCTTCTACAAGGTGACCGATACGGCATTTTGCCATAACCGGAATTGACACAGCACCCATAACTTCTTCAACAATTGTTGGATCTGCCATACGAGAAACGCCACCTGCTGCACGAATATCTGCAGGTACACGCTCTAATGCCATAACAGCAACTGCGCCTGCCTCTTCTGCAATCCTTGCTTGCTCAGCGTTAACTACGTCCATAATAACGCCGCCTTTTTGCATTTCTGCCATTCCACGTTTTACACGTTCTGTCCCTGTTACATTTGTCATGTACAAAAACCCCCCTAGGTGAATTGCTTTCCCCGTTAAAGAAGAAAATTAAGAATACTCTTACATTCTACCACTAACTATCTGATGCTTGTCCACTACTTTTTCATAAAGTCGGTATGAAAAATGGGAATAAGAAAAAGCTCCTACAATGAGGAGCTTTTAAAACCAACCTTTTACTGTATCAACAGCACTATTCCACATACCACTAAAGAAAGAACCGATTCCGCGCATAGAACGTGTGAACCAGCCTGCCTCTTCTACTTCAGATTTTGTTACAAGGTCTACTTGTAATGATTTTCCTGATAAAAATCCAGGGTCATTACTATCTTTAGACGTTACAACCATTTGGCCAAGTGCAACTCCCTTTTTCATAGGTGCTTCTTGTCCCTTATTTCCTTCTTTAAATTCTGTTTTATAAACGTCTTTACTTCCCTTTGGCACCGGAAGTGAAACAGCTTGCTTCGTTTGAACTGCTATATCTTTATCTTTCGCATTTTCAACTCTTACTGTTTCTTTTCCTTTGACCGAAGAACCTTTTTCATACATTTTCTTCATTTCAAAGTTAGCAAAGCCATAATCATATAATTTCTTCGTCTCATCAAATCTTGCCGTATGAGAATTTGTTTTAATAACTACAGAAATGAAACGCATCCCATTTCTCTCGACCGTACCAGTAAAACAATCTCCTGCTTCTGGAGTTGATCCTGTTTTCAGGCCATCTACACCATCATATTGCTTAACTAAGCCTTTTAGCATCCAATTCCAGTTATCCATATTAACTGGGTATTTTCCACCCTCTTGGAATACCTTTTTTGGAATTTTAGCTGTATCTAATACTTTTGGAAAGTCTTTAATAAGATGTTGTGCTAAAATCGCAACATCTCTTGCAGACATTTTATTTTCTTCTTCTGGAGTTGTTCCTTCAGGGTGTTGCCCTTTTAAATCTCTGTTCGTTAAGCCTGTAGAGTTGACAAATTTATAGCTTTTTAATCCAAACTCTTTCGACTTATCATTCATCATTTTTACGAAATCAACTTCTTTTCCTGCCACTGCTTCAGCTAAAGCGATTGTCGCTCCATTAGCAGAATAAATTGCCATTGCTTCATACAGTTCTTTTACCGTATAAGAACCACCATTTTCTAGCGGAACATTTGATAATGAACGATCTTGTGAAATTTCATATGCATATTCAGAAACTTTAACTTTTTGATCCCACTTCAGTTTCCCTTTTGATATTGCCTCATTCACTAAATATTCACTCATCATCTTTGTCATACTAGCAATTGATAATAATTCATCTGCATTCTTTTGATATACAATTTTCCCAGAATTCGCTTCAACTAAAATCGCTGCACCGGCTTCAATGTTTAAAGCAGCTCCTGTTTCTGCTGATGCATTGCTATATGGTGCAAACATGCCAAAAGCTAGTGTAAGCACTGTTACCAACGCAATGAATCTCTTGCAAAACATACCTTTCACTTTTGCTACCCCCAATATCTATGTACTCACATAACCGTTATTCTAACATAATCAAAAAAAAATAGACAGAGATATCAAATCTCCGTCTATTTACATATAAGACATTATAATGAGTAGTTTGGAGCCTCTTTTGTAATCTGTACGTGATGAGGATGGCTTTCACGTAAACCAGCACCCGACATACGAATGAACTGCGCATTCTCACGTAAGAATTCTAAATCCTGTGCTCCGCAGTATCCCATACCTGCACGTAATCCACCAACTAATTGATGAACTGTATCTGCTAAAGGTCCTTTATATGGTACTCGTCCTTCAATACCTTCTGGAACAAGTTTTTTGTTTCCTTCTTGGAAGTAGCGATCCTTACTTCCTTTTTCCATTGCTCCAACAGAACCCATACCACGATATACTTTAAATTGACGACCTTGGTAAATTTCAGTTTCTCCAGGGCTTTCAGCTACACCAGCGAACATACTACCTAGCATAACAACGTGTGCTCCTGCCGCTAAAGCTTTAACCATATCACCAGAGTACTTAACACCGCCATCTGCAATAACTGGAATGCCGTGTTTACGAGCTTCAGTTGCACAATCATAAACTGCTGTTAATTGTGGTACACCAACTCCAGCTACAACACGCGTTGTACAAATAGAACCTGGTCCAATACCAACTTTAACTACATTTGCACCAGCTTCAATTAATGCTTTTGTTGCTTCAGCTGTAGCAACATTGCCAGCAATAATATTTAGCGCTGGATATTTAGCGCGAACTTCTTTTACTTTTTCAATAACACCTTGAGAATGTCCATGAGCTGTATCAAGTACAATTGCATCTACACTCGCTTTTACTAATGCATCGATACGAAGCATTGCATCAGCCGTTACACCAACTGCTGCTCCAACCAATAAGCGTCCTTGCTTATCCTTTGCAGAGTTTGGAAATTCAATTACTTTTTCAATATCTTTTATTGTAATAAGTCCTTGTAATACACCAATATTATCAACAAGAGGAAGCTTTTCAATTTTATACTTTTGTAGGATCTTTTCAGCTTCTCCTAGTGTAGTACCAACTGGGGCTGTAATTAACTGTTCTTTTGTCATTACGTCAGAAATTTTGATTGAGTAGTCTTGGATGAAGCGCATATCACGGTTTGTAATAATACCAACTAATTTTCTCTCATCTAAATTATTTACAACTGGTACACCTGAGATGCGGTATTTTCCCATAAGATGTTCCGCATCATATACTTGATGTTCTGGAGTTAAAAAGAATGGATCTGAAATAACGCCGCTTTCAGAGCGTTTTACTTTGTCAACTTGCTCTGCCTGGTGCTCAATAGACATATTCTTATGAATGATTCCTAAACCGCCTTGACGAGCCATTGCAATAGCCATATCAGCTTCTGTTACTGTATCCATTCCTGCACTAATTAACGGGATGTTTAACTGTAAGCTTTCAGATAAAACTGTTTTAACACTTACTTCTCTTGGTAATATATCTGACTTTGCTGGTACAAGTAATACATCATCAAAAGTCAAACCTTCTTTAACAAATTTAGATTCCCACATAATTGTTCCCCCCATGATACCAGAAATTATTATTAGTAGCTTATCAATTGGTTAAAATACTGTCAAGAAAGTATTAATATGTTAGAATTTTTAGACAATAAAAGGAGCGTAATATATGCATCATACACCTTGTGCTTGGCAGCAATTAAGTTTCTTCTTTTCATCTCAAAACGTACAACATTATCTTGCCCGTTGTTATGAAAAATCCTCGATTCAGGATGCCGAAAAAAAAAGTTTTGAAAATTGTTATCCATTTATTTATTACTTAGAACACGGTAAAAATTATTATGAATTATATAAAACAGCACCATTTTCCATTCAACCAATGCTGTTATTTTATGGAATGGGGCAACTTTTTAAAGCTTGTTTATTAACTATTAATCCAAACTATCCAGAATCAACAACCGTTTTAGCACATGGAGTGACAACCCGTAAACGAAAAAAACAAGGATATCAATTTTTAGAAGATGAGGTGAAAATACAGAAAAATGGACTATTTACTCACGCGGCAGAACAACTGTTTCACATGAAACACTTGGAAACAGAAAAGTTTAATATGTTAGAGCTAATGGGAAAAATCCCTGAGCTACAACATTTATTTCGCTATAGTCAAAAAGGAACAACATTATATAAAATCGATTCAACAAATAAAAATGAGCTCTCCTTCTCAGTCAACATACTAGATCGACTACATATGACTAAAGAGAGATTTTCCCGTTACATCGAAACAGCTTGTAAGCATTTATCAATACAACACGTACCTGAGAAAAATAATGAATTAAATGTGCTTTTTTCAGCACCTATTCAATCATGGAATCCTATGTATAGCACACCTTTATACTACGAGCATCTTACTGACACTTATTATTTACCACTTACGACCGACCCTAGAAACTCTAAGCCAGTGTTGCCTGAGCTCCTTGTTCATTATTTATTGCTCTATAATTTAAGCATGATTTCTAGGTATGAAACAGATTGGTGGTATGACTTACTTGGAAGCTATGGATCTGAAGATTATCCATTTATTTATCAATTTCTCAATATTTCTGCTCAAAAAATCCCTTACTATATTTCAGCATTTTTACTAACGGAATCTAACCTATTTCATGGGAAATAAAAAAACACGAGTCAAATGACTCGTGTTTTATCTTGCTTGGCGACGTCCTACTCTCACAGGGACAAGGTCCCAACTACCATCGGCGCTAGAGAGCTTAACTTCCGTGTTCGGTATGGGAACGGGTGTGACCTCTCTGCCATCAT
>NZ_PCNZ01000069.1 GCF_002975175.1 Bacillus sp. MYb209
TGCCTACTTTTATAACATCTATAAACGATAATAAAATACTACGTGAAAAGACCGCTTTTTGTATAAAAATATACCTTAAGTTGATGGATGTGTGGCAGGACCCCTAATATCTATTAATAAAAGCAGTTTTTCTAGGACAGTTGAGGGCATCATTCTCAAAATAAATGGATATATGGAAATAATAATGTGATATTTTAAAAATATACGCCAAGCCTATGATTATGTGTCCGTCTTGGCGTTTTTCTTTAAATAATACCTAAGTTCGGTTTCAGTCTTCGATTGCTTGGTAGACCGTGGTCCAGAAGTCTTGGATAAGATGCGATGAGTCCGGAGTGGACATCCCAACCTGGGTGAACAGGATTCCAGTAAACTGTTTGTCTGGATCAGCGTAAGCTGCAGTGCCGGTTCCGCCATCCCAGCCGAACTGACCGATAGACGCGTAGTCTCCAAGATAGGTACGCACCGCCATCCCAAAGCCCCAGCCGCCTTGTATCCCTTGTCCAAACGACAAATGGACGTTGTTTTTGGCCAAATCGTCTCGGTATACTTGTTGTTCAGGAGTAAGACGGTTGGTGGTCATCAGCTGGACTGCAGGTCGGGACAGGATCCGTTTGGTTCCGTGCATCCCTTTGTTCAACAGCATCTGCAAATACGCGTGATAATCGTCGACGGTTGCGAGCAGCCCACCACCGCCTGCTTGGAATGCTGGAGGTTTGCTGTAACGTCCGCCTGCACCCTCATCCCACACGATGAACTTACCTGTCTGCGGATCGGGGTTGAAGGCAGGTGGAAGCCGGTCAATCTTGCGCTCAGGCACGTAGAAGCCAGTGTCCTTCATTCCCAGTGGATCGAAGATGCGTTCGCGCAGGAACGACTCGAATGTCTGACCCGTGACCCTGGCAACAAGCACGCTGAGCACTTCAATACTGATATGATACTGCCACCGCTCTCCGGGCTGGTAGCTTAGCGGAAGTGCACCTAGGCGACACATAAACTCATCTGGACCGGGCATATCCTGCCCTGGCGTGTCGAATATCCCGCTCTCGAAGAACGCGTTCATGATCGGAGAACCCATCAACGTGAGATCCACTCCGAGCCCGAATGTGGAGGTCAACAGGTCTCGTACAGTGATAGGACGCCATGCTGGGACGGTCTCTTCCAGCGGACCATCGGGTCGTTTCAACACCTGCCGGTCGGCGAGTTCGGGCAGCCATTTGTCTACTGGGTCGTCCAAATGCAGTTTGCACTCGTCGAGCAGAACCATTACCGGTGAAACTGCGATCGGCTTGCTAGTGGACGCCAATCGAAAGATCGTGTCCCGACACATTGGTGCGCCACCATCATGCCTCATTGTTCCAAGCGCTTCGACGTGCGTCTCGCCGTTTCGGCTGACTAAGGCGACGAGCCCAGGAATCTTTCCAGAGTCGACATGCTGCGCCAGTACATTGCGCATTTTGCGCAACCCTGTTTCAGAAAAGCCTTTATTGTTTTGTCCCATTTTGTTCTCCTTTAGTTTAGATTGAGATTTCTAATACATATTGGCAAACAATTATTAGTTCTCCAAATAGAAAAATTCCCCTTTTTAATAATTTCGACAAAATGTATTTATGTATATGGGGTCACCATACATCACTATCAACCTAAGATAAATTTATATCCATAATTCACAGAAAACGTCATCCTTTCTGTATATTTCTACAAAAAGAATAAGGTCTTTTTGTATTGGAGGGTATTAAAATCTCTTAAGTTGATGGGCATGGGGTCACCATATCACATCCATCAACTTAAGAAAAGTAAACACCCCAAAAACAAAAAATGAGCTGACTTCTCAAAATAACTAACTGTAGAGAAAGAAAAATTTCATTTAGTGGGTACTTCAAAACCTTAGCTTGATGGCGATGGGGTCACCATATCAAAAAAAAGAAATTTGTGCGTTTAGACATATTTTTCAACCGCTTCCTGTACGTTAAGGGACTCGTTATTTTTTCTACAGTTTTTTATTATGAAATTCTAAATAACTAATTATAATAGGTGAAAAAAACGATCAATAGTTGGGGTACGGAAAGGATTCGAATTTACATTATTTCTCAATACATATTATGGATAAATAAAGTAAAATATGGGTTGGGGTTATGTCTCATGTTGTGTTAATCCTAACAATAACTAAGGGTACATAATATGCTTTCATACCTTTGAATAATTTTGTTATAGAAGGGATGGAGATTTAAATGGCTCAAATTGTTGGTATTGATAGATACCTTTGTACTGGGGCTTTAATCTATATGAGTGAGGGCCTTTCCCTAAGTCTTGTCAGGAAGTAAGGAACAGTAAGCAAACACTTATACAATATGAATAGAGGAGAGGAATGCCTTATGAAAATACGTAGTCAAATTACATTTGCAAGTCTTGCCCTTTTAATAGCTGGAAGTTCCCTGTTATATACAACGCCAGCCTCAATTGTAAAAGCAGAGCCCACTCAAAATGTATCTAGTTCGTTACAAACAAGCACTCAACGAGATCGTAATTCCGTCAAGCAAGCAATGCGGGATACATTGCAACTTGGATACCCGGGGATACTTGCTAAAACTTCTGAGGGTGGAAAAACGTGGGGGTATGCCGCTGGGATAGCGAATCTAAGCACCAAGCAATCAATGAAAACAGATTTTCGCTTTCGCATTGGCAGCGTGACGAAGACGTTCACCGCAACGGTTGTACTTCAATTAGCTGGAGAGAACCGCTTGAATCTAGACGACTTTATCGAAAAATGGTTGCCTGGTGTCATTCAAGGAAACGGATATGATGGTAACCAGATTACTATCCGGCAGATATTGAACCATACAAGTGGTATCGCTGAATACTCAAGGTCAAAAGATGCTGATTTTATGGATACAAAAAAATCGTATATGGCTGAAGAGTTAGTGAAGATGGGGATTTCTCTGCCCCCAGACTTTGCCCCAGGAAAGGGTTGGTCTTATTCAAACACAGGATACGTATTACTGGGGATTCTTATTGAAAAAGTAACCGGAAACAGCTATGCGGAAGAGATTGAAAATCGGATTATTGAACCGCTTGAATTATCGAATACATTCCTACCTGGCAATTCAAGCGTTATTCCAGGCACCAAGCATGCCCGTGGATATGTCCAACCAGACGGAACAAGTGAGCTAAAAGACGTTACTTATTATAACCCAAGTGTAGCTAGCTCAGCTGGAGATATGATTTCTACTGCTGACGACTTAAATAAATTCTTCTCTTACTTGCTCGGTGGAAAATTACTGAAAGAACAGCAACTAAAACAAATGCTTACTACAGTTCCTACAGGAAGTGAAGGAATCGATGGATATGGTCTTGGAATCTATGAAACTAAGCTTCCAAACGGTGTCTCGATATGGGGACACACAGGTGGCCTTCTAGGCTTTACTACTCTTGTTGGAGGTAAACTTGGAGGCAAGCATACGTTGGTCGTCAATTGGAATAGTTTGGGTAGAACTGACAGTCCTAATCCTTTTAAAAATATTTTACTTGCTGAATTTAGCAAGTAGGAAAAAAGGAAAAATTTATCGTAGTTTTCATAGTTAAAAATATACTTTTCTGGTTCGAAAGCCCCAACTTATTTTCAAGAAAAATTTGGGGCTTTTTTTGTTTTGGTGGCGTTTATTCTTCTTAAGTTGATGGATGTGTGGTAGGGCCCTGTATTTGACTCTTTTTCTACACCTAGATATTCTAGTGTTCGTTCTAACATAAGTGCAGCCTGTTGACGTGTGAGTGTGCCATGTTGGTTAAACTTAGTAGCCGAAACACCTCGGATAATTCCTGCATCGTATAGGGCTTGTACATCATAATGCCGGCTGCGAACGTATTTACACCGAGAAGATGAGTGGGGCAAAAGATGATTGCCCAGAACTGGTATGCTAGCTGTTCTTGCAGAGTTTGAGCGTGATATTATTCGTGGAAAGCCTCTTCGTAAAGATCATACGTAAATACAAACAAAACCAGCAAAACACCTCTTCTGTGTCGTACTGGTTTTGCTGAAGTCCATCTTGAATTGTAGCTAGTTCAACGTGATTGCAAATTCCGAGTTCGGCGCGCCAGCAAATACAACCGTTCCGTTCTTCGGCAGTTTTACTTTGTTATTGCCGCTCACAACGGTAAAATTGACGGATACTCCCTTCTCATCATACACCGCGAACGAACTCTTCGATGGCAACGCCACGGTCATCGTTTTTCCTGCTGTCGCTTGCGGGATCGTAAACCATTTCGCATGCCCATTTGCTTGCAGCGTAACTTTGGATGATTGGCCTGCATCAAGCGGTTTTACGCTGGATCCACTTACGTATAACAATCCGGCCATCTCCATATATTCACTGCCGCCTTCTGTATAGAAATGAGTTTCCGTCGTATCACGGCCATTCATCACGGGAATCTGGAGCTGATGCGCCGCGGTGTTCGGACCTGTAATTTTTCTGCCGTCCCAATAGCCCGCCAGGCCTTCCTTGCGAGTAATTTGTGTGGTAATAAGTTTCGGTTGAACGAGATATTCAATAGAACTAAATTTCTCGTTCACGAGATAGAACTTGACGCCTTCCCGCTTCGCCCATGCGGCAGCGGTTTTCTTCGATAGCACGTTGTCTTCTAGTTTCTCGGCTAAATAGTGAGTCATCACATTTTGCCCTAAGCCTGGCGTCGATTTATATGTGCTCTCCTTCAAATAAGTTCTTCCATTCTTCTCAGTGACGAAGCTGAGCTTGGAAGTACCCTTCTCATTAATAAAGCTTCCATTCGCAGTATATACATATTTTTCTTCTCGATTAGATGGTAAGAACATTTCTCCATTCTTCGTAATTTCTATTTTGAAATGACTGTCGCTATTGCCGTAAAAGCCCGCTTTCTTCGCTACGTCTTGAGGCATCTTGGCCTTGACCGGCTTGCCAAAGGATTTGTTTGGCTTGATGTCCTTAATTGTGCCCTTCTCTTTAAGCGCGGCGAGCAGTAATTCAGTTGCCAGTAGTTGATTTGTAGAGCTTTGCCCGCCGGATGACAACACAGCCACTGCCATCTTCTGTTCCGGAAGCACGACCAGTATAGCATGTTGCAGTGACGTGTCGCCGCCCTTAGCCAAGCCTTTTATCCCATATTCACTGAATGGGTATAGTTTCACACTATCCCAGCCAAGACCATAGTTGAAAATATTATCTCCATCCCCCGGCCACATTCCTTTTTTATATTCCTCTTGCTCCATCGCCTTGACTGCCTTATCAGAGAGGATCCCTTTTCCCTGTCCCATAAATAATTGTGAGAATCGTACCATATCTTCTGCCGTGGAAGAGATCCCTCCCGAACCAATCACATTCACCGATTCAATGGGAAGTTGCCCTTGGTACGCCGGAAAATAAAGTTCAGCCCGCTTTTCGCCTTCCCATTTGTCCTGCGGCGTTTTCGTATGATTCAGCTTTAAGGGTTCTGTAAACCGTTGATGTAGAAATTCGGTAAAGCTCATACCGCTGACTCTTTCCACCAAAATCTCAGCCAGCGTAAAGCCGTCGTTGCAGTAAACCGAGAGAGCGCCAGGATCCGCCTTCAGGCTCTGGTTGGACAATTGCCGCAACAAGACATCATGGGCATAGGTATCATTATCGTTAAATAAAAATGCATTACTTAACGTGGAACCTTGCAAGCCGGAGGAGTGGTTTAACAGCATACGCGGCGTAATGCTTTTGTACCGCTCGTCTTTCATCTTGAAATCAGGAACATAGTGGACGACAGGAGCATCCAAATCGACTTTTCCTTCGTCGACCAATTTCATTACAGCCGTTGCTGCATACATTTTACTGACTGAACCAATCCCGTATAGAGTATCTTTAGTCAGCGACTGTTTCCTTTTCATATCGTTCTTGTCTGTCTGCCCCGACAAAATAAGTTTGCCATTATCAATCAGCGCATACTGCACGCTAGTCGTCCCATGGGACTCCGTGAGTAGGGCAGCCTTATCTGTCGCAATCTTCTCCAGTTCTTGGCTAGCAACTTCTTGGTTAGCTACAACCGGAGTCTTACTGCTAGAAGACGCCATCGCGCCTGTTGGTAGGGTCATCGTTAGCGCCAATGTAGCGGCTAATACCCCAGATAGTTTATTTTTCATGAGAGAATTGCCTCCTTAGATAAGTGATCGATTTCATCACTTATTTGTTTAACTATAAAAAATATGACAAAATCTATCCGTTTTTCCTCTTTGCCTACTTGCTAAATTCAGCAAGTAAAATATTTTTATAAAAATCAGGACTGTCAGCTTTATCCAAGCTGTTCAAATTGATGGCTAACGTATGCTTACCTCCAAGTTTACCTCCAACAAGAGTAGTAAACCCTGGAATGGCGCCTCGGTGTCCCCATATTGAGACACCGTTTGGAAGCTTAATTTCATAGATTGCAAGACTCTATCCATCGATTCCTTTTCTTCCTGTAGGAACTGTAGTAAGCATTTGTTTTAGTTGCTGTTCCTTCAGTCATTTGCCACTGAATAAGTAAGAGAAGAATTTGTTTAAGTCGTCAGCAGTAGAAATCATATATCTGTTCCGCCTTTCATGCTTATTTATATTTTGATCATACACAATGAAAATCTCTTTTTCCTTACCTATTCCTTACAAATCCCTTACGTTCAAAGTAGCTTCTATAATAGGGGTCACCATACATGCCCATAAACTTAAGAGATTTTAATACTCTTAAGTACTAAAAAACGTTATTCTTTCTAAACAAGCTAGATTAGAAAGAATAACGTTTTCTTATGAATTTCTCGATTCAAGATGAACTACAAGCATTTGCGGAAGAATTACAGCAATATGTTACACCTGTATTTTTAGAAGAACTAGCAAAAGAACTTGGGTTTGTAAAACGAAAACGCAAGTTTTCTGGCTCAGACTTAGCTACTATTTTTATTTGGATGAGTCAACGGGTGGCAAGTGCCCCCTTGGTTCGATTATGTAGTAGGCTTCATGCAGCGACAGGCACTCTACTCAGCCCTGAGGGCTTAAATAAACGCTTAAATACAAAAGCAGTTTTGTTTTTACAACATATTTTTTCTTTACTGTTACAACAAAAAGTATGTGAACAAACGCAAATTTCTAACCATTTCTTCTCTTATTTCCAACGAATTCGTATCCTAGATGCCACCGTATTTCAAGTGCCAAATGCTTTAGAGAATGTATATCCAGGCTCTGGAGGATGTGCTCAAAAAGCTGGAATCAAAATCCAATTAGAATATGATCTACACAGTGGGGAATTTCTTAACTTTCAAGTTGGACCAGGAAAAAATAATGACAAAACATTTGGTACGGAGTGCCTAGATACCTTACAACCAGGAGATTTATGTATTCGTGATTTGGGTTATTTTTCATTGGAAGACTTAGATTAAATGGATCAACGCGGTACATACTATATACCTCTTTCAAATAAATACAATCTTTGCACCAGAACCAGTAGAACCACATACCCATCAACCCAATATTTTGGAGTACCTCCAAAAAAATTCACCTCAGATACAACA
>NZ_PCNZ01000070.1 GCF_002975175.1 Bacillus sp. MYb209
AAAACCGACAGGCGGCGAGAGTCGCGCGGGGGTTCGAATCCCTCTACCTCCTCCAGATATAATTGACAACAGCGCATATAAGTGGAGATTGGAGAACTCGTTACCAACACGTAACGAGTTTTTATTTTAAAACCAATCATAAAGTATGATGTAAGGATATAGCGTCCTTATTACACACTCATATTCCGATGATTATCTTCATAGATATGAAAGGAGTTAACATGGATCTTATTATACAAACGTTTCCTTTAGATGGAAAAACTTTATATTATGTACAATGTCCTGTCTGTAAGAACAATAGAATTTTAAACAGTGGTGCAAATGTGTCGCGCATTATAAGTGATGATACATTCCGTAAACTTTGTGGTTGCACTTGTGATGTAAAACAGGTTGCAAAAAAAGTAGAGGTGCCAAAAGAAGCTGAAAAACCAGCTGTGCAAAAAGAAGTAACTCCAAAACGTACAGGGAAATTACTAACAGCAGTAATTAATGGGAAAGAAATGACTGTTAAAGAGATTGCTGAAACATATGATATTAGTACGAGTACTGTTCGTCAGCGTATTAATGCTGGAAAGCCAGAGAGTGAAATTATTGCTCCGACGAAAAAGAAAAAGTAATTTCATAGGAAAACCCGTGCATATGCACGGGTTTTTTATTTTACAAGTTTACGTGTTTGTTTTAAAAAATGTCCAATTTTTTTAATGATTGGTTCGATTGAATCGTCATCTTTTAAAATATCGTATTCATTAATGTTTAATCGTAAAACAGGGCATGAATTAAAGTTATTAATCCAGTTATCGTAACGTCCATGCATCTCTTTCCAATACTCAATTGGTGTTTGCTGCTCCATAGGACGTCCTCGTTCTTGAATACGATCGACAATATCATCAAAAGAACCTTCTAGGTAAATTAATAAGTCTGGATGAGGGAAGTAAGGAGTCATGACCATAGCATCAAATAAACCTTTGTATGTTTCATAATCAGTTTCAGTCATTGTACCCTTTTCGTAATGCATCTTTGCGAAAATACCAGTGTCCTCATAGATAGAACGGTCTTGAACAAAACCGCCACCATATTCGAAAATTCTTTTTTGTTCTTTAAATCGTTCTGCTAAAAAGTACACTTGTAAGTGAAAGCTCCAACGTGTGAAATCAGCATAGAACTTGTCCAAATATGGGTTGGAATCTACCTTTTCAAAAGATGTACGATAACCTAAAGCGTTAGCTAATGCAGTTGTCATAGTTGATTTACCGACACCTACTGTTCCAGCAATAGTGATAACTGCATCATTTGGTATATCATATTTTTGCCTTAAATTCATTGTTATTTCGACTCCTTCAAGAGAGTATTTTGAAGAGCGGATAAGATGACATTTAAATCATCAGGATTTCTTACAAAATCCATATCGTCTCCATTAAATTTCAATACTGGAATATCTGGATGGTCCTTTTTGAAAGCATCCATTGCTGTTTCGTAATCTTTTGTAAGCTGTAACAAGTAATTTGGATCCATATTTTTTTCGAATTCTCTTCCGCGCACCGTAATTCGTTTTTGTAATGTTTCTAGGCTCGCTGTTAAATAAACGATGACATTTGGTACAGGCATATCTTGCGTAAGAATGCGATAAATTTGCATGTACTTGTCATATTGAGAATGTTTTAATGTACGGGATGCAAAAATTAAATTTTTAAATATATGATAATCTGCTACTACAGGCTTCCTTTGATTCAAATACTTTATGTTAATATCCTCTAGTTGTTTGTATCTATTACAAAGAAAGAACATCTCTGTTTGAAAACTCCATTCGTCGATGTCTTCGTAGAATTTTCCTAAAAAAGGATTTTCATCAACAATCTCTTTTAGTAAGTGGAGTTGCATGTGAGTTGAAAGTTCCTTCGCAAGTGAAGTTTTTCCAACACCAATTGGTCCTTCAACCGTGATAAATGGTACTCCGGTCACGCTGTTTCCTCCTTTCAATCAGTGATTTACCGTGACTACTAAAAACACAAAACAGAATTATTGTAGCACAAGAGGGGAGCGAGTGGACTAATTTGATATAAAAAGTTAGAAAATAGATATGTATTAACTAAATTTCATTTGGGATGACGGCACAATATTTGCCTTTAATGTGGCTTCCATTATTTTTAAAGCATGTTCATTATCTTGCTCGTTATTAGAAGCGATGCAATCCCGTGGTACATAAAGTTTATAATTTCTCATATGGGCATCATTAGCTGTAAAAAGGATGCATATGTTCCCGGCAATTCCTGTTAAAATGAGATTTTCGATTTTTAAATAACCTAATAAAGAATTCAAAGGTGTTTCATAAAAAGCAGAGTAATGTGGTTTAATAAAAATGTAATCGTCAGTATGCGGAGCAATGGCCTCGATAATATTTTTACTATACTCATTTGTACAATGAGTAATAAGTTGATCAATATCAGATCTCCAAAGTTGATAGTGATCATTGACATAAATTATTGGATAGCCCAATGATTTCATGGTGTCCTTTAATTGTAAAATGGGGTTCTTTATAATTTCACATTTCTGTGCCAGGATGGGCCCGTGGGAGAATTGAAAATCATTAATCATATCGATGATGAGTAAGGCAGTATTTTTCATATGTAATTCCCTCTCTTTCTTCTTTAGGTTGGATTGAATTTGTAAAAGTTATCCCACCTGCAAGAAATGAAAAAGTGTATTTTATTTTTGGTGAAAGGACTATATTATGGAGCGAGATATATATTTTATGCAGTTAGCAATAGAGGAAGCGAAGAAGGCGGAGGCGATACAAGAGGTACCAATTGGTGCTGTAATTGTGCTAGATGGTGAAGTGATTAGTGTCGCACATAACTTAAGAGAAACTGAACAGAGATCAATAGCTCACGCCGAGCTCTTAGCTATTGATGAAGCTTGCAAAAAATTAGGGACATGGCGTTTAGAAGATGCAACGTTATATGTAACATTAGAACCTTGTCCAATGTGTGCAGGGGGAATTGTTTTATCGCGTGTAAAACGGGTTGTATATGGTGCGAGCGATCCGAAAGGTGGATGTGCAGGTACATTGATGAATCTTTTAACTGATGAGCGTTTTAATCATCAGTGTGAAGTAGTGGCTGGTGTACTTGAAGAGGAATGTGGTACGTTGTTAACGATTTTTTTTAGGGAGCTTCGTAAGAAAAGAAAAGAAGCGAAAAAACTAGAGAAAAGTAATGGTAACTAACGTATTTGCATTTTGTAAAAAAACAAGTTATACTGATAATGCCTTATCCAAGGCAACCGAATATTGGTTTTAACTTTGCCGTGCTAAGCGGGGAGGTAGCGGTGCCCTATACTCGCAATCCGCTCTAGCGAGGCCGAATCCCTTCTCGAGGTTATGCTGCTGTAAGGCCTGCCTTAAGTAAGTGGTGTTGACGTTTGGGTCCTGCGCAACGGGACCCCGTGAACCTTGTCAGGTCCGGAAGGAAGCAGCAATAAGCGGGTTTTCTCGTGTGCCGCAGGAGTGCCTGAACCGAGCTAACTGCTTGAGTAACGCTTATGGTACGTAATCGACAGAAGGTGCACGGCAGTTATATATGTATACAAAACTCACCTTAATAAAAGGTGGGTTTTTTGTATGGAAAATAACTTTTGGAATCTATAAACAGAATGGGTTATAATAAATGAGATAATAACCTTTGAGGGAGGCCGTATTTTCGTGTCATACCAAGCGTTATACCGAACATGGAGACCGCAAAAATTCGAAGATGTAGTCGGTCAAAAGCACGTGACAAAAACGTTGCAAAATGCCCTTCTTCAAGAGAAAGCTTCACATGCTTATTTGTTTTCTGGTCCGAGGGGAACAGGGAAAACGACAATTGCAAAAGTATTTGCAAAGGCAATTAACTGTGAACACGCCCCGGTAGCTGAACCTTGTAATGAATGTCCTTCTTGTTTAGGAATTACACAAGGGTCTATTTCAGATGTATTAGAAATTGATGCGGCTTCAAATAACGGTGTAGATGAAATTCGAGATATAAGAGACAAAGTAAAATATGCTCCAAGTGCTGTAGGATATAAAGTATACATTATTGATGAAGTTCACATGCTTTCTATGGGTGCCTTTAATGCGCTTTTGAAAACTTTAGAAGAGCCGCCAGGACATGTTATTTTTATTCTGGCGACAACAGAACCGCATAAGATTCCAGCTACAATTATTTCGCGTTGTCAGCGTTTTGAGTTTCGAAAGATATCAGTAAATGATATCGTTGAGAGGTTATCAACAGTCGTGACAAATGAAGGTACGCAAGTAGAAGATGAAGCGTTACAAATCGTAGCGCGTGCCGCCGAAGGTGGTATGCGTGATGCGCTCAGTCTTATCGATCAAGCTATTTCTTATAGTGATGAGACGGTAACGAGTGAAGATGTTTTAGCTGTAACAGGATCTGTATCTCAGCGATATTTAGGTGACCTGGTAGAATGTATACGTGAAAATGATGTATCAAGAGCGTTACGTATTATAGACGAGATGATGAGTAAAGGGAAAGATCCAGTTCGCTTTATGGAGGATTTCATTTACTACTATCGTGATATGCTTTTATATCAAACTTCACCACAATTAGAACATATGTTGGAACGGGTAATTGTAGATGATCAATTCCGTACGTTAAGTGAAGAAATGCAACCGGAAGTAATCTATGAAATTATTCATACCCTTAGTAAGGGACAACAGGAGATGAAGTGGACAAACCATCCAAGAATATTCTTGGAAGTTGTTATGGTGCAACTGTGTCAGCAGTTTATGATGCAAGCAAACGGCGCAGATCGTTTACAAGCGATTATGAACAGGATGCAGCAGCTGGAGAAAGAGTTAGAGCAAGTTAAAAAGAATGGCGTGCCAGCTGGTGTGCAGCAGGAAGTAAGAGAGACGCGGGCAACACCAAAACCGGTACGAACAGGAAGTATGAAAATTCCTGTTGGACGTGTGAATGAAGTGTTAAAGCAAGCGAAGCGTCAAGATTTAGAACAGTTAAAAGCTATATGGGGCGAATTATTAGGAAGGCTCAAGTCACATAACAAAGTAGCATTTGCTGTTTTATTAGAAAATAGTGAACCAGTTGCGGCTTCGGATGATACCTATGTGTTAGCATTTCAATATGAGATTCATTGCAAAATGGCTAGTGAAAATCGAGAAGCAATGGATACATTGGAACAAACTCTTTTTGAATTGTTAAGTAAAAGGTTAAATATGATTGCTATCCCAAAAAGTGAATGGGGTAAAATTCGTGAAGACTTTTTACAACGCGAAGGCGGGGATTCTGAAGAAAGCCCAGAACAAAAAGAAAATCCTCTTATAGAAGAGGCTGTAAAATTAGTAGGGCAAGAACTTATTGAAATAAAAGAGTAATAATAATGAGGAGGAATTAATTATGATGCGTGGCGGAATGGGAAATATGAATAATATGATGAAACAAATGCAAAAGATGCAAAAAGACATGGCGAAGGCGCAAGAAGAGCTTGGCGAAAAAACAGTTGAAGGTACAGCTGGCGGCGGAATGGTTACTGTTATTGCAAATGGTCATAAGCAGGTTCTTGAAGTGAAAATTAAAGAAGAAGTTGTAGATCCAGAAGATATCGAAATGTTACAAGACTTAGTATTAGCTGCAACGAATGATGCACTTAAAAAGGTTGATGAACTTTCAAACTCTACAATGGGTCAATTTACAAAAGGCTTGAACTTACCAGGTGGAATGTTCTAGGAGGATATTGATATATGCATTATCCAGAACCGATATCAAAATTAATCGATAGTTTTATGAAGTTGCCAGGAATCGGACCGAAAACAGCGGTTCGATTGGCGTTCTTCGTGTTAGATATGAAAGAGGATGATGTACTAGGTTTTGCGAAAGCGCTTGTGAATGCAAAGCGAGATTTAGCGTATTGTTCTGTGTGTGGACATATTACTGACCGCGATCCTTGTTATATTTGTGACGATTCGCATAGGGATCAATCGGTTGTTTGTGTAGTACAAGAGCCGAAAGATGTAATTGCGATGGAAAAAATGAAAGAATATCAAGGTGTATATCATGTTTTGCGTGGTGCCATTTCTCCAATGGAGGGAATTGGACCTGAGGATATTAATATCCCGCAGTTATTAAAGAGACTACAAGATGAAACAGTACAAGAAGTGATATTAGCAACAAACCCTAATATTGAAGGGGAAGCTACAGCGATGTACATATCCCGCCTCTTAAAGCCAACAGGGATTAAAGTAACTCGTATTGCACATGGTCTGCCAGTTGGTGGAGATTTAGAATATGCAGATGAAGTAACGCTATCGAAAGCTTTAGAAGGCCGTAGAGAGATATAAGAGGAGAAGGGAAAATGTTCTTTCAAAAAAAGGGTAAGTTGCGTAAAGAGTATGACGATAAGTTAATTGTATTATTAGAAAAGGTAAAGAATGAATGGCTACGTCAGAAGAGACTGGTTGAACAAAGTGTTGAGCCGTCTCAAGATGTACTTTGTTCTTTGAAAATAGCAGAGGCGAAATATTTTTTCTTGTTAAAAGAAGCAAAACGTCGTCCTGTGAAAATGGAACAATGGTAAAAGGTCCTGCTTTTTAAAGCGGGACCTTTTGCTTTTTATCGATTTATTTGTGAGTAACAGGGCTACTTTATTTTTGGGATATAAAGAGGAGAAAGAAAAGGTGGGAATAGAATTAGTTGTATCTAATTATTAGTGCTTAGAAGAAATATTACTGATTAAAGGTTATAAAGATGAAGTGGTAGGATTTATGTTATAAATGTTCTTTTTTATTGTCTTGTCCCATACAAATGGATATGTATAGGTCATTCATAAGGAGGAAAAAATGAATTCTACAATTATTATTGTTGGCATTCTTGCTTTGGTTTTTATTTTTCTTGTTTTTGGTGTTTCTGCTAAACCAATACGTTTTATAGGGAAAGCACTCTTTCATGTCACTTTAGGTATAGCGTTACTATTTATTGTGAATGTTGCAGGGACATATTTTGATTTTCATATTCCAATTAACATGGGCACAGCTACAGTATCAAGTTTATTAGGGATGCCAGGTGTTACTGCATTAGTGATTATTAAGCTATATATAATGCCAAGATAAATTTATTTTGGCATTTTTTAAAAAGGCATTGACTTATCGATTAGTAATATGATAAATTAATAAGCGTCGTCAGGAACGAAAGAAAAAAGTTGTTGACAGATTCAAGTCAAAATGTTAAATTATAAAAGTCGCTGAAACGCGACGTTGAACTTTGAAAACTAAACGAAACAAACAACGTGAAACGTCAATTTTTATTTTTAGATGCTAGACAAACTAACTTTATTGGAGAGTTTGA
>NZ_PCNZ01000071.1 GCF_002975175.1 Bacillus sp. MYb209
CACCAGTACTAACACCAGTACTAACACCAGTACTAACACCAGTACCAGTACTAACAACCGTGAGGGAAGGACAGGGAATGGCACACGACACGATGTGAGGACAACAGCAAGGAAGGAACGAATGAAAGAACAAAGAAAGAAGAACAAAGAAAGAAGAACAAAGAAAGAAAGAAGAACAAACATGCATAACAACAGCTAGATCAGTGAGATAAAGAAGAATAACGAGGATTGGCGAGGCGTGTCGGTAACGTTATGCGAGGAAAGTTACGACGCCTATTATATTTTTATACATAGATACCCCACCATATGGGGGGCGACCCCCTATATATGGCTGGTCTGGTCCTTACTAAATATACACCATGATTTCAGAACCTCTTTGGGGCTGACAGTGTGCCGAGATTTGCATTCTGAGACAATTATCTTTTGATTCGTGAACAACTACCCTACTAATTACTTTGTACAGCGATATAAAGGAGGGGGTGGTTAAGGGATTTGCTATAATTAGATGACCGCTTTTTAAAAATATAATTTTGCGGTGGTTTTGAAAACATTTTGGGAGGTCGTGCTGCATGGCAACAGAAAGAGAACTGGAACTAGCGAAACAGATACTAGCAAAGGTAACAGCGATGGATAATAAGCTAGAAAAATTAGATGGTAGATTAGATAAGTTAGATGGAAGGCTAGATAAATTGGATAACAGAATGGATAGTTCGGAAGGTATTTTTAAGGGGTTACAAGCTACTTTTGAAAATGGCTTTCGTGATATTCATACATCAATGCATGAAATCATCGAAATAAATAAGAATCGAAAATCAGCAAAGGAAATCGTTGAGGGAATCGCTGGGAATGGAAAATAAAAGGAGTTTTTATAAGTTGAGAAAAAACACATCGAAAAGTTATGTGAAAGTGTTTATTCTTTATTTCATTATATTGATCCTATATGCTGTATTGTTTGAGTCTGGTAAAGAGTATATGGAGGTAAGAATGGATAATGTTCTTTTACCTCAATTATATTTGGCTGTAGGGCGTACGCTGTTGGGATTGTCGATATGGCTTCTTCCGGATAAGTTAGGTATTAAGATTCATTTTATTTGTAAAATCCTTATATATGTTATTACGATGATACCAGTGTTTATCTTTTTAGATGTGTTGGGTTTGTTGGAGTAGTAGAGTTTGATACTTTCACCCCTATGTGACTGGAAATAATAAAAGAGAGACCACCCATAAAGGTGATCTCAGTTTGAAATTCATATTTTGTTTTATCGACGGTCAGCCATAGCGAGTCCCGCCCTAGCACGTTCAACTTTTACTTTAATTTCTTTCTCCAAGTGTTCCTGTCTAATTTTCTCTTTTAATGCCTCAGCATCTTTTTGACGTTGAAGAAGTGTAGCTAAATTTTTACCTAGTTCGTCCTGATCTTCTTCTGTTACTTTCTTCTGTTCATATACAGAAAAACCACTATTCATAGGTACAATGTTCTCGTCACGTCGCAACTGGTCAACCGCTGTTCCTAATGCCATACGCATTATTAACGGTAAGTTCTTAATTTGTTCATGTGCCTCAGCGTCGCCATGTGCTAATGCTTTTACTAATTCAGTATTAAAGTTTGTCATAGTTTAGTACCACCTTGTTTTTGTATTTTCTTTTGCTTCCTAATATTTAGCGATGAATTCACGTTGTTCCTCAGCTGTATCTAACCGACTAGCTAAAGTTACAACGCCTTGTCTTTCAACTTCTTTTGCAAGTAGTTGAAATTGTTCCTTTTGTTGCCGTCTTTCTTTGACAATCTTGAACAATAAGAAAAACCCCCCTTCAATTAAATACTTGCAATGAAGGAGGGTTTTGGGACACGATTTTAATATTTTTTATTTGTTATGTAGCTGTACTTCAATTCCATAATTAACATAGGAGATTTGCTGGAGTTAATTTTTCTTTATTCTAGCTAACTCTTTCCTAATAGCGGTTTCCACTATTTCATAAATATTCTTATCATGTATAACAGCTTGTATCTTTAATTCTTTCATAAGTTCAACATCTATATCAAAGGAGGAACGCTTTCTAATTACACTCTTTCGTTCTAAAGTTCTTACGTTCGTGTCTTCTTTAGTTGTTACCACTTCTTCTTTACCCTTTTTAATTTCCTCAATAGCTTTTACAACGTTTGAAGGTTGTAACGTTGGTTTATTAGTTGAAACGTTCGCTTTGGCTTTTCCTTTAGTTGGTGCTACAAAGTTATAAATAGATTGTTCCAGTACGCTTTCGTCACCATCAAAGTGCCAACCACGTTTCCCACTAATATTATAACAACCAGCTTTCTTTAAACCGTCAACCGCTTTCTTCTCGCCAATCTCAAGACTCTCTTTAGCTATTTCTGACAATCGTTTAGTCTTAGTTAATTCTAAAATCTCTTTTATCTTCATTTTGTTCACCTCTAAATTGATTGATTCTATGTACTGCTGCTAAACCCTTTTTACAAGATGTAATACACTGATCTTACCTCATATGATTTAATTTGCTTCATTCTCTTATACTATTACTATATATCGTAAGGATTAAATTTTATAGGGAATCAAGTCATATTTTCGTTGATTTAAGCGGAGTATGGCGGTAAAATGAAAACAACTTAATACGAACGGAAACTGAAAAAAGCCAGCCTCTTATATTAAGAGTTTCGACCCTCTTAATGAGACTGACTTTAATCCTGTACTCTCAATACAGGACTTCTTTTAAGTAGTGTTTCGACCCACTACTTAAAGTTATTTACTAACCTTGTCGCACAGAACAAGGTTAAATTGATACACCTATTGTACCTTTGTTTATTGTAGATTTCAACTAGTAATTACTAGTATTGTTATATACATAATTGAACGGATATAAGGGGCGTTATCTCAGTAATTAGAAGTCTTGTAAATGTACAGGATTACTAGTTATTGAGGTGACGCCTCTTTTCGTTTTTCCGTTCAAAGTGGATACCGTGACCACAAAGGAACGCTGTGAAGTGTACTCTACAATAAACGGGGTTCAGGATAGCCAATGCAGAAAATATCCTCGGTGACAAAGTGACGTTACAACATTTTGTCTGACGTTAGCAGGTAAAGGACGTAAAAGCCTGTACATAGCCTAAGGGGTACTAGTTACCCTAAGTGATGATAACCAAGACACATGGCAAAAATCGTTAGGTGGGTCAAACGGCTATAACTGTACTACTGTAGTTAATCATTTACTAGTAAGAGGCGGTTATAGTGGCGTGACATGGCAATATTCCCTTTGGGAGTAGTGCGGAACAGTAGTAAGGAAATCCGAAAGGACACTAGGTAGGGCATGGACACGCCTAGTTAGACATATAAGTCTTGAAGCTACTGGTAGGAGAGGAAACGAACCTACAAGTCTTGTAACGGCTATACATACGGATACCAAAACTCAGTAGTGCTGAGAAATTATTTCTTGTATGATAGGCAGATTTTTCTCATTTTTACTCGCAAGGGAGAAGTCTGTCTTCCAGCCGTGTTCCAAATCCTCGATGGCTGAGTATGAAGACCGTAAGACCTTAAAGTCAAGTGATTTTAAGAGATTTATAAGACTTTTTATCACTAACCATGGATAGTGGTATACCTAAGTAACTACCGCTATCTGAGATAGAGGAAAATGGGACTTAAACGATATATAGATTAAGAACTATATAGGGGAAAACAGAAAAAGGACGTTTAGTGTTAAAGGACTAAACGCCAAGATGAATAGATAATTAAATAAGTACATAGAAGGGAGAGTGATTCCCTAACTTATTATGAGTATATCATAGAATCAGGTTATAAAGAAAAATAAATAATACTTAAGTTGGTTAAGTGGTGGGGGAAATGTAGAGTAAGAGAATAAAGATCAGAAATAAAAGTAGGGGAATTGATGGAATAAGATTTATATAATAAGATTTATGAGAAGTAAAGGGGTTAAAAGCTAAGAAGTAACGTTACGACTACAGGGAGGAAACTATATGAAGAAACGTACAGTTGAATTTTATAAAACCGTCAACGAGTTGATTCAACTTCTTGATATTCCAGAAAACGAACGTGAACTTGATGAAGAACAAAAGCAATATATGGTAGCTACTCAAGAGGAAGAATGTTGGCGTAAACATCCAAGTCTACCTTTGGAAATATCATCATGGGGGCGTGTTTACCGTCCAGCATTCATTGATTCAAAGAATTGTATTCGTGAAGGTAGATTACTTAATCTGTCAGCTAATCAGTCAGGTGTCGTTGGCATAACCTTCAAACGTGATAGCAAACGCAAGCGTTTCACAGTCCGTAAACTTATTGAGGAAACGTTTTAAAACTAAGGGGGATGAAATAAATGTCTGTTTATAGAAGAGGTCCTAAGTTTTATCGTGTTATTCAAGTAGAAGTAGAGGAAGATAATGGAGAGTCTAGAGAATATTCTTGTTTAGCTGATGGAAGAGGCACTGTTTATTCAAAGGAAGATGTAAAAGCACTGTTTGAGGAAATTAAAGAGTTTTATATGCGTGAAGATATGCCTAATATAGATGACTACAATAAGGATAATCAGTTATTAGATTATATGAAGTGTGTGTCTATTTCGTTAGAAGAAGATGAAATGGGTAAATATTTAATTCCTAAGGCTAGGTATACATATAAGAAGTTTAATAGTGATAAAAGAAATTGGTCTTTTAAGTGTGATTGGTGCGGTGAGAAAGTATCTAGTAAGACTAATGAAGGTTACTATTCAGCGTATGACCGTAATTTTAAAGGTAATAGTTTTGATAGAGGTTGTTCGGAGGACTGTGCTAAGTTAATTTGGAAAGACAACTTTAAACATTGGGTGCATGAACATGGGTATAGTAAGTTCTTTGCATAAACAAGCAATTCCCCTACCAATCAATTAAGATCAGTAGGGGAAAGTATCGATATTTATGTTTATTATCAGCATCACTGTTTAAGTTGGAATTAAGTTTATATGAAAGAGTATTGCTTACGCCACTTCATTCACTACGTTCATTCAGTGTAATACTATAAATATTTAACTATTGATAGCTAAGATATAGTAGTTATTCTTTTAGGTATTTTGCGAAGCACCGAACGAGGAACGAGTGAGGTAATGTTTTATCTTTGTTACTGTTATAGTGTTTGTTTATCAGTTCTTCACAATAATATGTGTGGCAACCAGTACCCATTTACAGGCTAAAAATTGTCTGACTTTTGAAAACGTCCATGAAAGCAAGCGTACCAAGGGATGGGTAATTGTCTGACTTTTTACTGAGAACCTGAGAAACTTTATAGTAGTTGTTAATTAACATTTGAATGTCCTTAGATCAGGAACTTTGCTGTGATTATTAGACTCCACAAACCCTTAATATAGCTGGTTTTCTATAATTTATTAGTCACACCGTCTTGGGATTTTCCTTATAAAAGTAGAAAAGCCTAGTCCATTACAGACTAAGCCATGCTACCGCAAGATTTATCAAAGCTGTTGCCAGCCCGATAACCTTACTTGAAATTTTGATTTTCATCTCGATTTCCATTTGTTTCACCCTTTAGAAGGGGTAGGATTACCACCGAAGCGGAACCCACTTCTTATCTAAAGTTCCATATAATCATACTGTTTTTTTCCAATAATGTAAATGAGGATTAGATTTCTTTCAAAAATAAAAAATGCCAAATAGTTACCTTGCTACATGACTTAAAGACACTACTACACCTCTTAGGGGTGAATATGAGGGTTTTTATTTTATTTCTCATACAAAACTGAATCTATACTGTTAAAGCGTCTGTAAGAGGCTGTCACGCGTCTTAAATGAGGTGTTTAATGAATATGGTTGCACAAGAGGGAGTTGCTGGGAATCCGCACAACAGCAACGTTTGTGACACATTTAGCTTGTTCATTTCTGTGCAATTCTCACTTTTTACCGCTTCTATGCCCTCCTTATACAGCCAGTCCAAAACATTTTAATTTGCACAAAAAGAGACGACACTATTAAAGTGTCGCCTGGTATTCTTTGACTTTCTTATAAAAGGTCGCTTTCTTCATTCCGATAGCGTCCATAAATGCTAACGCTGTTATCTTTCCAGCTTTCCATTCTTTATACAACTTATCCCATTCTTTAGGAAGTTCCATAACTGGACGTCCTAGATGTTTCCCCTTTTCTTTAGCAACAGCGATTCCCTCAGCTTGACGTTGTTTAATATTTTGACGTTCCTGTTCAGCCATTGAAGTATAAACCTCGATAATTATATTGTTAATCATATCTATTACCCATTCTTCTTCACTAGGTCTATCTTGCATTGTTGTAGGTATATCAATGATCTTTACTCTAATGCCCTTATTTTTAAATTGTTGAAGGTATTCCTTAATCAGTTCCTTATTACGTCCTAGACGGTCAATAGATTTTATGTAAAGAGTATCCCCTTTTCTCATTGCTTTAAGCATGTTTTTAAAGCCCTCACGTTCCATATCCTTACCACTTGCTTTATCACTGTATATGTAGTCCTCGTCAGTTACATAACCTTTTAACGCCTCATATTGTCTATCTAAATTTTGTTCTTTAGTTGATACACGCATATAGCCAAAGTTGATTCCCATAATTAAAACCACCGTTTCATTTAGTTGATAGATTTAATATAAACCGAAAGTCCATAAAGGTCAATTATTTTATAGACGTCCATAAAGGTTTATTTATTTCTAAAATAGACACTACTTAGTTACCTTTTCTGACTGTCTATAAACGTGTACCTTTCTAGACTTTTATCATTGTCGAATTTTGTCGAACGATTCTTTTGTATTTCATATAAGAATAAGGGACGAACCGCTATATTACCTATGTAAAGGATTTTAAGACGGTCTGGAAATGACCATTTTAACGTTTTAATTACGAGAGGTAAACAGATGAGAAAGGAGGGAAGGGGTTCGGTATTACTGTTTTACAGAAAGGAGGAAAAGGAAAAGCTTGCAATTTTTTAGGCTAATGGTTGTAACAGAATTAAACACATTATATTAGGAGGAAAATGACATGGATTTATCAACGCTTGAGATTTTTTTAATGGTAGTTGTTGCACTTGGTGGATTGTTCTTTAAATTTGTAGGAGAAACAGTTTTTTACGGATGCAAGATTTATCTATTATTCCAGGAGGAAAGAGAGAAGAAGAAGCAAGAGAAAGAGAAAGAACCGCCTAAAAACTAGGTGGTTGCTTTCCCTTACCGCCACACCACTCCACTCCACATACAAGAGTAGTAGTACCAGCGGGGTAAGGGCACCAGTACTAACACCAGTACTAACACCAGTACTAACACCAGTACTAACACCAGTACCAGTACTAAC
>NZ_PCNZ01000072.1 GCF_002975175.1 Bacillus sp. MYb209
AGTTGATTCCTTCCACTAAGGGAGAGAATTATTTTATGACAAAAGTTGTAGATTTTGGACAAGCTGAAAGAAATGCTAGAAAAAGAGATTTAGAAATTGAAAATGAAAAATTTCAAGAGTTATATAATGATGTTTCAGAAGTTGAATTAGAAAAAGCCATGGAAACTATGGCTAAAGCTACTGGTAAAGAGCTTTACATAGGTACTAAAAAAAGTCCTCAGTCGAAAGTGAGGTTTGCTCAAATTTTGCAAAGTAATTATGAATTTTTAAGGGAAAGGGAATACTTTACAGCTAAAGAAAAAGCATTTTTAATTGATATTGTTTCTTCGATTGCTTTTAATTCAAACTGTATTGTTGAGGATGTGAAATCAAAAAATCCAGTTCCATTGAATATTTCAGGACTTGCAAAAAAAATTGGATTAACACGAGCGAATACAAGTCTTTCAGTAAATTCTTTGGTTAAAAAAGGGATATTAGCGAAAGCTGAAAGTGGAATTGAAGGAAATAATGCAAAAGCTTATTCATTATTTGTAAATCCGCACATTATTTATGCAGGAGATAAGGATAATGTAAATGAAGCACTTAAAGCGATCTTTTATAAAGCTATGAAAATGAAGATATTGAAAGATTTACCAGATAAATTATTTTAAGATTGACAATTAGTCAATCTTATTTTTTTACTCATTTTCGTGTGTATTGTTTTCGATACGAATGTGTATTGTTTTCGATACACACGAAAAACATCATAAACCTAGTTATATCAACGGTTTATACCACTTTTAAAACTCTCTCTCTTCTCACTCTATATATAAAGGCTAAAAGTTCCGTAAGGAACGGGTTGTATTTTTGAAAAGAACACTCAAAAATCTCCACCCTCTATATAAAAAAGTCGGTTCGTTCATCCTCACCTAAAGGCTAACGCCTTTTCTTTTATATATAGTCCTTGCGGAACTTTTTTCGGCTCGATTTGCTTATATCGCCAAGCCGACAGACAAAAAGCAAAGCAATGGTTCTCGACTTGGACAAGCAAGTATACGAGCCGAACCGCCTAGATCATTCGTCCCAAAATAGTTCTTATTCAAAAAATAGATACGTAATACGTGGGGTTTCGCCCCCACACGACGAGCCAGTACTCTAGCCAAAAAGCAACTTTTAAACCAAAAGACTAGAATAAAACCATAAAAAACAATAAGCTGTCCATATGGACAGCTTATTTACATAATTATCGTTATCAGAAGCATAATACCTGTCTCTTTAAGGAATTCTCTACTTACAGTTTTACTTAAGGATTCGCCTTCTTCAACTTGTCTCCCTGAAAGTTCCTAAGTATCCGAACGCCAATGTGTTTTGACTAGTAAAACTTCATCATTATTGTTAGTTACATAGGCAAAAACGGAAACTACATGTTTCGGATAAGAATGGACCTTACCCAATCAAAGTAATCTCTTACTTACTTTGATTTTCTATATTTATTTTCTACAAAATTAAATGATTACCTCTTAAAGGGATAGCGTCCCGAAAATGTGGATTTACAACGTTAAGTTGTTTATAGCATTTTCGGGATGCTATCCAGCCTTATTTGAAGCAAAATTAGTTAAGTATTAATAGGGTAAATCCGCAAAATCCTGATGCTACCCTTATTGGCAAATGTTATATAATGTTGTGTGAGATACATAACCTGTCTTCCCGTTATAGGTAACTTTTAACCACTGATTAGAATTACTGTAATGACCTTGAACATACTCACCTTTTACCCATGTTCCAGTAATTCTCTTACCACTAGGAAATGTGTATAAAACAGACGATCCGACGCTGGGAAAACTGCGCATTTTTGAACCATATATACCTACCGTACCTCCTTTTGTGCAAGCTGTTACTACAGTTTCATTTTCAGTGGTATTCGTAGCCGCGAAAGCAGATCCACTAAATGTAAACAAACTAAACATAAAAGCTGTTAGTAAAGTACAAATAGATAAGCGACGTAACAAAATAAATTCCCCCTTTTTAATATAGATGTTATTAATACTAACTAGTCAGTATTAATTAATTTATTGTATGCTGAGGAATATACTAAAATTAATTAAACATTCAGTTTCCTTTTCAAAAAGGGGGTACTATGGTGAATTATCATCAAAAACAATCAGAAAATACGATTAACAAAATAATGCAATCGGGGATTGAATTATTTTCTAAACAAGGCTATTCTAGGACAAGCATTGATCAAATTGTAAAACATGCTGGATACTCTAAAGGGGCTTTTTATGTTCATTTTCCCAACAAAGAGGAGTTCTTGCTAAAGTTGATAAAAGAAGGTATAGATTTTTATTTTGAAGATTTAAAGGAAGCTCTTAATGGAAAAGATCAAGATTTGCTAAATACATTTAAAGAATACTCCATGCGTTTAGTAAATGAGTCTTATGAAAAGGGGTCTTCTCCTATGCTTCTCCAAGGATGTATGGTTTCGAATGAATTACCACAAATAAAAGAGATGCTTATTCTTCAGATGGAGGAATGGAGGTCATTTCTTACACATTTTTTTCAAAAAATGAAGGACGAAGGTATTGTCGGAAGTCCATTAGATGCTAGAACTTTAGCAACAACAAGCATGGCTATTTTTAATGGATTTAATTTGCAACATTTTGTAGACAATCGAATTCAAATCCAGGACATGCTAAATGTTTTTATTGAACTCCTTCAAATTCAAGAACCGAATAAAAAAGATGAATAAGAGTATGATGTCTGAATGATAATTTATGAATATTATATACATGTAAAGTTAACATAACGCATCATTATCGGTAGCAAGGAAAAAGCGAAATCCATTGATATAATTAGGATTTCGCTTTTTCTTTGTTTATCATCCTATGCATGATTTTATACATTGTGGAGATATTAGGGTTTTTTAGGCTTGTGAATGTCCTGTATTAGTACAAAAAAACGTATGAAATCTTGTATAAAAAAGATTGATAATTTTAAAACAAAGTTCGATAAAAAAACTTTATTGATATAGTTTTTTTCTTTTGGTTTTTAAACTTCAATTGTATTGTTAAATTAAAGATCCATTTAATGAAATAAGTGTTTTAGGCTAAAAATCTTTCTTTACAAAAGTTACTTTGAATTTAAGTACATTGACTTAACCAGTGCATAGGATAATTTTATAAAATTGTGAAGGATTGAGAAAAATGTACTATATTCCTTTTATGTATCGATATCAATATCCTTATTATGCTAATGTACCAATGTATAACTATGGAAGACAGTCTGTTTACTGGACTTTTCCTAATGAGATAGAGTATACAAACAGATTTGATTTTTTTCGTTTTTCCAATGGTGATGGAAGTATTCCGTTAAAAGATTATGGATCAGAACCATTTGTTGTTAATATCAATGAAGCAGCAAAGCAAAATAATACGTATCGTACTGCTTTATGGACAGGGAAACATTTACAAGTTACCTTAATGAGCATCAATGTTGGCGAAGATATAGGTTTGGAAATACATCCTAATGTTGATCAATTTTTACGTATTGAGCAAGGTCAGGGAATTGTTCAAATGGGCAAGAGTAAAGATAATTTAAATTTTCAAAGAAATGCCTATGATGATTTTGCAATAATGATACCTGCAGGAACATGGCATAATGTAACTAATACAGGTAATATTCCGTTAAAACTTTATTCGATATATGCTCCTCCAAATCATCCATTTGGTACCGTTCATGTTACTAAAGCAGATGCATTGGCTATGGAAGAAGATTATAGTCATGGCAATAGGAATACAATTAGTTATTAATCAAGCTTTATTATAAAATCTATAACTGTGTTTTAAAAAACAATTGAAAACTCTTCTTTAAATTTTAAAAAGAAGGTGTTACCTTTTTAAAGAAGGAAAAGACTATATAGCAACTGGAGAACAGCTTGGAGCAGAGGGAGGACAAAATATGGCTCAAACTTATTGGGGATCTGAGGTAGCCAAGAACTTAGGGATTGGCTCAAGTACTTTGCGTAAATATTGCCTTGCCCTGGAGGAAGTTGGGTATCCTTTCGAGCGCGGTAGTAATAATTCTAGAATTTTTTATCATAAAGATGTAGCAACTATAGAACGACTAGTAACAGCTATGAACAAGAAGAACGTAACACTAGAACAGGCTATAAATCTAGCAATGACAAGTGTTACAGAAAATAAGATAGCAACTGTTGTTACAGATAGTGTAGCAGATACAGAACACATAAAAGCATTAACAGAACGTATAGAACGATTAGAACAACTTAATTTAGAGTTAATTCAAAGATTGGATCAACAAAGTAAACTCTTACAGGAAACTGATGCTCAAAGGATAATAAGAGAAGATCAAAGAGATATTCAATTAATGCAAGTGTTAAGAGAAATACAAGATAGCAAGCGTTTAATAGCAGCTTCAGAACAGAAGAAATCACTTTGGAGTCGTCTATTTCGTAAATAAATTAGAATTTAATAATAGAAATAAAAGCTCACTTCTTATTTGAAAAAAGATAAGAAGTGAGCTTTTTTGTTTACTACCGATAAGTGGTTTTATGTTAACTAGTTTTGTATAGAGTATATATTTTAGTGAACTGAGAAATCATCAAAGGACAAGGAAATCTATAAATCTCCCTGTTCTTTGATGATTTTATTTATCTTTAAAACTTTTAACATTCCATTTCTGAGATATAGCAGATAACATAAGCCATGGTTCAATCATTAAGTTAATTAGGATATGAGCAACAATTGGGGCTAATATATGTCGTTCTGAAATAATATATAAAAAGGCAAGTAGACCTCCAAGAATCGTAGTAGATAATATAATAGGTAAAGCAACCTTTAATTCTCCTCTAAGCAAAACCCAAGCACCGTGAGCTAAACCAAAAATTAAGGCGGAAACAATTATTTGTACTATCACGGAATAACCTTCATTGTTTATCCAGTCCATTAACGCTTGTCTAAATAATATTTCTTCTACGATACTTGACACGATGGCAGCCCAAATCCCGATTATCTTTAGCCAAGAAAATGTAAATAATCGTTCTCCTACAAAAGGCACTGCCTTACTTGTATAGAAAACATAACCAAACGAGATGAGAATAACGAATAGCCAAGCAATTGGATAGTCAAAAGCATTAGAGTTAATTCCTAACCTATGTTCAATAAATCTTTGTGGATTACCTATAAACCAGAAGATTATGCAACTAGTCAAAGCTACAGATAAGGTACCTAATACTAGACCTGTTAATTTCTCATCTTTAGAAGAAACTTTATGATCTACACGTTTAATTATATTATTCCTAGTCAAGTTGTTGTCTGTCATTATTTCACCCCCAATTAATTTCACATATCCTTCAACTAATAGACAACTTAAAGATTAATCTCTAAGTCTATTATATACCAAATATTTCATATTAAGTAATTTTTTAAAAGTTAATTCTAAAATGTAGAGTTTTGCTTTTCGTTGGCTGTTTACAGCGTTTTGAATGTATACTTTTGTTATATAAATTGAGGATATCAGGGGATTTGATAAGAAGTCAATGACTAAGAGGTTTTGAATGTAAACTAATATCTAAAAGTTTACTTTCAAATCAATCTGGACATACCAAAAACTGGGGAAAGAGTCCCTTTTAGTTTTATATTGCTAGATTTGAAATTATTCAATTATTGAAAAGGAACGTCGTATATAAACCATGTTTCATTTTTTTGATACATATGGAATTGAATGTCTGTACCTATCCATGGGAGCATATTAATAACTGCGGAATCCTTGTAATCTTCGTTTATTACTACAGATGATCTTGCAAATCTAAAAGATGATAGAATTGTTTTATGAAATTCAGGTGCCTCTTTTAAAAATTGTTTCTTTTCTTCGGTCATTTTTTTATCATTTTTATAGAAAAGATAAGTTGTTTCATAATTTTTTTCTTGTATTGAATGTAAATATAATCTTACTACTGTTTTAGGTTTTTGCTCTTTTAGTGTATAAATATCTTGGGATTTTTGTAATGTATCATATAACTTTTGTTCTGTATGATTTAAATCTGCTAAATAAGGTGAAAGAGGAAATACAAACCAAAGAATAATGATTACTAAAATAAATAAACCTATTTTTTTCTTGTTCATTTAATTGAAACTCCTTATGTAATTATTAAGAATATAGTAGCATGAATATTTCTTTATATTAATAAGAAAATATCTTCTCGTGTCTGTCAACGGTAAGCGGACAAAACGAAACGATAGTGAAGTGAAGGAGCATTAAGGAGTTGACAGACTTACTGTCCCAGACCCTCTTGTGGTTGTCAAACGGTACCCGTTTGACCCTGCCTACCGGCGAGGGAGCCCCCTCAAAAAATGAGGGGGTTGGGGGAGTTTGTTAGATGGGGTCTGGGGAAGATTTCCCCAGTGGGTTTGGGCAACGCCCAAGGTTTGTTTTTACCATGCTAAGCATGGCTCGGCAAAGCCGAAAAGCGTCGCAGACCCCTATGGATTTTGATGCGTTAGCGTCAAAATACGTATAGGGTTACGTCAATTGACACAATTTCGTCGCCTTGCTAGACTTATTGTATCAATTAATCTAGGGGAAGTGGTGGCACTTTATGTTGTTCTCTATCTCATTTAATCAATCTCACCAAAGTTCATTAAGCCATAATAACAGAGAAAACATTCATGGGAATCCTGGTATCGATCTATCCAGGTTAGACGAGAATATCTACTTTGTTCAAAAGGACATCCAAAGTGTATATAAGGATATCTTTCAAGAAGCGGTGGACAAGTATAATGAGAAACAAAAACGCAATGACCGTAAGATTCAGGATTACTATGACAATATACGTAAAAATGAAAAGACACATGAACAACGAGAATTGGTTGTAGCGGTTGGAGAGGGTAAAGATGACCCAAAGTATAGGGAAGCCAAAAAGGAAGCGTTAAAACAGTATGCTGAGGCGTTTCAAGAGCGGAATCCGAACCTAGCAGTTTATAACATGGTTTTACATGATGATGAAGCGAATCCACATTTACATATTAACTATGTACCTGGGGTGCGTTTGAAGCAGAAAAAGAGGATTGAATGTTGTGTTTTTGCAGCAGATGGGAATCCTTAGTAAGAGATTCCATGTTATTATAGAGAAAGACGAAAAAACCGCCCAATGTCTTGGCGGACAGGCGGTTTTTCATAATCAGGTTGGAATCAACCTAATATATATTCTATACACATTGTAGCATAGGTTAGTTGATTCCTTCCACTAAGGGAGAGAATTATTTTATGACAAAAGTTGTAGATTTTGGACAAGCTGAAA
>NZ_PCNZ01000073.1 GCF_002975175.1 Bacillus sp. MYb209
CTTTTCCATACTGATCACGCACCTTTTTTAGAGTAATAGTATCAGTATGTCCAAGATTTAGAGATTACTTGCAATTATCTTGAAGTTTTCGCACCAGAACCGCTTATAGTATACTTTTGCAAACGTGTTTAATGTTTTTAAAAATGAGTTTTACAAAACTTACAAAATGTTAAACTCATAAAAGCCATTGATATCATGCGCAAATGCTGATATTAATGGCTTTTTGTATAGATATGGTCTTGTTCGACAAGATTATTTTGATATTTGAGTGTACAACTTATTATTTTATCTATTAAGAAACTTTGCAACAGAACCTTCGTGCTTACTTTTTAAAATAAGCAGCACCAAAGTTTTCATTAAATCTCTTACACCAAACAGAAACCGAGCCATATGTACTTACATCTATCCCTTCAGGAATTTCATAGTTTTGGTCGCCTTTGTTTCCCTTTAACTTTCCTAATTCAATATACTGGTGGTTTTTCACATCTTCATTATTTTTCAAACGATCTGTAGGAACTAATACTACTCGCACATCTGGCCCGTTAGATGTTGAAAAATTAGAAAGTCGTAAAACACGTTTTCCATCCGCTAATTGATAGATTGTTGCTGTTCCAGTTGTTTCATGGACACCGTTTTGAAACTGACCTGTACTTATAACTTGATCTTGAACTTGTTTTGTTTTCATTGATTGCATTTCTGTCTGTGGTAATGCTTCATTCACTTGCTTATCAATGAATAATTTCTCCGGTCGGAACAAGGACCATAAGATTCCCACGACAATTATAAATCCACCTGTAAACCATATATATTTTCTTTTCATAAAGTAAAAGACCTCCGTTAATATACTGTTTAGTAGTATGTTAACAAGGAGGTCTTTCATTTCTCTTTCATAAATGTTACAAAAGTCTTTCAGCGTTCTTATTTTTTTCTGATGTGATGGGAAGAATAAACCAAAATTCACTGCCCTGTTTTCCATCTGCGCGATCTCTCACACCAATTTCTCCTTTGTGCCTTTCAATCAATGATTTTGCAATGGCTAGTCCAAGACCAGATCCTCCAGATTGTGAACTTCTTGATTGATCTGTCCTAAAAAAGCGTTCAAATACGCGTAGTTGGTCATTTGGAGAAATTCCTTCTCCTTCATCACGCAAAATGAACTGGACTTGTTGATTTTGCTTATTTTCCTCTACAATCAACTCAATTGTTCCAAAGACAGGGGAATATCGAATAGCATTATCTAACAAATTACCTATGACCCTTGCTATTTTACACGGCATAATTAATAGTCGGGGTAATCTATCAGAAACCTGCAATTGTAAATCAATCTGTTTGTCTTCTAATAAGACAGAATGTGACTCTAATACATCTAATAGAACTTTATCTATATGTGTGAAACTTGGATAAAAATCTACTTGTTCAAACTCTAACTTTGAAAGTTCAAATAAGTCATTGATTAATCCACTTAATCTTTCTATTTCTTTTAATATCGTCGCTAAGTATTGTTTTCTCATTTCAGGATCTTCAATCAAGTTATCTTGTAATGCTTCTATCATCAATTGCATGCTAGCCATAGGCGTTCGTAAGTCGTGTGAAATATTCGTAATTAGCTCCTTGCGGGCTTTTTCCCCTTCTTCTAACTGAGTAAACCCTTCTTCTAATTTTTTTGCCATCAGTTGAAAGGATGTTGCTAATTCTTTAAACTCCTGTGGTTCTTTTCCAATTATATACATTGTTTCAAATTGTCTATCACTAAATTGTTTCGTTAATGCCATTAAATTTTTGATAGATCTCATGATAGGGCGTGTCATTAACCAGTAAATAAACGTAGAAATTATAAATGCCACAACCGCAATTATTGTTAATAGCCTTGTTTGTTCTGGTTCAAGTAACATTTTCGTCTCACTATACCATATAGCAAGTACCATGATACTCGTACTTAATACATTCATCAGTAATAATTGAATACGTAATCTCATGTTTCACTTCCTCCATTTGGCTCAAAACGATATCCTATCCCCCAAACCGTGTGAATCCAACGACTCTTTATCGTATGCTTCTCCAGTTTGTCACGTAAACGGCTCACTACCACGGTGACTGTGTTTGTAATCCCTTCATATTCAGTACCCCAAATGCGTTCAAGAAGTTGCGAACGAGAAAAAACTTGTTTTGGATGCTTTGCCATGAGATAAAGTACCTCAAACTCTTTCGCTGTTAACTCCACTTTATTTTCACAAACCAATACACATCTCGTCTTTGGATAAATTTTTAAATCTGGACATTCTATCACTTCCGATAGGGATTCTTTTGCTTGTATCGGTACCTGGCTACCTCTTCTTAGTATAATTTGAACCCTTAATACTAATTCACGAGGGGAAAATGGCTTTGTTAAATAATCATCTGCCCCCATTGTTAAGCCTAAAATCCGATCCCTTTCCTCGCCCTTAGCAGTTAACATAATAATAGGTACATTTGATTGTTGACGAATTTCCTCGCATAATTCCCATCCATCTTTTTTCGGCATCATCAAATCTAAAATAATTAAATCTGGTTGATGAGTAAGAAATAAATCCCAACCTTCTGTGCCATTTACAGCGGTATATACTTCATATTCTTCTCTTTCTAAATACCGTTTGCATACTTCTCGAATATTTTCTTCATCTTCTACGATTAAAACTCTTTTTTTCATCTGTAATCCTCTCTTCTTTTCACCAATAATACAAAAGGTGCTCTTATATGCTTTCATCTAATACAGATATAAAATTCAGATATAAAGATGTAACGACTAATCCTAGATCTAAATCAGAATCCTACACTTTGGTCTTATGGTCACTAAAAACGATTAAAAGTGCCAATATAATCTAGATGATAATTTTAGCATTTGATTACTTATATGACTAGATAAACACTTAAAATAGTAGTATCCCAATCATACAAATCGAAAATTTAAATCAGATTTTTTATTACAGAGATTACTTATTTATCTTGTCAGGATCGATTTTATTGTGTATCTGTTTTCCAAGATCTTTATAGTAAAAACCCACTGCTTTAGCTATGGGTTTTTACATACATGATTACAAGTACAAACGAATGAAGGATACATTAAAAGGAATGAGTTCAATATCGAACTCATTCCCTATTAGCAGCCTACATTCTTGTTTCTAACTTTTTGGGTTCAGTCCATTACCGATGTTTTTTTAAAACTTTGCAACAAAACCGTTCCCTTTTACTTAGCTTTGACGAGACTCCATTTATCTTCAAACCTACCACCATATGTCTCTCTATCATTACCATATGAGATATAACCAGCGTCATAAGTAGAAAACCCTAACTTGTTACCATCAGATTGTAGGTGCCATTCTCTCTGGTAATCAAGGTAGCCAGGGCTATGTGCATGATTAAATTTAAAAGTACTTGCATTTTGTTTTTGGTCAAAATGGATATACTTATCTTGAAGTTTTAAATATTCATAGCCTGAATAAGCACTATTTTGAACTTTAATGTGTAACTCTTCACCTGCTTTGATTGGTTGTCCAGGTTTAGGCTGCCCTTTTCTTTCAATAATTACATTAACTGGTTGAGTGTAATTCCCACCAGACGCAAGGTATTGCCACTTATCATTTCCTTTATAACTGAGCACAGGCTTTCCACTAAGCTGCAGAGTATAAGGAGTTCCTTCTACAATAAGTTCGTCGCTGAATCGATGGGTCAAATAATTTTCATATTCTTTATTATACGTAACAACTGTAGAGATTTTTTGTGTCGGAAGTTTCTTTTGTGCATCATTGATTTCAAATGTAACTTTTTGTGATGGATTGAAATCATTCAAACTTACAGTTTCTTTAGACTCATACACGTTTCCCTTTCTCACTAATGTTACTTGTTGTGTTTGTTTGGAATTTTTATTTTCAAAAGAAACAGAGATTTCATTACTCGCTCCGAATAAACCAGGTACGACTGCTGCATAAAACTTTTTCGTAAATGGATCATAAGCACTATATGACAATTCCGGTTGCTGAATTTTTGTAAAAACACCGACTTTTGCGCCTTTCGAAACATAAGATTTTTTAGCATTTTCTAGATTCTCTTTCGCAATGATAACTTGATCTCCTCTGCTATTATCTATAAATTCATTTATCTTTTTAGAATCTACTTTAACATGCTTCAGAACCTCGTTAAACGTTAAATTTGTATCACTACCAACACCTTCTGGTGCATACATTCTAAACTTCGGTTTGTTCCCGATATCAGTCTCTAGTATTGTAGTCGAAGCATTTACACGAGATTCAAATTTTCCTGAATCTCCTAAATTCATAAATTCTCCATCTTTCTCAATATACAATTCCATTGTACTCGTAGGTAGTACTTCAACAGAAAGAATTGCACCTTGTTCAACAGCTTTCAATTCATCTAACGACAAGTAAATATTTACATCTGCTTGATTATCTACACTGTCTATCAATACTTCTGTTGTATTTCTTCCACCTTTTTCTGTACTTAACTGATTTGCTTTATAACGATCTTGTGTTGCCTTTACTGTACTGATAATCTTGTCTCCTAAACGAATGTTAAAATGAGGAGAAACATTTTGAGCAGACGCCGTCCCTGTATTTTTATATTCTAACTGTAAGCTCACTTTTGCTGCTTTTGCTGAATCAACAGTTTTTGCGGTAGACCAATCTATATTAGAAGAATATCTTTCGGTATCTGTTGATGTTTTCGAGTATCCATAGCTTACATTTAATGAGGCCTTCCCAGAAGGAACAGGACCGGCTGCGGAACCTTCCACACCACCTTCGACACCTGCTCCTACACCAAACGAATGTTGTGTCGATACACTTTTTTCCCAACCTTTATCAATGGACCCACCGTTTGAATCCGTAATAGCCGCAAGAGGAGTAACCCCAATACGTTTTATACCAACTTGCAAATTCGGTATATTTGCAACCATTGGATTAAACTCAGTATCAGAGTTACTGCCATAATACTGAACTTCATATGCATCTGTAAAAGGATCTCCATCCGAATTCGCGCTCATAGGATTTGTAATAAATTTTAATTTATCTTTGTCTCGCTCTGGATTCCATGCCTGTGCTTCATTTTTCCCGGTTTGTCGATTGAACTCAATTTTATAGCCTTTTATTTCTAAGTCGTTAGAAATACCATCTTGATCCCAATCGTTATTTTGTATTTCAATTTTTTCAGTAGACATCTTTCCCTTTTTTCCATCAGTTCCATAGATAAGATCTTTTCCTTCTTTTGCATTTGCATCCTCTTTGAACATTTCAATTGTGCTTCCTGCATTCGGCTGTTTTATGTCTGCTAAAGCGGGAGATGCTAAAGTCAGTGCCATCGATACACTACCTAATACACTAAGTGCTGGCTTCAATTTCTTCATTGTTATTTTTCCTCCTTGATTTTTAGGTGAGTTAGAACACCTACTATTAAGAACAACTTCATCATATCTAATACATCTTTCATTTCTCTCTCAAAAGTGTTACAAAAGTCTTTCATAAGTATAAAAATTCTTTCATACATCTATTACTTTTATTTTATGTATATAAATGCGGCAAACCATTTAGGCCGTGGTTAGTAATTGTTTTAGTTCATTGTAGGCTGAAAAGGCGGAGTCTATTTGAAGACTCCGCCTTTGTTTGTATAGGGTATGAATGGTTTCGATTCCTTTTATCGTACGTAAAGCATGGAAAAGTGGTTGAAATCTAGAGGATCTAGCAGACCGGCGCTTCACATGGCGATGGCGTACTACCTCGATATTGAAATCTTTTATAAATATCTAATCAAACGTTACCTTGAATTAGAATTAATGAATTTCTATTAAATCTTTTATATAAATAAATAGGTTTTATATTGATTTATATAATAATATAGTCTAAGTTATAAAACTTAACTTAAGTTAAAAGAAGGCGCCTTAGGGCGTCTTTTCTTTTTAAATAAATAGCCTATCTACGAAAATTGGCAAGCCTTTTGTAATTTAAAAGGTATCCTCCCTAGTTGGGGGTCAATATACATGCCCATCAAGCTAAGATTTTGAAGTACCCCTAAAACAAATTTTTTAACTTGATGACGATGTGATGGAATTCCATAATAGGATTATTTAATGGATTAATTGAGATAAAGATCAGGATAGTTAGAGGAATGCTTTTTATCTTTGTCTAAAACCAAAGGTATTATCAATAAAAAAGTAACGCAATATGATAAGTATTTATTGAAAAACGATAAACAACATGTTAATATCAAATTGAAAATAAGTAAGAGAGGTGCTTTTTATAAAATGTAAAACTAATGCCATGTAATTAGATAATTAAAAATTGAAGTATCTTTAATAATAAAAAGAAATTGATAGAGATATCAACAGTTATATACTGTAATAGCAAAAGAAGAAAAGGGAGTAAGAGCATGATTAATAAAACATGGAAGAAAGTCATTTTGATTGTAAGTGGTATTGTCATTACTTATTTTATAGCTATAGTCATTTCCGCAGAATCTATACCATATCCTACTAAACAACAACTTAAAGATGCTGAAAAAGTAGCTGAACGCTATATAGGCGAAAACTATGGAGTGGAAATTATAAATACATCTAGCAGCTTCACAGCTGAGATGTTCGATCGTACAATTCATATTGAAGGACATTCGAAAGAGAATCCGAAACAAGTATTTCGCATGGATTTGGATCAAGTCACGAATAAAGCTGAAAAAGTGACTGAAAAAGCGATAAATAAAATTTGTACATCGAATGATGGAGGAAAGAATTTTAAGTGTGATGATACTGAAAAACTAAAATAAATATTCAATATTATGAATCAGTAAAACTAATTGATCTAGTGACAGAGAACCAGATTTCTTCTCCAGTACCGTTTCCTGGGGTAGCGTCACATCGCTATCCAGCTAACAAAACAAAATTCCCCTAAAATGAACAAACACGCTATTCTTTCTGTAGAATCATAGGAAAGGATGGCGTTTTTGTATGTCAATTTCTGTATCAGATGAATTACAATTATTTGCTCAAGAAATTCAAAGCTTTTTATCCCCTAATATCTTACGCAATCTTGCTAGAGATGTTGGCTTTGTGCAACGAACAAGCAAGGGTTCTGGTGCGAAAACTTCAAGATAATTGCAAGTAATCTCTAAATCTTGGACATACTGATACTATTACTCTAAAAAAGGTGCGTGATCAGTATGGAAAAG
>NZ_PCNZ01000074.1 GCF_002975175.1 Bacillus sp. MYb209
CACAGAAACAGACATAAAAAACGCCATCCTTTCCTATGATTCTACAGAAAGAATAGCGTATTTTTTCATTTTAGGAAACCATGCAATTTTTAATTTGCTGACATTGTGGAGTAATACAAAACATAAATAGAAAAAATCCCTAACAATATCCAAAAGAATTGTTAGGGATTTTTTTATTCTTTATTAAAAGACTAACAGGTGACTTGCAAAGCAAGTTACCTGATGTTACACTCTAACTACATACTAACTTGCATAGCAATCTACTGAAAGGAGATGAATCGATGCATAGCCAAATGCTAAAAGGTGTATTAGAAGGCTGTATTTTATATATCATCTCACAAGAAGAAGTATACGGTTATGAACTAAGTACCAAATTGAATCAATATGGCTTTACGTTTGTAAGTGAGGGCAGTATTTATCCACTTTTATTGCGTATGCAAAAAGAAAAGTTAATCGAAGGAACTTTGAAAACCTCTAATCTAGGACCTAAACGTAAGTATTATCATTTAACAAAGAAGGGATTAGAACAATTAGAGGTATTTAAGGAAAGTTGGGATATGGTATCAACAACTGTAAATCGGTTACTAGGAGGGGAAAAACAAAATGAAACCAGATGAAATGGCTAAAATGAATAATGAAAAAAGAAAGCTACTAACAGAAGAAAATGAACTAGCTTATGGAAATATGTTAGTGTATATTCGCTGTTCAAATGTTCCTGAAAGGCAATCAGAAGAACTATTATTGGAGATTTTAGACCACCTTCTTGAATCTCAAAAAGAAGGGAAAAATGCTTATGATGTATTTGGGGAGGATCTTCCAGCGTATTGTGACGAATTAATTGCCGCATTACCTCAACAACCAATGTTTGAAAAATTTTCAACAATTGGTTTTATTATTAGTTTACTACTTGCTATTCAATTTGGAGTAGATACGATATCCGCTGTAATAACTTCGTTTTTTCAAAAAAACTATCCAACTGAAGGTGTGTCATTTGATATTCTGGAAACCACACTATCTGTCATAATTCTTATTGGAGGTCTTTATATTATTTTATATGTAATGAAAGGATTCTCGTTTAAATTCATAATGAATTGGAAGAGCCGAATTATATTTGTATTATCAATTTCTATTCCATTTGGAATATCAGTATTATTACATATGTATTTTAAAAAATACCCTTATCTTTCTTATAACTTAAGTTTATGGCAAGGTGCCTTGATAGCTCTATTTTTCTATATTTTATATAAATTTTTATTTAAAGCATCAAGATTCCAATAACTTATTTAAAGAGCACATATATCGCTATAAAGCTAACAAAATTAAATTTTCTTAAAATGAAAAAATACGCTATTCTTTCTGTAGACTCATAGGAAAGGATGGCGTATTTTTTGCTTTAGGGATAATAAAAAACTAGATTGATAGGGATTTGTTTTAACTCCCAGTACACCAATTAATCAAAAATAAAATAATTCTTCAAATTTTTTATCTAGTGCTATACAAAGTACTAATGCTAACTTTGCAGTTGGACAAAATTGTCCTGTTTCAATAGAACTAATTGTTTGCCTAGATACTCCTACCATTTCAGCTAATTCTCCCTGTGATATTTTTTTCTCAGCTCTTGCTACTTTCAAACGATTTTGCAGTACTAATTCATCTTTCAATTATCATCCCTCCAGAAAGAAAGCTATGGCACTTGCAATTGTACTCATTATTGCTAAAATGCTTGCAATAAGAAATTTTTGTGCTTTCAATTTTTTAAACTTATAAAAGCTTGTACTAGCTATATAACCAGAAAAAATTGAAATTAATTCGTAACTTTTAATACCATGCATCAATTTCCAAGAACTAAAAAATAGGACTAAAACAAGCACAGCTATTAAACCGTAACTAGATGAATCTAATTCTATAAGTTCTTTACGTTCATCTCTCCCCATTCTTTTGTATTTTCTTAATATCTCTTCTTTTTGCATCATTAGTAACCACCCCTTATTAATTATATTTTTATTGTACAGTTTTATTATCATTATGACAAGTTAACTTGTCATAATGATAATAAAACTTGTCTTTAAGGTGCATAGTAATACAATTTGTATAGATATAAAATTTTCATTCTGGGGGTAATTAAGAATCTTAGCTTGATAGCGATGTGGTGCTATCCCTAAAGGGAAAAATTAATACCTTTTTACAAATAACAGGAAATGATATTACACCTTGATGGAGTAAATCCCCCTTCACTTCCTCTATTTAATTCTTTGGTAAGGATATATTTTCCTGATGATAATCATAACCTATATCAGAATTTCATTTATTATAGGAAAATTCCAAAAGGGGTGAATGTGATGGGTTTCCCGCCTCAACAACAAAGTAAACCTGGCATTGAATCATTAATGATACCTAGACCTATATTTGATAATCCCAATTACAAACCAGCCGGTAAACTTATAAATAAGGTAGCGCTTATAACTGGTGGGGATAGTGGAATTGGGAGGGCTGTCGCTGTAGCCTTCGCGAAAGAGGGTGCAGACATAGCAATTTCATACCTAAATGAGCATAGTGATGCAAAAGAAACGGAGTTCTATGTTAAAAAGTATGGCCGTAGTTGCATTACCATTCCAGGTGATATTGGGTATGAGCATCATTGCCAACAAGCAGTAATGCAAACAATTCACCAATTTGGTCGTATTGACATTTTGGTGAATAATGCCGGTGTACTATACATAAGGAACAGTCTACTTGATGTAGATTCTAACCAACGAACAAGTACCTTTCACACAAATGTTTTTTCTCAGTTTATTTTGACGAAAGCTGCTTTGCCATATATGAATTCAGGGAGCTCCATAATAAATACAACATCCCTTAGTGCCTATCATGGAGATCAAGATGCAATTGACTACGCGGCATCTAAAGGAGCCATTGTTTCCTTTACACGTTCGCTGTCATCGTCACTGGCACCGCAAGGGATCCGAGTTAATGGTGTGGCCCCAGGACCAATTTGGACTCCATTAATTCCATCTTCCTTGCCTCCAGAATGGCTTGCCACATTTGGAGACCATGTTCCTATGAAGCGAGCCGGTCAACCGTTTGAAGTGGCACCTGCTTATGTATTCTTGGCATCCGAAGATGCATCTTACATATCAGGACAAATTCTGCACGTGAATGGTGGGGAAATTATAAACGGTTAACTATTTAACAAAAAATTACTTATAAATGAATTTGTATTATATTGGCTTAAGTATTATGGAATTAAAATTACAAAAAAAACAAAATACCGTTTAACCACCCTGTAACCACTCATATAAGATTTAATTCACATCGATACCTATGGCATTGATGTGAATTTTCAAAATGCTTACAAAGAAATCTAAGAGGTCATTTTTTTAGATTCACAATCATTATTTTGAAGTTTATGTAAAAAAAGAAAAAGAATCCATTTTTTTAAAATGGATTCTTTTTTTATTACTTCTTTAACTTAGTGTAATCTATATTCTCCTGTTAATTGTTCCTCGGCCATTCGAACTAAGCGTTTTGTAATTTCTCCACCGACAGAACCATTTGCACGCGATGATGTATCAGGTCCAAGTGTGACTCCTAATTCGCGAGCAATTTCATACTTCATTTGCTCAATAGCACTTGCAGCAACTGAAATAAGAACTTCATTTGCATTATTTTCGTGTCTTTGAATATTCATCATTGCACCTCCATTATATTTGTATATAACATGTGCTTAATTTTGATATTTATACATGAGTTAACTATTTTCTTCTATTTTATTCATTGCAACATATCCGCAAAGGAAGTACCTACATTATTCTTCCGTTTCATATGCTTCTCTAAATAGATTTTTGTTGTTTGGATATTTTCATGCCCCAGCGTTTGCATTAAATGATATAGATCTGCATTTCCTTGTTCAACTGCCATGATTGCAAAAGCATGACGGAATGTATGCGCCGTTACTGGATTCTCACGATACTGCAGAAACTCTAAATTTGTCTTTTTTATCATATCTGTTACCTGATTCGATAACGTTTTTGAATTATAAAAGTTACCCCTTTGATTTACAAATAAAGGACTTTCATCTCCTTGATCCAATACAGTTTGGAACCCTCTTCTTCGTCTCATTTCACAAATACACTGATACATATGTTCCGAAATGAAAAGTTCACGCACTTTATCCCCTTTGCCCGTTACTTTTAACCAGTGCTTTCCGTCATAGTGTAAATCTTTGACCCTTGCTGTACACAATTCTTGAATTCTTGCACCCGTACTTGCCAGAGCTAGTAAAATTGTATAGTTTACTAAATGCCCTCTTTCTTTATAAAAACCTAAGATTTTCATAACTTCATCATAAGATAGGTCCCGATTTGGCCGGTCCTGTTCATTTACATTTGCGCGCTGCAGTTCTTCATGAAGAGGTTTTTCGATATAAGCAAATACATGAAGGTGTTTTAAAAACGAACGAATAAGCACTGTTTTCTTTGCAAGTGTTGCGACTGCATATGTGTCACCATTCCTACCGTTCTCTACCTTTTTCAACCAGGAATTATATTTACGAATATGCCAAGGTTGCAATGTTTTTAATAAAGAAGCATTTTGCTGTACCTCTTCCCCATTCAATTCGAACTCTTCTGCATGCTGCACCATGCACTGACAAAATGATAAGATTTCAGACACATAACCCTTTTTCGTATCCTCTTTTCTATTCTTCTTCTCATCCATATCTTTTTGTAAATGTACGAAATGATAAATTACTTCCAAGTCACTTAAATACGTATATTTACTCTTTCCCTCTTTTTCAGCTATCTCCATTTTCTCTTCCACCTTATCTACATAACGATTGTTATGCAAGAATGGAACGATATCTCTTATATTCTCTAAATATGTATCTATAAATTCACTTTTATTATTTATAATAGGTAAATCTTCTATTCTTTTTTTCTTATCCATATTTCAACTTCACCTCTCCTATTGAAGATTATGAATACAATTCTCATTATTAACTATACTATTTATTTTATTTCACTTATATCAATTATACAAATAAAAACTCATATTCTTTCTGTAAGAATGCTACATTCTTCTCTATTTACCTATAACTATATTTTTTTATAATTTATTAGTAAATAGATATTATTTAATAGCAAATGTAATAAATTTTATATCACACATACAATAAAATTCATGATAATCATTGATTAAAATATAAAACAAATTATAAATATTTATAAACTATAAAAATGTATATGATGTTTCATAAAATCTATTTCTTATTTTAAATATAAATCAGATTCTGATATGATATATACATATCTAAAATATTAGCAAACAATAATTAAGGAGGTATCCTTTCATGACACAAGATTTATTGTTTATTACAAAACCTACTGTAACGACAAAAGAGGCAGCGGACTTATTAGGAGTAACGGTACAGACAATATTAAAGAAAGAAAAAGATGGATTAATAGAATGTGTATATAAAAATAATTGGAAACAATTCGGTAGTAAAATTTTCTATTTGGAGGATATTGAGCGCTTAAAAAATAATGAAGAGGTTAAAGGACTTAGTACAAAAGAAGTAGCTGAAATTCTCAATGTAGCACCATCTACTATTTTTACATACATCAAATCTGGAAAATTACCTGCTTCAAGGATAGAAAAGCGTGGGAAACAAGTATATGTCATTGATAAAGAAGACCTAGAATCTTTCCAGCTTGATTATGAAAAAACTACAACAAAAGAGCGAAAAACATTCATTACTAAGATTCAAGATGAAGATATATATTTATATCAATTATTAACACATCAACATACCGGAAAAACAGCTAGGGTAATAGAAATCAATGGAGCAGATGGAAAGATTCTTACAGAGGATGAAGAAATTTTCCCAATATCCACCTATAAGGAGCATGATTATTCCTTTGAACCGTTCCAAAAACAAGCTGTAATTACGAAACGAGGGTATTTATCATTTTCATTTAAAAAACCTCAACTACTTAATTCCATCACTTACAATCTAATAAACTTATTTTATAAAGAGCTTGGTGTCACAAATATGCGATTGACTATTACATCAGATAATATCAAATTAGAAATTAAACCCTTCGTATTACAAGTAGAGCCATTGCAATTTCAAGAAGAGATTAAATACTTACATTCTCATATGAAATCCGGTTCAATACTTCCACATCTAGATGGGATTTATTTTAAAAGTAATGTAGAGCCATTAACTTTTCATGCAGATCATGAATTTAAACAAAAAGTAATTCAAATGGCTGCGGATGCTGGTATGAGACAGGAAGAATTCTTATTGCAAGCAGTAAAATCTTATATAACAAATTTAGAACAGCAATAAATTTGTTATCAATTAGAAAAAGCGTAGAAATTAAACCTTTCTACGCTTTTTAAATTGCTCAATTTAATCTTCATTCTTTTCTATACATTAATTATCTATATAAGGGGTACCACCACATCGCTATCAAGCTAAGCTTATGCAAAGTCAATTTTAAGCGAGATTGTTTCTTTTTTCTAAAGGGCAAGTGTAGATGATTAAAAGATTTGCATACGAAATAAACCCTAACGGGTTTCACTTTTTTGAATTAAGCGGCTTGATTATCAGACATGGTACAATTGTAAACGACACCTAATATATCAAAGACCGTTTTTTTCTCATATCGATGAGATTTCCGCCCGTTTTGCTGTAGGAGATTGAACAGGCGAAGTAACACCTTTGATAACTCTTGGATGTTTTTTTGTATAGTTTGGAATAGAAGAAGAAAATAGTCTTTAATCATATATATGGCTTTATACTCACTAAGCTCTCGTTTTTTCTTCATGAGGAGCAATTGGCGCATCTGAAACATGATAGAAGAACAGAGTAGAATGGCAATCAACTGACCATATAAATGGCACTCCAATCGTTCTGGTTTTATCTTTTTACAATGATGAATTTGAAAGAATGACTTCCACGTTTTAAATAAAATTTCAATTTGCCAACGCAAAGAATACCAGTCATGTCCCATCGGGACAATATCTGTAGGGGTGTTTGTCATATATACATTGATACCACTGAGTCGTTTACTACGAGGAGAATACTTCATTCCTTTCTTTTTTTCTCTTACAGTTTGATCTTGTAATCGTTTTTGTTG
>NZ_PCNZ01000075.1 GCF_002975175.1 Bacillus sp. MYb209
GAATGTAGTAAACGGAAATATTATGTTGCTTACTGGTCATATCAAATTGCCAAAACTGGGGTCCCGCCACATGACCATCAACCTAAGATTTTAAAATGCACCCATAACGAAATTTTTTTGCTTTTTGAATTACGAATCTCTTAATTAGATAGCACCAGGTACCGCACGAAAAAAAGCCGTTCTCCTATAAACTATGGAAATCGGCTTTTGTAATTTATCATTTATAATGAACATCCCTGTTAATGTAACAAGGGTTAAGATTTATTAGCTATTACCATAAAGCGTTTCGAATTTGTACGGATTCCTTTGTCAGTTTTGTTTGCTATAATAAATTTTTTCAAAATGTCAAAGTCCTCTTTCTCTTCACCAAATCTTGGTATGATAGGTGTGTGATTTAGTAGGAAAATGAGGTCTTCAGGTGTTTGATAATAATCTATAGCATCATACTCTAAGGTTTGCACATCAGCAAAGCCCACGCGCTTCAATTCTCGGACATATTTTTCTTTTAATGTGCCGTCTTTTTCTCCTGAGCATTGCCCTCTTCCAAACGCTTCTTTTAAGTTCAATTTATCATGTTCGCTGACTTGCTGCGTTAAAAAGATACCATCCTTTTTTATTACTCTTGCTACTTCTGCCGCCACAAAAGGCGCATGACAACTAGACACAATATCAAAAAAGGAATTCGGGAATGTCAAATCTTCGGACTCCATTTTAAAAATTTGAACGTTTGACACACGTTCTTTTTCCAAGTTAGACTGTGCTGTTTCTATCATTCCACTTGAATTATCAATCCCAATTATACATGAAGCTGCCGATGCAATTTTTAATATATTCTCTCCCCCACCTGTACCAATATCCAGCAAAACACTTGAGGGTTTGCATCTTTCTATTACTTCTTCATAAAACTCCCACGTAGCACCTTCAGTTACGTATTTAAGTTTACTAAAATCCCATCCATTTGATTTTCCAACTTTATCATAAAAATTTTTGTAATCTAATTCATTCATTTTGTATATCCACCTTCCAAAAGAGTGTAAAAACTAAGGTTATAAGACTAGTTAATAAAATAATCACGTGCCTTGATTTAATAATAATGGGTGACTACCGAAACAGATTCAAAGCTTATATTTCCAAAAAAGGGCACACTTCTCCCTTGATGGCTGGTACGCGTTTTATCCAACCCGAAAACTAATTACTTCGAACAATACGGAAAGACATCCACTTCACCTCATTTGAAAGATTATATTAATTATACTCTATAACACTCTTGTGTGTACATTGTAAAATACAAATTTTTAGATAAAATGTTCTTTTATCATAATACCAAAAGAAGAACTACACACTAAAACTAAACATAACCTAATACATAGGATTATCTTACATTGCTATCAAAGTAAAATAAATTTGTGTCTTCATAATGACAAAAACGCTATCATTTTTATAGAAATACACAAAAAGGATGGTGGTTTTTATGAATTTATCAGTTTCTGATGAATTAGAATTGCTTTCTCAAGAATTGTATCAATACATGTCATCGCATGCTTTAGAACATTTAGCTAGAGAGGTAAGGTTTGTTCAACGAAGAAGCAAATATCGTGCAGAAGATTTAGTGGCTTTATGTGTTTGGCTGAGCCAAAACATAGCTCATACTTCATTAACACAATTATGTAGTCGATTAGAAGCTAATACAGGTATTTCTATGAGTCCGGAAGGACTTAATCAACGTTTTAATTCTCGGTCTGTACAGTTTTTACAACAACTCTTAGCACATTTACTTCACAAACAATTTTGTTCTTCTAGCGAGATTCCAACTTTGTATACAAACTATTTTCAACGTATTCGAGTATTGGATTCTACACATTTTCAGGTTCCAGATAAATTCGCTTCTACATATCAAGGTTCAGGAGGTAGCGGTCATAGTGCTGGTGTAAAAATTCAATTAGAGTACGATTTGCTTAGTGGTCAGTTTTTACATGTTCATGTAGGACCTGGAAAGCACAATGACAAAACGTATGGTTCTACTTGCTTAACGTCCCTTCAACCGCACGATGTATGTATACGTGATTTAGGATATTTCGATTTAAAAGACCTACGCGCGATAGACGAGTGTGGAGCTTATTTTATTTCACGATTAAAGCTCAATACTCTTATATATCAGAAGAATAAAGAGCCTGAATACTTTCAAAATGGAACAATAAAAAAGCACTCTGAGTACGTCCAACTAGATATGGAGCAATTTATTGATCAATTACAGTCTGGAGAAACATATGAGATTCCTGAGATTTATATTGGAATGTATCAAAAGCTTCCTGCAAGACTTATTCTGTATAAATTAACTGACACGCAAATGAAACGTAGACAAAAGGATTTAGCTTCTAAAGAACATAAAAAGCAAATTACCTATAAAGAACGCAGTAAGCGTCTCAGCGCAATTAACTTTTACATTACGAATATCCCTTCGGAATATCTACCAAAGGAACAAGTATACGATTTTTACTCTTTACGATGGCAAATTGAATTGATATTTAAAACATGGAAATCATTTTTTCGTATTCATCACTGTAATTCTGTAAAATTAGAACGGCTAGAGTGTCATTTATATGGACAATTGATTAGCATCCTTCTTTGTTCCTCTACTATGTTTCAAATGCGTCAATTACTCCTCACCAAGAAGAAACGAGAACTAAGCGAATATAAAGCGATTTATATTATCAAGGATTACTTTTTACTTCTTTATCAAGCTCTACAAAAAGACACTCAAGAACTATCAAAAATCTTGCTTCGTGTGTTCAATTTTTTACAGAAAAATGGAAGGAAATCTCATCGATATGAGAAGAAAACAGTCTTTGATATATTGAGAGTCGTGTACAATTGTTTCGTTACTCACAATCATGTAGCTTAATTAAAAAAATGAAGCCCGTTAGGGTTTATTTAGTATGCAGATTTTTAAATAATTGGTATCGATTTTTTAGAAAACAGAAAAAATCTAGTTGAACAGAATTTTACTTAAGCTTAGCTTGATAGCGATGGGGTCCCGCCAACCAAATGGCATAAAACCCACGCTAAGACATTTTTTGGAAAAGAAAAAGCCGATTTTCCTACGTTAGGGGTCACCATACATATCCATCAACTTAAGAACTCATTACAGCCAACTGTAGATGAATATTAATTATTTTTTCACTAGACTAACCCATACATGATAAAAATGTACATGACAAATAGAACCTATTGGGTCTGAATTTTTGATACTATGCAGCTCGATCTTGGCACATGGTATAATTGTATATGACACCTTACGAATAAAAAAGACCACCTCATATAAGATGGATTCCACTTTCTTGCTATTCAAAGAAATCATCATACCCCGCATTATAAATACCGATAACGGTTAGTTTGTACTCTTGATCTCCATATTTTTTTCTCTTCTCACGAACAACAGAGCTGTTTCAAAAGCTCCCTCTTAGCAGAAGTTTACTTTTGTGACAGCTCCAGTTACTCTATATATTATTTATTGCTTGTTTCTACTTGCTTGGCCTCTGTTGTTTCAGCAGCTTTTGTCAGCTTTCCTTCTTTTTCAAGCTGAGCAATCAGTTCATCTAACGTGACCCCTTTTTCTTTAGCCATTTCTTCTAAGTTGACAGTTTCACTGGATTTTGAATCTGCCGCTATTTCGGTAGCCACAGTTGTTTCAGCAGCTTTTGTCAGCTTTCCTTCTTTTTCAAGCTGAGCAGTTAGTTCATCTAACGTGATCCCTTTTTCTTTAGCCATTTCTTCTAAGTTGACAGTTTCACTGGACTTAGTATTTTCCCACATGTCGTTGTTGCTCGCAGCATATGCAGATCCTCCAACAACAGATAACCCTAGCACAAGTGTAGCAATTGTTAATTTTTTCTTCATATTAAATTCCTCCTAGAATGTTTTTAACCTCTACCATACGATAGATAGATTCTATAATATTACAATTGAGCCTGCTTGCCTGCATCCTTTCTATTTGATGTTACCAGTATATAAAAATCCATGTTAAATCCTTGTTAAGAGAAACACTTCTTAAAAATTCACAAAAAAAGGCTTTAAATAAACAGGTTCAACAACCATTCAAAGCCTTTTTCATTTTCTTATTTTATTTTACCAAGTGTAATTTCGAAACAAGTACCGCCGTTCTCATTATCCGTAACTACGATGTTTCCATTTTGCTTGGTTATGATATTTTGCACAATGGAAAGTCCCAAGCCTGAGCCACCCCATTCACGAGAGCGTGATTTATCCACTCGGTAAAACGGCTCAAATATATTCTTTTTTTCCTCATCGGGGATACCAATTCCCGTGTCTTTAATTTCAACCATTACCTGCTTTTTATCCGATTTAACTTTAATCATTACCTTACCACCGTCGATATTGTATTTAATACCATTTTCAACAAGGTTATAAAACGCTCGATAAAGTAAATCTGTATTTCCGTAAACAACACTATCAGCGCAATCCAAATATAGTTTAACCTCTTGTTCATCAGCAATATGAGAAAGTTCGGAAACAATATCTTCAAAAACATCCTTCAAGCAGATGGTTCCATCCTCAAATCCATCATTCATATTTGTCATATCCAAAAGGGTAAATACAAGCTCAGATAATCGTTGTGTTTGCTTTTCAAAAACGTTAATGAGTGCATCATATTCTTCTGTAGAATGTGCGTTTTTCTTTTTAAATACATCAAGCTTTGTTTTTAAAACCGCAAGTGGCGTTCGGAGTTCATGGGCCGCATTTGCAGAAAAGCGACTTTGCATCATAAAAGCATCGTTTAGCTTATCCGTCATTTCATTAAAAGACTGCGTTAGCTCAGCTATTTCATCATTGGTTGGTGGAATGTTCATCATTTCTGATAGATTATGCACAGTCCTATTCTTAATTTGACTATTTAGTGTATCCAGTGGTTTTAACACTTTGCCCGATGCATAGTATGTCAATACACCACCACCGAAAATGACTAAAAGCATATAAAAAACACTTTCAAACTGAAAATCCGTTCTTGCTTTTTCTGCATCTTCAGTTAGTATAGGCATCATGACATTTGGTGGCGTTTGGTGATTGTCAATAACATTGCTATCTTCACCAACTTCTAGTGCAGGTAATACAGAGGCTGCATCAATTCTTGTTGCCATTATACCAGCATAAAAATTTAAAATTAATGTAAGCCCTATACAACAAATCATTAATAAAATTATCATCATTGCAGTAAGTCGCAGCCGAATTGGAATTTTTTTAAACATCAAGCGTCACCATCATTTTTAGTAATAAAATAACCCTCACCAATCTTTGTACGTATCGGATCATAATCTAAAAGAGCTTTCATTTTTTTTCGTAATGTAGCTATATGAACTCGAATAGCACCACTAAAGCTATCGGCATTTCCATCCCAAATGTGTTCAATCAATTCTTCTTGACTAACAACTCGTTCTTGATTAAGCAGAAAGTATTCAAGCAATGCGAATTCTTTTTTTGTGAGTATCAGTTCTTTTTTACCCACAAATGCGGTGCGCTTTGATAAATCAATATTTATATTACCGCAAGATAAAAGGCTATTTTCCTGCACAAATTTTCGCCTTAATAAATTTCTTATTCTTGCTTCCAATTCCGCAAAGGCAAATGGTTTAGTTAAATAATCATTCGCACCAATATCTAAACCTTTAACTTTGTCATTTACGCTACTTCTTGCACTAAGGATTAAGACTTTTAATTCTTTATTTTCTTCTCTTAACTTTTCTAAAACCTTTAATCCGTCCATTTTCGGAAGATTTAAGTCAAGTATTATTAAGTCATAATTTTCAACGTACGCCAGTTCATAAGCATCTTCACCATTACTACAGGTATCAACCGCATACCCTTCTATTCTAAGTCCCTCAGCGATAGCTTCCTGTAAATCCAACTCATCTTCAACAACAAGAATTCTCATACCTTAATCACCTCATTTTCATTATTATAAATAGTTGTGCGTTAAATCCATGTTAAGCAATTATTATCAGAAAATAAATTCCATCCTTGAAGGAATATATCTATGGTCACTGATTTATGCTTACAAGTGCCAAACACCTATAGTAGTGTAGCTGGGTTCTGGTGCAAAAACTTCAAAATATCTAAAAAAAGTCTTTCAGACTTGGACATACTGATACTAGTACTCTAAAAAAGGATGTGATTGGTATGGAAAAGCAAAATCTATTCAAGTGGAAACATTATCAACCGGATATTATTTTATTAACCGTGAGATGGTACCTACGGTACAACCTCAGTTTTCGTGATTTAGTCGAAATGATGGAAGAACGCGGGCTACCCCTGGCTCATACAACTATCATGCGATGGGTTCATCAATATGGTCCCGAATTAGATAAGCGAG
>NZ_PCNZ01000076.1 GCF_002975175.1 Bacillus sp. MYb209
TTTCTTTTGTCGCTTTCTGCGTTGTTGCTATCGGCGACTTGTCCTATATTACACCTCAATACTCTAATCGTCAACACCTTTTTACAAATAAATTTAATTTAGTACCTTTGCACTCTTTTAACTCTAGATAAGGACCTACAAAGATTTCATTAAAATAGAAACCATCGTCTACTTTTCTTTACCAATCTATTCTTCTAAATACTATTCAATTTAGGTACTTCTCTATTTCAAAGGACTCACTTCCCCCATCTTACCGAACTCATACGATTGATTATTTTCAGCTAAACTAGCAACCTTATTTTAACAATTAATAGTATATAATTAGAAAGTTGCTTTATTTTTTATTACCGCTCCCTATTCCCCTTTGTTTATCAAATTGTAATATCAATAACATTCTATTAGAAACAGGTGACGATATGAAAGATATACGTATTCTTATAGCAGATGACGATAAAGAAATTCGAGACTTATTAAAAAGATATTTAGAGCGAGAATTATATATGGTAGATACTGCAATTAATGGTGAAGAAGCGTTGTGCTTATTTAACCAAAATAACTACAACCTCGTTATATTAGATCTTATGATGCCGAAAGTAGATGGTATCGAAGTGTGCAGAAAACTTAGAGATACTACCAACATTCCTATATTAATGCTAACTGCTAAAGATCACGAAGTTGATAAGATTTTGGGCTTAAGCATAGGTGCTGATGATTATATTACGAAACCTTTCAGTATTCACGAAGTGGTTGCAAGAGTAAAAGCTCTTATGCGACGTTTTTTAGTTCTTGGAAGTAACACTAACGTACAAGAGAAATCAGCTTTAACATTTAAAGGACTAACTATCGATTTTAAAAAATACACAGTCCATACGAATGGAAAAGAAATCAGCTTAACTGGAAAAGAACTTGAACTATTAAAATTCTTCGCTTCAAACCCAGAGCAAGTATTTACGAAAACACAACTCTTTCGGAATGTATGGGACGATAATTATATAGAAGATGATAATACAGTTATGGTGCATATTAGAAAGCTTAGAAAGAAAATAGAAATCGATTCTTCCAATCCAAAATTCATTCAGACTGTATGGGGAATCGGTTATAAGTTTGTAGGTGAAAAGGTTGAAAAATGATAAGATCCTCTTTCTTATTTCATTACAACTTATCATTTGCGGGCTTTTAAATATAGATAAGGGATACCATGTAAAAATATCTTTATTTATTGCTCTTATCATAATTACAATATATCTTTTCTTTTCAAGAGTTCACTTTATTCAAAGCAACGAATCGATGGTTACTAAATTAAGCCGTGCACTTAAAGGGAATTTACAAACGAGGCTATTCACAAATAACGACCGTTCACTAAATAATATCGTATTTTCAATAAACGAATTAATAACTGCATTAGAAAAGGGTCAGATCGAAGCGAGGAAATCCCAAGAAGCTAGAAAACAACTTTTATCTAATATCTCACATGATATCCGAACACCACTTACTTCTATTATTGGATATATTGATGCTTTAAAAGATGATGTCGCTGCTTCTGAAGTAGAAAAGCAAGAATATCTTGAAATACTATATAAGAAATCGAATGACTTAAAACATCTGGTCGATGAAATCTTTAATATGGCCAAGCTAGATGCTGATGAATTTCCATTAAAAGAAGAAGAACTCGATTTTTCTGAAGTTACTAGAGAAGTATTAATCGAATTTTTACCCGAGCTATCAAAACATAACATTGAACTACAAGTTCTCATACCAGAATCTACTTCTCCTATTATTGCAGATCACCTTAGCCTTATACGAATTATAGGTAATCTAATAAAAAACGCTATCCATCACGGAAAAGCTGGGAAAATAGTAGGAGTCGAACTATTAGAAACCAATACAGGATATGAGCTTCTTATTTGGGACAAGGGACCCGGTATTCCAAAACATGATTTACAAAACGTATTTAAGCGGATGTACCGCAGCGAACAATCAAGAAATCCTTCTTACGGTGGTAGTGGCCTCGGACTTTCTATTTCTAAAGCCCTCGTTGAAAAAAATGGTGGGCGTATATGGGTTGACAGTATTCCCCGGGAACGAACTACTTTTGGTTTTTCCGTCCCAAAACACACTACTTTTAAGAAATAGTTAAGAAATGATTAATATGCAGTTAAACCTTCCTTTTTATTATGTAATTAAGAACTTATAGAAAGTAGGTGCCCCCTATAAATACAATTATAAAAACGACAAATCTTACTAAAGTTTATGGGACCCAAAAGTCAGTAGATAATCTAAATATAAATGTACAGCAAGGAGAGATTTATGGATTCATAGGGCGTAACGGCGCTGGTAAAACAACTACAATCCGTATGCTGCTTAGTCTTATAAAACCTACAAGTGGAAATATAGAAATATTCGGTGAGGATTTACTTTGGAATCAAAAAGACATTTTAAGAAGAATTGGTTCTATCGTTGAAGTCCCAGGATTTTATGAAAACTTAACTGCAAGAGAGAATTTATTAATTAATGCAAAGATAATTGGAGTTCACAAAAGGAATGCAATTGAAGAAGCATTAGAAATTGTAGGCTTGCAGCACGAAACAAAAAAACTAGTAGGAAAATACTCTTTAGGAATGAAGCAACGCTTAGGAATTGCACGTGCTCTTCTCCATTATCCTGAACTACTCATACTAGATGAACCAACTAACGGACTAGATCCAATCGGTATTAAAGAAATGCGAAAACTCATTAAATCTTTAGCTCAAGACAGAAATATAACGATACTCATTTCTAGTCATATATTAGCTGAGGTGGAACAACTAGTCGATCGTATGGGAATTATTCATGAAGGAAGGTTATTAGAAGAAGTTTCTCTTGATACACTGCGTAAAGCCAATCGTAAGTACATAGAATTCCAGGTAAATAATGATAATAAAGCTGCGATGCTATTAGAAAATCATTTTCAAATTTTTGATTATGAGGTACATGATGAAGGAAATATTCGTGTTTATTCTCACTTTGGACAGCAAGGACATATCAATAGAACGTTAGTTCGTAATGATGTTGAAGTATTAAAAATTATGATGAGCGAAGATAGACTAGAAGATTATTTCACCAAACTAGTTGGAGGTGGCACAATTGGTTAATCTACTCTATACAGAACTATTAAAATTAAAACGCTCTAATATGTTTTTGATTAGTATTATCGGGGCAGGTGTCGCACCTTTTCTAGTAGTTGTAGCTTCTTATATACATATAAAAACAAAACAGCCTACCCCCACCATTTTGTTTCATCAATTATTCACTGAAGTTAACTTGTATACTACTTTAGTTATAGGATTCCCCTTATATGGAGTTGTGATCGCTTATCTATTTACCCGTGAATACACGGAAGATACATTAAAAAATTTGCTAACTATCCCAGTATCACGTATTAGCTTTATTATAAGTAAATTTATCCTTCTATTTCTTTGGATAATGATGCTAACTTTAGTCGCTTGGGCGCTAACTTTATTATTAGGGCTAATAGGTAGCTTCCCTGGATTTAGTATCACCTTACTTTTAGGCTCTCTCGTAAAGTTTTCAATATGTGGTGGACTTCTCTTTCTCTTGTCTTCACCTATTGTACTACTAACTCTTGTAATGAAGACCTATGTACCACCTATTATATTAACAATCGTTATAACGATGACTAACCTTATGATCGTCAATTCAAAACATAAAGACCTATTCCCATGGACTGCTACTCTAGATATAGCAAATAACGAATTACAACCGACTTATCCACCAGAGTATTCTTATATCATCATTGTAGCAACAGCTATTTTCGGATTTATTACAACACTATTCTATTTTAAAAGAGTAGATATTCATTAATTTATAGGAGTGAAACTATGAGCGATACCATTATTGCCTTCATACTCGGTATTGTAGAAGGATTAGCTGAATTTTTACCTATCTCTTCTACTGGCCATCTTATATTAGTCGGACATTTATTAGGTTTTGAAGGAGAAAGAGCAAAAACGTTTGAAATTGTCATACAGTTAGGAGCAATTTTAGCTATTGCTATTTTGTATCATAAACGCCTTGTTTCTTTATGTAATATTAAACCTCTTCTACGGAAAGAGAAAAAATTCAACGCATTCCATGTATTTCTTGGCGTATTTCCAGCAGTAGTTGCTGGTTTACTACTACATGATGTTATTAAAACATACTTATTTCAACCGTATACTGTCGTAATTGGACTTGTAGCAGGAGCAATTCTTATGATTTTTGCAGAAGTAAAAAAGGTAGAGGCAACCTCTTTTTCACTAGATGATTTAACATACCGTCAAGCATTAACAATTGGATTATTTCAATGCTTAGCAGTATATCCTGGCTTCTCTAGAGCTGGCTCTACTATTTCTGGAGGGCTATTAGCGAAAGTAAATTATAAAGCTGCATCTGAGTTCTCTTTTCTCATTGCCCTTCCTGTAATGGTCGGGGCTACAGGGTTAGACTTATTAAAAAGTTGGAAGTATTTAAGTGCAGATGACATTCCTATGTTTGCTATAGGATTCATTACCTCTTTTATAGTAGCAATGCTAGCGGTAGTAACTTTCCTGAAGCTTTTAGAAAAGATAGGTTTAAAACCTTTTGCATATTACCGTATTTTGTTAGCCATTGTATTTACACTTTCCGTATTGCTATAGCTTTATATAAGTATTATTAAACCGATATTCTAAGTTGAATATCGGTTTTTTGTTTACTTTCTCTCTAGTATTACTCACTTCAATATGTCATAGTTGAGGATAGATTAAAAAACTGAATATTCTTTACTACAAAACCACTTCATTACGGTATGCAAGGTTAACAATTCTACTTTCAGCCCTAACGAGCAATAGCATTTCTGTTTTAGAAACATATATACTAGGAAGAAAATAGTTGCCACAAATGAATGATTACACTAGAGCAGAACAAACGTTCTTAATCCTATGATACGTCATTATGTCTTTTATTTAGGCAAGTAAAGTAACTTCTTTATTATACTTCTCAGAATATATTCATTTACTAGAAGGAAACCTACTCCTCTTATTCAATGCAGATGAAGAGGGTGAGCATCGCGGAATTATCTCTGCTTTAACCGAATTTGAAAGATTGAAGCAAAAAAAACAATTACAGTATCGTTTGGCTATTAATAATGATTTTACAACACCTTTATATGATGGAGATAACCAACGCTATATTTATACAGGAACTGCTGGCAAACTCCTTCCTTGTCTCTATATTTATGGAAGAGAAGTACATGTAGGCGATACACCATCAGGTATTGACCCTAACTTTAGGGCAGCCCACATTACAAATAGACTGCATAATAACTATGAACTAACTGAATTCATTCCCAATGAACTCGTTCTCCCCTCCAACTTGCTTATATTAGCATGCTAATAAAGATAGGTATACTGTTCAAACAGCAACAAGTAGCCAGTTATACTTTAATTACTTTTTTATGAAGCTATACTTTATCAACTATTAGAAGAAACGAGTAAAGCCTGTAAAGAGGCTGAACACTATTTACAAAAGCAGTTTGCACATTTATTAGAGAACTTTCCTAAATGGAATCAATTATGCGAAACAATTCGGAAACTAAGCATCCAGTCTATTAATATGGGGGTATAATAGCGGGTTAAATAGAATTAAATTTAACTAAAGTGAGGTAACAATACAAATGAATCCATTAGCACAAACCTATTGGGATACTTATTGGGGAAAGAACGAAAAACCAAGATCTGTTACTGCTTGGCAATTCGGTGATTCTCCTGATTATCTCGCTCAATTAGTAATTGATGGCATAAAAACTGCAACATGTTCTGGATATATTTTTTATGAATTGGAAAACGAACCGCTACCGACAACTAATGATTATAGTATTATACTCAATAGCCAGGATGAACCAGTAGCAATTATTAAAACAATAGAAGTAACTGTAACACCAATGAATGAAGTAACTGAAGAATTCGCTATCGCTGAAGGTGAAGGCGATAGCACTTATAATTACTGGAGAGACACCCATGTTCAGTTCCTTACGAAGGAACTGAATGAACTTGGCCTTAGTTTTTCTGAAGATATGCTGCTTGTTTGTGAACGTTTTGAGCTTATCGATGTAAAAAACAAAGTGAAGATATAATAAATAACAATTTTATTATACACAAAAAAGACGAGTCATTCTGACTCGTCTTAAAGTTGCTTGGCGACGTCCTACTCTCACAGGGACAAGGTCCCAACTACCATCGGCGCTAGAGAGCTTAACTTCCGTGTTCGGTATGGGAACGGGTGTGACCTCTCTGCCATCAT
>NZ_PCNZ01000077.1 GCF_002975175.1 Bacillus sp. MYb209
AAGAATTCATCCATCAATTGTTTGGACTGGTAGCATAAAATACAATTCTGTTAGGTATATATGCACTTTATTCTTTTTTATTTTATTTTTGCACCAGAACCGGTTGAAGAAACATACAAGTATATAACTATAGCTAAATGAGGGAAGCCCTGCAGGGGATGCAGGGCAGTACTAAGATCATCGAGTTGTCGATTTTATAAGAATTTCTTGGACTGTAGTAAGTTTAACACATGATTTTAAAAAACTTTATATAAGGATGTTACGAATATGTGAACAAAGACAAGCTTTTTCTTTTCGGAATATTCAGCAATCCGATAATATCCCCCACCTAGCAAATGGGTTCCTGGATATTCCGATGCTCGAAAGCATCAAGAAAGGGGAATTGAGATGTTTCCATGTCTCGAACCAACATATTGCAATGATTTAGAAGGAAACAAGTACTTATGTAGATTTGAACATTATGAAGTGGATAGTCGTTTTTAAGGTGAACCGCCAGAATGGAAGGTTGACATCATCGAATTAATGCCAATTATCCCTATCTATAAATGCTGGGGAAAAGGAATCAAAACAAAATAAAAAACCGCCCTACCCCTAGGACAGTTTGGAGAAAACACATTTAAAACGCTAACTACATTATTCCTCCTTGTTTTCTCCTAAAAATGTCGTGCCCCCACAAATTAGACATCCCCAATAACCCCCGAAAATAAACATTTTTTGAAAAATTTATAAATAAAAAAATCGACAAAAATCTCTAAAAAAAGGCTCTATACTAGTTTTTTGAAAAAATCCTAATATATAAATTATAATAATATAAATACCCATAATTATTCCTAGTATTGTTTTATCAGGAAATATTTTACTTAATTTTCTGAATAAAATTTATCCATAAATATATTTTTTTATTAATCAGAAAATTCCACTTTATATGATAATATTGGTGGTGCAGCTCTGTTGCAAATATTTGAATTACACAATTATCTATATAAGGGGGAATGTGAAATGGAAAAGGAATATATTCATGAAGAAATGCTAGAGCTTGAAGATCTTGAATTAGATGAAGAGGATTTACTAATTCGTGCAGGCAAGACATTAGGTTAAGTTTTAAAATAAGGAGGTTACATATGCAGTTTAACTGTATATGTAACTTTTTTTAAGGTAGGGTATACAGTATGAAAGAAAATAAGATTATTTTATTATATGAAAAATTTATTGAATTAGACTATGAAGAAGAGTTAGATAAAGTACCAAAATTAAAAAAGAGAGGGGTACTTTTGAATTTTTGGAAAAAATGGTATGAAATTAGTGAAAAACAATTCGAATTTTTAATTTGGAAGTCCATTAATACTGTAGATACTTTAGATGATCTAGTCAAAATAACTGGGACTTTAAGTTTGGCTTTAAGATTATTAAAAGTATTAAAAGAAAGAAATTTAGTTGAAATTATAGAAAATAAAATAAGGTTTTCACAAGAGTTAACAAGTAGTATTTTATATGAACCAACCCCTCTTCGTAATACAGGATATGAGAATAAAATAAACAAAAAAAAATATGCTCAATTTAAAGCTACTTGGGATAGTTCGTTGAGGAGAGCTGAAATAATAAATCAAGAGTTATCATCTAATAAAAATATCTTTTTTTGCGGAGATGATGATTATACAAGTTTGGCCCTTAAACAATATAAAAACAGAGAAATAGGTGTAGGAGATATCGATGAAGAACTGATTGAATATTTTAAACATACAAACAACGATATTGAGTTTTATAATTTTGATGTTAGAAATGAAGTTATGGAAGATTTAAGGAATAAGTATGATGCAATACATTGTGACCCTATAGATGATGGTAGAGGGCTAGATTTGTGGTTAAATAGAGCTAATGAATTATTAAAAGGTCAAAAGGGTGATTTAATTTTTTTAAATATAAGTGTTAAAAGATTAGGTAATAGGGTGGTTTATTTGCAGAATTTCTTGACATCTTTAGGTTTTTATTTAAAAGAAATTATTCACGATTTAAGTTCTTATAAAGTGGCTGAAGAGCCTTACATTGATGAAGAATTAATAAAAAAGGACTTAGATGGCATTGGTTTTTCTAAAGATACATATCATAATTTGTATATTCAAACAGATATGTTAGTTTTTGTACGATTAATAGATAAACCAACCCTTTTTCCGCAAGAATATTATGAGATTAGAAGAAAAATATAAAATAACTGCGAGGTAAAATAATGTATGTTTTAGGAGTCAATGGGTGGGACTTTGATATTCATGATGCAAGTGCGTGTTTATTTTATAATGGTAAATTAATAGCTGCAGCTGAAGAGGAAAGATTTATTCGTCAAAAAAAGGCATTAGATAAAATTCCATATAATTCAATAGCGTATTGTTTAAAGGAAGCTGAAATTACTCCAAATGAAGTAGATCATATTGTTATGGGCTGGGATGTAGAACAATTATATTTTGAGAAGTATTCAAAGAAGCTTAACAAAGATGATTGTCTTGAAAAAATTTTTCCGAAGAGAATTTTTAAGAGGGATAAAGATCCTCAAATTCATATGTGTTCTCATCATTTGGCACATGCTTCTGGTGCGTTCTTTAGTTCGGGATTCAATGAAGCTACCATAATAGTTATTGATGGAAGTGGAGAAGAAGAGTCAATAACGATAGCAAAAGGAAAAGGTAATATAATAGAAGTACTAGAAAAATACCCGTTGGAACATTCTTTAGGTATTTTTTATGAAGCATTAACTGTATTTTCAGGTTTAGGGAGGCATAATGAAGGGAAGTTAATGGGCCTATCTTCATATGGGGAAGAAACATTTGAATTTCCTGATATACTGGAAAATCCTTTGAAACCAAATAAAAATATAGTTAGTATGAATGGTAAATATTTTTCGGTATTAAAAGATTGGATAAAAGTTATTAATAGTATAACAAAGGTAGCTCCTAATTATAGTAAATATGAATATAATCCAATAGATTCAATACTATTAATGAATTCATCAGTAATGGAATATAAAAATATTGCAGCCTCAGGTCAGGCAGCCTTGGAAAGAGCAATTGTTAAGCTTGTAAAAAAAGCTATTAATCTAACTGGAATAGATAATTTGTGTCTTTCGGGAGGAGTAGCATTAAATTGTATAGCTAATAGAATTATAGCTGATTTACCAGAAGTGGATAGTTTGTACATTCAACCAGGTGCTTCAGATAGTGGGGTAAGTATTGGAGCAGCTGCATGGTTTCTTGCCGAAAATGGTATAGCGCCTATGTTCACCGAAGATCATGTATATTCCGGTCCGGAATTTCCTGATTCTAGTATCTTAAATATATTAAAAAAATATAATCTATCATATATAGAATTAGGTTCTAATAAATATGATAGATGTTCCGAGTTATTAATTCAAAATAAGATAATAGGAAGATTTTCTGGAAAGATGGAATTCGGTCCTAGAGCTTTAGGAAATAGAAGCATAATAGCTAACCCTCAGAGGAGGGATATGTTAAATAAAGTAAATACTATTAAGAAAAGAGAGCAATGGAGACCATTGGCCCCTAGCATCATAGATGAAAACGCTTCTGTAGTATTAGAAGAAAAAATAAACAACCCTTATATGCTGTTAAATTCTACTGTTAAAGAAGAGGTACATCATTTAGTTCCAGCAATAGTTCATGTTGATGGATCAACAAGGGCTCAAGTAGTTACGAGGGCTATGAATTCTGATTATTATGAAACAATCTATAACTTTTACCAGAAAACAGGAATTCCTGCAGTTATGAATACATCGTTTAATGTAGGAAAAGAACCAATTATATGTAACCCAAGTGATGCTATTAGGTCATTTTATGGATCAGAGTTGGATGCCCTTTTATTAGGTTCATTTTTGATTCTTAAATAAAGGAGGAGAGATTTTGAGAAATAGAAATTATTCTAATCTACAAGATGAAGGGATAAAGGATTTGGTACTTAATAAAAAAAGTTATCCTTACTACCCAGAATATATACTATTAGATTTAATAAAAGAGGAAACAATTTTTAAACGAGGGGCTTGCTCAAAGTATATTCATCATGAAGAGTTCAATACATGGCAGGAATATTTTTGTGGGGATTATTACGAAAAGCCTCAGGGGAAAAGAATTGCTTTTTTACAAGTTTGTTCTTGGGCTAAACCATATGACTTTTCATATATTGGTAAAAAAATTAGACAAGTTACAAATAAATACCCAATGGTTCATCCAATTATTCTATCAAATGCGGGAATTATACCATATGAATACCAAATGAATCCTACTTTTTGTGCGTACGATTGGATGGAAGATATTGAGGATCCAGTAAATTACGAAGCATTAATGAAAGAATATAGGGATATATTGATACAAAGAATTAGAAGATACCTAGAATCAAATTCATACGATGTAGTAGTACAATATGGTATACCGGTAAAAAAATATTCAATGGCTCCTGCAATTAAAGATATTTGTAAGGATCTAGGAATTGCTTTTCTTTTAACCCCAGATATAGAAACATATAGAAATAATAAAGGTAAATTAGTCGAGTTAAAGGATTCAGGAGAATTTTATTGTTTAGATGAAGTTTTGAATAGTATGGATAATTGTTTAAATAAGGTGAGTAGATATGTTGAATCTAACAATTGTAATACCAGCTTATAACGATATTAGATTGGAAAAGTGTTTAAAAAGTATTGATGAAAATGTAGAGGTTGTCGTTGTCTTAAATGGTGCAACAGAAGAAGTAAAAAAAATCGCATATTCTAGCGATGCAGTAATTGGGGAATTACCTACACCTAATTTAGCAAAAGCTTATAATTATGGAATTGAAATTTCTAGTAAAGATAATGTGTTAATTATGGATTCAGATTGTGTTTTTATGCCAGGTACCATCAATAAATTATATAAATTATTAGATGCAGGATCTTTGGCTAAAGGAAGGGTGATGTTTTCCTTTAACAGCAAAATTGGAAAAATCATTGCACGTGCAAGACATATACATACTTGCAAAAAAAATGCATATTCACCTCCATTGGCATTTAATAAAGGAATCTTAGCGAAGGTAAATGGATATTATTTTGATGAGAATTTATCTTGGACAGAGGATTATGATTTTGATATTAGAGTTAACTCTGCAAGTCTTAAGATTTTATATGATGATAATGCAAGAATTATTCATCCAGAGTTAACCATTAAGCAAGATTTGAAAAGTTCATTTAATTATGGGGTAGGTCATGCACGTGGGGTTTTACAACAAAAAAATGGTTATTATGAACCTAAAAATAAATCGAGATCGATTATTAACTCATATAAGTATATCAAAAAAAAATACGGTTATTTAACTGCTTTCTATCTCATATTTTGGCAGATTGCCTTTTATAGGGGATATGAAAAAGAAATACATTAAGGAGGAAAACAATGCAGCAACAATACGATGAAATTTCTGAATTATACGACATTATCATCCCAGAACCTGATGGTATTTTTGATTTTTACAGTGGTTTGGTAAAACCAAATGATGAAGTTTTAGATTTGGGGTGCGGTACTGGTAGATTATCTTTTATTCTCGCTGAAAAAGGCGCTAATGTAACTAGTGTTGATATATCAGCAGGAATGATTGAAAAAGCTAGTAAGAAGTTAGATGAGATGCCAAATATTAAGGATAAAATAGAATTTAAGGTTTCTTCTGCTACAGATTTTAAGTCTGAAAGAAAATTTGATTTTATATTTATGTCTGGTGGTGTATTTGAATATTTACTTACATCGTCACAACAAAAATTAGCTCTTAGAAATATTAAATTACTATTAAAAGAAGGCGGGATTTTTGTTTTCGATATTATTACACCTCCAACTATTCTTCCTTATTCTAAGAGAGTGAGTGATGGAGGAAATAGTCCTATTAAAGGGGAGAATTTTAAAAATTATAAAGTTAAATCATGGGATGTCGTAAAAGCAGATCATTATAAGCAAATAATTGAAACCACTTGTTATTTTGAGGTTTATGACATAGCAGATAATTTCTTAAGTGAAAAAAATTTTAGATTTCTTTCAAAATATACTTTACCATCCGAAATGCAGTATCTCTTAGAAATAGAAGGATTCAATATAAAAAATTTTTATGGTGATTACAATAAAAATCCTTTTGGGAGGAATAGTGAATTTATGGTTTATGAATGTAGGAAGCAAGGGGGAAATTTTAATGATATACAGTGCGAATAGACGCTCGTGAACTACTCGCCACTTAGCAAAGCTTGAAGTGGGAGCTTCTCAGTTCCACGAC
>NZ_PCNZ01000078.1 GCF_002975175.1 Bacillus sp. MYb209
GATAATTTTTATAAATAATTGCGGAATAATAAACTTACATAAATGCTTTTAAAAGCTCTTGTACGAATGGAAGTACTCCACCTATAAATTTTAAAACTGCCATTGCGATTTCCATGTTATTTCCTCCTCTTTTTATGTATTAAGATGTGGTACATCTTTATGCTTTTATTATAGTAAGCGCTTACGTTAATATCAATACATTCTGATATGCAATATTGCATATTTTTATATAATTTTTATATATACTTAAATAGATTGATGATAAAGCCAATGAACATGCAGGTTTCCTTCTTTGTGTGCTAGTTTCACCAACAAATACGTCAGACCTTTGAAAGACTTTTGTAACATTTATGAAAGAGAAATGAAAGATTTGTTAGCTAGGATGAGGCTTGTCCACTAGTAGACGATGCGCGCAGGGAGTAAAACCATTAGTGAAAATAAGGAGATATTAAGACATGTTGATTAAAAGAAAACTACCTATACTTACATTCTTGGCATTCATATTTAGTTTGATAGTTACTGTTTTTCCTACAAATTCTGCTTATGCAGCTGAGGACAATCGTATACTGGATATTTATGGGGATCCAGTCAAGACATCTAAAGATTATATAATGGTACGTAAAATTTGGGATGGTAAGCCTCGGTATGCTGCTTATGCAGGTGTAGGTGAGAAGAGACTTGGAGTAACTTATGAGAAGTTTGCGGGTTGGCATTATGTAATGCAGTATAAAGATAAATCTTATTATGGTACTGCTGAGACTCATAAGGATGCAAAAGGTAATGAGTACTATGGTACACCTATCAATTTTGAAACTCCAGATGGGGTAGAAAGTGATGGATATATAAGACATAATACGCCAGTTACTATGTCAATGTGGATTGGGGGACCAAATGCTGAGGCAGGAGGAATTAAAAAATATGTCAATGCAGGGAATCGCGGCTGGATTTATTTTAGCGATCAATCAAAAAGTACGTTAACAGTTCAGGAACAAAATGCAAAGGAAATCAATTTAATAACAGGTAAAACTGATTATCTTAGAGATAAAATGGGAAGACCTACTGATTGGTACAATGCAGATCCACAAAATTCTGAGTATGGAGTTACATCATATTTCGAGCTAGAGACTTCAGAGCAACCATTTTCAAATCAAGATAAACTATGGGGAAGTTCTGCGCCGCCATATCAATCTGGTTATGAATTGGTACCTTTACAATAGGGTATTTGTTACATTCGGCTTTATATAACTGTACTTATTAGCATTTAACGTGTCTTCCGGTAAGGTAAGAGAAAGCGCTATGAAGGAAAGTTAAATTATATATCAAATGGAGGAATATTTATGAAAAGAAAAATTTTTGCTATAGCTTCTGTCATTGCTTTAACAGCGCCTGTTCAGAGCGTGGCGTTCGCACATGAAAATGATGGGCAATTTGATCCACCTATTGCTCAAAGATGGTCAGCAGAATCTATACATAATGAAGGAGTAAGTTCTCATTTATGGATTGTCAACAGAGCTATTGATATTATGTCCCAAAATACGACTGTAGTGAAGCAAAATGAGACAGCTCTATTAAATGAATGGCGTACTAATCTAGAGGAAGGTATTTACTCTGCGGATTATAAAAACCCATACTATGATCATTCCACATTCGCTTCACACTTCTATGATCCTGATTCAGGAAAAACGTATATTCCATTTGCTAAACAAGCAAAGCAAACAGGAGCAAAGTATTTTAAATTAGCTGGTGAAGCTTATCAAAATAAAGATATGAAAAATGCATTCTTTTATTTAGGATTGTCACTTCATTATTTAGGGGATGTCAACCAACCAATGCATGCAGCAAACTTTACTAACATTTCGCATCCATTTGGCTTTCACTCAAAATATGAAAACTTCGTTGATACAGTGAAAGACAATTACAAAGTAACGGATGGAAATGGCTATTGGAATTGGCAAAGTGCAAATCCAGAAGAGTGGGTTCATGCATCAGCATCAGCAGCAAAAGCTGATTTTCCATCAATTGTTAATGACAATACGAAAAATTGGTTCCTAAAAGCAGCGGTATCACAAGACTCTGCTGACAAATGGCGTGCTGAAGTAACACCGGTAACAGGAAAACGTTTAATGGAAGCACAGCGTATTACAGCTGGATATATTCATTTATGGTTTGATACGTACGTGAATAACAAATAACAAAATACACTTATACATGGCAAAAGTTATGTATGTTATAAAGTGAAACTTCCAACGGTGGGGGCTTCATCCCCCACCTATCTTCTTTGTTTCTCTCTGAATCTTGATGTGGAAGTCTTACTGACCGCAAATAGCGGGATCAAGTAAAACGGAAACGACTATTGAGTTCAAGGGTCATCCTGAGAGTAAATACTATAATTTGAGTTTGATAAGTGTAGTTTAGAAATTTCCAAGCCTTTCAAATCAATGAAAGACTTTTGGGTTCTGGTGCAAAAAATCTCTTAAACTTGGACATACTGATATTACTACTCTACAAAAGGTGTGTGATCAGTATGGAAAAGGAGAATTTGTTCAAATGGAAGCATTATCAGCCTGAACTAATCTTATTAACAGTAAGGTGGTACCTACGGTACAATTTGAGCTTTCGTAACCTGGTGGAAATGATGGAGGAAAGAGGATTATCCATTGCTCACACAACGATTATGCGCTGGGTTCATCAATATGGGCCTCAATTAGAAGAGAAAGTACGACATCATCTTAAGCCAACAAATGACTCGTGGAGAGTCGATGAAACATATATCAAAATAAAAGGTCAATGGATGTATTTATATCGTGCTGTAGATTCCGAAGGGAACACCATTGATTTTTATCTAAGTAAATCAAGAGATAAACAAGCAGCCAAGCGCTTTTTCAAGAAAGCCTTGGCTTTTTCGTACGTGTCTAGACCTCGTGTGATAACAGTAGATAAGAACCCTGCCTATCCTGTAGCGATGCAAGAGTTGAAAGAAGAGAACCATATGCCTGAAGGCATACAACTAAGGCAAGTTAGATATCTTAATAATATAGTGGAACAAGATCATCGTTTTATTAAGAAACGCGTGCGTTCTATGTTGGGATTCAAGTCATTTAAAACAGCAACTTCTATATTGAGTGGTGTTGAAGCCATGCATATGATCAAAAAAGAACAGATTGATTTACGGGACCAGTCTGTTCAAAATCAGAAAGAATTCATCCATCAATTGTTTGGACTGGTAGCATAAAATACAATTCTGTTAGGTATATATGCACTTTATTCTTTTTTATTTTATTTTTGCACCAGAACCCTTCAAAGTTTTACCTATCGCAACTAGTGAGAGTTTATCAAAACAAAAGAGGACCTGCTATGTATAGCAAATCCTCTCCTAAAATGGCAAAGAGTAACTCTTACCTTACTCTTTGCTTATATATTACATGATTGTTAGTGAAAATTATAGAGTCTTTATATTGAGAAATAAAGAAGTATCGTTTTAATAAAAATTTCATTTTGTAGAAATAAAAACCCTAGTTTCCTAGGGTAATGGTATAACAGCTCAATATATTTTATTCTTTTAAATTTTAACGTAATATTACGTTAAAAACATCAGGTAAATGTAACCAATTGCAGAAAACAAGAGCAGCTAGCAAAAGCTAACTGCTCACCTAATGGAGGTCTTGTTCCAACTAGGTTATCTACAGTATTGACGGAATATCGAGTTTTATTCGTGAAGAGATACGTTTAACTTAATGCATAGCCCACAATCAAAGTTAGTGTTAAAAACACTGATAATAAAAGTGTTAGTAGAACTGTTACTATGCTTCTAAGCATTGAAATCCAATTATCTACTTTAGAGAATCCTTTCATACCAGCAAAAAAAGTTCCTATTGAAAAAATGAGTACAAAAAATAAAGGGTGAAAATAAACGACGTTTATAAAAGATGCATTCATTTCAGGTGTGCATACTTCAAGATATAAAAGAAAAAAGGCAATGCAAACGAATGAAAAAATAAAGGACCATAGATTTATATTATGCTTCATAGGTTGCTCCTTTGTTATCGAAATAGTTCTATTAAATTTTAATGGAAAATATAAGAAAAAGACAGTGGTTATAAATTAAAATGAATTTTTTTAACAAAATAATCCTTTGTGCGACACGTTTCCTCATAAGTGTGCAAACACGAAATAGGAGGGTTATCAATTTGATAACAACAACTGATTGATTGAAAGTAGGAATGAAAGCCGTCAGGTTGAGCTGAAACTACTTATCTGATACTCCTACATGCAAGGCGTGATAGTAGTCACAAATTGTATGAAGCTAGGTGAAGTCGGCTGAACAAAACCTAAGTGAGAAATCATATGGTAATGGATAGGTCGGGATGCTACAAACTATCTATGGTGAGAATGTCCAAAAAAACGGACTGGCGAACTTGCGAATGTACGGGTCTAAATTATTAATACATTAGAAATGTGTATGTCGTCAATGACGACGTTATCTACCGAAAAGTAAGAGTAAAGGATATGAAATTTGGAACATCTAACGATGAGGATGTAAAGATAGCAGGCTTAAAGCAAGCACCTAAGGATATATGTATAGCTAAGTCAATCGGAACGTGGTAAGCAAGAAACTGTCACTAACGTCTACTAACAGACAGGTGTATATAAGGTTCTAATGAACCGAAATTACTTTATTCTTGTGAAGGTGGGGACACAGTACCGACGAAGCATGTAACAAATGTGGAGGGATAGTTCCTAGTCTTGTTCTTTGAAAACTAAACTAACTAGATGTAACTCACAGGATCGAGTAAGATGATGGGACTTTTCGTAAGAAAGGGGAATTAATACATCGGTGAGTACAACATTGTTTGTAATCTGGTTTCTTTAGTATAAAAGGATAAGATGGGACGCTGTACGCGGTGAAAGTCGCACGTACAGTGTTAAGCGGGGGAAAAGATGGAGATAACTTCAAAGTCTTACCTATCGCAACTGAAATTATATAGGTACAATTCACATTTGAGCAGTTTTCTGAATGTAATAAGGTATTAAATTAATGAAAACGCTCAAAAATGGACAGTAAAACTGTTTCGTACGAAGGAGTGAGAGGATTGACTAATTTAATGGGAATTCGTGGGCCGCGCTATGAACGTAGACGTGGAGCTCTAAGACAAAAGTAATTTGGTTGTTTTTGCCCAAATCCCCGAAAAGGGGGAATTAGCTAAATTTATGCACTATGTCAAAAAGTACACTATATGACATAGCTAAAAATCTAGAATTTTTCATTTCAAAAATACAAATTATGCTTATTTGAAATATGTCAATTAAAATGTATATGTTTTGACATGTAGATTATTAAAAGTAGTTAAAACCCTTTATTTATAAGGGGTTTGTTTATAGTTCGCTTGCTATTCCCCCATTTCGAGGGAATGGGCAAAGATATCCAATAACGATTTTGTTTCAACTTTATAAAACTTATTTTCACTAAAATAGTTTCAAAGTTTCCATTGAACATATATAATACTTTCAAACGATTTAAATTCTACAATCAGTAATGGAGGCCTTTTTAATGGGAAACATCCCAAAAGTATTATCAGAACAATCGAACCCCAAAATACCATCACAGCAAGTGAACCCTAATAAGTACCAAGTTAATAATAAAAAAATAAGGCGCCGTGTTATAGCTGCTTTAGCTTTTATATTACCTGTGATCTTTTGTGCACAATACTCCCTTAATAAACAACAAGATAGTATTAAAAAAAAACAAATCATGATTGGTAAGGCAAAGCAAGAATTATCTTCTTTAAAAAAAGATGGGCAACACATGGAGAAAGACTTCAAAATGTTAACTGGTAGCGAAGAAGATATTTTAAAGTTCGCAAGGAAACTGTATCAATTTTCCGAGCCGAATGAAACTATATTTGTAACAACTGAATAAAGTAAGAAACCATATTCAGCACCTCGCGGTAATTCCTAATTGGGGGTCACCATATCAAAAAAAGAAAATTGTACGTTTAGACACAATTTATAGTAAGCAACAGCTAGTCTATAAACAAGCCATTTCTACAATTGCTACGTAATACATACTAGATTTATGTA
>NZ_PCNZ01000079.1 GCF_002975175.1 Bacillus sp. MYb209
GCTACGCCCTGCGCACGCTTGAGGAAGGAGAATTCTTTCGGGTAATCCGTTAAAAGAATAGGATATGAATTAGAATAGGGTGTTGCTGAAGATGTTATTTTTAGTCTTGATATAAGAGAATTTAATATAGAATGTTATTTTCAAGTAAACACAATATTTAACTAATCAAAGCATATCTTGTTGCTTTTTTAATTGAATGAGCTCGGCAGAGCAAAAAGGATAGGTTAATCCTGTATCTGTTTCTTTATAGATGTCATTCCAAAGAGCAAGAAAATGATTGAATACAAAGTGACTGCAACCAATCGTTTTAGCAATTAATATTTCTTGTTTCTTATTCGGATAGATACGAAATTTATATGTTTTACTTACTAACATAGGTTGCACCTCACCTTTTTATAGGATATCTACAGTATACAAAAAACGTAGGCTTACGCCTACTTACATTCATCTCCCACTTAAAATTGGTGTTTCACGCCTTCACATTTTTGAGGAAGGAGTCTTCTGTCAGAAACCGATAAAAGTATAAAAAGGAATCACATATCTAAAGTTATGTACCTGTTATTTATATTCATAATATTATTATGTAAACTAATCTTTAGAATCAATTAATCATTATCGTTTCCAACCTAAAATTGATTTTTCACATCTTCATATATTTGAGGAAGTTTATTTTTATGCTCAATGGTTATTCTCTTTTTGAAAGTTCACACTATATAAATCTGATGGAATGTTTTCTTGTACTAATTTCAGTTTTAACTCATTTTTTTGCATTTTTTATTTCGCCCTTCTTAAATTCATATTGTGTTCCAATTTCGGATTCACCGAACTAATTCAAGAGGTATTTCCCTATCCACCAAAGAAATGATATTCGTATTGTCCATTCATGCCATCTTTGACAGCTATAATATTAGTAAGCTTGTAGTTAAGTGAACCATCCCCATAGTGAACCTCCACTAATACCTGTTCTCGTGACCAAAGAGCATCATAGTACTTTTTAACTCTTTCGTCAGTTCTAATAATAAACCCAGCTGCAGTAGACATTTGCTTCTGATAATTCAAAGTTTTAGCTTCAATAAATGAAAGTTCTTCACTATCAACAATGATCTTTTCAATTTCTTTTGTCATATCCATATATCCTCATCCCCTTTCCTCAAGAATACCATATAAGAATCCTTTTTTTAAACAGTCAGGAAATTTGTGGTTCTGGTGCAAAGATAAAATAAAAGAGAATATAGCGCATATATTTCGAGCGGAATTGTATTTTATGCTGTTAGCCCAAACATTTGATGGATGAATTCTTTCTGATTTTGAACAGACTGATCCCGTAAATCAATCTGTTCTTTTTTAATCATATGCATGACTTCTACTCCTGCAAGAATGGATGTAGCTGTGCCAACAGACTTGAACCCTAACATAGAACGCACACGTTTCTTAATAAAACGATGATCTTGTTCCACTATATTATTGAGATATCTAACTTGTCTTAGCTTTATGCCTTCAGGCATATGTTTTTCTTCTTTCAACGCTTGAATTGCTACAGGATAGGCAGGGTTTTTATCTACTGTTATCACGCGAGGTTTAGAAACGTACGAAAAAGCCAGGGCTTTCTTGAAAAAGCACTTGGCGGCTTGTTTATCTCTTGATTTACTTAGATGAAAATCAATGGTATTCCCTTCTGAATCAACGGCACGATATAAATACATCCATTGCTCTTTTACTTTAATATAGGTTTCATCGACCCTCCATGAATCATTTGTTGATTTAAGATGATGTCGTACTTTCTCTTCTAATTGAGGTCCATATTGATGAACCCAGCGCATAATCGTTGTGTGAGCAATGGATAATCCTCTTTCCTCCATCATTTCCACCAGGTTACGGAAGCTCAAATTGTACCGTAGGTACCACCTTACTGTTAATAAGATTAGTTCAGGCTGATAATGTTTCCACTTGAATAGATTTTGCTTTTCCATACTGATCACGTCCTTTTTTAGAGTACTAGTATCAGTATGTCCAAGTTTCAGAGATTATTTACATAAATCTTATAGTTTTTGCACCAGAACCAAAAATAAGCCCAAAGAATTAAATAATTCTTTGGGCTTATTTTTAAAGTTAGGAAGTTACATTCTTCCTTCCTATAAATAATCTCACAGAACAGGACCATAGACATGTAAAGCGACAGACACTTTTTCCAAATCCGCAGGATTTCAAAACATTCGTCATGCCTCACGTATAGTAAAAGGCATCGAAACCATTCATGCCCTGTATAAAAAAGACAGAGTCTTCAACCAAACTTCGCTTTTTCGACGTATAATGAATTACAGAAATTATTGATGACTGCAAAAAATTTGTTTTCCTCAACCATATATCTTTTACATTTCAGTTAATTTTGCAAAAGAAGTTAATAAAACATATCTAATTATTGATTCACCGCTTTGGCTACAAGTGCTGCGTATGCTTCTGCACCTACTTTGGTTAAATGCACACCATCAGGTGCAAAGTAGTCTCCCTTTCCAGCACTTGCTGCATACCAATCGACTAGAGTTATATTCGGATATTTAGATACTGTCACTTTCAATCTCTCATTCACGATTGATTCCCACGGACGTGGTACCCTCGTATTAATAAATATCATTTTACGTTCATTTCCAATTAATGCTATTAATGATACAAGTTGCTCCGTAGTAAAGGCTCCATTTGTACCTAACCCAATAATGACATAGTTTCCTAAATTCCCTTCATTCTTTAACTGTTCAACTACAGGAATCGCTTTTGATAGCTGGCGACCAATTTGTGCATCAATCCTAATATCAGGAAAAGCATTTTTTAAATATGGAGCAATATCAATCATAACGGAATCGCCTATCGCTGTAACGTTGGGAGAACTTTTAGGTTGCGCAGAATCTACTTCTTTTAATTCTTCTTGATTTTTGGGCGTCTCTTGAGTTGGATTTTCCCGAACTACAACTGGATGTTTCGCCGGTTGTGTTTGCACTGCTTCCACCTTATCTAGTTGAGGATTCTCCTTAGCCTTACTAACTTTTGATAACCCAAAGACGGCTATCGACGAAACGAATACTGCACAAATTAAAGCCAACTTAACACCTAAAGCGACATTTTGAAGTCTTAAATTCTTAAACTGAATATTTCGGAGCGCACCTTGTCGGATTGGTTTTTCAATATACTTCCATGAAATTTGCGCAATCATTATAATCAGAAGAAATTGAAGAATTGCTCTTATTAGTGAAAAATCTCCAGCATTTACTTTTGGAGTCGTCAATGTAAGAATTGGATAATGCCAAAGATATATGCCATACGACCTTATCCCTATCCAACGTAAAGGTCTAAATCGTAAAAATTGAGCGATACGGCTCGCTGGATGAGCAAGATTTGCCACTAACAATGCTGTTGCAATTGATAAGAGAATCATTCCTCCATTGTATAGAAACGGATCATATTGATTAGTCTTCCAAAACATAACCAAAATAATAATAAGAGCAGTTCCTCCCACTACATCAAGAATGAGACGCGCCTTCGGAATAATTTTATTTGCAAGCCTATTGCTTGGCCAAATTAAGGCAAGTGCCGCTCCAATAAGTAAAGAAAAGGCCCTCGTATCTGTGCCATAATAAATTCTGCTCGGATCAACTCCAGGTTCATACAAAATTGCCATCGCTAAAGCTGAAGAAACAGCTCCCAGACAAATCAATAAAATCATACGGGATTGTTTTTTTATGTGGTAAAATCCTAAACTAATGATAAACGGCCAGACAACATAGAATTGTTCCTCAACTGCTAACGACCAAAAATGATTCAATGGAGAAAGCTGGTTAAAATTATCAAAGTAAGATAATTTATGATAAATATACCACCAGTTACTAACATAAAATAACGCCGCTAATGAATCTCCACGCATTTTTTCAAGTAAAGAGCTATGAAAAATCGTAATCCATGCCAACGTTATAACGAGCATAACAAACATTCCTGGAAGCAATCTCCTTGCCCTACTAAGCCAGAATTTCTTCAAATCAATTCTCTTATTTCTCTTCCACTCCATTGCTAGAATATCTGTAATTAAATAACCTGAGAGTACAAAAAATACAGTAACCCCTAAAAATCCTCCAGGCATCCAATTAAAATTAATATGATACAAAATAACACCTAGTATAGCTATGCCCCTTAGACTGTCCAATCCGACCATATAACGACTATTTTTTTTAAAAGGTTTAGTCACCTACAATCACCTCTATTTCTTGGAAATTAGGTTAATAATAGCGGTATAAATTGCTATTAATTTCCTAAAATCGTATAAGCTAAACTATTACAAACATCATTTGGGAAGGCTCTCTTTTTTATAATTACATGCACAGTAACTAACACTTTATCACGTTATCTGGTTCTGTTGTGAAAATTTTTAACGAATTTACCGAAAGAATTCTCCTTCCTCAAGCGTGTGAAGGGCGATAGCCCAACGGTAGGTGGGAGATGAATTTTGGTTTGGCATAGCCAAAAACTTTTGATAAACTAGCTATATGAAGTTCTTTGATAACTTGATATAGGAGGTTGCAGGAAGAAAATAGAGTGCGAAAACCAAGCCATTCGGTTCCTGCGTAAAATATCAACCGTACCAAGAGAGCGTCCAAGCGTTGGACATCTAGGGGTGGAACACCCCGAAGTAACGCTCAGGGAGACGAAAGGTTACTTTCGTCGTGGAACTGAGAAGCTCCCACTTCAAGCTTTGCTAAGTGGCGAGTAGTTCACATTAGGTGTTTTTGCTCATCCCCCCGAAAAAGGGGAATATGCTTAATTAATTAAAAAGTTATATGCTGTGTGTCAAAAAGTACACTTTTTTATACGTTATTACAAACGTATAAAGGACTGACATTGTGAATATAGAAATCTTATCCATCAAATTTGGAAGAAAAAAAGCAAAAGAGCACAACTATCTTTGGAAATGGATGAAACCTATATAAATGTCAACTAATCTATGTACAAAAACGTTCACTTAATTGTGTATAAAATTACTCACCTTCGGAAGCTAAGTGGTTCCTCAGGGCTGATAAGAACACCTGTAGATACTTCAAGATAGCTATATAATTGTGTGAGTGATGTACTTGCAACCTGTTGGCTAAGCCATACACATAAAGCAACTAACTCCTTTGCTCGATATTTACACTTTCGCTGAACGAATCCTTTTTCTTTAGCTAGGTATTCTAGGACATGAGGAGACATTTATCGTTGCAATTCTTCAGCAATCGGTTGAAGTTCTTCAAGAATCGAAAAATTCATAAAAAACGCCATCCTTTCCTATAATTCTACAGAAAGGATAACGTCTTTTTTGCTTTATGGATAGTGCAAAACCTTAGCTTGATAGCGATGTATGGTGACCCCTATTAGGTTCTTTTTAACAACTCACCACGTAATGCTCTTTTTTTTACAAGTCATGAGATTATGATTTTATGTATTTACATTAACGTATATAACTGTTTTTCCACCCCGCACGCGAGATTGCTATTTACTAGTACACGATAACCGGTTCATGAGTACTGAGATTATCATACACAGTTTTCGCAATACTAGGAGGGAGATTGACACATCCGCCTGAACCTCCAGTTAAATAGGCATTATTTGCCCAGTTTATCCGCCAGCCGGCATCGTGGAAACCTTGTCCGCCGTTTGTGAACGGAGCCCAGTAATCTACCTTAACGGAATAATCAGGTTTACCTACTGCGCTACCTTTGAGTGTGTACGGTGATCGTTTATAGAGGATATACCACACACCCGGTGATGTATCTTCACTCGTGCTATGTTTACCTGAAACTACATTTGTTGTGACTGCTAATTTGCTATCTTTGTAAATCCAAATTAGTTGCTCTGCAATTGAAACTTCCGCATACGTGTCTCCGATGCCATTATTCGATGTTGTTTCATAACCGATACCTTCATGCTTCCAACCATTTCCGTGAATATTAGAAGCAGAAAGCGATTTTTCACCTTTTTCAAAGGCTTGTTGAACTTGTTTTGTTTCTTTTTCAACATCTAGTGCCCAGCCAT
>NZ_PCNZ01000080.1 GCF_002975175.1 Bacillus sp. MYb209
ATTCCGTTAGGAATCCTTGATTCTTTTTTATTTATTATCTTTTTGCACCAGAACCGGATATTTCGATAGTCAATATTTTTATCTATACTCTCTAAAACAATCAATAAAAGTATACATTCAAAGTATGATAAATAAAGAAACTAGAAAGGATTCATCCGAGTTAGATATTAAACATAGATCCTTTCATAAACACTTTTGGCAGGGCTAGAATTGTTCAATTAGATATTTGAACATATAAAATAATCCACTAGTATCTAAACTAGTGGAATTCAATTCATTATTTTTTCCATTCTGTAAGCTTGACATCCCATAGCAATGCATCTGTATCAATAAATTTAATACTAAGTTCATTTGCTTTAGCCAACTCTATCTTAAAAGAACTTGTGGATGTAGATATGCTTTCTTCAGAGAATCGAATGGTTTGTACATCTTTTCCATCAATAGAAATAATTATCTTACCGGAATGTTTGCTAGCACTATCAGGGATACCGAGATATCCCGAAAGTTTTGCATACTTACCTTTTAACAAGTATTTAAATTGCTGAGAATTTGTCCCTTTACTACTATACATATTTAATTTAGGTTCAATTTTTTTATGAGCCACTTCAAAGCTAGTCGAATTGTTAACTTTCGGTACATATCCAGTACTTTCTGTCAGTTGATTTAGCGCTATAACGGTTCCTTTTTTTAGGGATTGTTGTTCTTTTTCTAATGATTTATTAATTTCGCCTACAACTACAAGTACTCCTAATGTCAAGATAAGTGCTGTTACACCTGTAATAATAAAGTTTTTCAAAGTATTATTAGAGCGAAATCCTATTTTATATGCACAAAATCCTATTGTAGCACCCATTGCATTCACAATTACATCATCAATGTCAAAGCCACCAAGAAAAGTAACCATTTGTAGGACTTCTAGTATAAGAATAGAAATACAGAATGAAGTAATAAATCTAATAAAGCTACAACGATATAACATAGGAATTAATACCCCGAAAGGTATGAATGCTGTTAAATTTCCAAAATTAAAAAACCATAGATTAAAATCTTCCCTATCTACCATATTTGGCAAGCTCAAAGGAATACTACTCGGAATTAACTGGAATTCATATTCATGGTTAATATATTTTAATCCCAATCTATCAAAACCAAGAAACATAAAGTAGAGAATCAGAACGGAATATAGTCCTAATATTGCGAGGGTAATGTTACGATGTTTTCCTTTGATAATAAAACCTCCTATTACTAATAATTGTTCTTATTGATAATTTTTCAAATCCGTATATTTTAAATATAACAATAAAATCATGTTGGCGTAAGTAGTAATTCGGTTCTGTTGCAAAGTTTTTAAAAGTAAGCTAAACTTTTGCAAAACAAAGCGAGGAGAATACGTCATTCCTTTCTTTTTCTCTCGAACAGCTTGATCTTGTAGACGTTTTTTTGTTGTTTTTCTGTAAGTCGATGAACAATAACATGAGTCTGTACTTTGTCACTCATCCCTACATAAGCATCTGTTATATCATAGGTTTGTCCTGGCTGCATGGAATGCAGCAACTTCTCCATATCTAACTGAATTTACTGCATACCTTTCTTTATTCTTCCGTCTTGAAAGTAACCTGGATTGGGATTTTTCTGAATTACAGGCTAATAATGGTTCGCACATCATTATAGCGTGATTCTCCGTTACATATTGATCTTCTACAAACTCTTTCTGTTGGCTATATACTCTACGTTGGGTTCTGGTGCAAATATATGAAGAAGAACGCGGATAATAGTAGATTCCTAGTGAAATCGTATTTTATGCTATAAGTCCAAACACTTGGTGGATAAACTCTTTCTGATTTTGGACAGACTGATTCTGTAAACCAATCTGTCTCTTTATTATCATATGCATGGCTTCAATACCACTCAATATAGAGGTTGCTGTTTTAAATGACTTGAACCCTAACATAGAGTGCACACGTTTCTTCATAAAACGATGATCTTGTTCCACTATATTATTAAGATATCTAACTTGCCTTAGTTGTATGCCTTCAGGCATATATTTCTCTTCTTTCAACTCTTGAATCGCTACAGGATAGGCAGGGTTTTTATCTACTGTTATCACACGAGGTTTAGAAATATACGAAAAAGCCAAGGCTTTCTTGAAAAAGCGCTTGGCTGCTTGTTTATCTCTTGATTTACTTAGATAAAAATCAATGGTGTTCCCTTCGGAATCTACAGCACGATATAAATACATCCATTGACCTTTTATTTTGATATATGTTTCATCGACTCTCCACGAGTCATTTGTTGGCTTAAGATGATGTCGTACTTTCTCTTCTAATTGAGGCCCATATTGATGAACCCAGCGCATAATCGTTGTGTGAGCAATTGATAATCCTCTTTCCTCCATCATTTCCACCAGGTTACGAAAGCTCAAATTGTACCGTAGGTACCACCTTACTGCTAATAAGATTAGTTCCGGCTGATAATGCTTCCATTTGAACAAATTTTCCTTTTCCATACTAATCACACACCTTTTCTAGAGTAGTAATATCAGTATATCCAAGTTTAAGAGATTTTTTGCACCAGAACCTATGTATCCTATTATTAATAATAAAATTGTAAAAATGGCAATATTTATCTTTTTTTCTTATTCAATATTTTTCCTCCTTTACCTTTTGAAGTTCCTTCTCTTGTTGCTCCGCTTCTTGCTTCTTACGTTCTCTATCTTCCAGTGTTTCCCTAGCTTTCTCAATTGCGTTCTGTTCCTCTTTTGTATTTGTCCATCCGATAATCATAACAGACAGTCTAAAACATAAACAAACAGCCTTTATCTTGCTAACTCTCACAAGAACTCCTATTTTTTCTCTATCTGTATTTAACCTAGAATACAAAATTATGTCATTTTTATTCCCAGCTACATTTGAAAAACAGTATGTTTTTTATCTCACATCAATTATATCCATAAATTTAAGGAAAATTCTGTTATAAGATGCATCAGTACAAGTTATGAAATTTTTTATCGGATTTATGTCAGTTACAGTCATATATCTAGTAAGCAAATGACCCTCTCTATAATAAGTAATCAATTTCTTCTCTTCAGAAAGAAATGAACATAATAACATGTCTTCAATAAGTTCTTGTTCGTCTTGGGTTAATGTAGGGCGCTCCACTTTTGTCTGCTTTTTTACAATCTTACGAATACCAGCAAATGGAGTCCGCTTAACCATTCCTCTTCCTTTTGGCATATTTGTATAGTTCATGCTGTATGTCCCCCTAATTGCTATTAATAACTATATCATTATATCAAACTTTGGGGATATTTGAATTATTTATATAATTATAAAATAAATGTTTAGAGGTTTTGGCTCCATATAAAATCAAACCAATTTAACTAACCATGATTTTTATGGTTCTGGTGCAAATATATGAAGAAGAACGCGGATAATAGTAGATTCCTAGTGAAATCGTATTTTATGCTATAAGTCCAAACACTTGGTGGATAAACTCTTTCTGATTTTGGACAGACTGATTCTGTAAACCAATCTGTCTCTTTATTATCATATGCATGGCTTCAATACCACTCAATATAGAGGTTGCTGTTTTAAATGACTTGAACCCTAACATAGAGTGCACACGTTTCTTCATAAAACGATGATCTTGTTCCACTATATTATTGAGATATCTAACTTGCCTTAGTTGTATGCCTTCAGGCATATATTTCTCTTCTTTCAACTCTTGAATCGCTACAGGATAGGCAGGGTTTTTATCTACTGTTATCACACGAGGTTTAGAAATATACGAAAAAGCCAAGGCTTTCTTGAAAAAGCGCTTGGCTGCTTGTTTATCTCTTGATTTACTTAGATAAAAATCAATGGTGTTCCCTTCGGAATCTACAGCACGATATAAATACATCCATTGACCTTTTATTTTGATATATGTTTCATCGACTCTCCACGAGTCATTTGTTGGCTTAAGATGATGTCGTACTTTCTCTTCTAATTGAGGCCCATATTGATGAACCCAGCGCATAATCGTTGTGTGAGCAAATGATACTCCTCTTTCCTCCATCATTTCCACCAGGTTTATCTTATCTGGACAATAATAGCTTAGTCCCTCACAACGAGAGAGGGGAACATTTACATTTCTCTTATTTATTTTACCACTTGAACAGATGCTGGTTTCCAACCCTGATTCTCTATCCAATCAATATCAACCTTATATTTTTTATTACTTTGCTTATCTCGTACATTACCGTAGGCTTTATTATTGCCATTATTCCCAATAAAATCGAAAATCAATTGGCTCTCTGGAACATCAACAGCATAGGAAATTGCTTTTTTCATCTCATTCCAATCTACTGTTCCTTCTTTAAATTTCATTGCAGGTTTTGCTCCTTGCTCTGTACCAATTGGCTTCCAAGAAGGATTAGTTTGAGAACCCTTTTCTTGAGATATCGTTTTTTCTCCCTCTTTATTTTCATTTCCATTCGTTTTTACAGATTCTTCTGCTTTTTGTTTCTCTTCTAACTGTGCCGCTTCTTTATCTTCGTTCTTCTTTTCTACTATCTTTGCCGCTTCTTTATCTTCCTTCTTCTTTTCTACTATCTTTGCCGCTTCTTTATCTTCGTTCTTCTTTTCTACTATCTTTGCTTCTTCTTTATCTTCGTTCTTCTTTTCTACTATCTTTGCCGCTTCTTTATCTTCCTTCTTCTTTTCTACTATCTTTGCCGCTTCTTTATCTTCGTTCTTCTTTTCTACTATCTTTGCTTCTTCTTTATCTTCGTTCTTCTTTTCTACTATCTTTGCCGCTTCTTTATCTTCCTTCTTCTTCTCTTCTATCTTTGTTGCTTTCTTTTCTTGAGCAATTGCTTTCTTTGATGTATCAGACGTGAAAAACAACTGATATGTCACTATACAAACTGTCACTAATACCACACTAAATGCGATATTAAATATCCCCTTTTTACGACGATTTTGTTGTTTTTCTTGAAACCTGCTTCCTTGTCCCATTTTTCAAACCTCCGTGTTTATTTTCGCCTCTAATCTTTATGCATTGTTCCTGTGAATCTTAATATTTTTATTAAATAATAAAAAAGAACTACACTTCCCATACAGAATTCCATATAAAAATAATAAAATTTGTGCTTTTTCAAGTATCTGACATATGTTATTCAAAAATAGTTTAATAAATTAAAGATTGATAAGTTTCTGTGCTTAAGAAACCTTCGATTTTATTCAAATGTGATTCCATTTATGTCCACATTAGATCTCCTGTGGAAAGCTTATTAACAATTAAGCCTCTTCTTCCCTTATTTATAATTTTCAAATTAAACTGCCCTCTATAGCATACTAAAGATGTTTCATTTTCAAATGGGGTATGCCTTAAAATCAAAAAAGATTTTATCTCTTTTACCTTCTTTTCAGAATAACTTTCACCACTAGGAAATTCTATTATTCCTCATCTAATCTTCAATTCACTTTCATCACAAAACGAATCTTTATTAAGTTCCCTTATCTTTTGTATAAAGTGCCTTTGGATTTTTCCTATATAGAGCAATATTTCTTTCTTAGTGTATACCCTTCTTAAAAGCTTCTTCTCTACTGTAAAAGCCATTTAAACTATACAATTTATACCATTTATTATGTACTGTTTCTATTAATTTCACCTCTCTTTTTAGATAATAATATCATTTCAGAATGTTTCATTTATTTCGAATACATAGTCCTACTTACTTGAATTATAAATTGCGCTTTTCTATAATACATTTTATTATTAATAACTTCAATAATAAATATGTACATATGTTCATACATGTCCTATCGTTTGTTTCGTCACACAGGGCTCGTAGTTCTCGTCGGTAATTTTTCCTTTCTCTTGTGGGGAAAACAAAATATATACCTTCAAATGGGATTGCTTTTTCAGAAAAACAAGATGTGAACTACCCGCCACTTAACGTCCTAACGGACTGTCTGAAGTGGGGGGCTTCTCGGTTAGTCGTTACTTTTGATAGCTAACGAATTAGTCCTAAGACA
>NZ_PCNZ01000081.1 GCF_002975175.1 Bacillus sp. MYb209
TCGTCTTCTTCGTCTTCTTCGTCTTCTTCGTCTTCTTCGTCTTCTTCGTCTTCTTTTTCGTCTTCTTCGTCTTCTTCTTCTGTAAAGATAACTTCTGTTTCATCAAGATATTGAATTTCAACCTCTACACCATTATGTGTGCCAGATTGAATCATTTCAGCTAGAGATTTTAGAACTTCCTGTATATCCTCATCCGAATTAACACTAAAGCCATTCTCAACATCTAGTTTTATTTTTGCTCTTTTCACATCGGCCATTTACCTAACTCCTTCGATATAGATTTATATATACTATGTTGAAAGAATATGAAAAGATTAATATATTTGCGGAATTTTCATTATTCGTTTTCCTTAGCGTTCTTTACTAATTTCGCTAGCCATGGACTTTTTAATGATTGATCGTGAGGAATAATTTTGACTTTTACTTTCGGCTTTTCTATTTCAGTTAAAATGACCTCATTTTGTCCCTGGTTTCGCTCTTCTAGCTTTATTACATTTTGAATCCCTTCATCATTTATTTCATCAATTTTTGTAGTTTTTGGCGGGGTTTTCTTTTCTAGCACTATCAATCCATTTTTGGGTAACTCTACTGCTAGCCATGGACTTTTTAATGGTTGATCGTGAGGAATAATTTTGACTTTTACTTTCGGCTTTTCTATTTCAGTTAAAATGACCTCATTTTGTCCCTGGTTTCGCTCTTCTAGCTTTATTACATTTTGAATCCCTTCATCATTTATTTCATCAATTTTTGTAGTTTTTGGCGGGGTTTTCTTTTCTAGCACTATCAATCCATTTTTGGGTAACTCTACTGCTAGCCATGGACTTTTTAATGGTTGATCGTGAGGAATAATTTTGACTTTTACTTTCGGCTTTTCTATTTCAGTTAAAATGACCTCATTTTGTTCCTGGTTTCGCTCTTCTAGCTCTATTACATTTTGAATCCCATCATCATTTATTTCATCAATTTTTGTAGTTTTTGGCGGGATTTTCTTTTCTAGCTCTATCAATCCATTTTTGGGTAACTCTACTAATTCTATTTCTTTAATAATCACTAAATTCTCTAGTACAGAAGATTCATTTAGTACAATATTTTTTTGTTGCTCATACTCGGACAATGCCCATCCCATTGGTCCTGGTGGAGAAAACACAAATTTCTCTAAATCTAAAATAGGAATCACTATCTCTTCCAGTTCCGGCTTCATTTTATTTCCCCCCACTATTGCTCTTGATTTCATGGTAAATATCAGAAAAATTTTGTAAAAATTCTTCCTTAGAATCTTCAAGTGCAATGATATTTTGCAATGCCCAAATATACTTTTCATCAGACCAAGAACGCTTTTGTCCTAAATAGTATTTATGTGCAATTGAACAGAATAAGTGAGGAAACGATAAATCGGTCCAAAGAACACGAAATTGTTTTTCTGATAAGGAATTTTCCGAGTTATAGGCACTTAACATATGAATGGCTAAATTAGTATCCCAAACTGACATTTTTTTCATTACTTTATTTAAAATAATACGTAGGTCTCTCACGGGTAAATCACTTGTAATAGAATGTAGCTCTTTCATAAACATAGAATCATCTATTTCTGCAAATCTTGCCAAAGTAAAATCCTGCTGACAAAAACTTTTAGATGCAATAACTTCTTTTGTCCATTGGTTATAATATGGATCATTTATTTCTTGTAATGCTTTCTTACCACGTGCTAACATTTTATCGGCGTACTCTAAAAACATAGTTGAAAACAAATCATTTGGAAAAGAGAGTGCAATCCTTTTGTTTCCTTCTAATTCTTGTAATTTCCATCGGTATAATTTATGACATTTTCCTAATCGACTTCGTAGTTTACTTTCCTGCATCGGAATATACCCTTCCGATGCTTGATGAAATTTCCCTGCATATATTAGTACCTTCTCTAATTGTTCTTTATTATAATAAATAACTTCTTTCCCTTGATGTTTATCATATAGTACATACGCATACTCATCAGATCCAATACAAAATCCCCCTCTTTTTGTTTGGTGAATTTTTGTAATCGGTAATCCATTTTGAAGGAGATGTAAATGGGCTCCAGCAATAAATAGCATTCTTTTTGGTTGCATATGTGCTTGTTTTAATATTTTTAATCCTTCTTCTGTTTCAACTTCCCAAATCGTTCTCCCACTTCTGCTTGACTGGAGAATGATATTACTTACTTCAAATGGATAAAAGCTAAGTACCTTTTTTAAATGTTCGCTCTCTAATCCAGTTGTTTCTTCCAATTTTCATCAGCCCCCTCTTAAATTCTATAAAATTTCCCCATACACTTTCATTAGATCCATGGCAACTCGGTTCCAACTAAATTCTTTTTCAACTTTCGCACGTCCATATTTCCCCATCTGTTTTCTTTTATTTTCGCTATTCAATAGATTAATTATTTTTTCTGCATATGCATCAGGATTCTCGAAATCATTGACAATATATCCATTTTTTCCTTCTTCAATTACCTCAGGGTTACCACCTCGGTTACTTGTAATAATTGGTAATCCCGCTGCCATTGCTTCGTAATGCACCCTAGCCAGAGGCTCTTGCCACTGTGAAGAACAAACAAAAATATCTGACATAGCGTAAAGTGTTGAAATATCCTTCGGCTTAACAAATTTAATAAAGACTACATGTTCTGGAAACATTGCGCCTAAGGTATATAAATGTTTTACATAATTATTTACATTGTCATCTCCAAACCATTTTGAACCAATAAAAACCATTACAATGTCTGAATTTTCCTCAATGATTTTAGGAAGAGCTTGTAGCAAAACATGAGGACCTTTTACTTTGCTCAAGCGTCCAACAAACAAAACCACTTTTTTATTTTGTAAATTTAACTGTTTTTGTACATGATTTTTAACTTTTGTACCATTCACGGTCCATGAAGGATAATATTCATTTACATCTACACCAGAATATACTGTTTTTGTCTTAGGTTTTGCAGTTTGAAAGCGTGAGGTTATTGTTTTTCCTATATAATCACTAACTGTTACAATTTTGGAAACAGCTGTAATACATGCTTCGCCCTCTTTATCACTTATCTTTTCATATGCAAACATTTCATTATGCACACTTAACACAAATTTGGTCTGTGGTGCCGCCTCACGTAAAATCGTAATCCAATTGGGACGATTACATAAATGAACCACATCATACTTTTCCTGTTTCAAATGTTTAATAATATAAGGCAGATATTCCTCTTCTGGAAAACGTATATACCTTACACCACCATTTTTTTCTTCTGGTTTTAAATTAGGATCTGTTATAGAAATAACTGTCACATTTTTTCCATTTGAAGCAATAATGGAAGCAACAGAATCTATATAAATTTGAATAGCTCCACCTCGTACAGCTGGTACGGGTAGCTTTTCAGTGGATATTATCGCAATTTTCATTAAATCGCCTCCCTGTTTCATAAAATACAACTTTCTTCATATGTTACGAAGAAACCCTTATGTTTGTGAGTTATCAAGCATTTTTTCATCTTTTATAATTAAATTTGGTAAATAGTACTTTTTCTTCTTAAAGGCAAATGGCTAGAGCAAAAATGGTCATGTACCATACAGTAATAAGAGAGTATAAAAGGATGGTGGTATATGTGGAGAATCATAATGAAGAAGCGGTGTATACATTATCGCCCGAAGAGGAGCAAAAATTAGTAGCATTGGCAGAGACAATGATTCAACATTGGGATATTCAAGCGACTACAATCGAATTAATACAAGGTGGACAACTGGCCTTAGTATGGAAAATTCATACTACAGATGGACCATTTTGCTTAAAGAGAATTCATCGCCCTGAAAAAAAGGCTTTATTTTCCATTCATGCTCAAGATTATCTTGCCAAAAAAGGTATGCGTGTTCCAAGCATAATTCCAAGCAGAATGAATCAGTTATATACAAAACACGGTCCATTTTTATTTGTTGTTTATGATTGGATTGAGGGAAGACCGTTTGAGCTTACAATGCAAGAAGATCTTGAAATGATTATGAAAGGGTTAGCAGATTTTCATGTAGCTTCTATTGGCTATAAACCACCACCAGGCATACCGATCTTTACAAAACTGGGACGTTGGCCCAATCATTACATTAAAAGATTTCAGCAGATGGAGATTTGGAAAAATTTATCCGCAACTATGCCGGATGACCCATTTTCACAATTGTACTTGGCTGAAATTGATGCTTTCATTTTAGAAGCAAAACAAACGCACCAAAGACTATTGGAATCTGAATATACAAAATGGACTGATGAATTACAAACATTCCCCAATTTATGTCATCAAGATTATGGAACAGGAAATTCCTTATTAGATCCAAGTAATCAAATTTGGGTAATTGATTTAGATACAGTTTCTTACGATCTTCCTATTCGAGACTTGCGTAAAATGATTATTCCTCTACTAGATACAACTGGTGTTTGGAATGAAAATCAATTTCAAGTTATGATTAACGCATATGAGTCAGTTTCTCCTTTAACAGCAGAGCAGAAGAAAATTATGTTTATAGATATGTTATTTCCATACGAATTATATGATGTGATTCGCGAAAAATACGTCAGAAAATCGCCATTACTTGCTGACGAACTTGCTGAAGCTATGGAATATGAAAGGATAAAGTCAAAAGCTTTAAATATATTAATAGAGGAATTTTAATACACAATACAAACAGTTCTGGGGCAAAGATTATTGTTATCTTTTTCCGACAGAAGACTCCCTCCTCAAAAATGTGAAGGTGTGGAACACCAATTTTAGGTGGGAGATGAATGTCGGTAGGCGTAAGCCTACGTTTTTTCGTTTTTACTAGAATCAAGAATAAGAATCCTTAATTACGAGAACCATTGGTTACAGTTGTTTTGTATTTAATCGTTTTCTTGCTATGTGGAATCATACTTATAGAGAAGCGGGGAAAGGGTTAACGTATCATTTTTTCTCTGACGAGCTTACTCAATTAAAAAAGAAAATGGTATGGGAAGCAAGATGTATTTATATCAAAAACATTTATTTCTAGTCAGCTATGTCCGAATTGTATTTACCAAAATAAAGACGTTAAAAATCTTAATCTTAGTGAGTGGGACTGCCCTTCTTGTAGTACATATCACGATAGAGATGTTAACGCAGGACCAAATCTTAGAAACGAATGTCGCTTTTAAATAAAGTCACGGTGTTTATAAAAAAGACACGATCTTTTGAAAAAAGTTGCGATGTTTTTCCCCTTTGGATCTGTTTATCTAAAGGGGTGTTTTTATAGTGAAAAGAAGATTTGAACTGAAAGGTAAATTAAGGAACTGTTGAGTAGCAATAAAGTTACTCTACTAAAGGGCCATATTGTTGAGTAAGACTTATTGAAAAATAACAGTTTATTTTAAGAAAGTAGATCGATAATATAGTAAATAATACTCCCCTTGCCCCTGTACTATGGTACAGGGTTTTTACTTGGTTCTGGTGCAAAAACTATAAGATTTATGTAACTAATCTCTGAAACTTAGACAT
>NZ_PCNZ01000082.1 GCF_002975175.1 Bacillus sp. MYb209
CCAGCTCATTTTTTTGTTTTGGGGGTGTTTACTTTTCTTAAGTTGATGGGCATGTGGCGGGACCCCACATCCATCAACTTAAGGATGTGGGGCCCAAAAAAGAAGGAATCGTTGCCGTGCCCCTACTACGTAATCACCAACTTTTTACGCTCGAAAGGTGCGTGAAAGCATGACATAAAATTTTGGTCATCGCTACCTTCCTTGAATTTCAGTAAATTACACTTATTACTGGTTTAGTTTCGTGATGTCTTTTTTTCAAAATTTGACCTTTGATAACTCTAATCTCTATTATTTTTCATTAGACATATTACCGCAGGTCCTTTCGGGGGGGATGGGCAAAAACACCCATATATATAAAGCTAGTAAAATACGAAAAAAAATAATGCAAACGATTGCAATAAATGGTAACATGTAAGCGTATACATACATATTTGTAATTACAAATATAGAATGAAATCCTTTGCCTTCATTCAAGTTTTTATTATTGGTAGTCTTAATTTTCAGAAAAGGAGAGAGCGTATGAAAAAATATTTAAAAGGCTGTAGTATTGCCATGTTATCTGTTCTTATATTGTTTGCTTTTTCAATTTTTCCAAGCCAGAGTTATGCAGCTGTAAACGGGCAATCAATGAACGGAAATTACAAAGCATATATTATGGCACCGCTAAAGAAAATACCGGATATGATGACATGGGAGACGTTTGAAAATGATTTACGCTGGGCAAAACAAAATGGTTTCTCTGCCATTACTGTTGATTTTTGGTGGGGAGATATGGAGAAGAACGGAGATCAACAATTTGATTTTTCTTATGCGCAGCGCTTTGCACAATCTGTAAGAAATGCTGGTATGAAAATGATTCCGATTATTTCAACGCATCAATGCGGCGGTAATGTTGGAGATGATTGCAATGTACCACTTCCTTCTTGGATATGGAATCAAAAATCAGATGATAGTTTGTATTTTAAATCGGAAACAGGAACGATTAATAAAGAAACATTAAATCCGCTAGCTTCAGATGTAATTCGAAAGCAGTACGGAGAACTATATAATGCTTTTGCAGAGGCGATGGCGTCGTATAAAGATGTCATTTCGAAGATTTATTTATCGGGCGGTCCGGCTGGAGAAACACGTTATCCATCTTATACGTCGGCCGATGGATCAGGTTACCCGTCTAGAGGAAAGTTTCAAGCTTATACGGAATTTGCGAAAGAGCAATTTCGTTCTTGGGCATTACAAAAATATGGATCTTTAGCAGGAATAAACAAAGCTTGGGGGACAAACTTAACTTCTATGTCACAAGTACTTCCTCCATCTGATGGAAATCAATTTTTGACAATCGGCTATCAAACAAAGTACGGTGAAGATTTCTTAAAGTGGTATGAAGGTGTGTTAGAAGAGCATACAAAATTGATAGGTGAATTAGCTCATTCTGCATTTGATAATACGTTCCACGTACCAATTGGAGCAAAAGTTGCCGGTGTTCATTGGCAATACAACAATCCAAATCTTCCGCGCAGCGCTGAAAAGCCAGCGGGATATAATGATTATAGTAGTTTGTTAGACGCTTTTAAGAGTGCAAAATTAGATTTAACATTTACCTGCTTAGAAATGTCAGATAAGGGAACATATCCAGAATATTCAATGCCAAAAACACTTGTACAACAAGTAGCTAAGCTTGCGAATGAAAAAGGGATTGTCCTAAATGGCGAAAATGCGTTAAGCATAGGAAGCGACAATGAATATAAGAAATCAGCTGAAATGGCTTTTAATTATAACTTTGCAGGATTCACACTGCTTCGTTATCAAGATGTTATGTACAACAATACATTGATGGCACAGTTCAAAGATACTTTAGGAGTTACTCCTACTTCGCAAACAATCGTTGTAAAAAATGCACCAACAACTACTGGAGATACAGTGTATATTGCTGGAGATCGTGCCGAATTAGGGCAATGGGATACAACGATATATCCTATTAAGTTATCGTACAACTCTACTTATGGGGATTGGAGAGGCACAGTTTACTTACCAGCTGAGCGAAATGTTCAATTCAAAGCGTTTATTAAGCGCCAAGATGGAACGATTAAAGCATGGCAGCCAAATCAGCAATATTGGACGCCAATTCCGGCGACTTCTACTGTGTATACGGATTTGTGGTAGTTTCATTGCTTAAAAGAAGCTTTTAATTTTTGGTGAAGTAAACAATGATAAAGAGCAAACGGTTCTGGTGCAAAAAATCTATAAAACTTGGACATACTGATATTATCAATCTACAAAAGGTCGTGATCAGTATGAAAAAGCAAAATTTATTTAAGTGGAAACATTATCAATCTGATGTGATTATATTAACAGTCAGATGGTACCTACGGTACAGCCTAAGCTTTCGTGATTTGGTGGAAATGATGGAAGAACGAGGCTTATCTATTTCTTACACAACCATTATGCGGTGGATACATCAATATGGTCCTGAGTTAGATAAACGAATTCGGCGCTATCTTAAACAAACGAATGACTCCTGGAGAGTCGATGAAACATATATCAAAGTAAAAGGTCAATGGATGCATCTATATCGTGCAGTGGATTCCAACACATCCATCAAGCTAAGATTTTAAAGTACCCCCTAAATGGAAATTTTGTGTTTTTATAGTACCGAAGTTTATTTTTATCGTTTTGGGGAACAACAGATTTTTTAACTTGATAGCAATGTGGAGAGACCCCTTATTCAACATAAATATGACAATGATATAGCTAGTTTTTATACAAATAAATAATTAAGATATAAGATGTTATAATAAAAATGAAATAAACACTCCTACTTATTTTTAAGGCAAGTAAGTAGATTTTATTTCATTAGTTTAAAGCTATGTACAAAAAAATAACCCCTAGGGGTTATTTTTTTGTACATAGCTTTATTTTTCAAATTCTTTAAAAGTATCTTTTAAATCTTTATCTGTTATTTTTACATCTGCTTTCTTGAATAAATCTTTAACGAATTGTTGTTGCCATTGTTGATCTTGTGAACGCTTCTGTTCCAATTCCTTACGAATATTATCTTTTTCTTGATCAAAAGGTTTTAACTCTTTTTTCTCTGTTAATTTAATAATATGGTAACCATAAGAAGATTTTATTGGATCACTTACTTGTCCAGCTTCTAATTTATAAGCAGCTTCTTCAAATTTAGAATCCATTTCACCCGGACCAAACTCAGGTAATTCTCCACCTTTTTCTTTTGAACCAGGATCTTCTGAATATTGTTTTGCTAATGCTGCAAAATCTTCTCCATTATTTAATTTTTCTTTTATTTCTTTCGCCGTTTTTTCATCTTTTACTAAAATATGACTTGCCTTTAATTTTGGTTTATAGTAATCTTTCATTTCTTTTTCCGTAACTGAAGCTTTAACAGCTTTTTCAAAGGCTATTTGCGTTTTTATTTTCGTTTTAAGATCATCTTCATCTTTAGCACCAGCTTGTGTTAAATAGGCTTTAAAATTATCACCCATTTGTTTTTTTAATTCTTCAACTTTTTTCTTTGCTTCATCATCTGAAACTTTATATTTATCTAGTAAAATCTTGTCTAACATTACTTGTTGTAAAACAGGTTTTCCTGCTGTCTCTTTTAACTTTTTATTAAATTCTTCTTGTGTCAAATTTCCTGATTTCGATGTAACAAGATTATCTGAATTACCACATGCAGATAATAGTAAAATACTGCTCATTGCAGCACCTATAAAAATATGTCGTTTATTCAATGTTTTATACCTCATTCTATAAATTGATTTATAGTCTAGTATATTTTATTTCCTTAATAAAACAAAATTGTTATAAGAAATAGATTCTGTTTATTTTCATTAAAAATGTAATATAGATTCACTAAAAACAAAGGCTTTCAACCTGCTTTTAAGCATAAGCTAATGGCTGGAGTAAAAGATATTACCATATTTCTGGTTGGTTGGGATCTGAAATAGCCAATCTTTTTTTGAACAGGGATGGATTACAAAAGAAGAAAAAAGTCGAGCAGTCCATCTTTTCGTTTTGGGGAACATTTAATTTCTTAAGTTGATAGCGATGGGGTCACCATACCATTTCGGGAAAATTGTACGTTTAGACATATTTTGGACACATTTTAATACATTCTTTGTAAAATATCATAATTTTTGATTCCTTTGATTGACTTTTACTATCTATTTCTCATGATTTCAGTGAAAATGAGAAATATGCCAGTATTTCAAACGGGAGGAAACAAGAATGAAATGTTATCAATTACATTTGGAATTAGTGGGATGTCCTTTCCCCATTTGGAGAAAAGTTATTTTACCAGCAAAATTAACTTTTGATGATTTACATGACGTGATTCAATGTTTGTTCCAGTGGGAGCACCAACATTTGTTTGAATTTACTGTAGGTAAATATGTCATCTCAGCCCCACCTGATCTGAGCATTTCCTTTTCTACATTGGGAATGACTACGCCTTCTCCGATGCTACATGCAAATAAAACTATGTTATTTGAACATATCAAAAAAAAGGATCAGATTTTTCAATATGTATATGATTTTGGAGATCATTGGTTGCTACAGATTCAAGTTGAAAATGTACTAGATCAATCTTCTGATGAAGTAACGTGTATAGGAGGAAAAAATGCAGCCCCTTTAGAAGATATTGGAGGCATTCCAGGATATCTTGAATTCTTAGAAGCAATAAAAAATACTTCACATCCACAACATAAACTCTATTCGGAATGGGACTTATTAGATTTTGATTCTTCTTTCTTCGACATACAAGAAGTGAATAAAGGATTAGCCTATTGCGATTGACTCATAAGTAAAGGGGTTCTGTTGCAAAGTTCTCTACATGAAGCTACACTCTAGGAAACAGGATCTAGGAGAATTAGACATGAGATATTTTAAAGGAAAACAATTCAAGAAAGATATTATTTTAGTAGCTGTCGGCTACTACTGCCGTTTTTCTTTAAGTTATCGAGATGTATCTGAAATCCTGAAAGAACGTGGTATTTCAGTGCACCCAACAACCATCATGCGATGGGTTCATGAATATGGCAATCTCATCTATCAAATTTGGAAAGTGAAAAATAAATCTCCACGCTTATCTTGGCATTTGGATGAGACTTATATCAAAGTTAAGGGAGAATGGGGTTATCTCTATCGTGCAATTGATAAAGATGGACACACATTGGATATTCAACTTCGTAAAAAACGGGATCATCAGGCTGCCTATGCCTTCATGAAAAGATTAGTAAAACATTTTGGAGAACCAACGGTTCTCACTACAGATAAAGCGCCGGCATTACTTTGCGCATTTAACAAATTAAGAAAACAAGGATTTTATCAAACTACAATCCATTGTACAATCAAACATTTAAACGGTTCTGGTGCAAATACTTAGGAAAGATATAAAGAGGAGAAAAGTTTCCTAGTGGAATCTAGTCTTAAGCAACAATTCCAAATAGTTGATGGATGAACTTCA
>NZ_PCNZ01000083.1 GCF_002975175.1 Bacillus sp. MYb209
ATCGTCCAACAGAAGGCGAATATATGCTGAATGATGTGAATATCTTAACAGCAGATGAGTCAAAACTAGCTTTAATTCGTAATGAATATATCGGCTTTGTGTTCCAGCATTTTAATTTACTGCCACGTCTTTCAGCGGTGGAAAATGTTGAACTTCCTCTCGTATATGGTGGGGTGAAGAAAGCTGAGCGCCGTAAGCGTGCTTTGGAAGCACTGGTCAAAGTAGGGTTAGCAGATAGAGTGCATCATTTACCGAATGAGTTATCAGGTGGACAGAAACAGCGTGTAGCAATTGCGAGAGCGATTGCGAATAATCCAACGTTCATTATGGCCGATGAGCCGACGGGTGCGCTTGATACGAAGTCTGGTGAACAAGTTATGGATATTTTCACGAAGCTTAATGCAGAAGGTACGACGATTGTTATGGTTACGCATGAGGAAGAGGTAGCAGCTTATTCATCTCGCCGCATTGTACTGCGAGATGGGAAAATTACTGAAGATAGAAGGTGTGCAGTATGAGTTTACTAGATAGTATGAAAATTGCCCTATCCTCTATTTTAGCTCATAAACTGCGTTCAGCTTTGACGATGCTCGGTATTATTATCGGTGTAGGTTCTATTATTACTGTCGTTGCGATTGGGCAGGGCGGGGAAGCGATGCTGAAGTCGAAAATCGCTGGTTCTGGTAATAACCTTATGCCAATTCAGTTTAAGCCGGATATTAATGATGAGTTTGCTATGGGTGGGCATGAAGTACCAAAATTAACGGAAGAAGATATTCTTGAGGTGAAACAGGTAAAAGATGTTGCCCATGTTATTACGACGAATAATACGATGGAAACACTTGATATAAACGATAAAAAAGCAATGATTAATGTTATTGGACTAGATAGTGAATATTTTCAAGTGAATAAAGTGAAAATGGTCAAAGGCCGCTCATTAAATGAATCAGATATTTCGCAAGGGAATAACGTTGTGATGATTAGTATGAAGGCAGAAGAGACGTTATTTAAAGATGAAAATCCAGTAGGGAAAATTATTGAAATGAAAGGACAGCCGGTGCAAATTATAGGTGTCTATAAATCAGATAATGAATTTATGGGATTTGAAACTGAGGAAATACTGATTCCTCTCACTTTATGGCCTGTTTTATACGGAACAGATGAAATTCAAAGTATCGCAATTCAAGCTAAAAATGTAGACAATTTAGAATCAGCAGGAAAAAAAGCTGTTGAAGTATTAAATAGTCGTAAGCCGAGTGAAATTCCAGGTAAATATGAATTAGTGAACTTAAAAGAGTTCCAAGAAGGAGTTTCTAAAGTCACTAATATCATGACAATGATCATCGGTGGTATCGCAGGTATTTCATTAGTCGTTGGTGGTATTGGCGTTATGAACATTATGCTCGTATCTGTAACGGAGCGTACGCGCGAAATTGGGATACGTAAAGCACTTGGAGCAACGCGTAGTAAAATTTTATTACAGTTTTTAATTGAAGCCGTTATGTTAACGCTTCTAGGTGGTTTGATCGGAATTGGTCTTGGATATGGCGGGGCATATATCGTTTCCACATTCGCAAAATGGCCACCGCTCGTTTCGTGGGAAGTTGTTGTTGGAGGCGTATTATTCTCGATGACACTTGGTATTATTTTCGGATTAATTCCAGCAAATAAAGCTGCAAAATTAGATCCAATTGAAGCACTTCGCTACGAATAGTTTACTAGTGTAGTAAAGATAAATATCTTTACTACACATACATATTGTTTGAGTCAATTGTTTTTACCATTCTTTAAGAGGATTATATATAGAGAAGGAGGCGTAATAATGGAAGCGAATATTAATACACAAGATGTAGGTGCGAAAAAGCCATCATTATTTGGAATGATTACATCTCCTGGAGTACAATTTGAAAGAATGAAAACAAACAAGAAAGTTTGGGGTATGTTCCTCTTAGTAGCATTGTTACAAGGGCTTCTAGGTGGTTTAAATGCGTATGTTATGTATACCTCACCTGAGATGCTTAAAATGAAAAAAGAATTAGGTGAAATGGCTGGACAAAGTTCACTTACATCAGAAGTTATTTCTGGAATTGGAACAAGCTTTGCTAGTGCGATGGTTGGAACACTATTCATAGCAGCTATTTATAAAATGTTTATGATGTTCTTTGGTAATGATACGCCTTATAAAACCTTATTGAATATTGTAGCTTATACAAACATTGTCCTTATTATTGGTGGACTTATTAATTCTATTTTAAGTATAATCTTTGGTAGTGGAATGAGCCAATATACGAGTTTAGGGTTATTATTTACGAAAGGTACATTTGCATATGGAATTGGTAATACAATTGAACTATTCTATGTATGGAATTTAGTCTTAATTTGGCTCGGATTACACATTACAGCTGGATTAAGCAAAGTGAAAGCATCGATTCCAATTATTATTCTATTCATTATTAAAGCGGTATTCTTTGCGGCAATTATTGTATTAATAGCGAAGTTTTTACCAGGCATGTTAATGTAAATAAATTAAGTTCATTATTACTAAGTTTAGTAAAAGATTTGCAACATTAGTAACCAGTTCCTTAACCTAAAAGGTACTGGTTATTTTTTGTCCAAAATATGTTCAAACGTACAATTTTCTTATTTTGATATGGTGCTCCCATGCCCATCAACCCCCAAGTACCAAGAAACGTTATTCTTTCTAAACAAGCTAGATTAGAAAGGATGACGTTTTTTATGAATCTTTCGATTCAAAGTAAACTACAATTATTTGCTGAAGAATTACATAAACATTTTACTCCTTCATTTTTAGAAAATCTTGTTAGAACAACGTATTATAGCTAGACATATTCACTTATGGTTTGATGCATAAGTGAATCACCAACAACAAATACATTTACACATAGCAAAAGTTATTTATGTCATAAAGTAAAAAAGGAAACGATTATTGGGTTCAAGGGGCATCCTGAGAGTAAATACTATAATTTGAGTTTGATAAGTGTATTTTAGAAATTTCAAAGCCTTTCAAATTAATGAAAGACTTTTGTAACATTTATGAAAGTGATTTGAAAGATATTTATAATAAGATAAATATATCGAAAGAGATTTTATTCCACAGCAAAAGTATAAGCAATGTACAGTATAATTTCATTTTTGTAATCTTATAGAAATAATGAAAGAAGAGGAGAAATAGCATGAATCGTATAAAAAAAATAATCCCCACAGCATTTGTATTAAGTGCAGCTTTATTTGTAGCACCAGGGTTTTCTTCTGCAGATACTAATACTACTACGAAAGTAGGAAGTCTTCCAATTGTAGTAGATTCACAAGAATCAAAAACACCTATGACAGCAGCTCAGGTTGCTAAAAATGGTACGCAACTTCCTTACATTCCTACAGGTCCTTATGAAGAATTTCCTAATGAATGGCATGTGTCTACAGAAGATGGAAAGTTAATTGATTATGTATATGTAGATAAAGTTGCTAAGTCTAATGGGGCAAGAGTTTATGGAATAACAGGTAATTCTAATGATAAATATAAGATTATAAAAGCTGATGGTAATTGGCTTAAAGATGGAGAGAGTTATGAGAAAACTGGAAATAAAGGCGACGTATTATATACAATAGCAATTCCTAAAAATGATCCAATTTTAGAAGATACTAAATTAAAAAAAGAAGTAAATTGGAAATTGATTGATTCAAATGTAGTAGATAAAAATTCAGGTTATCATTGGAGCAAAGCGGTTACAAGTGGTATTTCGCATAATGTAACTGTAGGATTATCTTATACAATTGGGATGGAAGTAGGTCTTGAGGGGGTTGCAAAAGTAAATCAATCACTAACTGCAAGTTTTGGTTATGGTGTTACTTTAAATTCAGAAAGTACGGTTACAAAAACATTTGACTTTAATCCAAAGACTGATTATGCATATGATCAATATAGAACAGCATTATATCAACAGGTAGCAACATATTCAGTTATTCCAGGGGAAAAATTACAAAAATGGATGTCTGATCAAGATGGTATTTGGAATAATCTTTTTGGTCAACTTGGTGATCAATTTAAGGATCTTACAAGTCCGACAGAATATAAAGTGAAAAACTCCGTTGACTATCCAGTAGATGTTTTAGTTGCACTTACTTCAAAATAATGTGAAAGCTAGCAAAATGCTAGCTTTTTTATTATCTCATCCATATAGGGCCACCATACATACCTTAACTTAAGAGGTTTTAATACCTTCAAATACAAGAAAACGTTATCCTTTCTAAACAAGATAGATTAGAAGGTTCTGGTGCAAAGATGGCATTTATTTGAAAGAGGTATATAGATTCCTAATGGAATCTATTCTTATGCAGCCATTCCGAATAGTTGATGAATAAACTTCATTTCATTTTGGACAGACTTGTCCCGTAAAATAAGTTGGCCTTTTTTAATGATATGCATCGCTTCTATTCCTGAAAGAATAGATGTAGCTGTACGAAAAGACTTCAATCCTAACATTGAACGAACTCTCTTTTTAATAAAACGATGATCTTGCTCTACAATGTTATTCAGGTATTTTACCTGCCTTATTTGGATTGATATCTATAATGATTATAGTACATCATATATTTCTTAATCTCTTGTTTCAACTCAGTAAAAGACTCGCAAGGTTTTATATGTGCTTCATCTTTCAGATGACCAAAAAACGATTCTTGTGGAGCGTTATCCCAACAGTTTCCTCTTATAGGGGTAGAACCACATTGCTATCAAGCTAAGCTCATACAACGTCAATTATAGTAGAGATTGTTTCTTTTTTCTAAAGGCTACGTGTAGGGAGTTTAAAGATTTGCATACGAAATAAACCCTAACGGGTTTCATTTTTTTTGATTTAAGCCGCTTGATTATAAGACAGGGTACAATTGTAAACGACACCTAATATATCAAAGACTGTTTTCTTCTCATATCGA
>NZ_PCNZ01000084.1 GCF_002975175.1 Bacillus sp. MYb209
CCTTTTATAGAGTAGTACTATCAGTATTTCCAAGTTTGATAGACCATTTTCATATACTTCAAAGTTTTTGCACCAGAGCCAAAAATAGTGGGATTACTATGTTCTAAAGTGAAAAGAAATAAAATAAGCCTTGCTTATAAGCAAGGCTTATTTTATTTCCAGAATTTCCACCAATGATGTTTATTTTCTGTAGTAGGAGCAACTAGTTGTTTAGTTTCTTGAATAGATCGTATGTTATGTAATAGTTGCTCATCTCTTTCTTGTAACAATTGTTCATGGTGTTTTTGATATGTCTGTATACCATCTTTCAAAGTTTGAAATTCTTCTTGAGTTCGTCGTAGTTCTTCTCTCATGGATTGGAGTTCTTTTGTTATTTCTTCGCGTTCCTCACGCAACAATTCACGTAATAAATTAGTGTTGTTTTCACGTTCCAATATTTCTTTATCTCTCGTAATAAGTAAGGATTGGGAATTTATTGGGTCATGGGACGTTCCACTCGTGTTCCAATTTTCATTATTTATGGTTATTGCTACGGTTTTGGCAGCATCAGCTTTGTTATATCCGGCATCTTTCATAAGTGTTTGAAATTGTTTTAAAGCTTTTATATCTTTTGAAGTAAAGGTTCGATACTCGCGATTACTTTTAGGATCACGAACTTTTATAAAGATGTATTCATGTTTTTCTAACTCTAAACACCATTTACGCAAATAGCTTTCGCTAATACTTAACATTTCTGCTACTTCCTTGGTTAGGAAAGCTGGGAGTGGCACGGATTGTATACCATTCCGTGTTCCATCAGACATCGTTCCTCACGCTCCTCTTAATGTTCCAATTGACGTTCCTAAAGTTACATTATACATGATAAAACGAAATACCTTTGAAATATGAAATTTGTTGGTAATATCGGCTAAGGATAAAGTACCTTTTTATTCTAATGAATGAATAGAATGTAGACTAGTAAACAAGCTGTTTTTGTTTTTAAGCATAGAATATGATGAATTCTATTGTTGAGAGGAGGTAATCATATTCATGAGGGATGATTTAATATTTGGAAGACGTAGACATGATCGAGATTGTGATTGTGATGAATGTCGTTTTAGACGCAGACATGATCGAGATTGTGATTGTAATGAATGTCGAGATTGGTAAATTTCTTTGAACGAGTATTTTGAAGAAAAGTACTCGTTTTTTGTTTTCATAAAAATATAGCTTTTGAAGATGAATTTGGTGGCGGATTTACTTTAATAATTTAACTAATTGGACATTTTATAGGGGGAAAGTTTAATCAATTAACTTATTATTTCTATAGAATATAGGGTAGTACATTCTATGGAAAAGGGGAGTTATGTTAAATTTTTTTTGAAGAAAGATGTGAATGTGATGAGTGTAGAAGAAAGAGAAGATTCAGAGGAGAAAGAGAATTTGATTTTAGACGCAGAGAATGTGATTTTGAGCGTAGAAAACATGGAAGATTAGATCACATACGAGAAGGCGATAAAATTCAAGTGTTCTCTGGTGGAGATAGAATTGATGGAACAGGAGTATTTATTAATATAGAAGATGGATTTCTTGTTTGGGTTGATAATAATGCAAATATTAATGTTACAAGTCTAGATGTTATTAGTGTTCGAAGAATTTCTTAGTTAATAAAAAGATCAAAGATAAGAGGAAAAGGCTTTTATCTTATTTTGTTATAAATAAGCAAGTTTATAAACGTACAAGCTTTAATTATGTTCATATATATTAGTTTGAATAAAGGAGAAATAATTATGGGATTTCAAAGAGAATTTGAAAATGAATGTAATGTTAGACGTAGAAGATTAAATGGCTTACGAGAAGGCGATAAAATTCAAGTGTTCTCTGGTGGAGATCAGATTGATGGAACAGGAGTATTTATTAATATAGAAGATGGATTTCTTGTTTGGGTTGATAATAATGCAAATATTAATGTTACGAGTCTAGATGTTATTAGTGTTCGAAGAATTTCTTAGTTAATGGATAGTATAGAAAAATAAAAAGAGAGGCTAGTATATATTTCTAGTTTTTTGATTATCATTAGTTGGAATTATGTAGATTAGGTTCCTAAGTGAATATACAATTAAAATCACATTAAAAAAGAACAGTCAAAAATACTGTTCTTTTTTGCTATCTCTATAGATAGCTAGCGACTTAGTAATATACGGAAAAGGGTTATGTTGGGATGTTTATCATCCTATTGATAGCTTATGTAAGTACTAAAAAATAGCTTGTACAATTATCATAATTAATATATTTTATTTTTAATAAATTAATGAACTAGACATTTAATAGAGGAAGAAAGCCTAATCAATTAATTTATGAATTTCATAGAATATGGTGTAAATAAATTTATCGGAAATGGGGTTATGTTAGATGTCTTTTGAGGATAGATGTGAATGTGATGAATGTAATAGACGAAGACGAATAAAAAAAATAGAAAGTTTGAAGGGGGGAGATTGGGTGATTTAGGAAGAAGAGGATTAAATGGTTTTAGAGAAGGCGATAAAATCAGAGTCTTTTCAGGTGGAGATCAGATTGATGGAACAGGAGTTTTTATTCGTGTAGAAGATGGATTTCTTATTTGGGTTGATAATAATACAAACTTCAATGTGACAAGGCTAGATGTTATTAGTGTTCAACGAATTTCTTAATGCCTTTTAAAAACAAAATAAGATAAGAGAAGAGGACTTTTATCTTATTTTGTTTTTAAAAGTAGATATGTTTATTAATTTATATAATGTTATTGGACATCAATAAGATATGGTTTTTATCTCTTTGTTTATAGTGTTTTGAATGTATACTTTTCTTGATAATTTTGAAGATATCAGGGGAATTGGTGTGAAGTCAATGATTTAGGTGAAATGAATTAATTTTTGAAGCTCCTGTAAATCTTTTCTGACCACTAGAAGTTAAATAGTAATCGTAGTTAAAATTTATTCTCATGGTAACCATTGATGCCCACCAAAGATCGTAATCATTCCAAGTTATAGAGCCTATAACTGCAATATACTTCGATACATCAGAAGGATTATTTCCCTCAATAGGGGGTAATGACAGGGTTCTTGCTATGAACCGCAAAGTAAACTCTTCAAATCATATAAAATAAGTGAATTGGTTACCAAAAACCATAATTTTTGTAACTAATTTAATCTTAATTAAAGTTCTTGATATCAATGGCATACAATCTTACTAAAAATAATTTCCAAAATGATTACCATAAACCTTTTTCAAAAGTGTACGGTACACTTTTTATAATTTTATTGGATTATACTTTGCGGTCTATGACAGCAACCCTGTTACTACCCCAATAAGTGATGTTATGTAAGAAAGTTGGTACTAGTTAATAGATGGCAATAGGCAAGATGATTCTAACGGGTGATGCAAGGGGTAATCTTATCTATTGTCATCTATATTCAAATATAAAGCATTAAAAATCAAGGTTATAAATAATTGGTATATCCATCCATTCTAGGGAAACCGCCCATACCCATTCCGGGGAAACCGCTCATACCCGGTCCAGGGAAACCGCCCATACCCGGTCCAGGGAAACCGCCCATACCCGGTCCAGGGAAACCGCTCATACCCATTCCAGGGAAACCGCCCATACCCATTCCAGGGAAACCGCCCATACCCGGTCCAGGGAAACCGCCCATACCCATTCCAGGGAAACCGCTCATACCCATTCCAGGGAAACTGCCCATACCCATTCCAGGGAAACCGCCCATACCCATTCCAGGGAAACCGCTCATACCCATTCCAGGGAAACTGCCCATACCCATTCCAGGGAAACCGCCCATACCCATTCCAGGGAAACCTATAATACGGTGAGAATCTAATGTCATGTTTTCACCTACTTTTTATAAATATTTCATATTCTTTTACATGCTATGCTTAAAGAATATAAAGGAGCTTATTCTCATTTGAAATTAGGCAGACTAACTACTGATAACGGCGATTATGTGAACGGAGAGTCCCTTAAGAAGATCTGAAAGGACTCTTCTAGGTTTCTAGATAGATTGACTACTGATAAGTGGTGTTATGTTAACTTGATGGGCATGTATGGTAACCCCCAATAGCAATTATCGTAGGTGCTGCCGTGATCTGGGTGACGTCTTGTTTGTTGTTAATGAAAATAGGTAAAGAAGATAGACTAGTAAACAAGCTGTTTTCTACTTTTAAACATAGAATATGGCTCTGGTGCAAAAACTTTGAAGTATATGGTGTAGCTTTTGAATAAAGTTTAATTAAATTAACTTAATAAACCTTGATAAAAGAACAAATAGAAAAAGCGTACTTTGAAAAAAAGATTGATCAAAACATGCTCTTAAAATATTCTAACGAATTATTATTTTATAAAAAAGTTTAATCATTTTTTGTGTTGTTTGTTCAACTACAGCACCTGTTAATGGATTCACCTCTAGATAAACCAAGTAAGGAGAACTGCAATTATAAAACTTTGAACAAGGTAGATAACAAATACTTTCCCTTTATTTTCTTTTCCTTTAAACAAGTAGGTATTAACTATAAAGCCGATAATTCCTATAAACACAAAAGTCACAATAAATGTGAAAACAAAATTATATGCCATTTTAACAGCTCCTTGTTTATGAACTAATATAACAACAATACCTCATTTACCTTCATTTGGTAATTAAACCAATTTTCTTTGATAGCTCAATAAAAAAAAACGAAATCACAGATAGATTTCAATTCATCATAAAAAAAACGGTACATCTTTTTCAAAACGGTGCGACTTTTTTATAAACAGTACGACTTTATTTCAACGCTACATATGAAAATGGTCTATCAAACTTGGAAATACTGATAGTACTACTCTATAAAAGG
>NZ_PCNZ01000085.1 GCF_002975175.1 Bacillus sp. MYb209
AGTTAAAGCACTTTTAAAACATTAAAAAGTGCTTTTTATTTATTATAAATACGAAAGTAAACTTTTAAATAGAAGTTTACTTTCAAGAAATATATAGTATTTCTTTTAATTTATATAAAAATTTTTATCTTTTGTATAATTAAACTTTACTTTTTTATAAAATAAGTTTAATATAAGTCTTAAGAAAGGAAGGTGTTACCTATGAAGGAAAAACATGGCGACTCTATAACAAATAAAGTCTATGAATATAGGGTATTAAAAAGAATGTCACAAAAAGATTTAGCTGATGCTGTTGGGGTTTCTAAACAAACGATATTTGTTATGGAAAAGAATAATTACTCTCCTTCACTAGTGTTAGCATATCGAATAGCTAATTATTTTGAGGTTGATATAAATGAAATATTCTCTTATGTAGGAAAGGAAGTTAATAATGCTTGATCTATTAAATAACTGGATGTTAGAAAGCACAGACAATTTCAATATCGTTGTAGGATTTATATCAGTTCTACTTGTAGGTTCATGTATTGTACTTTTTATTATGATGAAAAAATTTGGTCAACCAGATGAAAGAACAAATGCTATTTATCTTAAGATTGTTTCTTGTATGTTTCTTACTCAAATTGTAATGAATGGCATATTTATTTCTTTGGTGAGTAAAGATATGTATTTCCGTCAATTTTTCATATTATTTGAAGCCATTGTCTGTTTCGTTGGAGCTATTTATTCTTTTAGATTATATAGAAAAGAGTTCAAATAATTTACTTGCAAAAAAACAGTAGTAATTTTATGCACTACTGTTTTTTTATTGCCCCCTTTTGAAAGTAAACTTTTCAATATTAGTTTACATTCAAATCCTCTGAAATATTGACTTCTCATCATTTTCTCTGATATCCTCAAAATACACAATAAAAGTATACATTCAAAACACTATAATTAAAGAGGTTTAAATCCATGAACAAAAAAACACATCTCATTAATGTCCAACCTATCCGTAGTAAAGAACAGATAGAAGATATGAAATGGGCTCTTAAACGTCATTGTTCCGAACGAGACTATATTCACTTTCTTATTGGAATTCATACCGGATTACGCGTCAGTGATCTACTCCAAATCGAAACACAAACTATAGTAAAGCTAAAACGAAAAAAAAGAAGAGAATTCAAGATTAAAGAGGGAAAAACAAAGAAGGAACGCATGATTAACCTTACTTCTATTTTTGATGAAGTCTATTCGTACACCCAAACACTAGAAAACACCTGGTTATTTCCTTCTCGAAAAGGAGACAAACCCATTAGTAAAATCCAGGCTTATCGACAATTACAAAAAGCCGGAGATTTTGCCGGTGTAGAATCTATAGGAACACACACTATGCGCAAAACCTTCGGTTATTGGTTCTATAAACAAACTAAAGATGTAGCCATGTTGCAAGACATACTCAATCACAGCACACCACAAATTACACTTAAATACATTGGTATCAATAAAGAAGAAAAAGATAATGTCCTTGATACATTCCTTATTTAATCCAAAAATATTAAAATGTGAATACTATAAAAATTAACTATCTACTTCCCATCAAAATTATGGTAATCCTATTAAACCTGGGGTTACCCCTTCTACCTTTGCCCATTCAAACGAACACTCAACTAGCATTTGATTCTTACACTTAATTTTTAATAAACCTTCTTCTTCTATCGTATTTATTTCAAAATAATCAATTATATTTTCTGTCCCTAAACCTTTTATTGTTAAATTATGAATAGTAAAGAAAGATATTTCCACATAAATTACATCCCACTTATTCCATCGTTTTGGCTTGTTTTCAACATTTTCCTTTGTCATCAATTGAATAACTAAAGTAGGACCATCTCTTTTAAGACGTACATCTAATAACTCTGATTCTTCAAACTTTGGTATTTTCCCAAAAATACTAATTAACGCTTGTGGATTTAAAAATTTAAATTGATCAATCATTTTTATACTCCCTATTTTTTATTTCTCTTCTCAAAATAATAATGATCCTCCATACGGTTCTGGTGCAAAGTCTCTTAACAGATAGAAAATGGAATATTTACAAATAAATGTTATGCAATTTCAAATGATTTTTGTAATTCATTGCACGTTGAAAAAACGAAGTTTGGTTGCAAACTTCGTTTTTGTTTATAAATGGCATGAATCGTTTCGATTCCTTTCCCTATTTCTAGATCATATTCAATTAAGCAATCCTACAAATGCCTCTTCTTCCTCATCTACAAAACCTACAAATATAATTTCTTCAATAGCATCCTGATTAAATACAAATGTATAATCAGGATCAATATATCCTTCTGGATAAAAACAGCCAATGTAGTCATACATAACAGGTTCTTCAACCATAAGTAGTTGTTTTCTTCCGTAAATTACAACCTTTTTTGTCCCTCCTTTTAACAGAACAATAGAACCATTTGGTAACAGCTTTTCTTTAGAAAATTGCATAATTCTCCGCCCTTTCTTATACGGCTTATATATTTTTCAAAGATTATTTGAATAGCGCAGAATCTCACTTGCACCATCCTGTCGTTTTCGATTAAATATTATTTATCCATATATCCACTCTTGATCTTTTTACTCTAAGGTATAGCCTGGTATTGATTTTCAAATCCTTTAACTTCTTCTATCCCTATCATCCAAGAATGCGATTATATACTTAAAATTCAACAAATTCTCTTTAAAAGCCTATACGTATTTTCCCTCCATCTTCTATATGCTTCCGTAAATAATAATACTTATGGAGTTCTATAATCATATAAAACAAACCAAACGAAAACACTGTGCATGCACACATAAATACAATTGCCCCCATCTGTTGTGTTGCAATGCTAAGAATTATATTAGCAATTAACTGCCCCAATCCAGCTGCAATAGCTGCTACTTTTACACCACCAGTTCCTTTCGACGACTTTGATTTTTTTCTTGGTTCCTGAAGTTTTTCAATATGATTTTTATAAAAATAATACAAAGCAAAACCATACAAACCAACTGAAAAAATAAAATAGATAGGAGTTTGTAATTGTAACACTTCATAGGCATATTTTTGAGTTATAACCAATAATCCGACTGAACATATGGTGCCATATACTCCTCGAAATAGAGTGTATTGTAATTGTCGTTTCCGAGGATTGATAGCAATCCATATCGCCCACAAATTTAAAAAAATAACTGGAGGAGTTACTATATATACATAGAGTAATCGAAAAGGATTCGCAAAAGCAGGCAAAAGAACAAACACGTCTGCCCCCAAAAGGACAAGACCAATTACATGGACTCTTATTTCATTTACAGGATAAAGAGCCATATAATGTGCAAAAGCTTTCTTATTAAAATCTATACTTTTTTTCATATTAATTAAACCACCCCGCTACTGTTGACCAAGCTTTTTTCGAACCCGTTTTCACCATATCCTTAATACTGTCATCTTCACCATCACCATCTAAATCAACATCCCATTTCACACCTTCTGTGAAATATGTTAGTCCTACTGAAACAGCAAATCCAACTGCGGCAACCGCCAGAACTGGTGCTGCTGGGAGGGCCATAACTGTAAGAGCCGTTGCCCCTACGGTTACTGCTCCTCCTACAACAACATTACCAATAATATCTCCTGCGATTTTATCACTTGATTCATTATTTTTGATATTCTCACTTGTATCCATATATGAGTCTATACCCACACTAAACCATCCAAGCTTATCCTTTAAAGCCATTTTAGACGCACTTACCACACTTCCATTTTTTATAAGAGCATCTATTTCTTTTATCGTCTTGCTAGCAGTTCCATTTTTCATTTTTGCCGCGACATCATCTACATAATAAATCTTATAATCCCTATAATTTCCATTAATTTTTTTATTGCCCTTAAAACCGGAATATTCTCTTACAAGGACGCGTTGTGCTCTTCTGTCCAAATCGTATGTTACCTTATAACCATTAATTACTTTATGAGCTGTATTCCCTACTACAACTGCACCTGTAAGTGTTCCGAATGTATTCCCCGCTCCATCCAATGGTGCATTCCAACTGAATCCAGTCATACCTAAAAATGAATCTTTTTTGTCTACTTCACCAGATTCAGAATCCTTATTTAACCTTTCAACTTCACGAGCTTTATCTTCTGTAATTTTTTGAATAGGCCCCGTCCAATCCATATTCAATCCTTGTGTACTAAATGTACCGCTGACGCCACTAAACCCTTTCCCACTTTGAACTTCCCCAAGACCTGTAGCAATACTAGTTGCTAATTGAAGTGCTGTACTATAATTATTACTAGAGGTCTGATTGAATTGATACAAATGATCCAGCTTTTCTTGCAGTTTTTGCCTCATAACAATAAAAAGATTCGCCATAGCGTCCATACCCGGAATTGGCATAGCTTGATTGACAGCTTCCATACTTGTTTTCATTCGGTCAATTTCTCGAATTTGTTCTAATAATTCTTGTTCAATAACATCAGTTGAAGCTACCTGTGATTGAAATTGACTTGGAAAGGCATTATTCTGACGGATTAGTTCTTCACACAAGTAAATGATTCCTTGTGCTAATGGACGAAAGGTTTGTGCAAAGAATGCTTTTGCACTGCTATATGTTTGTCCTTGTAGAACAGTATCAATTGCAAAAGCGTCAATCGACTGAATGGCTTGTTCCATACCTTGAATGGTAGCCGTACATACAGCGTTCATACTTTGGGTTTGGCTTTGCACTTCTCCCAAATACATATTTAAACTCATGAATTAACCTCCTTTGCTAGATTTTGTTTTTGATAGTAAAGGTCATTTTCTAAGTCACTAAGATTTCGTTTTTCCTTAA
>NZ_PCNZ01000086.1 GCF_002975175.1 Bacillus sp. MYb209
AAGAATTCATCCATCAATTGTTTGGACTGGTAGCATAAAATACAATTCTGTTAGGGATATATGCACTTTATTCTCTTTTATTTTATTTTTGCACCAGAACCGTTTCACACCTCCACATTTTTGAGGAAGGAGTCTTCTGTCAGAAAACTTTAAAATGGGCGGATTTGTTATTTGTTGTGAATTTAATATTTTGTAGAATTTCGCCCAATCTATATGGGCGAAATTCTATTGATAAAATAGCTTCTTAATCTAAAGGATGTTATTTTTGTTTTTAATTCCTTACGTGCCTATTTTTGGCTTGGCACATATATTAAATGATAAAAATAATGTAAAAAAGTTGGGAATAAAGATTAAGAAATATGAAAATCAAGATAAGATATTAAGTATTAACTAAACTGTATTAGGAAGTGAGTAAGTATGAAGAGAAAGATATCGGTTGTTGGTGCGGTAATTTTTAATGAAAATAATGAAGTCTTATGTGCATTACGTTCTCCTGCAATGTCATTACCGAACTATTGGGAATTTCCAGGTGGAAAAATTAATGAAGGGGAAATGCCGCAAGATGCGTTGATACGTGAGATCAAAGAAGAACTAGGATGTTTAATTGTTGTTGGTGAAAAAATAGAAGAAGTGGATCATGAGTATGAGAATATTATAGTTCATCTTGCTACTTATAAGGCATACATAGAGTCCGGTATACCTAAAGCGCTTGAGCATGCCGAGTTGATATGGGTTCATGTTAATAATTTATTGGAGTTAAAGTGGGCCCCAGCGGATCTTCCAACCGTAGGAGTTTTATGTTTAAAGTTTAAAAATTAAGGTCTGAAATAAGAAATAATGAGACAGATTTTTATAAGTTATAAACTGTTTTGAAAGTAGTTGTATGACTCCGGTGGCTCGGGCTCATGACCTTTACCCTGTCAAGGTAGCGCTCTCCCTGCTCAGCTATGGGGTCCCAACAATCGGACGGTACAATCGCAGCTTAATAAACGGTTAATTGCAAAGTACAGGTTGTGAGGGTTGTCCAAAAGGTGCGGTAAAGCTAACAGAGAATGGACTTAATGTGTTACGGGCGTTAGGGTAATGCGAGGATATTGATTATATATGGGGGTAAATAAGTTGAAAAACATTGAAGTTCTAAATAAATACATTGAAGGGTTTTCTGATGCTCTCCCTACGTGGTTAAAGCATCTAATCGAGGCAGAGGAGATACATCAAAACTATGAGAATGTACAGGTACTTGGTGCATTAAAAACGGATGCGGTGTTGTACTATGTACACCGTACGCTGCAAGTGTTAGATGGGTTGTCTTTAGATGAAGAAGCGTATCGCATTATTGAAAAGGTACTAACGTATAGTGAGATTGCAAAGGTAGGCTCTTTAAAGCAGCGGGAACAATGGAAGAAAAACGGGATTAACCTATTGGTACATAACGAGGGTTCTGCTGATATCTTTAGTGATATTCAGTTTATCGAACGTATAGAGACAAACTTAAACTCTACTGAGTATTTGTTTGTTCGAGATTTAATTAGAACACATGGATTAATCGGGCAGTATATCCGCGGGGAGGCTCGTTTGGACTCTCATGTTGATTTGATTAACACGTATAAAGAGGAGTACGGAGAGGGGAGGGTAAAGGAGATTCTATACTATCTTAACCAATGTATTATTGAGGGCGTATCAAAACCCTTGTGGAGTGAAGTAAAGGACGATGTGAAGATTACAATTGATGATCTGTTTGATGGCTATGTGGAGCCATTTACTTCTCGCATACATAGACTCACGCCAAAACATAAGGAGTCAGCATTTGAAAAAGATATAATTATGGGGAGCGAGAAGAGTGGCGTTCAAACCTTTTTATCTGATAAGGATTTGTGGTATGTAGAACCGTCTATGCATGCCCTTAGCTTCGAGGATATCTGGACAGTTTTTGTTATGTTAAAGAACGAGATAGGCACTGGAAAGGTTCAGCATATTCATTTCGAGAAATTGATGCAGCAGTTGCACTATGATTTCAAAGGCGAGAAGAAGGACAACGTGTATCGTAAACGGGTTATTGAGAAGTATCTACGGGAGTACCGTGAGAAAGAGCAGCCGGATACAACGCATGTTTCCTTTGAGGTTAAAGTCGATGAAGATATGAAGACTGCGTATGTGTCGTTTCAGTTTTCTGCTGTAGGTGAGGCGTTAATTACCTTCTGTGTAGAGGCGGAAAAGGTAGATATGATGCATGCTCGGGCAAACGTGCTGCTGTTTGATTTCTTCGGGTTACGTAAGGATGCGTATGATAGATTCCATAACGAAGAAGTGTATCTGGAGCATATGAATAGTTCGGCTGATGATAAACGAGTTATTCTTGATTATATAAAGGGAGATACGGTTGTAGATGTCGGAGCCGGTGGTGGTGTCATGCTAGACATGATTGAAGAAGAGACCGAGGATAAACGAATATACGGTATCGATATTTCTGAAAACGTGATTGAAACGTTGAAAAAGAAGAAGCAGACCGAGGGGCGTTCTTGGGACGTCATTAAAGGGGATGCAATCAACTTAAGCAGCTCGTTTGATAAAGAATCGGTTGATACGATTGTATATTCTTCTATCCTTCATGAACTATTCTCTTATATCGAGTATGAAGGTAAGAAATTCAATCATGAAGTAATTAAAAAGGGTCTGCAGAGTGCCTACGAGGTGTTAAAGCAGGGAGGTCGTATTATCATTCGTGATGGCATCATGACCGAAGATAAAAGGTTAATGCGTGTGATTCATTTTAAAGATGCGGGCGGAATGAAGTTCTTAGAGCAGTATGTCCGTGAATTTAAGGGGCGTATAATCCAGTATGAGGTACTTGCAGAAAATACAGTCAAAATGCCTGTTAACGATGCGATGGAGTTCTTATATACGTATACCTGGGGCGAGGATTCCTTCGTTCATGAGGTACAGGAGCAGTTTGGAATCTTTACGCCAAACGACTATAAGGATTTCGTAAAGGGTATCTTTGGAGATAAAGTAAACATTGTTCAAGCTATGAACTATTTGCAGGATGGATATACAAGCCATCTTAGCGAGAAAATCGAGTTTAAAGATGAGTCTGGGAATGCGGTTGCGCTACCGGATAGTACGTTCTTTATGGTTTTAGAAAAGGTGAAGTAATGGATTATTGGTACAAATAAAGTATAAAGGGGTAAAGGGCAATGGAAATCTTAGAAATGCAATACACAAAGGAAGATAAAACAACTTTACAATCTAGGGTTGTCGAGTGCTGATGATACGCTTTGTTTATTCATTTTAAAAACTCCTAAGATTTGTTAATTTAATTATATAAGACAGAAAAATCGCTGGGAAGCGGTAAATAAGGATGAATTGTATAAAAATGAGGTTTGATTTGAAAACGGCTTTCCAAATCGGTTTATTTTGCGTTTTGATGAAGAAGTTAATACAAATAGGTCTTATTCATTATAAAAACGCATGTAAAGATAGATACAGGCTTTACACATGTTTTTAGGTTTTTTAGGGAAAATAAAAAGGGTACTCATTATTTATGACGTGAACTACTCGCCACTTAGCAAAGCTTGAAGTGGGAGCTTCTCAGTTCCACGACGAAAGTAACCTTTCGTCTCCCTGAGCGTTACTTCGGGGTGTTCCACCCCTAGATGTCCAACGCTTGGACGCTCTCTTGGTACGGTTGATATTTTACGCAGGAACCGAATGGCTTGGTTTTCGCACTCTATTTTCTTCCTGCAACCTCCTATATCAAGTTATCAAAGAACTTCATATAGCTAGTTTATCAAAAGTTTTTGGCTATGCCAAACCAAAATTCATCTCCCACCTACCGTTGGGCTATCGCCCTTCACACGCTTGAGGAAGGAGAATTCTTTCGGTAAATTCGTTAAATTCTTTCTCTACGAGCTGGCGCATTGCTTCATTTCGATTCTTAAGCCTATTTTCATGCCAATAATTTTCTATTTGTTCCACTTGTTCTTTTGTAAATGTAACTAAATTTTCAGGTATGGGGAAAGCTTGTTATAATAGTAGAGAATAACTTAGGTACAATTGAAATTGAAATGGGGAAAGATGCTAGATGAAAGCAACCGGAGTGACTAGAAAAGTAGATGATTTAGGGCGTGTGGTAATTCCAAAGGAACTTAGAAATACGCTAGGTATTAAAGAAAAATCACCATTAGAGATCTTTGTAGAAGGTGAAGACATTGTTTTACAGAAATATCAGCCCGGTGGTGTTTGTGCATTAACAGGAGAGGTATCAAATCGTAACATATCATTAGCAAACGGTAAGATAACATTAAGTCCAGAAGGCGCAGAACTATTAATGAAAGAAGTAGAACAGTACCTTGTAAAATAAGTGGCTCCTTTCAGGGGCTTTTATTAAAATTAATATAGTAATTTCGTGTATCGTAATATTTACCAAAAATAGAATCAATTCCATTCTCTTTTGTCGAAATTTAGTTAGTGTATATTTTCGTAACGGTTTTAGAAAAACAAAAGCTAGAAGAATTTATCGAATTCTCTGAACAAAAATTGCATGAGAAACATATGTGAAAAGGAAAAAATAATAAAAAGGCTAGTTAGTCCATTATAAGGGCTAACTAGCCTTTTTATGGTTCTGGTGCAAAAACTTTGAAATATATGAAAATGGTCTATCAAACTTGGAAATACTGATAGTACTACTCTATAAAAGG
>NZ_PCNZ01000087.1 GCF_002975175.1 Bacillus sp. MYb209
CCCTTATTATAGTAAGCGCTTACATTTATAACAATACATTTCTATATGCAATATTGCATATTTATACGTTTAGACAAAATTAGACCTTTATTAGTCATTCCTTAATGGTATCATAGCGAGGTGAGAGTCTTTAAGGGTTCTCCTTAATAGGAGGAAACGGATATGGAAAGAGTGCAAGCGATTATTGACAGTAATCTGAAATTCAAGAGCTGGGTTAAACAGGTACTAGCTATAGGCGGAATGTTAGGGTTCTGCTACTTGGTATTATATGTTTTATGTTTCTTAATTGTTATGTAAATATATACAACTATACTAGTGAAGCCTTACCTACAGAGGTAAGGCTCTTTTGTTGTATCTGAGGTGAATTTTTTTTGGAGGTACTCCAAAATATTGGGTTGATGGGCATGTGGTACTACTTCTATCACTGAAAGTAAACAAATAATAAAAAGTTTACTTTCAAAAAAGATAGAAAATCGAGCGAAGCGACAACCGTTTTTTTGAACGAAGGAATGAAATTCCGAGAAAAAAAGTAAAGGTTCTAGGAAACTTCCTAGCAAGTCAAAAACAACGTTTTTGGGGTTGGGCATGCCAAACCCGTAGCTTGCCCATTCTTTTCTTTTTTAGAATTTTCTACACTTAGAAATATAAAAAAGAGTCCTGTATACAGGACTCTTTTTCTTTTAGTTACAACAAAAAAAGCCAATCATGATATAATTGAGTTGCGACGCTACAACTATACATAAGAGGCTTTTTTATTCTTATAAAATTCTAATTACATAATAGCATAAAAAAAGTCTCCGTACTAGTTGTAAATACTAGGAATGAGGAGAAAAGTTATGACAAATACTATCAATTTAAAACAAGCTGAAAAAAATGCAAGATTAAGAGATATCGAGGATTCGAAGATTTTGTCAGAAGAAGAGATGTATTTAGCAAATGAACTTCAAGCAAAGGCTGGCTTAAGAGGAATGAAATTAGTTCCTGAACGTAAAGTGAAGAATAAAGCGAAGTTTGTTCAGATCATTCAACAAAACATCCAGTATTTATTTGAAATTGATTATTTAACAAATGCTGAGAAGGTATTTTTATTAGATATTTCAATGTGTGTAGGTTTTTTAAGTAATTGTTTAGTTAGTGATATTAACTCTAAAGAACAAATCCCATTAACTCAACGAGAATTAGCAAAAAAAATAGGAAGACATGAAACGAAAGTTAGTCCTTTGGTTAGAAAACTAATTGATAAAGGTATTATTGCTCGTTCAGAGAGTGGTGTTGATGATAATAATGTTAGGGCATATGCTTTGTTTATAAATCCTCATGTTATGTTTTCAGGGAATAGAGACGAAGTCAATCCAACACTTAAAGCTATGTTTAGAAAGGTTCCTAAACAACTTAAAAATTTACCTATTAAATTATTCTAAGTCTACTTTAATTAGTAGACTTTTTTTGTTAATTTCGTACTTACCAAAAACGGTAAGTTTACTTACCAAAAACGGTAAGTACGAAAAATCCTGAAACCCTTGGTATTACTGGGGTTTTTCTACTTTGGTATGCTTGTCCCTTCTCACTCTATATAGAAATGGCTAAAAGTTCCGCAAGGAACGGGTCGTATTTTCCTTCGCTTTGCTACAAAAAATCTCCACCCTTTTCGCTTTGCTACATCCTTGCAAAACTTTTTTCGGCTCGAGTTTGGATATCACCAAGCCGATACATCCAAAAGCAACTATTTGGGATCATCGGCTTGAATTGCTATTATACGAGCCGAACCGCTAGTGCCTTCGTCTAATAATTTCACTTACCATATTTATAGATACGTAATACGTGGGGGCTCGTCCCCACACGACGAACCAGCCTCAACCCCAAAAGCAAAGGAAAACCTTCTTTTAAACCTGTTTACTTTGCTTTTTAAGCGTTTGTTTTCGTTTTCGCGACAAATAGTATTGTTTTAGATTTATATTCTTTACAAAGGATTCTGAAGCTCCTGAATAGTATTCTGTATTTTGTTGTTATTTGATTCTAGATTAAGGATTTATATTTATTTAATGCTAATTGTTTTCTTTTAGTATTTTAAAGTAATGTTTGATCGCAATTTATTAAAAATATTATGTCGTTAGTGAGTGGACATCCTGGGAATTTTCGTGTACCCACGTTTAAGCTAGGCTCCGCCTAGGCCCAACCCCTAGTTGGGCCCAAAAACCCCTTATGCTCTTCTCTCTTTTTTGATTCAGAATTTCCAATTTTATAAAGTGGTTTATTTTTTGATTGAAATTTACTATGTTAAAAAACAAAAATGTAAATTTAATTGTGGTTTGTTGCAAGGTTATTAGAAAACTTTTTGTGGCGCCGCCATGGTCTTCGCTATATGGATTAAATAATCATTTATTAAGAAGAAAATGAAGCATGACTTAGAAATGTGAAGAATTCCGTTATTTTTATATGACAGAAGGATATAAACCTTAGTAAAATGAATTAGTAAAAACCTAGGTTTTATACCTAGGTATCAAGGTTGATTTTTTTAAAAATAACCCTTGATATTTAAAAAACTTAGGTTTTTATCTAGGTTTTAAAGGTGGGTACAAAGATGGATAAAAGTGAAAACCTAGGTGAAGAAAAACCAGGTTATATAGCCATGACTGTTAAAGAAGTTGCATTGTGTTTAGATGAATCGCCAAATGTTATAAGAAATTGGATGAAAGAATTAAGGACGTATATTCCTTTAGAGAAAAATGAATCAGGTTATAATGTTTTTAATGAGAAAGCTCTTGAGCAAATGAAGATGGTTAAACAATTACATAGAGAGCAGAATTACTCAATAAAACAAATTGAACATTATTTTGCTACAGGTGGGGAAAGTATAAAGCCTGTACCTAGTAAAGAAGTTGGAGAAATTTTAGCTGAAGAATTAAAATCATTAAAAAATGAAGTTAGTAAACTTAGAGAATATAGTGAGAAACAAGAGGAATTTAATAAATTGTTAATTGAACAACTTCAAAAACAACAAGATTATATTGATAATAAGTTAGAGAAACGTGATCAGAAGTTACTTGAAACAATTAGAGAAGTACAAGAAACAAAATTATTAACGGCAGCTACAAAACCAAAAGGTTTTTTTGCGAAATTATTTGGAAAATGATTTTTTGAGGTTAGGTAAAGAATCTATTATTAAAGATTTAGGGAGATAATTAGTATGAATAAAAAGGTGAAAAAATTCAAATATCTTATGATTATATTAGCGTGTATTGCAATTTTCGGTACAATTTTACCTAATGCATTTGATCCGAATGAAACATTAGCAGGTAACATTTCAGTTGCAGTTTTTGGTATAATTGGTACTTGTTTATTATTTTCTATTACTTATTTTATTGTAAAAAAAGCTATTTTAAGAGGATAAGTTGTTACATTTCTAATGAAAAGGTAGAGGATATATGTTTTTAAAAGCTTCATATTCTGAGTTTATTAATTTTATTATCCTGATTACAGTTATTTTAGTTCTATGGAGATTAAAGGTATGGTCTAATAAAAAATATAATGTTCCTAAAGTATTCAAATGGTTCCCTAAAAGATGGGGGAAACGAAAAATTTTAGAACAGTTTTACCAATCAAAACTTGATGTTGAAGGTAAAGGGATTTGGATTACTTATTATGCTGTAGATTTATATGTTGTAACGATCCCGTTACAAGTGAAAAAATATAATACACTTTAATGTTCTGTTTTTTTATTAAGAAGTTTTAAAATACGGTAAGTGAAATTATAGGTATAATTTTCTATGAAAATTAGCTTTTTATTTATTGTTAGCAATAAATAAAAAATGTATTTAGAAGGAATCGTGGTTGCCGCGCATGTGGAATCGCTGAGTCCTGGCGTTTATGCCGCGAAAGTTCCTTGACGATGAGGGGAACCCTCATGCAAACTCGCCAGGGGTGGCCCCATAAGGGCGGTTTTTGCCCGCTGGGGTTAGCTTTGGGAGTTTGAGGGTTCGGAGGCTCGTTGTCAAGGGAACCGTGGAATAAAAAGCGAGGACGGACCCCAGGACAGGGCAAAAACCAATGTCTTCGCCAAGATTCGTGGTTCTACTGTTAGAAAAAGGCGAATAAGAATATAGCATACATATAATAAGGGAATGCAGTACAGATCAGCATACAAGCATTTCCTTGCTATAAATATGTCAATTTAAATTTATATGCGATTTTCAAATTGCTAATAAGTGATTAATTCAAAAATCGTATTATCTATATAATTTGACTTAAATTAAAAATAATTTCTAGTTTTTTACATGGTATAATTTTATATTAGGAAAAAGGGGTATGTAAAGGTTAGTTGATAACTTAGAAAAATCGATATTGATAGGAAATTTCATATATTTATAGGAATTCCCTTGATATGTTCAGAAAATTCCGGAAAGGATTTTAAAGAATGGGACAATTTCAAAGTAATTTACAAACAGCAACACAAATTGCTACGAAAATGAGATCAGCCTCTGACAGAATTCAAAGTGCAACAAGTCGTTCTATAACAAAGGCGACGCGTACAACGCTATCTGTTAACTCGAAAGCACAAGAAGCGAATCAACAAGTTTTAGATTTAACGAAACAATTTTCTGCTGCTTTTCAACAAGCGGTTGATAATATTCATTCGGTAGCTAACGAGTTTGAGAGAATGG
>NZ_PCNZ01000088.1 GCF_002975175.1 Bacillus sp. MYb209
AATTCGGTACATAGTTAATATGTAAATGCGGATTTGCTTCATCATCATGTAAAACTATGTTATAGACTGCTAGATTTGGATTTCGCTTTTGAAACGCCTCGGCATACTGTTTTAACGCTTCTTTTTTAGCTCCCCTATACTTTGGGTCATCTTTACCTTCCCCAACCGCTACAACCAATTCTCGTTGTTCATGTGTCTTTTCATTTTTATGTATTTTGTCATAGTAGTCCTGGATCTTACGGTCATTGCGTTTTTGTTTCCCATTATACTTGTCCACCGCTTCTTGAAAGACATCCTTGTATACACTTCGGATGTCCTTTTGAACAAAGTAGATATTCTCGTCTAACCTGGATGGATTGATGCCAGGATTCCCATGAATATTTTCTCTGTTATTATGGCTTAATGAACTTTGGTGAGATTGATTAAATGAGATAGAGAACAACATAAAGTGCCACCACTTCCCCTAGATTAATTGATACAATAAGTCTAGCAAGGCGACGAAATTGTGTCAATTGACGTAACCCTATACGTATTTTGACGCTTTCGCATCAAAATCAATAGGGGTCTGCGACGCTTATCGGCTTCGCCGAGCCATGCTTAACATGGCAAAAACAAACCTTGGGCTTTGCCCAACCCCACTGGGGAACTCTTCCCCAGACCCCATTTATCGAACTCCCCAACCCCTCACTCAATCCTTGAGGGGCTCCCTCGCCGGTTGGCAGGAACAAACGGTAGTTTGTTCAGTGCCAAGAGGGTTCGGGTGTCCTTCAGTTGGTCAAGTCAAATACTCCCTTCACTACGCTAGGTCCGTTTTGATTGACCAACACAAATAACCATCTCTAATCTATTTCATTATTAACACTCTTTAATTCTTTTACAAAATCCTATAGATTTTGTCCGTATGTTTCTAAAAACCATTCAATTCTCCCTTCAAGAGAAAAAATGGTACCAAAATCCTTTTTTAGGCTTTTTTTCTTCCTTTGTGATAATTGTTTCTAAATCTATACTTTCCTGCTGTATTTTACGCAAAGCATTTTCTATATAGGATTGTTGCTCTCTTAACAGTTTTTGCTGTTCATCCATTTGTTGGAGTAATGCTTGATTAAATTTTTGTATATGTTGTATATGTTTAAGGAAAACTTGTATATCTAACTTATGGTAAGGGGCACTTTCATTGTTCTCATCCTGTTTTTCAGTTGGAACGACTTCATTTGTTAATAATAATCTATCAGCCGCAGTCTGCAATGTCATACCAACTTCTTTAGCAAGAGTGAAGAAACGACGAAGCAGGACAATGTCCTTATCATAAAACCTAAATTGATTTCGCTCATCTTTTAAAAAAGTGTAGTCTCGTTTTTCAAGTTCTAGGCAAAGCATGTTTAATGCAATATCGTCAATCTTAAGGAGCTTAGTTACTTCTTTTTCCGAGTGAAAATTCGTGTTATTCAAGGCTGTTCTCTCCCGTTCTAATAGTCTCTATGTAAATTAAGAAGAACTTTATTTAATTTACATAGAGACTAATATAAAATTAGGAAGAAGACAGCCAAATTTGGCTGTCTTCTAGATTTTTACCATCATTGACATGGTGCTGATGTCGAAGTCGTAGGGGGACATGGTGATGCCGTAGAACATGTTGGTAATGGAGCTTGTACTGCTCGGACAACTTTCTTCAACACAATAAAAGATGCTTTAACTATGACTAGATTTGTTATAATTACACCAAGAAGTGGGTCGGCTGCAGTTCCCCTTACAAGACAAGTTGTTGACCCTTCTGTCTCAACAACTTGTTCGAAGATACAATCGGTTGGGCGAACCCCAGGAGCTGCTTCTTCTTCTTGGATCGTCAGCGCGATGAGGGTACAACCTGCTGTACCAGCTGGAATGTCCAGTACGATGACCGGAGCACCAGTAACAGGCAGTGTAATAATAGTAAAAAATGCTGCTGTAGTTCGAACAGTAACAGTCGCATCAACATCGCCGCAGTTGATGATCTTGTCCCGAAGCAAATGACCTTCTAGTGTTGGGGTTGCAGAGACACACGCATCGAATTCCACAAGTCCCGAAGCACCTAAACGTGTTGCAACCTCCAAAACCAATGCAGCCAATTGAGCTGCGGTTAATGTAATAGGAGTTGGCAGAGCAGCAGCAAGCGTAGTAATCAGAGTACCAATGAATCCACCAAGACCGGCTACAATGAGATTTGTTTCAGGAATCCTCGCTTCTCCAATCTTTTGAGCACAAGATTCAAATACCAAACAGTTAGTAAACCTTAATGGATCCTGTACGGGACTTGGACACAAGTTAGTAAGTTGAGGCATAAAAACACCGTCTTTCTTTATTGTAATAGATTACGATTATATTCTATGAAAAATAGTTGTTTATTAAATCCGTTAAATGTCTATTTATTTATTTTTTGTAAAAATTAGACATTATTTAATTTTTATACATGTCTAATATTTTTAACTGTCTCTTAGGATCTAACTTTTAAATCTTCAGTCAGCCCCTCTTTAAAAAAAGATAACCCCTCAAAATTAAAGAAAATTAAATGTATATGGTATTCATGTGAGATTTACATAACATTTCTTTTTATCATGTTATGCATAATCTTAAACATTATAAAAATCCTAGTATTTTTCTATTTCCAAACATGCCCTTCCTTGCTCAATACTTGTTTAATAACATGTTCTAGCTTTACCCTATTACTCATTTGTTGTTTTCATCTTCATTTTTGGGTGTGAGTGCAAGAGCTGAGGTGAGGAGAGGGGGTGGCCCCTCCTAATATCATAAAAATAAAGGGTGAGAAAAATTCATCGCACCTAAAAATCACCTAAAATTAAAAAAGACCACCCTAAGGTGGTCTTTCTATGTAGGGTGGGAAGACATCGGTCTTCCCTTCGGGTTGCCCCGATGGAAATGGCGTTTTGTTTCCAAAACTGTTTTTCCTGATTACATATTATGCAAGAGTTTCAGTCTGGTTCCTAAATTATTAAATAAAAAAGAATTACGATTGGCCAAAAACAGACTGTAGAGATTTTCGTCTTTTTGTATTAATTACCCACCCAGGGGATAACCTCCTCTAATTTGAAAGTAAACTTTTAGATATTAGTTTACATTCAGCACCCCGAATTCATTGACTTCAACCCAATTACCCTGATATCCTCAAAATACGAAACAAAAGTATACATTCAAAACACTATAAATAAAAGGGTCCAAAAAATGAACAATACAACTTAACGTGGTAAAATATTATTTGGATGGGAGTCCAATACATATTATTAAAATTAAAATGGTTCAAGTCGGAGAAAAGCACCTTAGGGTGCCTTATCTTTATGTTCAAAAAGACTTGCTCATTCTGTTCATAAAAACATAAAATAATGAGAATCGCTTTAAATAATAAATTACCTATTGTTCTATCTCCTAAATTGAAGGGGGAAAAAATATGAGTTTTGGTGGTTCTTGTGGTGGCTTTGGTGGTTCTTGTGGTGGCTTTGGTGGCGGATTTGCTTTAATAATCGTTCTGTTCATCCTGTTAATCATTATCGGATGTAGTTGTTGGGGCGGCGGCGGCGGTGGCGGATTCGGATACTAAAAAAGTAGGCGCTCATTTGAGTGTCTTTTCTTTTTGTCTCCTTTAAAATTTCACATACCATATCTGATTGATAAAAAATCCACACTTAACTAGACTCATATACTCACACCATCCTCTCTAGACGAGCATAAGATGTACTAACGAACGAAAGGGGGTAATATTATGGGTTTTGGTTTTGGTGGAGGTTGTGATTTCGATAGATGTCATCATCGAAGAGAAGATCATCGAAGAGAAGATCATCGAAGAGAAGATCATCGAAGAGAAGATCATCGAAAAGAAGATAATAATCCCGAGTTACGACAATTTTTAAGAACATTAACTCCCGGCACTTGCATTGTTATTCAATATGATAATCAAAGACCTACAAGTGCAACATTTCAAGGTTTTCAAGGAAACAACGTAATTATTCTATCTGACTTTGATTGTTTCCCAGGATTAGCACGTATTGCGATTAACAAAATTAACGTAATCTCTATAAATTCACCTGATTGTGATCGTTTCCGTTGCAAACGTCGTAGACATTGCGACGAACATCATGAACACAAACATGATCATGAAGATGATTTTTAAAAATTAATTAATAGAAAAACCTTTCCTTTAATTTATAAGTCAATTTGCAAGAAAAACACCTATTAAAAAATAGGTGTTTTTCTTTTCTAAATTTTACCTAACTGAACATAAATAACAAACCATTTCATATAGCGGACATATACTATTGTAAGGTCGGCATCCAAAAGACCCAAATAAATACCCATGCCAAGAAATAAAACTACAAAGTATTTCTTGGCACCTTTACATAAAACAACAACACATTTATTAAGAATGTACAAACCTAATTAAAAATTTATACATATGATACATTATACTTTTCATAAAAAAACAAAATAAGATAAGGGCCCTCTCCCTTATCTTTTAATATTAATAAATATCATTTATTAATATTAAAATTAAACTACTCTTCGAACACTAATAACATCTAGGCTTGTCACATTAATGTTCGCAGCAGCATCAACCCAAATAAGAAATCCATCCTCTATACGAATAAAGACTCCTGTTCCATCGATCT
>NZ_PCNZ01000089.1 GCF_002975175.1 Bacillus sp. MYb209
TAGTAACGTGCTTTTAACTTCAAGAATAGTCTAAATCCTTAAGTTGATGGATGTGGGGTCCCGCCAACCAAATGACATAAAACTCACTTTAAGCAAATTTCGACAAAATAAAAGCCGATTTCCTGTACGCTAAGAAATTGGCTTGTTTAGATGTTTTTGAAATGGTAACCCTACATTAATAAAATAAGAATTATTCACCTAATTGTTTATTATAAATATTGATTGAATGTACATTCTCTGCTAATAAGTTATCTGCTATTTGCTTTAATACCTTTGGCTCCCTTAGTTCTTCATTATCAAACTTCACTAACTCATTTATCTTAATCCACTTACTGTCTGAGATTTCTTCCTCTTCAAGATACAATGAGCCACCAGTAACATCGGCATTAAAATGAAACAGAATAACTTGATTATTTGTACTACTGATAAAATTATATACCCCAGTTGTGCTATTAAGTTTTACATCAAAGCCCGTTTCTTCTTTCACCTCCCTACGAGCTGCATGGAGGATGTTTTCACCATATTCAATGCGTCCACCCGGAAAGTTCCACTTACCAATGACGGTTGGTTTATTTTCTTTTATCATTAAGATTTCGTCATCTTTAAATATTGATACACTAACTACTAAAACAATTCCATTTTGGGGCATTCTATTTCCTCCAGTATTTTACATTTATTACAATAGGCTATCTTATGAAGAAGTTAATTTGATAAATTCATCCACATCTTTAATGCATAATTCAATTCCTTTTTTCCAAAAAGCTTCCGAAGTGATATCTTCGCCTAAATGTTTCATCACTAAATCTTCTGTGCACATACTCCCTGAATCGCGAAGCAAATCTAAATAATATCTTTCAAATTCTTTACCTTTTTCTTTTGCCTTTGCAAATAAGCTCAATGCAAACAAATATCCGAATGAATATGGGAAATTATAAAAAGGAGATTGCGTAATATAATAATGTGGAGTCCATATCCATGAATGCAGTGAAGGATTATCAAGAGAACCATCATATCCTTCATCTATTGCTTCTTGCATAATTTCATTTAATCGTGATGATGAAACAATTCCTTCTTTACGTTCTTCATAAAATTTCTTTTCAAATAAAAACCTAGAATGAATATTCATGAAATTCATGACACTACGCTTTAATTTCTCATCAAGTAAAAATAATTTTTCATTAGTAGATTTAGCTTTTTGCATTGCCGCATCTAATATAATCATCTCTGAAAACGTTGAAGCAGTTTCAGCAATGCACATTGGATATTGTTTATTCATTCCATGAATAGATTTCATTGCATCGTTATGGAAGGCATGTCCTAATTCATGAGCAAGTGTTAATACATCTGTAATTGTACCGCCAAATGTCATGAAAACTCTTGATTCTTTCGAAAGTGGAAATCCTGAACAAAATGCAACAGCTGACTTATTTGCACGATCTTCAGCTTCTATCCATCCTTCACTAAATGCCTTTTTAGAGAAATTTTCTAATTCTGTTCCGAATTCACTGAAGTGCTCCAAAATAAAATTAACAGCATCTTCATATTCTATTTTTTGATTTTTTGTTGTAATAGGTGCCCAAAAGTTAAATGATTTCATCTTTTTATAGCCATTTATTTTTGCTTTTTGATTTAGGTAGTCAGTGAAGGGTTTTTTAAATTTATTAACTACAGACCACATCGCATGAAGCGTTTCCTCCTTCATACGATTTTTAATTAAAGATTCTTGTATTACATTATCCAAGCCACACTTCTTGTAAACTTGTAATCGAAAGCCTGCAATATGATTTAATATTTTCGCAAATAGTTCTTCATTCTCTTTCCAGGTATCTTCTAAAGCATTATGAGATTCTTTACGAACTTCTTCATTAGGATGTGAACGTAAGTTGATAGCTTGACCTACTGATAAATTTTTTTGTTCTCCATTTATTTGAACTTTAATCGTAATATTATTCATAAAAGAATTATAAAATTGTCCCCAAGCATGATATCCATCTACCATGAGGTCTGATACTAAATTTTGTTCTTCATCTGAAAGGTTTGTCTCAACATCTTCACGCCATTCATTCAGTATAAAGTTATAGTTTGCTAAAACATCCGTATTCAGTAGACCCTGCCACAAATGGTAATCAATTTTTACTAGAGTATTTTTCACTTTTTTCAATGCAGATTCAAAACGAGTATTTATTATCGTAATTTTCCCTTGCAGAATTATAGCATGCTGATCTTTTGGACTTTGAGCAAGAAGACAGGTTATAAAAGAATTTGCTTGAGATATATTAGTTCGAATATCTCCTATGTACTCAATTAAAACCGCAACATTAATTGATTCATTTATTTTTTGTGGAACATTAAAAGAATTTGTTTTTTTTTCGAATTCAGAAATTTCTATTTCTAAATGTCTTATATGTTCATGTAATTGAGATGATTCACTTCCACCTAGGAACAGACTATCTAAGTTCCAAACTTGCCGATACTTTGTTTCGCTCAATTATTTCTCCCCCTTAAATTTTAACAATTCAGTAATAATCGAACATACATTCCCATCTTATCACATCATGGAACATTAATAAGTGTTATTTAACTACCTTGCGCAATTGCTTAAGTATATTGTTAATTCATTGATATAACCAAAAACGGTCGTTTTTGATAAGGAGGGGTTCAGTTTGCAAAATCAGAATACTATCATTAAGAATGATTGTTGGATCGCTACCCCTGAATTATAATTGATATACTAAAAGTTTTTCTTTTTGCCAAACGGGCTAGTTTATGGGGAATGACCAATATTTATAGGGGGGAAAAATATGATTAGAAACTATGAAATTTTAACAAATACGCCCCCAACATTAGATGAATACATATATTTGTGTTCAAGTGTTGGGTGGAAAGATTTTATGAATTTTGATGCTGCAGAAATTTCAATACGGAATTCTGTATTCTCCGTTATTGTTAAAGATAATCATAACATCATAGGAATGGGAAGAATTGTAGGGGATGGTGCTATTTATTTCTATATTCAAGACATAGTGGTTCATCCCGACTATCAAGGAAAAGGTATTGGCAAGGAAATTATGAAGGTCCTAATGAAATATCTTGAAGAAAATGCACCAGATAAGGCATTTGTAGGTTTGTTTGCTTCAAAAGGAAAAGGTGAGTTTTACGAAAAATATAATTTCAGAAATTACTCACCTAATATGACAGGAATGTTTAAAGTGATTTCCGAATGAACTAAGGAAAAATTGGATTTGTTAAATGGCAATTCAATTGGCTAGAGTTTTTTGAACCTTCCACGAGAGGGCGCTTCAGCGGAAGAACGAATTGTTATACCCCATAAAAACATAAAAGGAGTATTGCTTATGACAAAAATAATAATTGAAGACCAAATAGCAAATGACATCCCGATTATAAGTATGTTTCAAGAAGGATTATTAAATTGTCCATTGGTACTGTATATTCACGGGTATGGAGCAGACCGTGAACAAGCTATGGACTTTGGGTATATGCTTGCAAAGAAAGGTTTTTACTACATAAGCATGGATTGTAAAGGACACGGTAAGAGAAAACTAGAAAATGATTGTAATAAATTCTCTGAAGTCTTTCCACCAGATACTGGTTTGGACATATATGTCCATATGCATGAAGTTATAGAACAATCTGCAATAGATATACAAACTCTTATTAAATATTTTGAAAGTAGAGACGAGATTGACTCAAATAAAATAGGAATATCAGGTTTTTCTATGGGAGGATATGCATCATTTTATATCGCAGCAAATAACCCGGATATAAAAGTTGCAGTTCCGATAGCAGGAAAGCCAGCTTTTACTAAAGCATGGAAAGACAGCATTCTCTCAACAAATACTTATGAACAATGGAGTAAACAGATTCAGGAAGCAGAAAGAGAGATAGACAAAAGAACGGAGTATTTTCAAACGATAGACCCTTTTGAAAGGTTGAGTAGTTTTTCACCAAGACCACTATTAATAATTAATGGTGATCAAGACACTGATTCTCCATACATCTATTCATTAGAGCTTTATAAAGAATTATTACCAGTGTACTCCGAACATCCTGAAAACCTTCAACTAAGTATGCCTTTTGTAAATCATCAATTTAATTATAGTATGAAACTTGAAGCATGCAATTGGTTTGAAAAGTATCTTGTCTAAGTTGCCTGTTCATCAATAGGGGGCTTTAACTTAACAAGACAAAATTAAAAAGTCGATTCTTAGCGTACAGGAATTTGACTTTTTTAGATTGAAATTTGCTTAGCGTATAATATGTGCGTTTTGTCGGCAGGACCCCATGCCCATCAACTTAAGAAAACAGATTCACCCCAAAACGAAAAAATGAGCTTAATTCTCATATATAACTGTCGAGAGATAAAATTTTTGTTTTGGTGGTGCTTCAAAATATTAGCTTGATGGCGATGGGACTGAACCCCTAATACTTTATTTTAATAATGACTCTTTTCATGAAATAAAACTCGGTTATCAGTCTAAACCATTTTTTAGATCTAACAATAACAAGTGTGCTTCTTTGGTTCTGGTGCAAAGATGGCATTTATTTGAAAGAGGTATATAGATTCCTAATGGAATCTATTCTTATGCAGCCAT
>NZ_PCNZ01000090.1 GCF_002975175.1 Bacillus sp. MYb209
TATCCAAACATTCTGTACCAAAGGTTTTATCATTATTTTTACCTGGTTCCATTTGAAAATTGAGGAATTTTCCACTATGTAAATCATACTCTAGCTGAATCTTAATACCGGCTGTTTGTGCACATCCTCCTGAACCAGGATAAATAGGAGCCAAATGATTGGGTACTTGAAAAATAGTTGCATCTAAAATACGTATACGTTGAAAATAAGAGGTGTATTGGCTTGAGATTCGAGACGAATCGTTTAGTTTGCTTTTGATTAAAAGGGAGAATACACGCTGTAGAAATAAAACAGCACATCGGTTAAAACGTTGATTAAGTCCTTCTGGACTCATAAGTGTAGCTGTATTTGCATAAAGCTGGCTACATAATCGAGTAAGAGAATCGCTTGCTACATGTTGACTGATCCAAATACATAAAGCAGCCAAATCTTTTGCGCCATACTTACTTTTGCGTTTTACAAAACCTGTCTCTTGTGCAAGTTGTTGAAGAATATGTGGGGATAGATATCGCTGTAGTTCTTCAGCGAACAAATGAAACTCATCTTGAATCGATAGATTCATACAAAAACGCCATCCTTTCTCTATATTTCTACAAAAAGAATAACGCTTTCTATGAATTATGGGTATAAAATCATCTTAGGTTAATAGTAATGTGACGCTCCCCCTCTATAAACAAAGACGAAGTCTTCAAGCAGACTCCGTCTTTTCGGCGTACAATGAATTAGAACTGTTATTAGTAACTGACTAAAATTTAACTTTTTACAGAACTTTCCATTTCCTGTAAAAATAAATCAATTGAAAGAGTACTATAACAACAGAAACAAAAGTAATAAGCAAAAAAGTAGTTAATTCTAGTTGTACAGTAGATAATATAAATAAAGCTAAAGCAACTAAAGGGATTGAAAAAACGGAATTATAAAAACGTTTTTTATGTATTGAATTATACTTTCTAGTTTCACACGTATTATTAACCACTAATGAATCACCTCAATATTTTTAATTATGTGTAAGTTTATTGTAAAGATGGAAAAGTAATGCATATAAATATATTATCATACACTCCCTTTATTAGTCTAAAACTTCTGATTATTTAAGTATTGCAAGGATATTAAATTCTCTTTATTGATACCTAAAGTTATTTAAAATGATATATTGGGTTGTGTTACAAAGATTCTCAAAAACCGTTAAATTTTAGAAAAAAAGTCATGAGGAGAATACTGCATAGGATATTATTTTGGTTATTTTTGGTTTGATAACTGAAAATTAAAACTCTACAAACGAGAAAGGTTGGTGATTTGCCAACCTTTCTTGTTTACTATCAATCAATTTAAAAAAAGAAAAATTTTCGTTTAGGGGCTACTTTAAAATCCTAAGTTGATGGGCATGTGGCGGTACCCATTTAGAAGACTAGTATATACTGCTAGTCTTTTTTTATTAATTTACAAATTGAAGTAATAAAGAAAAGACACCCTAAGGTGCCTTCCTCCGATTTGAACCATCTTAATTTTAATAATATGTATTGGACGCCCATCTTCAACGAATGGAAAATAGAGATGATTCAATTATGTACCGATCTGGAGCGTCTCCTATATAGTCAAAAGGATAACAAGTTGTTAATGTTAATGTAGGCTCACTTTTGTCTACAATAACTGTTCGATCTTCTGAATCTGTTATCCAATGCTTGTTAATTCTATATGTATATGTTTTATTTTCATATTCCACGATAAGTTGGTCATTTTCCTTTAGTTGACCAAGCTCGGTAAAAACAGTATCTCTATGCCCACTTAAAACTGTATGCCCATTTCCAGATGGTGTAGTAGTTAAATCACTAACAAACATACCTACACCTTTTTTCAGTACTTTATCGTCAGCTCCCCAATATACAGAGTATTTCTTTTGTATTTTAGGGATAATTAAATATGCTACTTTATCTCCTAATTGATGGTTTACCTTTGAAGCGGGAATTTGTACAGGTTCTTCAGGTTGTAATGAAGTCTCAGTCTTTGTCTCTGTTTGATTGATGTTTGTTGTTTCATTTTCTTTAGAAGGTGTGGAGGTCTCATAGTGCTTCGCTTCGTTAGTCGTTAGCGACTCTGCTGATTGTCTAGCACCATACCATTCTAGAAAATAATAGGAAAAGATAGTAAGTCCAATAACAATTAAAAATAAGCCTATCCATTGTTTTTTATTCATTTTTATCACTCCATTTGAAAACGACAGGATTTCTCCTGCCGTTTTAAGGAACTATTTTATGCGTTTGTCTTTTTACGACGGAACATTAATACAGATCCAGCTAATGCTAAGCCTAAGCTTGCTAACATCATTGTAACACCGTTTGATGCTGTATTAGGTAATTTTTCACCATGTTTTTTAGTTTCTTTTTTCACAACTGTATTAGTATTTTTCTTTGTTTCTTTTGCAGTTGTTTGGTTGTTTTGTTTTGAATTCTCTTGCTTAGTGTTTTCTTGTTTAGCAGGTTCTTGCTTAGTGTTTTCCTGCTTAGTTTGTTCTTGAGGTTTAGTAGTTTCTTTATTTTCTGTTGTAGTATTTGTGCTTGTTGGATACTTATAATCTTCACATGGGATGCCATCTTTATCATTGTCTAAACGATGTGGATCATTTCCAACACCATATCCGTTTTGATCCCAGAATGCTTGAGCATCTTGTTGGCTTTTAAAATGTCCACAGTTTTTTGTATCATTAGGACTTTTTGCTGCAAATGCAGAAGAACTGTACCCCACTGTTAATAATGTGACCGCTGTTGCTGAAGCTAATAGTTTTTTCATAATTTTCTCCATCTCCCTAAATGGTATGTATTTACATTGAAATATTTTACATTTAAAAAATTGAAAATACAATAATAATTTGTAGATAAATGTAAGATTTCTAGATAATAATAGCAAACTATTAATTTGTATATTGTCATATCATGTCGAACGAAAATAAAAAAAGACACCCTAAGGTGCCTTCCTCCGACTTGAACCACTTTACTTTTAATAATATGTATTGGACATTAAGTAAACACGCCCTATAAAACAGAATCATTTATTTTCACCAGATTGTTAGTGTACAAATACAAGAGAATCGAGATCGTTTGTTTGGCTAGATTAAAGCAACGCCACATCTATATGGTTGAGATGTGTTACGCCTTCTAATCGGAGAATCTGCTTTATAGAACGTGTCCACAATTTATATTTTACTACATGTAATATTTAGTTGGTGTAATTTTTACAAATATGTATAATTACATAAAGTTTATGAGAAAAAGAGAGTATACTTTGGTATTGTGTAATAAAGAAAAAGCCCACCTACGGAAATAGGTGGGCTTTTTAACGCATAAAGAAAAGACACTCATATAAGAGTGTCCTTCCCGATAGTTTTTTAGCAGAAGCAAGAAGCTCCAACTATGATTAATAAAATAAATAATACAACTAATAAAGCAAAGCCGCCGCCACAACTACTGCAACTACCACCAAAGCCCATTTTAATCTCTCCTTTGAGTAGGAGGGGAAAATTAAGGTCACTCATGTATTTTAATGGATTCACTTTACCTTATGTTTTTAAGGATTAATTGAGCAGGTCCTTTTGGAAATAAAGAAAAGACACCCTAAGGTGCCTTCCTCCGACTTAAGAATCACATCTATGTATTGAAGAAATTTAGAAAAGATAAATACAAAAGGGGGTGCTTCTAACTATAATTTATAGATGTTTATTAAAGATCTCCTGATTTATGTAGAGCGGCCGTTACTTCATCACCGAAAGTATTTAAAGAGAATGTTTGCTCTTCTATTGGATCCATTTCTGTAGCTTCACCTATCTTGCCGTCTTGAAGTTCCCAGAAATAGT
>NZ_PCNZ01000091.1 GCF_002975175.1 Bacillus sp. MYb209
TCAGTGAAAGTTGATGTAGATACAAAAGAAGCTAACGAAAACATTAAGGTATTAACTACTGCAGCTAATGATTGTGTTGAAGCGTTAGAACGATTAGAAAAGAAACTAGGAAGATTCTATGTCTTCTCCAATCCTCTTTAGAGCCGTCACTTCAGTGATCGCTTTTTGTTCATTTGAATAAAAGGATAATTATGTTTTCTGTTGAATGAATAGATTGGGAAAGGTGGAGAAATTATGCAATATGGAGAGATGTTGAAAGAATTAGACGAAGGGGGAATATATACCGAAAAACAGATTTCTAATTTGTTATGCAATAATAGAAAGGAATTAACTATTTTATGCGATTCTGTAAAAAAGTTCGGTGAATCTGAAAAAGAAAGATTTCAAGTGATGGGTAAATATGAAATATATGTTCATAAAAATCAAGGTTACTCTTATCAAGCACCATCAAAAAAGACAATGGTTTATGTTATAGAAAAGATTTAAAAGCATCCAAAACGTGTGTTTTTTCTTTGTTATATAGAAATTACACATTAATGGACAAAATGGACATTTGATGAGGTTATAACATGTATATAGGAATTACTGTATTAGGCGCTGTTGTGTTCGGTTTAGCGTCTTATTTGTTGTTAAGGGATGATAAAGGGTAACAAAATAAACGAAAATAGAAATAGTTAACAAATGTCTGTTTTTATAATTTATAGGTGAACATAACTATACCACTCTACCCTAATCACCGAGTTTGATACTCTTGAGAAAGAGCTTGTATCTTAAGGATAAAGGGTTTGTCTTTATTTATTATTATGGACAGTGATTTAGAGAAATAAACATACTCGGTTATTAGGGGATAGGTAACTATTTAAAACATTTGAGAGTTCGGTAATTGGGTAAATAGAAAATGCTTTATCATTCTCCCTGTAAGGGGGCACCATACATACCCATCATAAAGGCCCAAAAAAAGAAAAAACGAGCCGAACTCTTATGATATTCTTAAAGAAGAATTTATTATAAGTGTAAAGTAACTTCCGAGAACGATAATTATGTAAATGAGCTGTCCATATGGGCGGCTTATTGTATTTTTTGCTTAGCATGGTTTTTTCCAAAATGCTGGCGTCGTAAATAATTGTTTTATAAAAAACAATTATTTACGACGCCTTCTCTTTGCTTTTTTACGCTGATTTGTATGACTATATTTTTTTATATGAGTACTTCTGTTCTTCTTATAATTAGGTAACTTAACTATAAGAACAGTAATTGCCCAAAAAATGAAAAATATAAGGTTTGCAATCATCCAAAGCTTTATATCATAGTCATATAACTTACTAAAATACTTTTTGTCAGGAGTAATATGGCTTACGTTACTGTCAATTGCTTCGAGGGTGTAAGGAATAACCCAAAAGGAACCAATTAATATAACAATTGTTCCAAGAATGAAACTGAGTATATGTTTTATCAAGTTCTATTCTCCTTTAATTATGTTTATTGTATACGTTCATATAGTATATATGGTTCTGGTGCAAAGACTGTATTTATTTGAAAAAGGTATTTAAATTTCTATTGGAATCTATTTTTATAAATGGGTTCTCGCCACATCACAATCAAGCTAAGAAAAGCAAATACCCCAAAACGAAAAAATGAGCTTTTTGTTACAAGTTAGCACAAAATTTCGTTCTGGGGGTACTATAAAATTTTAGCTTGATGGTGATGTGGCGGTATCCCTTAATATGTAATTTCTATATAACAACGAAAAAAGCACCCGTTTGGATACTCTCAATGTGAAAGAGTGTGTGAGTATTGAATAAAATAGCGGTTAGATTGTCCTATTCTCCAATATATACTTGTCCTTCTTAACATGTGAAAAAACGCTCTAAATAGATTCTTAATCATTTATCCACTAGTACTTCATAGGTGTACCCCAATTACTACTTTTATCAAGTTGAATCTTTCCGTCTTCATTTAACCTTTTTAGAAGATACTTAACACAATACATTTGATCTTCCATTGCCATCCAATAACATATTTCACCAAACGATACTTCGTGTGTTGGTAATCTCAACATCTTAAGCACTTCCAACGCACGAGAAGCGTGCTTTTCAAAAAAGTTATTTAGTAAGTCTATAGCTTTTTCTGTAAACTTTATCCCGTCTACATCTTCTAAATATCCTTTCTCAATGAGTTTATCTTTAACACCTGGTGTATTTTTTATTTCGAGTGAATTTCCTATGTAATCCGTAGCGTTTATTAGATAATATAATAATTCTATTTCTCCTAACACAATTCATCTCCCCTAACACAATTCATCTCCCCTTTATCTCATTATAACAAAAGAAACCGCTACAAACGTAACAGCTCTTTTAAGAGGATGTGATTAGTGTTAAGAGATAATAAAGTTGTTTAATTTACAATAAAGTCCTTTGAAAAATAATAAAGTTGTTTAATTCTTATTGAACTAACGGTGCAGGATAGTTGAATAAGGATGATGATATAATTAAGGGGGAATTTACTTTATTTTATAATTTATGAGGTGGAAAATGGACTCTTTAGAATTAAACAAATCTAAATATATTGTCTCTAATATCAAAAACATTTTGCATAAAAAGCTTATACTTGATAAACCGTTAATTAAAGATGAGGTGAAAAAATTAAACCTAGTTAATCCCACTGTATACGAAAATGAGAAGTATCTCATTCAAGAACGGTGGTTTTATAGTATTAATATCGGAGAATGGGAAGATGTGGAGATTTTTATTCAAGGGAATAATGAAAATCCCGATGTGGAGATTATCGAAATGGCAGAAAAAATATTCGATGAACTCCATCTACATATAAGCCGTGCATTAAAATATTTACAGAAATTCTTCCCTAATCAAGAAATGAAGAACTACTATCTATCCACAATATATTTTGGAAAGATGGTTAATTTTGACGATTATATATTTTCAGGGTTCAGTTTAGCTTTTATTTTTGATGGTCACTTTGAGTTTCAGTATAAAGTAAAATTTAAAGAGGATGGATGGCCTATTGGTTTTGAAGGTGGGCCACTTTAATAATCATAGATAATTTTTTCTTATTGAACTAACGGGTGCTTTAGTTGAACAAGATTTAAACAACTTTATTATTGATTTTTGCCTACAAGGGGTCACCATACATCGCTATCAAGCTAAGGTTTTGAAGTACCCCCTAAATGAAAATTTTCTTTCTCTACAGTTAGTTATTTTGAGAAGCCAGCTCATTTTTTTGTTTTGGGGGTGTTTACTTTTCTTAAGTTGATGGGCATGGGGTACCGCCAGCATTTTGGAAAAAAACCACGCTAAGCAAAAAATAAAATAAGCCATCCATTTGGACAGCTCATTTACATAATTCTCGAAAGCGGAAGTCATTTTTTCGGTTCTGGTGCAAAATTCTTGCAATTAATCTCCTAAACTTGGGCATATTGATATTACTACTCTACAAAAGGTGTGTGATCAGTATGGAAAAGGAAAATTTGTTCAAATGGAAGCATTATCAGCCTGAACTAATCTTATTAACAGTAAGGTGGTACCTACGGTACAATTTGAGCTT
>NZ_PCNZ01000092.1 GCF_002975175.1 Bacillus sp. MYb209
TAGTAACGTGCTTTTAACTTCAAGAATAGTCTAAATCCTTAAGTTGATGGATGTGGGGTAGCACCACATGTCCCTCAAGCTAAGATTTTAAAGTACCTCCAGAACGAAATTTTTACCTCTCTACTTGTAATGTTAATAAGGGAATTAGAAGGTAGAAGTAAATCTAAATAAAACAAAAAAGGGATAAGTAGGGAAATATAGAATCTTTATATATGTGGTATTCTGAATTTTTAGATATTAAATAGAATGGAGGAAGAAAGATGATTCAATTTCCTAGAGAAGATGCCGAACAATTTTTTAGATCATATAGTATGGGTAAGTTTACAGTCAGTGAAGATGAAGGAAGGTTAATTTTTAGTACAAACTTAAATGGTCATTCTAATTTATGGGCGATGGATTTACCAAACTTATCCCCGTATCCGTTAACATATTGTAATCAAGCAAGTAATTTTATTAAAGTGGATTCTTTAAATAGATTTATTTTAGCTGGATTTGATAAAAATGGCGATGAAAATTATCATATTTATGCATTAAAACCAGAGGGTGGCGGATTGCTTGAATTGATTCCAGCAGGAGAGACAGAAAAGGATTATTATGTGCATTTAACAGAGGATGGGGAACGATTATACTATGTCACAAGTAAAGATAACCCAAGGTTCTTCAACTCACGTTGTTATAATATACGTACAAAAGAAGATACGCTTCTGTTAACTGGTGTGGAGACACCTACATATGTGGGGGCAGTGAGTCCGAATGAATCAAGTTACATTGTTTTAAAGTCATATAGTAATACGTATAATGTAGGATATGTGAAAAAGGGAGAAGAACTCATTTGTATAGTACCTTCCAGTGAGAAAGAACATACCATAGAGTCCATTTGTTATATTGATGAAAATACAGTGATTTTTGTTACAAATTATGAAGAAGAGTTTTCTTATGTAGCTTCTTTTGATTTAAATAAACAGGAATTCAAACCAATCTGTAAAATAGAGAAGGAAGATATATCCGATATAAAATGGCATACTGAAACAAAAAATGGCTACATTGTTTCGTCGAAAGGTGTTACAGATAGGTTATATAAATTTGTATGGGATAAAAAGGAATTAATTCTATTAAATTCTCCGGTAGATACGATACGTCAAATAGAAATTACCAAATCTGAAAATTTATATCTATTAGGTGAAAGTGCGACGAAAACAGCAAACATCTATTACAAGAAAAATGGAGATACAGAATGGTCAGCATTAACAAAAAACTATGTTATTGGTTTATCTGAATCTTCTTTTGTTGAACCGGATGTTATAACATATGCCTCCTTTGATGGATTAAACATAGAAGCATTATTATTCCGGGCGAAAGGAGAAGTGCAAAACGGATATACAATATTCTGGCCTCATGGTGGTCCACAAAGTGCTGAGACGAAAGATTTCAGGGCATTATTTCAATATTTATTAAGGCAGGGATATAATATTTTTGCACCAAACTTTAGAGGAAGTACAAGATATGGTTCAACATTTACAAAAATGATTGAAGGTGATTGGGGAGAAGCCCCACGCTTAGATTGTGTAGCAGGAATAGAATGGTTATTTGAACAGGGTATATCAACTCCTGATAAATTATTTGTTATGGGTGGTAGTTATGGAGGGTATATGGCCTTATTGCTCTATGGTCGTCATTCAGAGTATTTCCGTGCAGCCATTGACATTTTTGGGCCTAGCAATTTATTTAGTTTTATCGAATCTATGCCTGAAAATTGGAAACCGCTTGCAGTTAATTTAATAGGTGATATTAAGAATGATAAAGATAAGCTTATAAATGATTCACCAATTACATATTTAAATCAAATGAATAAACCACTCCTTATAATTCAGGGGGCAAATGATCCACGAGTTGTAAAGACAGAATCGGATCAAATTTTTCGAGCGCTGCAAGAAAAAGAAGTAGATGTAGAATACCTAGTACTAGACGATGAAGGACATGGATTTTCAAAAAAAGAAAATGAAATATATGTATATCGTCGCATAACAGAATTTTTAGCAAAGCATAAGTGAAATAAATGGCACCTTGGAGGGTATGGCCATCAACTTAAGAATTTTATAAGGCCCCAAAACAAAAAAATGTACATTTTTTTTTTTGGGGTATTTGCTTTTCTTAGCTTGATGGTGATGGGGTCTCGCCAACATTTCGCGAATTTCGTACGCTAAGAAATTTCTAAATTAAAACACTTGGTTCTACCATACGTTAAGAAGGTATAAGCTTACATAAAATAGAATTAATTTCGTGGTACGTAGTAATTATTAAATTCAAGGGGAGAGATAAGGATGGATACTAATAAATCGACTGATTCTGAAAACGGATTACAGCCTTTGGATATTGACATGATTGATACGGAAGGTGCGAGCGAAGGTATTAAAGTTACAATAGAACCTTACCCAGCTATGGAACCTGGAGATAGAATTGAAATTTTTTGGGATGGTCGTACACACGACTATACGATAGATGAAGATGAAGTTAATCAATCGATTGAAATTGAAATTCCATTCACTGATGCTAAAAAAATACAGAATAAAAGTGTTCCCCTATATTATCGTATTACTGATAGGGCGGGTAATATTAGTGGTCCTCCTACAGATACAGAATAAAAAACAAGGCAAGCTTCACGCTTGCCCTTTTCTATGATTTCATTATTACGGTTCTTATGTTAAAAGCCTTTTTGTATCTTGGCTTACATCCTTAGCGTACAGAATCCGCGAAATGTTGGGGCGACCCCATCGCCATCAACCTAATAAAGGGAAATACCCCCAAAACGAGAAAATTGGCATCTCCAGGTGAAAATATACATTTTTTGTTTTGGGGCAACTAGTTTCATTAGCTTGATGGGCATATTGGTGGGACCCCAAAATAGAAATTTGGGTAGGTAATCCTTCTTCTCTTAAAATAACCTTAAATATATTATAGATTTAAGAATATCAGAAAAATAAATGGTATAATTTTCTAAAACATCCTAAATAAAGTTGATTTTAGAAAAGGAGTAGAGGGGAAATGTTTCAGAAGTTCAAATTTTATTTAATCAGCCTTGTAATTAGTTCAATGTTAGGTGGGATTATCATAGGTGCTAATTTCTTGGTCCATAACATCTATTATTTAGTTGTAGGTAAAGAATTTCATTTTAATATGTGGTCTTCCATTATTATATTTAGTATCGTATTTATTTCAGGTTTCGCGTATATGTTGAAAAAGGGTCCAGATATACTTGTTAATGATTAAACCAATAGTAATTATCGTAGGCGCTACCATGATCTGGGTGGCGTCTTGTTTGTTGTTAAGGAAAGATAACAAAACTAAATTTCCTTAAAATAGAAAAATAGGCTATTCTTTCTGTAGAATCATAGGAAAGGATGGCGTTTTTTATGTCTGTTTCTGTG
>NZ_PCNZ01000093.1 GCF_002975175.1 Bacillus sp. MYb209
ATGGAGAGAAAAAAGTGATGGTTGCGGCATATAAGCAAATCTTTTATACCGTAAGTGCAGAACTACCTAACAATCCATCAGATCTTTTTGATAATAGCGTTACTTTTGATGAGCTAACTCGTAAAGGGGTAAGTAATGCGGCTCCGCCTGTTATGGTGTCAAATGTAGCTTATGGTAGAACAGTTTATGTGAAATTAGAAACATCATCTAAGAGCAAAGATGTACAAGCTGCCTTTAAAGCCTTAATTAAGGGGCAAGGCGTTGAAGCGAGTGGACAGTACAAAGATATTTTTGAAGACAGTACCTTTACCGCTGTAGTATTAGGCGGAGATGCAAAAGAGCATAACAAGGTTGTTACAAAAGATTTTAATGAAATCCGAAATATCATTAAAGATAATGCAGAATTAAGTTCTAAAAATCCAGCATACCCAATTTCATATACAAGCACTTTCTTAAAAGATAACGCAACTGCTGCTGTTCATAACAATACGGATTATATTGAGACTACAACTACAGAATATTCTAGTGCTAAAATGACGCTTGATCATACTGGTGGATATGTTGCTCAATTTGATGTATCTTGGGATGAATTCTCATATGATCAAAATGGCAAAGAAGTACTAACCCATAAAACTTGGGAAGGAAACGGCAGAGACAGAACTGCTCATTTCAATACAGTCATACCACTTCCATCGAATGCAAAAAATGTAAAAGTTGTAGCAAGAGAATGTACAGGTCTTGCATGGGAATGGTGGAGAACAATTATTAATGAACAAAATGTTCCATTAACAAATGAAATAAAAGTTTCAATTGGAGGAACAACATTATACCCAAGTGCTAATATTAATCATTAGGTAAAAGTGAAGCACTCTGTTTACAGGGTGCTTTTTTACTTGCTCGCAAGTATATCGGCGCTTTTTCTAATATATCATACTCATCAAATTGGAGAGTCAATTTAAGTAGAGGGACCGTCACATAGCCATCTAGCTAAAATTTCATAGTACCAAAGAACAAAATTTTGTGCTAACTTATAACAAAAAGCTCGGTTTTTCGTTTTGGGGTAATTCTGAATTCTTAAGTTGATGGATATAGATTGTTAACTTAAAACATCATAATTTCAATTGTCTAAAGACAACGGTCTTTCATTAATATAATAAATGGAAGGTTGTTTGATTCCCTATATTTGGATATGTGAAATTGCATAAAAATATATGTTTAAATAAGACGGGCTTTTATATATAACTAGAGGTAGAGAAAGAAAATTATTGTTTAGGGTCTACTTAAAACTTTTAAGTTGATCGATGTGTGGCGGTATCCCTTTAAGAGAAAAATTAAGCAGTTAGCCTTTGCTAACCGCTCTTTTATTAGAGATATTTACCTGTTGATATTACGTTATTATGATGAATGTTTGCATAAGAATCTTTATATTTAGAAAGGAATAAAAAAATGAAAAAATTCGCATCAACACTATGTATAGCTGGAGTGACTTTAACTATTTTAGGAGTATCTCCTCAAAGTAGCTATGCTCATCTCGATCAAATTGATTTAACTGAGAATGATCCTATTACTGCAGGATGGTCTGCAGAAGCTCCGTATCATTCAGATAAAAGTACACATTTATGGATTGCAAAACAGGCTATTGAAATTATGAAAACAGAATCTAATATTGAAGCAAATAAGCAGGCTGTGGACTTCTTAAATTATCCGCAATATAAAGATCTATTTTCTAAAGGATTATATGATGCAGATTATAATGCAGAGTTTAACGATGGTGGAACAGGAATAGGCGGCGTTTTTAAAGGCGGATGGAAATCTCATTTTTATGATCCTGATACTAAAGAAAATTATAGAGGAGAAACAAATCCAACGGCTCTTACACAAGGCAAGAAATACTTTTATGAATCTGGAGAACATTTACGAAATAAAGACTATGAAAAGGCTTTCTATTACTTAGGAGTAGCCACACACTACTTTACAGATGCTACCCAACCTATGCATGCAGCAAATTTTACCGCAATTGATACGAGAGCTATAAAATATCATAGCTACTTTGAAAATTATGTTACAACCATTCAAAATCAATTTGCAGTCAATACTGGAGGGAATTATAACGACTCTCTATCCACACCTGAAGAATGGATTGATTATGCAGCCCGAGTAGCTAAACCTGAAATCCAAAATATTACTAATGATAATACATTTAAGTATTATAATAGTGGTAAGGCACAACTGTGGCAAGAAATGGTTATCCCAGCTGTGCAGCGAAGCTTAGGAGAAGCTCAGCGCAATACAGCAGGTTTCTTAAATCTTTGGTTTAAAACTTTTACTGAAAATGTGAAAGCTCCAAGTATAGAGACTGCATTAATCTATGATATAGAAGGTAACGTCATAGAAGCAGGGAAAAACTATTATATCGTACCAAGTGAATCTCCTTATCAAGGTCTAACATTTGAATGGTATGTAGCAAACCGTTACGATTATGTCTCACTTGCAAGTAAAGAAAACAATGCTTTATCTGGTACACCTATAGAATTTGAATTCTACAAAGAAAATGATGCAAAGCTACACCACGGGGAGAGTATATATCTTCGCATGAAGCACTCAAATTACGACCAATTTCAATATTTAAATTGGTCTAATTATTCTAGTTGGATTCACCTTGCTCAAAAATCGGATAGTTTAGCTGACTTTAAAATTAAAATTAACCTGGATAATCCTACAGAATATAATATTTTTACAGATGACTATCCATTAAATTATGAAAATATAAATGCAGAGAAAAATTGGATCGTACTAGGTGGAAAAAAACAAAAACCTAGCTCATGGAAGTTTATACCTGTTAGATAACCTAAAAAGAAAAACACTCGTCCTTAATCAGAACGAGTGTTTTTTTATCCGTAAACGTCGAGTAACTTCACTTATTGGCAACAAACAAAAAAGCCCATCTCTTTTTTCATAAAAGATGAACTTTTTTATCTTTCTATTATTCTAAATAACCTGTTAAAAAGAATAAAATACTTTAGCTTTGAAATAAAGTCGTACCGTTTATAAAGAAGATGGGTTCTGGTGCAAAATTCTTGCAATTAATCTCCTAAACTTGGGCATATTGATATTACTACTCTACAAAAGGTGTGTGATCAGTATGGAAAAGGAAAATTTGTTCAAATGGAAGCATTATCAGCCTGAACTAATCTTATTAACAGTAAGGTGGTACCTACGGTACAATTTGAGCTTTCGTAACCTGGTGGAAATGATGGAGGAAAGAGGATTATCCATTGCTCACACAACGATTATGCGCTGGGTTCATCAATATGGGCCTCAATTAGAAGAGAAAGTACGACATCATCTTAAGCCAACAAATGACTCGTGGAGAGTCGATGAAACATATATCAAAATAAAAGGTCAATGGATGTACTTAT
>NZ_PCNZ01000094.1 GCF_002975175.1 Bacillus sp. MYb209
ATGTCCAAGATTTATAGATTCATTGCAATTGTCCTTAAGTTTTTGCACCAGAACCCGAAAAACCACACCATAATAGAAATGTATAAAAAATTGTATAGATTGATAAAAAGAGAAAAAAGTGGATTCCTTATGAGAGCAAGGATTCTTTACAAATTTTACTGCTGATAATGAGACGCTATGTAAACTTCACACGAATATGGTATACAATGTAAGAAATACGTTTTTAGGGAAAGACATATGAATGAAACTACATTAAAAAATAGATTAATTGAACTAAAGCAGACAGAGTTTTCTTTTCAAAACATAAATCTTATTGAATTAACTACTTATATGTTAAAACATCTAGGATCCCTTGACTCAGAATTAAGAGATAAACTGATATACAGGACCTTTTGTAAGATGATTACAAATAATTATTTAAGTCAAAGTCATCTAAAACAAATGTTGGCAACTATCTTAGATGATAAATATTTATTTAAGGGAATTGGATTAAAAGAAGACGATTCAGTGTTTACTCGTTCATTTAGTACACTTTTGATTGCTTTAATTCTTGATGCAGATAATCAAAAAGATTTTCTATCACAGGACACTGTATTATTGGTCAAAGATTGTCTTTTGAAGTATATGTTGATGGAGCAAGATCTGAGAGGGTATGTAAAAGATAAAGGCTGGGCACATAGTATAGCGCACGGTGCCGATGTTTTAGATGAGTTAGTAAAAAGTCATAAACTTGATCAAGGTGCATACAAAAACATTTTAACTATCATTATAAATAAAGTACACGTATACGAGTATGCATATCATGATGATGAAGACGAAAGATTAATAACTCCAATCATTGCAATGCTACAAAGAGGATTGCCTGAAAATGATTTGATCGAATACATAGAGGGAATTTCAAATTACTTAGAACAGAAAAATAAAGAATTAGCCGTTGAAAATTATTGGATTCTTTACGTGAATACTAAATCATTTCTAAGAAGTTTATATTTCCGTATGCGAAAGCATTCAGAGTTTGAAATGATTAAGAAGAGCGTAGAGCATACACTTGATAAAATTAGCTATTTTTGAGTTAAAAAAGTTTTAATTTTACTTTTAATAACGGAAATTATGTAAATGAGCTGTTCATATGGGCGGCTTATTGTATTTTTTGCTTAGCGTGGGTTTTTTCAAAAATGCTGGCGGTACCCCGAGTTGAAAAATAAAGAATTTAATTAATGATAAAAATTTCATTGTGAATAGAAGGGGTAATGATGTTGAAAATTATTAAAAATACAATTTTATTTGTTTTATGTTTAGTAGTTCTTAGTGGTTGTTTTACAAGAGAGGGAACTATTGTTGGTGGTAAAGTTCATGGTTCCTCAGATAGTGTATCTGGCAGTATATCTGGGGATTATAGAAAATTTACTGGATCTGCAACTCAAGATAGGAAAGTTAAAAAAGGTGAGAATTGGATCTTTTCTTTTGATGATAAAACTAAACAAGGAACTATAATTGCTTATGTTGTGGATTCAAATGATAATACAATACTAGAGTTTAATAGTGGCGAAGGCGAAAAAAATATTAAAGTACCTAAGGATGATACATATAAGATTAAAATTAAAACGGAAGAACATGGTGGGGAATTTCGAATATCATGGAAAAAAGAAAAATAGTTTTGAATTTGTATTATGGTGGAATATATATTGACATTCCCACCCCTAATGTTTGATTTAAAAAATGTATTTAGAAGGAATTGTGGTTGCCGTGCATGTGGAATCGCTGAGTCCTGGCGTTTATGCCGCGAAAGTTCCTTGACGATGAGGGGAACCCTCATCGTAATATTTCTTCGGAGTATAATTTCTTTTTGAATCATGAAGATATTTCTAGTGTTTTAAATCTTGGTTTTATTAATGAAACAGAATTAGAGTTTCAAAAATTATTAAAAAAAGAAGTTGAAGAAAAGCAGTGATTCTTTTAAGCTATTGGTGTTTTTGAAATAGTTAAAGAATGAATCTTAATACATATATATAAAGAAAGAGGAATTTCTATGAAATTATTACGTTTATTTCTGATTCTCACTCTTGTTGTATTGTTAAGCGCATGCAATACAGCAACAAAAGTCACAAAGGTTCAAAAAAATGGCGAAACGACTTTAAAAATTGGCTCACTGCAAGGGTATTACGATGTGCAAACGCTTAAAGCTGAAAAAGGAAATGTGGAAATCCCTTATGAAGCAGCCGTTGAAGAAGGTACGATTTTATTGCAAGTTACAAAAGATGATAAGGTTATTTATGAAGAAGAAGTTACTTCTCAAAAAGAAGGTTTGCTGTCTTTTGAAGCGCCAAAATCCGGATCATATGATTTAATTGTACGTGTGAAGGGTGAAGAAGAGAAAGCAAAAGAAATTCAAATACATACTAAGCTATGAAAAAACGGCAAGTGGAGTGCACCCGCTTGCCGTTTCTATTTCCAGTTGGTTCTGTCACAAGATATGCTCATCAATTTAAGAAGTGATTTGCTGAGTCCTGGCGTTTATGCCGCGAAAGTTCCTTGACGATGAGGGGAACCCTCATGCAAACTCGCCAGGGGTGGCCCCATAAGGGCGGTTTTTGCCCGCTGGGGTTAGCTTTGGGAGTTTGAGGGTTCGGAGGCTCGTTGTCAAGGGAACCGTGGAATAAAAAGCGAGGACGGACCCCAGGACAGGGCAAAAACCAATGTCTTCGCCAAGATTCGTGGTTCTACTGTTAGAAAAAGGCGAATAAGAATATAGCATACATACAGGAATGCAGTATAGATCAGTCTATAAGCATTCCCTTGCTATTAATATGTTGTTATTTAGGAATTATTTATGTGGGCAGTCTTAGAAATCAAAAAAAGAATTCCAAGAGAAATTTGGGATTCTTTTTTTGATTGATCATATTTGTTTTATGTATATAATTTGTTTATTAAATTTTTATTTTATATGGATTAATTTCTAATTTTTTACATGGTATAATTTTTCACTGGGGAAAAAGAAGAATTCAAAGGTTAGTTGATGGTTTAAAAAGAGCTATATTGAAAGGGGAATTCTATATATTTATTAGGATTTATTCGATATGTTCGGAAAATTATGGGAAAGGTTTGAGAGAATGGGACAATTCCAAAGTAATTTACAAACAGCAACACAAATTGCTACGAAAATGAGATCAGCCTCTGACAGGATTCAAAGTGCAACAAATCGTTCTATAACAAAAGCGACGCGTACAACACTATCTGTTAACTCCAAAGCAAAAGAAGCGAACCAACAAGTTTTAGATTTGACGAAACAATTTTCTGCCGCTTTTCAACAAGCGGTTGATAATATTCATTCGGTAGCTAACGAGTTTGAGAGAATGG
>NZ_PCNZ01000095.1 GCF_002975175.1 Bacillus sp. MYb209
TTTTCTTCTTTTGTAAAAACAATTGACGCATTTTAAACATAGTAGAGGAACATAGAAAAATAGCGATTAGCTTTCCATATGGTTCTGTTTTATTCTAGGATAAATGGTATCTTAAATACTTGACATGATTAACCCCTCAATATAATTCTAAATCATTTATACAATAAAACAGGAACCTATCTTATTTCATGATAGGTTCCTCCCTTAAATGGAAAACAATTCAGATGTGGTGGGTTATTCTTTGGATCGTTTCCGTACCCCATCGCCATCAAGCTAAGATGTTTCCGTACCCCCCATAACGAAAAAAAACGCCATTCTTCTGTATAATCATAGAGAGAATAACGTAGTTTTCACTTTAGGAATAATTTAGAAGCTTAGCTCGATAGACAGGTAGTGGTACTTCTTATTTTCTTAACTATAAAGATTTTTTCTCATTATTTTTTATATTGGATTCATATGTAAAACTAGGAATCCCTTTTTTAATACAATATTTCCAATTGCGTTTTATAAAAGGAATAAACCATAGTAATCCAATTCCAATGAATAAGAATGCACCAATAAAACCTATAGATACATCTAAGTCTGCTGTTGAAGATGTAGATGATTCAGAAGGACTCATAAATAATGAAATATCTTTAAATACTACAAAAATATTAGATACCATATGAACAATAATTGGCACTATAAGACTCTTCGTTTTTATATACAATACACACATACTAATACCCAAAATAGTAGCTCCAAATATGTTTTGTAAATGTAAAATTCCAAATACAATAGAACTTATGATAATTGCTTTTTTAATTCCTAATCTGAAGCTTAATCTGTTGAATAAATATCCACGAAATATAATCTCTTCAGCTATTGGTGCTATTACAGCGATTATAATACTACTTACCAACAATTGAAGACCACTTTTCGATTCTAATACAGTTGCTTCAGCTGTACCTTCCAATATATTAAAACTCATTGCAATTGCTAATAAAAGTAATACTATACCTATAACTAAAAAGAATGGCATAATGACAGCTGCAATCATCGTTTTAATAGGGAATACAGAAGGCTTTGAAAAAAAGCTAGAATAAAAGTATATCTTTTGTTTTTTACATTTGTTATAAAACCATAAGATTGGAATCAAATAAATAGCGCTAACCAATATAACTTCTTGTTTAATCCAAGGAGCAATATTATTAAAAAGGGGTGCACGTGAAAGAAGTTCTAGACTAACACTACTTACTAGAATCCATCCAATTATATGACGTATTTTCATTGTAGACATTGATGTATTCAAATTAATTCCTCCAAAGTTTATTTTGTTAAATTATAACATTTTAATAATCTAAACTTCCACTTATTAGAAGATAACTCACTTTAGGAGGGTTTCACATGGCCATCAAGTCAATAATTCAGACTATTCCTCACATGCGAAAAATGTTAACCTTTTCGATACGAAAGGATGGCGTTTTTGTATGAATATTTCGATTTCAAACGAGTTTCAATTACTCTCGCAAGAGTTACAACAAGTCTTTTCCTCGCAAACGTTGAAACAAATTGCAAGGCAAACGGGATTTGTACAACGAACGAGTAAATATCGTGCACAAGATTTATCTGCTTTATGTATTGGATTGGGCCAAGACATTGCGAGTCATTCTTTGAACCGTTTATGTGGAGCTCTGGAAGAAAATACTGGTATATTGATGAGTCCAGAAGGACTCAATCAACGCTTTAATGCCAATGCTGTTACTTTTTTACGTACGATATTTTCAAAACTTATACAGGCACAATTTTTATCTACAACTACAATTCCTCATTCTTTTTCAGAGTATTTTCGTCGTATTCGTATTTTAGATGCAACTACATTTCAAGTTTCAGACATGCTGTCTACCGTGTATCCTGGTTCCGGTGGAAGTGGAAAAGCATCTGGTGTAAAAGTGCAATTAGAATATGATTTACTTAGCGGTCAATTTCTACATGTTCAGGTAGCAACTGGTAAGCAAAATGATGTGAATTACGGGAAAGAAATTCAATCAACAGTAGATCTGCAAGACCTATGTATACGAGACTTAGGTTATTTTAGTTTATCTGACTTTGATGCAATCCAACAAAAGGGAGCTTATTATCTTTCACGATTAAAAATGAATACAAAAATTCATCAAAAAAATGCTGATGTTATGTATTTTAAAAATGGTGTTTTAAAAAAGAACTCTGAGTTTTTTAACATCGCTTTAGAAGAGATTATGTCACAAATAAAACCCGGTGAACTTTATGAGATTCCCCTTGCTTATGTCGGACGTGATTATAAACTTCCTGTACGTGTGGTGATTTATAAATTAACACCAGAACAAAAAGAACAACGATTAAAAGATCGAGCATACAAAGAAAAAAAGAAACGAATCACCTATAGTGAAAGGACTAAACAGTTACAAGAAATCAATGTTTATATTACGAATATTCCATCGGAATATGTCCCGAAGGAGTGTATTCATGATCTCTATTCTCTGCGTTGGCAGATTGAAATAATATTTAAAACATGGAAATCAATTTTTCGTCTTCACCATAATACCAATGTAAAAATAGAAAGGTTTGAATGTCATTTATACGGGAAGCTAATTGCTTTATTATTATCTTCCACCATCATGTATCAAATGCGTCGGTTATTAGTTATCAAAAAACAGAAAGAACTCAGTGAAGTAAAAGCCATGTATATGATTTATGACTATTTTAAAAAGTTATATAGATATATGCAGCAACAAACCACACATTTATCCAAAAGTCTTCTTCGGTTATTTTACCTGTTAGAAAAGAACGGAAAAAAGTCGCATCGATACCAAAAGAAAACAGTCTTCGATATCTTAGGTGTGGCATACGAATATTACCTATCGCCCAAGAAAAGTGCATGATTTTTAAAACGAAAACCCATTAGGGCTATTTGTTATGCCCTTATTTAATGACCAAAGCTTTTCAATTCATATTCAAGATAAGTTGATGTAATTTTTTATAATCGTTTTTTGTTAGCTTGATAGCAATGTTTCCGTACCCCTTTGGGGGGTTCTGGTGCGAAAACTTCAAGATAATTGCAAGTAATCTCTAAATCTTGGACATACTGATACTATTACTCTAAAAAAGGTGCGTGATCAGTATGGAAAAG
>NZ_PCNZ01000096.1 GCF_002975175.1 Bacillus sp. MYb209
TGAGTTCATATGAACAAAAGTTCATTTTGTTTCCGCTCTTAAGTTGATGGGCATGATGGTGACCCCATGTCCATCAACTTAAGATACCCCAAAGTACCAAAAAACGTTATTCTTTTTATACAAGCTAGATTAGGAAGAATAACGTTTTTTAATCCAAGAAATTTAATTTTCAATAAACCTTGCAACAGAACCATCTTTTTTATAAGTGATTTTTACCATTTTTTATAATTTATACCTAATATGATCTATAAAAGAAAAATTCATTATTAACAGTAATTTTCTCTTTATTTCGATAGGAATAGACAGTATAATTTTATAGATTTAATAGTTCAGAAAATTATACGAGGTAAATACCATGAAAAATAAAAAAAGAACAGCTACTGTTGCATTAACAACAGGATTAGCTTTAACAGCTGTAATACCATATGGAGTAGGTCATACAGAGGAAACAGATCAACTACAAGTTCAAATTCAGGAGGATTCATTCCGTACAGGTGAACTTACACAACCATCACAAAAGGCACCAGAGAATGTAGTAAAAGATGCTCTTAAGGAGGAGACAGAGCAAGCTTTGTCTCCAAAACAAGTGAATGGAGAAGCGGGAGTAGATTATAAGGTTCTTCAAAAACGTGGTTCTTATGACGGGACTACACTTGTGCGTATACAACAAACGTACGAAGAAAAAGAAGTATATGGGTATCAATTGACTGCACACGTAGATAAAAGGGGTGTTATTAAAAGTATTTCAGGGGATAGTGCGCAAAATTTAAAACAAGAAGATTTAAAGAAGCCTATTAATCTATCACAAGAAGAAGCGAAACGATATATTTATACGAAGTACGGGAACGATATCAATTTTATTTCTGAGCCAGAAGTAAAGGCAGTTATTTTTGTTGATGAAAATAATGGACAAGCTAGCAATGCATACCAAGTGACATTTGCTGCTGCAACACCAAACTATGTATCTGGAACTTATTTAGTGAATGCTCATAATGGTGATATGTTAAAAAATATGGTGCAAGAATCAGGTTTAAAAGCAAGTGAAAAACTTGTTGGAGCCCTAAAGGAAAGTAGAAAAAGTAATCTTACATCATTAACTGGAACAGGAAAAGATGATTTAGGTATATCTCGTACATTTGGTATTTCTAGACAAAGTGATGGGAAATATGCGCTTGCTGATTACACAAGAGGGCAAGGAATTGAAACGTATGATGTAAATTACAGAGATATTAATCAAGAGGAAAGCTATTACCCTGGTACACTAGCAATTAGCACTTCAACAACATTTAATGACCCAAAGGCGGTAAGTGCTCATTACATAGCAACAAAGGTATATGATTTTTATAAAAATAAATACGGACGTAATAGTTTTGATAATAAGGGACAAAAAGTAGTTTCAGTTGTACATGCGTGGGATTCTGAAGATACAAATGATCCGAAAAATTGGGAGAATGCATTCAGTACTAATATTAATAATAGTAGTATGCTTGTATATGGAGATCCTGTGGTAAAGGCATTTGACGTAGCGGGACATGAATTTACACATGCGGTTACATCTAGCGAATCCAATCTTGAATATTCCGGAGAATCTGGTGCGATTAACGAGGCGTTATCGGATATTATGGGAACAGCTATTGAGAAATATATAAACAATGGGAAATTTAACTGGACAATAGGAGAACAAACTGGATCAGTTTTACGTGATATGGAAAATCCAGCGTCCGTTCCATCTTCACTTGGAGTACTTTATCCAGATGATTATAGTGCATATAATGATTTAAATGGAGAGGATGATGGAGGCGTTCATTTCAACTCAAGTATTATTAATAAAGTTGCGTATTTAATGGCAAAAGGTGGCACTCATAACGGTGTAACTGTAAAAGGTATTGGCGAGGATAAAATGTTTGATATTTTCTATTATGCAAACACTGATGAATTAAACATGACTTCCGATTTCTCTGAATTGAGATCAGCATGCCTTCGAGTTGCAACAAATAAATATGGCGCGAACTCAACTGAAGCTCAAGCAGTCCAAAAAGCTTTTGATGCAGCAAAAATCAAGGTAACAGTGAAAGAAAAAGAAAAGCCTGCGGAAAACCAAGCGCCGGAGTTAACTGTACCGTTTACAACTACACTACATGTAGGTGATACGTTCGACCCGATAAGAGGTGTAATAGCTGTTGATAAAGAAGATGGTGATTTAACAAATAGAGTAAAACATAAAGGCAATGTAGATACTTCTAAAACAGGTAAATACAGTGTGGAGTACTCGGTTGTCGATTCCCAAGGGGTTAATGCAACGGCTACACAGACTGTAATTGTAGAGGAAAATGGAGAAACTCCAGATATGGAACCTAAATTAACAGTGCCTGTTGGAGCAACAATGAATGTAGGAGATTCATTCGACCCAATGACAGGAGTATCAGCTACTGATAAAGAAGACGGCGACCTTACTTCTAAAGTAACAGTTGATGGTAAAGTAGATACATCTAAAGCCGGTACTTATGTATTAACTTACACAGTTACAGACTCTAAAGGTCATGAAGTAACTGCGAAACAAACAGTAACGGTTAGAGCTAGAGAAGAAGTTAAAGATGAAAAAACAGTACTAAAAGTACCTGCTGAAACTACAATTACTGAGGGTAATCAATTCGATCCAATGGCAGGAGTATCAGCTACTGATAAAGAAGGCGGTGACCTTACTTCTAAAGTAACGCATGAAGGAACTGTTGATATATCTAAAGCCGGTACTTATGAAGTAATATATAGTGTCAAAGATTTCGCAGGCAATGAGGTAACTACAATACAAAAAGTGGTTGTGAAAGATAAGGACAATGGTAACGGTAATAACCCTGATAAAGGCAGTACTGGTACTAACAACAGCAATGCCTCCGATACTGGTAACAGTAAAATCTCAAACAATAGTACTTCTGATAAAAAAGAAGATACATATAAAGAGCTTCCAAAAACGGGTGCAAGTACAAATAACAGTGCAGCAATGGGTTTATTGATGGTTCTTGCCGGTATGGCTCTTTCTTTTGGTCGTAAATTTAGAAAGGTATTAAAATAATAGTAACTTATTGCAGTAAAGTGAACTACTCGCCACTTAGCAAAGCTTGAAGTGGGAGCTTCTCAGTTCCACGAC
>NZ_PCNZ01000097.1 GCF_002975175.1 Bacillus sp. MYb209
AGGCTGATAATGCTTCCATTTGAATACATTTTCCTTTTCCATACTGATCACACACTTTTTACAGAGTAGTAGTATCCGTATGTCCAAGTTTGATAGATTTTTTGCACCAGAACCGAAAATGAAGTTCCAGGGGACAGATCCAGTTCCTTATTAAATGCAATACCAATTCTAACAACAATATAGCGCTATGATAGAAGAAATTAATAAGGTGCAACAAGCGAATCTGTTAGAAATGGAAAAGAGATTAGGTGATCGTATAGATCAAAGGAATAAATTAATCGAGAAAGATATGAAAGATCGGGGGGAACATGAAGAAAGGATAGAAAAAGGCTAGAGCTAAAAGATGAAAATCTTATGAAGATGGTCAGAGAGATTCAAGATGCTAAACGTAGTATCTCCAAAATTATCTTTTGTAGTTGAAGTTTTCCAAATAATAAGTTACATTTTAAAAGTTCAAGCAACTTTATGACAGTGCAAAAAGGGGAGAAATATTGTTATTATGCAAAAAATAAAATGGAAGAACTATGTATGTTATTTTGTTATTCTTATGCTTCTTGGAACAGCAGTAACAGTCAAACCAGCTATCTCTAAGGCTGAGGAATCTGATGTTAATATTACATTGTTGGGTACTGCAGATATTCATGGCCGATTTATGCCTTGGGATTATGCGCTTGATGGTGCAAATACGAGTGGAAGTTTAACGCAGCTTTATACGGTTATAAAGAAGGTACGTCAAGAAAATCCGAATACCATATTATTAGATGCCGGGGATACAATTCAAGGAAACTCAGTAGAATTATTCAATGATAAGCCACAATCGCCAATGATGGTAGCGATGAACGCAATGGGATATGATGCTTGGGCATTTGGAAATCATGAATTCAACTTTGGATTAGATACATTGAAAAAAGTTAGTGAGCAATATAAGGGAAAGACGTTAGCAGGAAATATTTATAAGGAGAATGGAGAGCGTTTTCTTCCTGCATATACGATTGTTGAAAAAGGTGGAATTAAAGTTGGGATTATTGGCATGAATACACCAATGATTAGTGATTTTGAAAAAGGAACAGATCATTTGGATGGTTTAGTGGTGAAAAATCCAGTTGAAGAGACAAAAAGGGCAATTAAAGAATTAGAAGGTAAAGTAGATGTAATGGTAGGGGTTATGCATATGGGACTAGAAAATGAGAATGGAATCCCTGGTACTGGGGTTCAAGATATTGCGAATGCTTGTCCGGAACTAAGCGCTATTTTTGCAGCTCATATGCATAAACTTGTAAAAAAAGAAGTTGTAAATGGTGTTATTATTACAGAACCAGATAAATATGGAACACATATCTCACGTATTGATCTTACTTTTACAAAGCAAGATGGAAAACTGGTTTTAAAAGATAAAACAGCTACCGCATTACCTGTAAAAAATGTTGATGGAACAACGGTATTATCTGATCCTACACTTGAAGAAACACTAACACCTTTTCACGAGTATGCGAGAGAAGATGCAAATGTTGTAGTCGCTCAATTAAAGGGTAGAAATCTTGTTCCTGAAAATGAAATAAAGGGTATTCCAAGTGTGCAAATTCAAGAGACACCTTTATCAGATTTCTTTCATGAAGTCATGCTCTATTACAGCAAAGCAGATGTAGTAGCCCATCAAATTGATAACGATTATGCCCGTTTGGATGTAGGTCCTATTAAGAAGAAAGATATTGCGTATAATTACCAATATGCTTTGGGAGAAATTACAGTATATAAGATAACTGGGAAAGATTTAAAAGACTACATGGAATGGGCGGCAGGGTATTTTAACTCATCTCGTGCCGGAGATGTAACAGTTAGCTTTGATAAAACCCGCCGTGCGTCTAAATACAGTACGAACGATTTCTTTGGAGGCGTAAAATACGAAATTGACTTAACAAAACCATATGGAAGTAGAATTACAAATTTACGATCTATTCGTACAAATAAACCAATCAAAATGAGCGATGTTATGACGCTGGGAATGAATGCATATAGAATGGAGGCTCTTCAGGCAAAAGGGGGAGCTTTAGAGGGACGTAAGTTTGAACAAATTTGGTCATCTAAACAAGAGAATGCATTCGGAGAAACAGGTGGAACCATTCGTAACCTTGCTATTACATATTTAAAAGAGGTAAAGAATGGTGTATACACGCCAAAAGTTATGCATAATTGGAAAATTACTGGTGTAGATACACATTCTTCAGAGCATAAGGCTGTAGTGGATCTTGTAAATAAAGGGATTTTAGAAATTCCAAAAACAGAAGATGGAAAATATACAAATGTAGCATCTATAAATACTAAAGATTCAATTACAAAAGAAGAGATTGTAGCACTCTCTCAAAAAGCTAATATTAATCCGAATCAGTTTAATCATGTAAAAACAAAAGGTGAATTTTACAAAAAACTTAATAGGGTTATAAAAAAAATATAAGAAAAATGGTTCTGGTGCAAAAAATCTATCAAACTTAGACATACTATTACTCTACAAAGGTTTGTGATCGGTATGGAAATAAAACATTTGTTCAAGTGGAAGCATTATAAGCCTGACATTATTTTGTTAACAGTGAGATGGTACAGCATAAGTTATATGAAACGTATGGAAATATAGAGAATCATCGATAAAAAAATTCCCCGTATCTGTTTAATGATCCGGGGAATTTTTTATTTGAATAATCCTTTTCCAGCTTCTTTATACGTATCATTCCAAAGGGCAAGAAATTGGTTATATACAAAGCGACTGCAACCGATCGTTTTAGCAATTATTATTTCTGGATACGGTGGAACAATTAGGCGCAATGGATGATAAGGTGTCGGATAGCATTATTAATACTTGGAATCAACAAATTGAGGTGTGCAAATGCCCTTGTAGAAAAGGAAAAATCCTTCATAAAGGTAATT
>NZ_PCNZ01000098.1 GCF_002975175.1 Bacillus sp. MYb209
TGAAGTTCATCCATCAACTATTTGGAATTGTTGCTTAAGACTAGATTCCACTAGGGAAATTTTCGCCTCTTTATATCTTTCCTAAGTATTTGCACCAGAACCCTCTTGACTCCTTTTCTTTGAAGTTTAAGAGTGTTTTTTATTCTTGAGATATCTCTAGAATTTTGAAAAATAACTACGCCAAGAGTATTTGAGTCATTTTAACCTTGTCTTAAAATGAAAAAACACGGTGATCTTTCAAAATATTCGCCATGCTTCACGTACCTTGAAAGGCATTGAAACCGTTCATGCTCTATATAAACGAAAACGAAGTTTGCAACAACCAAACTTCGTTTTTTTGACGTATAATGAATTACAACAATTACTAAGGATTGCATAAAATCCTTCTGCAATTATACCAACTTTTTATCTGTTAAAAACTTTGCAACAGAACTCTCTGAATCATCTTTTTCACTTAACTTAGTGTCCAGTTTAGTGTACCATCTTCAATTGCTGCGTAATTTTTCTGTCTAACTTTTCGGGTTCAATTCATTATATTTTCTACTTTGTCTTTATATACAACATATTCTTTCCCATCCACTACTGCTACCACCGCAAATTCATCTTTTGGATTGAATGAAAGCCAGTCAACCCACATGCTTGTATTTGGTCCTCCACTCCACATATTATGAACAGTGTTTTTAGTTAAATTCATAACTTTATAAGACGCATTTGGTGCATTGGTTCCAGTCTTTATTTCAAATGTGTATGCGTTATGAATTTTTTTATAAAAGTAGAAAACGTTTGATGGACGAAGCTGATTCATAAGATCCTGTTCTTTTTTCTCTGCAATTTTTATCCCTTCTTGTAATGTGACAACATCTGTTCGTAATGTTTTCCAACTGTCTTTAGCTGCATTCAAGTTAGGGGCTAAGAATTTATATCTATTTTGATCGGCTTTTTGATTAGCTTTATCAATATGTCCCAGTACGCCCGAATATTGAGAGTCTAAATCATCCCATTGCGTGGACATATAAGTAAGAGCAGTAATAGCATTATCAATCGCACTATGCATATCACTAATATTATGAAACGCAACTCCTACTACACGATTTAATGTTATCTTATAATCTACATTCTGACGTAATTTTGCTAATTCCGGCTCTAGCCAGCCTAACTTACCTCTTGCATCACCTATCATTATCCCACCAGCAATCAATGTGGGAAGAAAGGGGATCTTTACCATGTCTAATCCCTTAGATTCTATGTCTTTCTGATAGTTTACTTGCCCTAAAAGGTCCTCTAGACGCTTTTGATCATCCTCTACCGCAGCTCCTTGGTTTTTTAAAATAGACTGCAAGGTCTCTTTATGGCTCCCAAATACTCTAACATCTTCTCCAATAGCATTTTTAAATTTAGTTAATTCTTCTATTAATACTTTTGCAGACTTTTGATTTTGTTGAATTTCCTCCCGTAAATCCGTAATCCCTTTTTTTAAAGTATCTCCATTCCCAGTATTGATCGCCTCTACTAATGTTTCATAATGATTTTCAAATTTTGTATCGTATTCAATAATACCTGTCAATGTATCTAAAAGCTGTTTTTTTACTTTCGTATTCCATGAAACTGCATGTGCTCTTGCATTCTTTTGATCTTGTACAATTTTACTAGGTAAATCTGCATATCCATTAATAGTAATTCCTTCAAAACTCACATCTGGATTATTAATTAACAAATAAGAATATTCATTCATAGATTTTACAAATAACCCAGCATCTTGCACAGTTTTTTTCATCTGTTCTTCATTTGCTGAAAGAGACATATCTCCATTGTTAGTTTGTTCAATTTCACTTGCAAAAGCTGCTACTGGTGTAACTGCATAAGTTGTTGTCATAGTTAAAAATGTCGATACAGCGAGTATTTTATAAGGGATTTTTTTCATCATTTTATACTTCTCCTATATAGGTTTTGATTTCTAATTCTATTCCTATTCCTCTTTAAAAGTGACGTCTTTCAATTTTTTTGAAAATCAGCAATACAGCACGGTTATCTGGGTATCTGGGTATCTGGGTAAAAATTTTATAAAAACGAAAGGCGAAGTCTTTAATGAGACTCCGCCTTTTTGGTGTATAAGGAAATTATTAATTGTTGCATTACTATTGAACAACGTAATCATAGATTCTCTATGTTTTAGGTGACTTTGCAACAGAATTAATATTTCCCTATTTTTGCGGGATAACAGGTTCCACTTCTAATTCTTTTATCCCTTCTTTTAATGTCACCGCATCTGTTCGTAATGTTTTCCAACTGTCTCTAGCTGCATTCAAGTTAGATTTTAAGAATGTAAATTTATTTAGATCCGCTTTTTGAGATACATTCTCAATATGTCCAAGTACTCCCGAATATTGAGAATCTAAATCATGCCACTGCGTGGACATATAAGTAAGAGCATTAATAGCATCATCAAGCGCCTTATGCATCTCACTAACACTATTATGTGCAACTCCAACTACACGATTTAATGTTATTTTATAATCTACAGTCTTACGTAATTCTGCTAATGTAGGCTCTAACTTGGATAAATTACCTTGCGCTACACCCACTATAATACCGCCAATAATCGGTAGGCCCAAAATGGCACCCTTCATTACATTAAATCCATCAGATT
>NZ_PCNZ01000099.1 GCF_002975175.1 Bacillus sp. MYb209
AGCATAGCGAAAAATTTGAAACCCGTCAGGGTTTATTTGATGTGCCTACTTTTATAACATCTATAAAAGATAATAAAAAACTACGTGGAAAGACCGCATTTTGTATAAAAATATACGTTAAGTTGATGGATGTGAGGTACAGCCACATGCATAAGAACATAAACGGTATACTACACGGATGCATTTGGATTGAATACAGAATTTAAACTTAATGAACTTGTGGATGTAGAATAAAAAAGGGCTGACTCGGAAGAGCCAGCTTTAATTCGCAGCAGGTAAATTGATATTTGTAAAGGTGTTATTCGAATTGATGAAGTTACGAATATGATTTTGATTTGTGTAATATTTTAAATTCAATGGTGTTGTTCCTGTATAAACAAATCCATTGTCTTTTAAAATTAACTCGTTTACTCCCGCTGCTGCTCCTGAAGCTAAGAGAGAAGCGAATGCTGGATTATTAATAGTAACATTGCATTTCTCTACTACAAAAGTTGTATATGGACGATTTGTATCAGATAAGAATAAATTATTTTTCGTATTAATCGAGATAGCACAGTCTTCCAGTTTAGTGTATGGTACTTGATTATCCACATTTGTAATACCAACTTCGCAAGTTGTATCTATAAGTTTTGATTTAGTAACTCTAATATTCATTGGACTCCCACTAAACAAATGATTTCTCAACTCGCAATTAAGAAGTTCTGACCTTGTGAACTCACAAACGTCTACAGTTTGAGTATTAGGGTTTTCTGATCTGACTCGTAAATTTTCGAATCTACAGCTATCATATTCTTTAACTTTAAACGTCATCTCTCTTTGTGTTAAAACCGATTTAAAGGTACATTTGCTTATTTTGTTTGCTTTTATCCATGGTGTGGTAGTCGGATTTTCTGTAAAAACAATATAATTATTATCAAATGTGCAATTATCTCCCAATGCAACGAAATCAGGGTTTACGTATTGATTGTTAGATAAAGAAACCCTATACGAATCATTAGTTAAATTCATATTACCACCTGTGAAACTGTTGTCTATAATATTTACAAACGCCGTACTAAAATTAGAAGTCATGAGTCCAATGTTATTTTGACAGTTGTATAAGTAATTATCCTTAATAGTTGCATGCATTAAAGAATAAAGATTAATCGCTAGGTAATCTATATTGTAAATGTGATTATGTTCTATTAAGACATCATAGCAACCAACTAAAATGCCGTGATAACTCCCGTAAATTTCGTTATCTTTTATGGTACAGCTTGCTCCGTATGAATCTTCCATGTTTATTGAATAACGAGTTGGATCGTTGAAAATAGGTTTTCCATCCAAAAACCTAACCAATCCTTTTCCGTTATCGCGGATTTTATTATTTATAACTTCGTTGTAATTCCCCCCTAAAGTGATACCACCCCTATGACCATTAAAAACCTCGCATTTTTCAACAGTGTTATGGTGAGGGATACCACCAAACATAATTGTATATTGCAGATTCTTATTTACATTGTTTTCATTATAAAATTGAAGTCTAAATTTCATTGCGTTAACTGGGATTGAAATATCTGTATAGATTCTTCTTTTCTTCATAACCCCTATGAAATTGTTGTTATTATCGTAAAAGAAGATATCCAAGTCTTTACTATTTAAATTTGTTGTTCTAGCGTATCCTGCTCCAGCTATAAGAAAGGAAGTAATCTTTGGTGTTAAATCTTGAGGTATATTTAACATCTTTGTTGTGAGTGTATTCGTAGAGGTAATAGGTTGTCCAGTGTTGTAATCTAAGGCACTCAAAGTAAGACCTTGATCAAATTCTCCATAGTCAAATATCGAGTTTGAGCTAAATGAAATATTATCGCCCATATAATCGCGAACCTTACAATTTTTCACAGAACAATAATTTGAACTTTTTTGAAAGAGAATACCATACGTATGCTCCATTGCTACTTCTAAAGGATTAGAGAAACTTCTGTCGTCCCTACATCCAATTATTGTTCCAACAAATAAATTAGAATTGGTGACTTTACTAAATACGATACTATTCCCTTTGAAGTTGTAATAATCAGTAGTTGTTCTATTGTCAAATGGCGATTTTTTATTAGAATCGTATATAACTTTTAATGTTGATCCATTTAAATTAAAATCCAAATCGGAAACCATAACAATCTCACGTGGGTAACATAGAGCGTAATTGCCTTTTGGAAGAATAACTTCAGAGTAATTATTAGATGCTGCAAATTGTAACGCATTGTTTATCCCCTGAATATTCTTATCAGCTTGTATATAATCTGCATCTACATAGGGTTTAGTAGGTAATCCTTCTTTTATGCCCCACTGATTTAATTCAATTAAATAATCCAATTATTATCACCTCTTAAATTTCTTAATATAGTATATTCATTGATATAATAAACCGTCCGGTTCTGGTGCAAACATTTTTTGAAGATATAAAGAAGTGAAGAGATTCCTAACGGAATCCGCTTTTATGCTGGAATACCGAATAGTTGATGAATGAGGTTCACTTGATTTTGGACAGACTGGTCCTGCAAATCAATTTGTTCTTTTTTGACCATATGCA
>NZ_PCNZ01000100.1 GCF_002975175.1 Bacillus sp. MYb209
AACCAAGTTTTTTTATTTCTTTTGTCGCTTTCTGCGTTGTTGCTATCGGCGACTTTTCCTATATTACACCTATATATAATAATAGTCAACATTTCTTTTTCATTTTCCATAAAAAAATACCCCACGCTCATACCCCATCTTTATTTTACATATATATAATCAAGATACATGAAAGGAGTGTATCAATTGTTGGATCCTTCCTTATTACACATCATTAATACTAATGCAAGAAGCCCACACTATCATAGAAACTTTCCTATCATTCTATTTTGGAGTCAAAAAAGTGGTTGCACTTCCCTTGCTAAGTGGTTTTTTTACCAGATTGATTTATTACAAACAGCTTTAAACTATCACCCCTTTATTCATAATTATGAATATGAAATATACAAAAGTACACCGGCCTATAATATACGGCTGAGTGTAGCATTACGAGATAAACAAAAGGAAACTTTCAAACTAGTTCGCAATCCGTTTAGAAGAGCAGTCAGTTCTTTCGTGTCCTTAATTGCACCCCCTTATGTAGAAAATACAGAATGGAAACCCATTCGAAAGTTTTTATATCAAAATGAAAATTCTCCTAAAGGAATCTCATTTAAACAATTTTTATACTACCTATTCACTAAAGGTGCTCATGCAAATGATATTAACCCTCACTTTACACAACAATATATAGCAGGTGAGGAAGAGTATGTAACCAATTATATATACTTAGAAAATTTCTATCAGGAAATGAAAAAATTAGAAAAGCGTTTCGAATTAAAGCCTGCACCGACAAATGAGTTTTCAACATCATGGCATCATCAAACCCCTGCCATGATTTATAAAGGGAATTTCAGCGATGCCGATATTACTGATCCTTTATTCCCTCGTCACCCGACTTTTGAAAGCTTTTATGATAATGAATGTATACAGCTCGTCAAAACAATCTTTCAAAAAGATTTCGATATATATAGGTATAACAAAGAATATCCCTACTAGTTTAAATCTATTATCTTCACTAAATATAAAAAGATACCTCATATTTATGTATAAGGTATCTTTTTAACATTTAAACTATATATAACATACAATTTAACAGTCCCTACTATCCAAGTTATTACCCTTTAATAGATTACGTAATTTCCACTTATCCGCCCATCCTACTCCAATTAAAACTAGACTTCCTCCCATTATTACCTTCCATGTCAGAGATTCATTTAATAGGATAATTGAAGTAACAATACTTATTAACGACAATCCATTTAAATACAGTCCACTTATTGATGCAGAGACCGTCTCTAACGCTTTATTCCAGAACCAATATGCTAAAATTGTTGCCCCAATAATAAGGTACACTACACTAAATCCAGTCTTCCATGTTTCGACCTTTGGGAAACCGTAGTAAAAAATTTCTATCATTGCAAATGGTAACACAATAGATGCACCTATCATTAGTGTTACTGTAGTGAAAACTTTATTAGATAAACGTCGTTCTTGTTTTGGCCGCTTTAACAAAACTGTGTAGAACGCAAATAAAAAGGTACTTAATAAAATAAGTATATCTCCTATTAAAGACACCTCTTGATTAGTATTGCTAGATGGAATTGTAATAAAGAGCACCCCTATAACCCCCAACATAATTCCGATCCAATAATCCATCTGAATTTTCTCTTTCAAAAAGAACGCTGAAAAAAGAATTGTAACTAATGGCAATGCAGCATCAATAATACTAACATGTAATCCACTTGTTAAAGAAATACCATAGGATGTGAACATAAAGTACCCAGCTACACCAGTAAAAGATAGTAAACTCATTCTTTTCCACGGAATATGTTTATGTACAACTGCTTTTTGTAGTTCGTTAAATGAGAAAAGCATACAAATTCCACCCGCAAAGAAAAGACGAATAAATAACAAAGTAAACGGTTGAATGGATTCTAATGCCCATTTCGTTGGTGCAATGGCTGTCCCCCATAATATAACAGCCACTAATAACATGCATATTTCCTTCATAATTCCCCACACCCATCAAAAAATATATGTTAACTACCTTAATTATAAATTTTTTCTTATGTAAAATCCCTTAAAAATACAAAAAGGTTATGTGAAAAAGAACTGGATAGCTATTTTTCACATAACCTTTTCATATAAGCTCAAAAATATTCTTGTTCATACCACAACTAAATCAATATATATAAAAGGTGTTTATTACCTTATATATATTGGTTTATAACCTTTTTATCACTTTATTGTCCAAATCTTATTGTATACAGCCTCTATTTCATTCTTTTTTCTTCTTTAGGATTATTAAATTTATGGATTTTAGCCTTCGGTAAATAAAAATAAACACAAAAAAACCTAAGTCGAAACGACTTAGGTTTTTGCTTGGCGACGTCCTACTCTCACAGGGACAAGGTCCCAACTACCATCGGCGCTAGAGAGCTTAACTTCCGTGTTCGGTATGGGAACGGGTGTGACCTCTCTGCCATCATCACCAAACTATTGAAGGTATATTCCTTCAAAACTAGATAACATTTGCTTCATATTATATGGTTAAGTCCTCGATCTATTA
>NZ_PCNZ01000101.1 GCF_002975175.1 Bacillus sp. MYb209
CTTTGCACTCTACGAATGATTTCCAACCATTCTGAGGGAACCTTTGGGCGCCTCCGTTACACTTTAGGAGGCGACCGCCCCAGTCAAACTGCCCACCTGACACTGTCTCCCGGGTCGATAAGACCCGTAGGTTAGAATTTCAATACAGTCAGGGCGGTATCCCACCAGCGCCTCCACCGAAGCTAGCGCTCCGGTTTCAATGGCTCCCGCCTATCCTGTACAAACTGTACCAAAATTCAATATCAGGCTACAGTAAAGCTCCACGGGGTCTTTCCGTCCTGTCGCGGGTAACCTGCATCTTCACAGGTACTATAATTTCACCGAGTCTCTGGTTGAGACAGTGCCCAAATCGTTACACCTTTCGTGCGGGTCGGAACTTACCCGACAAGGAATTTCGCTACCTTAGGACCGTTATAGTTACGGCCGCCGTTTACTGGGGCTTCAGTTCAGAGCTTCGCTTACGCTAACCCCTCTCCTTAACCTTCCAGCACCGGGCAGGTGTCAGCCCCTATACTTCGCCTTACGGCTTCGCAGAGACCTGTGTTTTTGCTAAACAGTCGCTTGGGCCTATTCACTGCGGCTTTCCGTTAAGAAAGCACCCCTTCTCCCGAAGTTACGGGGTCATTTTGCCGAGTTCCTTAACCAGAGTTCTCTCGCACACCTTAGGATTCTCTCCTCGCCTACCTGTGTCGGTTTGCGGTACAGGCACCTTTTATCTCGCTAGAAGCTTTTCTTGGCAGCGGGGAATCAAAGACTTCGCTCCATAAGGAGCTTCCCCATCACAGCTCAGCCTTCACGATAAGCGGATTTGCCTACTTATCAGCCTAACTGCTTGGACGTGCACAACCAATCGCACGCTTCTTCTATCCTTCTGCGTCCCTCCATTGCTCAAACGATAAAGAGGTGGTACAGGAATATCAACCTGTTGTCCATCGCCTACGCCTGTCGGCCTCGGCTTAGGTCCTGACTAACCCTGAGCGGACGAGCCTTCCTCAGGAAACCTTAGGCATTCGGTGGACGGGATTCTCACCCGTCTTTCGCTACTCATACCGGCATTCTCACTTCTAAGCGCTCCACCAGTCCTTCCGGTCTGACTTCACTGCACTTAGAACGCTCCCCTACCACTGATACCATTGGTATCAATTCGCAGCTTCGGTGGTGTATTTAGCCCCGGTACATTTTCGGCGCAGAGTCACTCGACTAGTGAGCTATTACGCACTCTTTAAATGGTGGCTGCTTCTGAGCCAACATCCTAGTTGTCTAAGCAACTCCACATCCTTTTCCACTTAATACACACTTTGGGACCTTAGCTGGCGATCTGGGCTGTTTCCCTCTTGACTACGGATCTTATCACTCGCAGTCTGACTCCTAAGGATAAGTCATTGGCATTCGGAGTTTGACTGAATTCGGTAATCCGATGAGGACCCCTAGTTCAATCAGTGCTCTACCTCCAAGACTCTTACACTTAAGGCTAGCCCTAAAGCTATTTCGGGGAGAACCAGCTATCTCCAGGTTCGATTGGAATTTCTCCGCTACCCACACCTCATCCCCGCACTTTTCAACGTGCGTGGGTTCGGGCCTCCATTCAGTGTTACCTGAACTTCACCCTGGACATGGGTAGATCACCTGGTTTCGGGTCTACGACCACGTACTAAACGCCCTATTCAGACTCGCTTTCGCTGCGGCTCCGCCTCTTCAGCTTAACCTCGCACGGGATCGTAACTCGCCGGTTCATTCTACAAAAGGCACGCCATCACCCATTAACGGGCTCTGACTATTTGTAGGCACACGGTTTCAGGATCTCTTTCACTCCCCTTCCGGGGTGCTTTTCACCTTTCCCTCACGGTACTGGTTCACTATCGATCACTAGGGAGTATTTAGCCTTGGGAGATGGTCCTCCCAGATTCCGACGGAATTTCACGTGTTCCGCCGTACTCAGGATACATTCAAGAGAGAACGAAGTTTCGACTACGGGGTTATTACCCTCTGTGACGGACCTTTCCAGGTCGCTTCGTCTACCTCGTTCCTTTGTAACTCCGTATAGAATGTCCTACAACCCCAAGAGGCAAGCCTCTTGGTTTGGGCTAGATTCCGTTTCGCTCGCCGCTACTCAGGAAATCGCATTTGCTTTCTCTTCCTCCAGGTACTTAGATGTTTCAGTTCCCTGGGTCTGTCTTCCATACCCTATGTATTCAGGTAAGGATACCATACCATTACGTATAGTGGGTTTCCCCATTCGGAAATCTTCGGATCAAAGCTTACTTACAGCTCCCCGAAGCATATCGGCGTTAGTCCCGTCCTTCATCGACTCCTAGTGTCAAGGCATCCACCGTGCGCCCTTTCTAACTTAACCAAACTAAAATTAAAAAAATATGAGCTACACTGTTATCTAGTTTTCAAAGAACATACATTTAAACTTGAGAGATAGTTCTCTCAAAACTGAACGAAACAAAACAAGTCAACGTTTATTGATGAACTGCGTTCATCAATTCTCCATAGAAAGGAGGTGATCCAGCCGCACCTTCCGATACGGCT
>NZ_PCNZ01000102.1 GCF_002975175.1 Bacillus sp. MYb209
TAAGAAATCCATCCTCTATACGAATAAAGACTCCTGTTCCATCGATCTGATCTCCACCGGAAAAAACATTAATTTTATCTCCTTCTCGTAAACCATCTAATCTTCTACGCCCTTCAAGATTCCCCACTTCTTTCACCTCCTCAAACTCTCTTCTTCTTCGATTTCTATTACATTCATCACATTCACATCTGCGATTAAAAGACATTTAACATACCCCCCTTTTCCTAAAAAATTACTTACACTGTATTCTATGAAAATAAAAAATCATTTGATTAGACTTTCTTCCCCTATCAAATATCTAATTAACTAACTTATTAAAATAAAAATTACTAAACTCCACGATTGTACAAGCCATTTATTATCACTTACATAAACTACAAATAAGATGATAATCATCTTACACTACCCCAAAACCCCAAATTACCTTTTCAACAGCTATCTTTAAAAGATAGCAAAAAAAGACAGTTTCTTTACTGTCTTTTTTTAATTTCAGGTGACACCAACAAAATCTACAAAATGTTGGTGTTACACCTATTTATACATATTGACCTAATACCAGCGTAGCTGCGATTAGACACAATATAATTTATTTTGTTACTTTAGCAAAAAAAACTGAAAAAGATCAGCTTTTTCTATTTACTGAAAATCAAACGAACAAACTCACAATTACTAATAAAATAAAAATTTATCTTACAAAAATGAACTTATAATTCAATTATTATAATAGTTGAATTATAAGTGATTAAAAGCTGTCACTCTCTCCCTATAATCCATCCTACGCTTTTTATTCCACGGTTCACTTGACTACGATCCTCTACACCCTCATACTCAAGTGACTTTCGCGACATAAACGCATAGGACTCAGTGGATTACTTCCAAAATTTATACCATTTCTTTTCATTATTTGCCGCAATCATTAATTTTACTTCTTGAAGTTCTCGCATAACAGTTATAACGGCTTTATCTCGATCTGTAATCTGTTTATTTTCTATAACATTTGAATCCATTAATAATTTTTGCTGCGATTCCAATAAACTTGTTAACTGAGTTATTTGTTCACTTTGCATTTGTAATTGTCTTTGTTGTATATCAATTGTACTTTTTAATTCTTGTAATAGCTCTTTTAAATCATTCGATTCAGGAGTTATAACAGTCATATCTGTATCTTTAGCCTTCAATCCTTCTTCCTCTAAAAGAAGTTTACAAGCATCTTCTAATGTAACTTGCGGCATACTTTTCAACTCTACTAATCTTTGTAACAATTTCAAATCATAATCACCAAAGATAACTCGTTCTCGCTCATCACGTTTAAAAGCATAACAGTTATAACTCTCAATCAACAAATAATACTTTTTAACCGTAGAAGGTGATATTTTCAATCTTTTCGCAACCTGAGATACATTCTCATAAATTGTAGGAGTCATAATAGTCATAACCTCCTTTTTTAACATTTAAATTTCGATATAACAGTTATAACTCCTTTATCTTATCATCACAACTGAAACTTTTGATATTTTCCTATTCCTTAATTAATAATCAAATAGATGTTCTTCCCTATGCTTCGCTAATTTTCTTATATCTTTCCTTATTTTTGGTTTCTCGGTTTAGCAACAACAATACACGATCCATTCCTGTCTCTACAACAATAGAGTGCGCCCTAGAGGACAACGCCGGCTTCGCTGATCACGGACAAGTCGTACAAGAACAAAAACCTTGGACTTCGTCCAAATCCACTGGGTAGATTTTCCCTAGCTCCCCTCCTAATGTCATAAAAATAAAGAGTCAGAGGAATTCATCACACCTGAAAATCACCTAAAATTAAAAAAGACCACCCTAGGGTGGTCTTTCTATGTAGGGTGGGAAGACATCGGTCTTCCCTTCGGGTTGCCCCGATGGAAATGGCGTTTTGTTTCCAAAACTGTTTTTCCTGATTACATATTATGCAAGAGTTTCGGTTTGGTTCCTAAATTATTAAATAATTCTTTTTTATGGTTTTGTTTTTGATTTTTAGTTGAAAACTTGCGTTTTGGCTAGAGTGCTGGCTCGTCGTGTGGGGGCGAAACCCCACATATTAAACGTATCAACATATTGAATAAGAACAATTTTTGAGCGATTGATCTAAGCGGTTCGGCTCGTATACTTGCTAATTCAAGTCGATAACCTTTAATCTTGCGTTTTGTCTGTCGGCTTGGCGAAAAAAGCATATCGAGCCGAAAAAAGTTTTGCAAGGACAAAATCAAAAAGAAAAGGCGATAGCCTTTAGGTGAGAATAAACGAACCGACTTTTTGATTCTGAGGGTGGAGATTTTTGAGTGGTTTTCTCAAAAATACAACCCGTTCCTTGCGGAACTTTTAGCTATATATATAAGAGTGAGAAGAGCAAAGTG
>NZ_PCNZ01000103.1 GCF_002975175.1 Bacillus sp. MYb209
AATAAATGAAACATTAAAAAAATATGAAAAACAAATTAACAACAAAATTTTTAATCAGCATGTTCACTTGGCAAACAGTTGCGGAAAAAAATAAGAGAAGTATAAAAAAACTAAAAAAATGCTATTATTATATTAATTTATATACATTAAAAAAAGTCCTCTTATGTAGGACTTTTTTTACTTTTTTCGAATGTAAACTTTTAGATATTAGTTTACATTCAAACTCCCTTAAAAATTGACTCCACACCAAATCTCCTGATATCCTCATTTTATAAGAAAAAAGTATACATTCAAAACACTATAAATAAAGAGGTCAAAAATCTATGAACAAAAAACCACATCTCATTGATGTCCAACCCATCCGTAGCAAAGAACAGATCGAAGATATGAAATGGGCCCTCAAACGTCATTGTTCAGAAAGAGACTATATTCTCTTTCTGATTGGCATTCATACCGGATTACGCGTGAGTGATCTACTTCAACTTGAAACACAAACCATAGTAAAACTAAAACGAAAAAAGAGAAAAGAATTCAAAATCAAAGAAGGAAAAACAAAGAAAGAACGCATGATTAACCTTACTTCTATATTTGATGAAGTCTATTCGTATACCCAAACACTAAAAGGTACCTGGTTATTCCCTTCACGAAAAGGAGAACAACCCATTAGTAAAATCCAAGCTTATCGACAATTGCAAAAAGCCGGAGATTTTGCCGGTATCGAATCCATCGGGACTCACACCATGCGCAAAACTTTCGGCTATTGGTTCTATAAACAAACAAAAGATGTTGCTATGTTGCAGGAGATATTAAACCACAGCACACCACAAATTACACTCAAATACATTGGGATCAAAAAAGAAGAAAAAGATAATATTCTTGATACATTCCTTATTTAATCCCTTTAAAAAATAACTAAAAAAAGAACTAACATTTAAAGTACTAGTTCTTTTTTTCTAATTAAAATATTAAATTAACATTAAAAAATTCAACATAAATTCAAAATTATATTTAACACTAATTATTTATATCGATAGGTACCGCATTTAGCACTACACCAACAGGTCCTAATTTTTCAATCATTTTTTTTGCCTTACCATATGGAAACTTCTTCACTAATGTAAAAGGAAGATTTTTCGATCCTTTTAATAGATCCCCTGTTGAAATATCAATTGCTAGGACACTTTTTATCTTTACTAAATCTTTTAATCCCCCATTAGGAGTTTCTACTAACACTATATTACACATATCAGGGAATTCCACTTCTATTTTCTGTATTTTTTCATTTAAACATCCTGTATTTACCCACTCACTAAAATCTAAAGTAATTACAGTAGCATGATTTGGATCCATATCACCAGAATCAACAGCCAACACTTCTTTTACATCTACACCTTGCAACATTAAAAAAACATTACCACTGCCATCATCACCGATAGAAACATAACCACTTGCATATTCAGTTACTTCCCAAGTCTCATTTCGTTCTACAATATCTTCAGTACCATAAATCGTTAAGCCTCCACCAATTGAAAAACCATTAGTATATCTCAATAAATCTTTATATACACTAGGTAATTCTATTTTCATCAGCTCTTCTAATTTTTGAATTTCAATATCACTTACTGGATTATTCTTTATTAAACCAGGAACTTTAAATAAATCTATCATTTTTTTACAAAACCTCCCAAACTATCAAAATATTTATAAGCATCCACTAATGCCTTTCTTGCATTTTTTTGACTAACTCCTGCCTCAATCATTTCTCTATAGCTTACATTAAATTCATAATGTATATCAGTATCATACCCCTCAATTTTTCTTCGTTTTCTTTGCATAGCAGAAATTTTTGCGTGTGGTAAACCAGAACTTGATGGTAAAAGTATTGCTTGAGCTTTCTTTTCGTTATAATCAAATTCACCCTTTTTAGCCCATCTTTTAGCCCACTCATTTTGTATAGGATGATGGGATTGTATCCGATTATCAGCAGCTATATTTTTATTTCCTGAGGCACGATTAACTGCTGGACTTAAATAGCCATGTTCATCAATATCTCCTTTTTGATATCCGCCTGGCCTTTTTGCATTACCTACATTTGTATTCACATTCATTCCATTACCAAGATTATTATTTAATCTACTATTTCCACTACTTGCTTTAACAAAATAATCTTTAATTGTAGGTATTTCAATTCTCATAGAACCCATACCTGCAAAAGCATATGAAACATCTTTCTTAAAAGATTGTAAAATATCAGCTGTTTGCTTC
>NZ_PCNZ01000104.1 GCF_002975175.1 Bacillus sp. MYb209
GATTTACGGGACCAGTCTGTCCAAAATCAGAAAGAATTCATCCATCAATTGTTTGAACTTGCAGCATAAGATACGATTCCGTTAGGAATATATGCGCTTTATTCTATTTTATTTTTGCACCAGAACCTCTTATCAATCTTTAAATAAGAAAGAGAATCCCAGAGTGGCCCCTCATACCCAGAATAATTTCCATACCCCAACAAGAAATAGGAAATTTATCCAAAAATATGAATAATGCGAAAATTTAATATATGCAATTTTGCATTAATGACTACAAGAATATGTTTTTTTTGTATACTCCCTAATAAGATGCATCTTTATTATACGTAGTATTAAGAGGAGAGATAGAAATGAAGAAATCCGTCGTTACATTACTAGCAACCGGAATGGTTTTAGGTGCTCCATTTTCAAGTGCCTTTGCAGCAGAACAAGTATCGCAACAAGAAGCTTTGAACAAAATGGAAGTCGTTCAAAAACAGTGGAATGATGAACAAGGAAATCCATCCTTCCTTTCAGGGGAATTATCTGATGGAAAAGTGGATTCAGAAAAAGCAGTAAAAGCGTTCCTTGAAGAAAATAAAGAATTATTTAAAATCAACCCACAAACTGACTTAACACTGAAAGAAGTAAAGTCAGATGATTTAGGAATGAAACATTATGTGTACATTCAATCTATTAATAAAGTTCCAGTTGATGGAGCACGTTTCATTGTTCATACAAATCGTGATGGAAAAGTAACAACAGTAAACGGAGACGTACATCCCGCTGCTGCTGACCGTTTGAAAGAAAATACAAAGGCAAAGATCTCAAATGAAACTGCCCTTTCAAATGCATGGAAACATATTAATCTAGCAAAAAAAGATACATTTGTAGAAACAAGTGGAACTCAGCTAGAACAAATTAAAGAAACCGCAAAATCTACAAATGAAAAGGCAGATTTAGTTGTTTATGAAAAAGACGGGAATTATTACTTAACTTATAAAGTACAATTACAATTCATTAAACCTTATGGAGCAAACTGGAAAATCTATGTAAACGCAGAAGATGGAACAATTGTAGATTCATATAATGCAGTTACAGATGCGGACACTCCGCAAAAAGGCTATGGCATCGGCGTATTTGGGGATCGAAAAAACCTGAATACAACTTATAGTAGTCAATCTAGAAATTACTATTTAAAAGACACAACAAAGCCGATGAATGGTGGCTTTATTGAGACAACTACAACTAATCATGGCACTGATTCCGATAATATAAAGAATTACTATCTATTCGATACAGATAATGCTTGGGTAGATAAGAACCAAGCTCCTGCAGTTGATGCTCATTTTAATGCAGGAAAAGTATATGATTATTATAAAAATGTTCATAACCGTAACAGTTTTGATGGAAAAGGTGCAACAATTCGTTCCGGAATCAATTTCGGAACAAACTACAATAATGCATTCTGGAATGGACAACAAATGGTTTATGGTGATGGTGATGGTGTTGAATTCGCACCGCTGTCAGGTTCTCTTGATGTTGTTGCGCACGAACTAACACATGCGGTAACTGAAAAGTCAGCTGAGCTTGAATACCTAAATCAATCCGGGGCACTAAATGAATCTTTTTCTGATGTATTTGGATATTTCGTTGATCCAGCCAACTGGGATTTAGGAGAAGCTGTATATACGCCTGGAGTTAAAGGAGATGCACTTCGCAGCTTATCAAATCCTGAAAAGTATGGCCAACCTACTCATATGAATGATTATCAATATTTACCACCAACAGAAGAAGGAGACAATGGCGGCGTACATATCAATAGCGGTATTCCAAATAAAGCTGCTTATTTAACAATTAATGCTATTGGTAAAGAAAAAGCAGAAAAAATCTATTACCGTGCTTTAACAACGTACCTTACACCAACAAGTGATTTCAGTAAGGCACGTGCTGCTTTATTACAATCTACTGTTGATTACTACGGTGTTAACAGTACGACATATCAAGCCGTACAAAAAGCTTGGAATGACGTAGGAGTAAAATAATAGTTTCATTGATAGAAAAATGTAAAAGGACACACTTGCTAGGAGTATCTGGCGAGGGTGTCCTTTTTCACTGTATTAGGGATGCTTTTGGTGCAAGAAATCTAGTAAACTTGGACATACTGATACTATTACTCTAAAAAAGGTGCGTGATCAGTATGGAAAAG
>NZ_PCNZ01000105.1 GCF_002975175.1 Bacillus sp. MYb209
AGAACCCTAATATTCCGCCTATAGCTAGTACCTGTTTAACCCAGCTCTTGAATTTTAGATTACTGTCAATAATCGCTTGCACTCTTTCCATATTCGTTTCCTCCTATTAAGGAGAACCCTTAAAGACTCTCACCTCGCTATGGTACCATTAAAGAATGACTAATAGAGGTCTAATTTTTGTCTAAATGTATAATATTGCCCTATATGCAATATTGCATATAAGAATGTATTGATAAAAATGTAAGCGCTTACTATAATAAAAGCATAAAGATAAATCACATCTTAGCATCAACAACAGAGGAGGAAATAATATGACAATCGCAATGGCAGTTTTAAAATTTGTAGGTGGAATCATTCCATTTGTACAAGAACTTTTAAAAGCAGTAATGTAAATTCATTATTCCGCAATTATTTATAAAAATTATCATACCTTAATACGAAAAAAAAGGAGGAAATAATATGGCAATCGCAATGGCAGTTTTATCATTCTTAGGTGGAATCATCCCATTCGTAGGAGAACTTTTAAAAGCAGTAATGTAAGTTTATTATTCCGCAATTATTTATAAAAATTATCATACAAATGATCTGTATATCAAAGATGAATTGATGTACAGATCATTTGTGTGAGCAAAGTCCCTTTAACATTATTAAGGGACTTTTTTTAATTTCTACATACTTGAGGTTCCGTTACATCAACATCAAGTTAAAAGCACTTTTAAAACATAAAAAAGCCGAACTTTAATCGATCCGTTTTTTTATGTTTCTTTTGTCTAAAATTACAGAAATAATAAGCAAGACGGTTAATATAATAATTACATTCAAATCACTTTCATCTTTTAGAAAAAATGAATACAAAATATAAATCACCAATAATACTCCACAAATCAAATTTGAAATTTTATGCAATAAAATCTCCCCTTCCTGAAAAAATCATATATTTCCAATTTTAACATAAAAAGGTTGTTTAATTACAAAATCCCATGATTGGTTTAAATGTAAACTTTTAGATATTAGTTTACTTTCATATTTTCAACTCTTTTATTTTTCTATAATAAAAATAAAAGAGTAATCACAAAGACTACTCTTGTTGTTTTTATTCTTTTTCGATTTCAGATACGGATTTTGCTGGTTTTTTCATGTAGTTATCATATAGTTCTCCAGAACATCCAAAATCATCTTCAAAGTCTTTCGTTGTACTGATACTAGCACCGAACCATAATTCTTGATCACCATTTATATATCCTTTTATAGTAGGGATTCCCATCGGATTCACCTCATGTTTTGTAAACGTAATAGATTTCACATCTTTAATATTGTAATGAATATATTTTTCTACTCTTGTTTCTTGTGTTTTCCAAAACTTTTCTTCTTTTTCTTTTTGTTTTAAGTATTCCATTGTAAAATACCCTCCTGCTATGAGTATCACAGCAGATACAATCAAAATGACTATTTTCTTCATGGAAAATCCCCTTATAAAAAACTTACCAATGCATTCTTCTTAAAATGAGACGGAGAAGAAAATAGTAGTACAAAGACTACTCTTGTTTTTTTTCCTTCTCTTCTTTTTCAATTTCAGATACTGATTTTTCAGGGTCTTTTATTAGTTTTCCAAGTTCTCCAGAACGCGAGAATTTATCTTCAAAGTTTTCTGTAGTACTTATACTAGCATTAAACCACAATTCCTTATCATCATTTATATATCCTTTTATATAAGGAATACCCATTGGATTTACTTTATGTTCTGTAAATGTGATAGATTTTACATCCTGAATATTATAACGAATATACTTTTCTACTCGTACTTCTTGTCGTTTCCAAAATTGTTCTTCTATTTCTTTTTGTTTTAAGTATTCCATTGTAAAATACCCTCCTGCTATAATACAAATAATGGATAAAATAATTACCAATTTCTTTTTCATTTAAAATCCCCTTGTATTTGAATATAGTTAAAATATACCATGAAACGAGTTGAAACATATGAGTGAATTCAAAAAAAATCCAATTGCGACAGATGAAGATTATTTCGAGTTATCAAGTAACGTTTATGACGATGATTCTTTACACAAAGGAGCGGAAATAAAAGGGGTCGATGGTAAGAAATGGGTAGTTATAGAATCAATTGATGCAGATTGTCAAAAAGTAAAAAATGGATTA
>NZ_PCNZ01000106.1 GCF_002975175.1 Bacillus sp. MYb209
TCCATTAGGAATCTATATACCTCTTTCAAATAAATGCCATCTTTGCACCAGAACCCTTGGGGGTAAAGCAAATTCTTAAGTTTATGGGCATGTATAGTGACCCCTTATAGAACAAGACCATAGAAATGAAAAGCGATGCTTTACCAAATTCGCATGATTTCAAAGCCTGTACCATGCTTCACATACGATAAAAGGAATCGAAACAGTATACCCTATATAAACAAAAACGAAGTTTGCAACCAAACTTCGTTTTTTCAATGTAAAATGAATTACAGCAATTACTCACAATTATATAAGACTTACCTCTGTAAATACTCTAATTTTTTATCTGTTAAGAAGCTCTGTAACAGAACCAAGAAGAGCGTTATAAAACAACGTTGACCAAAAGAATCATCGAATATATAAATATTAAAATTCAAAAAACAAAATTTATTAGTTATTGATTAGGTATATAGTAATGAAGAAAAGATATCAACACCTAATACAAAACCTAGAGTATTGAAAGTTATAACAGATGGCACTACATTTAGAAGAAATAGTCGATTTTAGCATCAATAATCAATTATCGCTTGTAGAAACGCTTTTTAAGCTGAAAAACTACAAAATTAATACACAAGAGTAAAATTCTAGTGAAAATAGGGGCATTTTTTCACCCAAAGGAAGTTGCGGAATTTAATTTCAAATTTCAGCCAATTGTTCATAAGCAATCAATTGAAATTGATTGCTTTTTTTATCTTTTAATTACTTTCCGCCTTGTATAGAAATAAATTTCTATACAACCTTTCTCTCTGTTATTTCTATATCGTTTTTATAGTATCTAATCAATAATTTGTATAATAATGGAATCAAAACAGGTGCTAAAATAAAATAAAAGCAAAAATTTCCAAGCGCATGATACATATCAAATGGTATTCCTGTAATATAATACATCCAAAAATATTTCAAACCATAGATAGGGACTTGGCAGAGTGACAAGATAAATCCATATAACATCCCTATAAAAGCTGCATATATACTCAATAAAATATGCGGGATTTTTTCAAATAACGGCCTAATAATAAAACCAGTTAATAAATTTATAACTAGATATCCGATGATTTGTGGAATTGTCCATAAACCCAATCCTAGTACTAAATTAGATAGTAAAATTGAAAGCACGCCCACAACAACTCCATATTGTATACCCATTACTAGAGTAATAATAATAATGAGTGTTGTTACAGGTTGTACATTAGGAATAAAAGTAAACATCATACGTCCTACAACAGTTAAACTCACCATCATAGCGATTATTACAATACTTTTTACATTTCTGAGAGAACCATTAAAACATTTTTCACTTAATTTCATGTAAATCCCAAGAAATTATGTCGCCATCTTTCAACTTAATATCTTTTGCCCCTTTCATTGCGGGTTCTTTATTAATATCAAACATCCAATATTTTTTGTTATCTTGCTGTTTATGATTGATTGAAGTAATCATACCTTTTTCAGCTTCAATTTTAAAATTATCTTTCATTACATCAAATAAATTTTCCCCATCTTTCACTTTAACATTTTCTTTTGCAATTTTATTTTTACCTTTATCAGTTGTTACTTCAATTGTTACCTCATGTGTTTGCTTAGTTTCTTTCTTCTCACCCTCGCATCCTAGTAAAACTACCATTACCATGGTCATCATTAAAGATAAAAACAATAATTTTACCTTTTTCATTTTTTCATCCCTTTCTCGTGTTGGTAAATCCCATAAATGAAATTAGTTATATTAACCAAACAATTATAAATCTACCAAAAAAGATATTTTTATGCAAACCCTTTTCACCTATTATTTAATATTCGAAATAAGGTTCTGGTGCAAACACTCCAAAACTCTTGTAAGTAACCTTCTAAACTTGGACATACTGATACTAGTATTCTAAAAAGGATGTGATTGGTATGGAAAAGCAAAATCTATTCAAGTGGAAACATTATCAACCGGATATTATTTTATTAACCGTGAGATGGTACCTACGGTACAACCTCAGTTTTCGTGATTTAGTCGAAATGATGGAAGAACGCGGGCTATTCCTTGCCCATACAACTATCATGCGATGGGTTCATCAATATGGTCCCGAATTAGATAAGCGAG
>NZ_PCNZ01000107.1 GCF_002975175.1 Bacillus sp. MYb209
GTATCGTAACTCATGTAATGACCTCCTTGAAGTGATACCTAAATCATACCAATTTTACGTAATAACTGTAAGTATTACATTTTTGATGGATAATTACATAGATCAATAAAAAAGAAGAACGTTACCTCAATACAAGGAGTTCTTCTTTTTTATTTAGATATTTACATTTCTTTTAAATAAAAAATTTATCTTTTATAATGTTATTCATAACACATCAACTTAATGTATTACAATAAATTATGATCTTCTAGTAATTGATACCAATCATCATCTTTACTACCTACTGTGTCACTAATCCCTCCAGATTGAACAAACTTATTACCTAATTCACAATATTTTTGTCCTAAATAATAGTTTTGTAAGAAATTATTAAAATCACCATATGATTCAATAACAAAGTTTTGATCAATTAAATCTCCAAACAAACAAGATATTTCTCCATTAATTTTATCAATAAATAATGGGTAATTTTCTATTGTCCCTATACAAAGCCATTTATCAGCACCACCTGGCATGTCTTCCGTATAAAACTGAATACTTTCAAGTTTTTGATGACCATATATAGTGATTACTCCACCATTCAATATTTTATATTTGCTTGTAATGAAATAATAATCTTTTAAAATAGTCTCTTCTAATTTTTTATCAATTATTTTTTCTTCTTCCACAATTTCACCAATAACCAAACTAAATGGGTCATCGCCTAAAATATTCTTAACTAATTCTATTTTTTCTAATACTGATTTATCCATTTTTTATTCCCTCTCGATATTTATTTTTACTCTCGAACCATAAGGAGCATCTTTTAATTGTACTCCTAAAAGTCCACCAATTCTTCTATTTGTAAATTGATCCATAAATTGAAGATTACTCCTAATATCTTCTCCATTAAGCCCTAAATCCCATCGATGATCTGGATCCATAGCATATTTTACTTTATCAATTAATTTTTTTGCTAATTCTCTATCTCGTGGATAATATATTTCAATTGTAGGGAAGCGAGTTGTTTCGAAAGTTAACAATCTACGTTTTTATGATGCTCTTTCTTGGCAGGATAAAGATGTTGCTGGTACTTTAGATGCAGGAGTAGGATTTACAATCGACGCAAAGGTAAATGTCAATGGGTATCCGCAGTATCGTGTTTATAATTCGAAGGGGCATAAGTACTATATTACGGCTAGTGATTTTTATGTAAGTTGGCTTAGATTTAGATAATGAAGAAAGCCGCCCATTTTTAGGTGGGCAGCTTGTCCTTTAATATTTTATTTCTCTTCTTTTTCTTTGTAGTTCAAAGCAATCTCTACTATTTCTTCTGGCGTTAAGTCTCTAAAATCCCAAAAAATCAAGTCACTCGGAGCTGGGTGAGGCACATTCGCCTTTAAGATATCAATATACTTACTACCCAACTCATCTGGTAATTTAGGATCACATATTTGTTCTACAAGTTTAATAAGATCATCTTTAGTCATTTTACTGTTCATGTTATCTTCCCCTTATAAATTTATAACCCTTTTTTTCCAAAATGATAAGCAGGGTCTAAGATGGTTTGGTGAGTCTTAGGAGATACAATGATTAAGTTATCAAGGTTATAGACATCGCCCCCTTGATGAATAGGTTGCTTGTGGTGTAAGACATACACTTTATGTGCTCCATACTGCTCTGATCCGGGAGTATAAGGTGCTTTACCTTCCAGCATCCTCATTCTGTTCATGCGATTAAATTCGTTTGCGTAGCTCGAATCAGCAACTGTTTTCCAAAACTCAGCTCTAAATTCATCGAATGATTTGAATTCTTTTCCAACCAACTTATTTCGAATTTCTTGCGGAATAACACCAATTGAACCCTTATTATACATTAATTTCTTTTGAGTCCCTAAACTTCGTTCAAGATTAAAACTTGAAGTTACTGTTCCTGGAGATTTTCTTTTTTCCGCACTAGAAATTGTAGTCTTTGCAAAATTATAATAGGCCTGATTTAGTTCGCTTTGAGGTATCTTGGTTATGATATTTCCACCAGAAAAAGCATATGAAACATCTTTCTTAAAAGATTGTAAAATATCAGCTGTTTGCTTC
>NZ_PCNZ01000108.1 GCF_002975175.1 Bacillus sp. MYb209
TTTCAAACCAAAAATAATTCGCCCTTACGTTGAGTATATGTATTCAACGTAAGGGTTCTTTTAAATTCATATTTAAATTTCCTTGGTTAAGATAACGTATATATCTCGGCTGAACCCCGTTATAATTAAATCGTTTCCTTTTCGCCATTTATTAAACTAACGGGCAGGATATGTTAATCAATTCGCGAATACTTCAAATAATCATTAGCAAAGATTCTGCATGAACCATAAAAAATGGTATCCTTAAAAAAGTGAAGGGGCAGCATAGCCTTATGAAACTAGGACATATAATGATTTTCGTCAATGACATGACAAAGGCGAGATGGTTTTATTCTGAATTGCTGGGTTTGCAAACATTGTTAGAGCAAGAAAATAAGCTTGTATTTGCCCTTGACGGCTGTCAGCTTATAGCTTTTAAGTGTGAAAATACCAAAGAAATTGGAGATTATTCAAACGAGGCTAGAACCGTTTTGGTGTTTGAGGTTGTATCTGTTGAGCAAACTTATAAGGAAATGAAGGAAAAGGGTATTCAATTTTTGCATGATAAACCTACTCAAGGGCGATATGCTGCTTTCGTTGATCCGTTTGGTAACGTGCATGAAATCGCTGAATCGTTCGAATGAGCGTCGTTAACTTTGTTACAAACAACGTGGTGAAGCATATTACAAAGGTATTGCGCTAACGGGACACGATAGCGCAAAGATTGATTGCAATCAAAGTTAGACCGAAGATTAAGATCGTGGTTTGATACTGAATTAGTCCGGGGGTTTCGCTCGCGACCCGGTCTTTTTTTATGGGAGGATAGACCACAATGCCTGTACCGAATATAAAAATAAAAAGGATATGGGAAGATACTGATTTTTTTGAATTGAATTTTGACTCTACTGGATTTTATGGCACTGCGAACATTAACATATATATCAATTTCTGCTAAAGAAAATTATGGTAAATAGAAATGTATATATTATGCGATAAAAAAGCCTACAGACTTAACAAATCTTTAGGCTTTTTTATTATCGAAAAGAGCAAATGTCACGTCTGCTTCACAAACAATTTCATCATCTATTGTAGCAATAGCATGGGCTTTGGCAATTAAACCACGAACACGTGTCATTTCTACTTCTAAACGTAGCTGATCACCGGGACCAACTTGTTTTTTGAATCGGCAATTATCAATACCAGCAAAAAGACCAATCTTTCCACGGTTTTCTTCTTTCATGAGCATAATAACTGCACTTACTTGTGCTAAAGCTTCTACAATTAAGACGCCTGGCATAACTGGATAGTCAGGAAAGTGACCGTTAAAGAATTCTTCGTTAGTTGTAACATTTTTGATCCCAACTGCGCGTTTGCCTACTTCTACTTCAATAATACGATCTATCAGTAAAAAAGGATAACGATGCGGAATAATCTCTTTAATTTGTTGAATATCAAGCATAAATCTCTCTCCTTTGTTATTACATATTTCTATTATTACACTACTTGTATTTGGAAACAATGAGAGAATTACTATAGATAATCTAACTTATGTGAATAAAAAGCCTCATTAGTAGAATCTGCAGGGGGGTATAGATTTCTAGACTGATTGACTACTGATAAGTGTAGTTATGTATACTAGATGTGTATATGGGATATATTTTTGAGAACAAAATAAGAGTTAAGCAGTCTTATAATTTAATCATAACTCAGTTGATTGTAATTATGGTTCTGGTGCAAACACTCCAAAACGCTTGTAAGTAACCTCCTAAACTTGGACATACTGATACTAGTATTCTAAAAAGGATGTGATTGGTATGGAAAAGCAAAATCTATTCAAGTGGAAACATTATCAACCGGATATTATTTTATTAACCGTGAGATGGTACCTACGGTACAACCTCAGTTTTCGTGATTTAGTCGAAATGATGGAAGAACGCGGGCTATCCCTTGCCCATACAACTATCATGCGATGGGTTCATCAATATGGTCCCGAATTAGATAAGCGAG
>NZ_PCNZ01000109.1 GCF_002975175.1 Bacillus sp. MYb209
AAAGCTAAATTATTTGTAGCAGGACATATTCGTAAAAATATTGAATATGCTACAAGTGCATGTAATGGAGCACTTCAGGATAGAATTGCTGATGTTCAGTTTTTTGGTTTTGCAGAACTTAAGTGTACGGACTTTTTAAGCCCTCCAATTTTTGCTAATTCAACAAAATTCGAATCTAATTTTGTTGATGATACAGGTTTAAATGCACGTTTGGATAAAGCTTTCTTTCAAAATCATGTTAAATACAATGAACAACCATTTGGTGAATTAGTAGCTGCAGACTTCTTTGAACTTGATTTTTCACCAACTGCAGCGACTCCTGAGGGTACGTTTAGTTCATTAACTGAAAAAATTGTATTGGATCTTACTCTGAAAGTGTTACAAGTTCAACAAGTTAAAGTTACTGGAAATCCAGTAGTTCTTCCTACGACTCCTTCTCCTTGTCCTCCTACTTTCACTTCCGGTTGCTAGTCCCAAAAAAAGGACTCTGTTTTTTAAAAACAGAGTCCTTTTTTTTTGGGGTCTTATCAGTAAAAAGTGAACCGTCTAGATCAGCTGTCCATGAAATTTTTTATGAAAAGGGTTAGGTGGTTGATTTTGTTTTATAAAAAAGAAAAGCTTCTCTAAATGATCAGATAAGCTTTCGGAGTGACATTATTCTCTTCTCACTTTTATTTTATGTATATGTTAAATAAAGATTCTAACTTTAAGTTATATTTTTGAAAAATCCCCCCTTTTTATTCAATAGGTTATAGGAGTGATAATGGCGAAAAAATTAAAAAGAAATGCAATTCAATGCCGAAAATGTGGAGATGTGATTTTTAAGTATTGTTTATATCGATCAATTGCAGTTGATATTGGTCTTGAATATGGTCGAATGATAGGTAATTCAGAGGACATCATTGAATTACATGAGTTTGAAGAAGAAAAAGAGGATTGGATGTTGTGTTTTGCAAGAGATGGAAAGTTTTAACAAGGTGCTTCATGTTATTATAGAGAAAGACATACAAACGAGAAAAACCGCCCAAGCTTTGGACGGCAAGGCGGTTTTTCATAATAAGGTTGGAATCAACCAATATATATTCTATATACATTCTAACATATAAAAGTTGATTCCTTCCACTAAGGGAGAGAATTATTTTATGACAAAAGTTGTAGATTTTGGGCAAGCTGAAAAAAAAGCGAAAATGAGAGATAGTAAGATTGATAGTATTTATGACCAGTTGCAAGCCGGTGGTTACTCAGAAGAAGAGAAGGCAATGCTCTTGCAGTTATTAAGTAAAATAACTGGTGGAGATGAGTATTTCATAGGGAAAAAGAAAAAACCTACAGATCGGGTGAGGTTTGTGCAGCTAATTATGGATAACATTAATTATCTTACTGAACTTGAGTATTTGAGTAGCAAGGAAGAAGCACTTTTATTTAAACTTGCTCCATATGTGGAATTTAAAACTAACGTTATTATTCAAAAAATTGATAAGGATAATGTAGATACAACTACTCCAGCATCACCTACATATTTAGCTGAACGTTTTAAAATGGCAAGAAAAAATGTTTCTGTAACGATGAATGGTTTATTTAAAAAAGGGATTTTAGGAGTTGCAGAAGCAGGAATAACAATAGAGGATGGTCGTGCATGCACAAGTCGTACATGGTTTGTAAATCCCAATATTATGTGTTGTAGTCCTAAAGATGGAATAGATAAAGCAACTCAACATATTTTTAGAAATTCATTAAGGAACTTTAAAATTGATGAGTCTAAGAAAAAATATAAATTACCAATCTACTTATTTTAGTTGTCAAATTCTCATTGACATCTTTTTTTTATTATGATTTTCCTTTTTTTAGGTGTTACGAAAAGGTAACACAGGTGTTACGAAAAAGTAACACCTAATATACTATAAACCCTTGGTATTACTGACTTTCTTCACTTTGCTCTTCTCACTCTTATATATATAGCTAAAAGT
>NZ_PCNZ01000110.1 GCF_002975175.1 Bacillus sp. MYb209
GTTTTACATGATGATGAAGCAAATCCGCATTTACATATTAACTATGTACCGAATTTCGAAAGTAGTCGAGGATTAACGAGGCGTGTCGGAATGGATAGAGCCTTGCAACAACAAGGTGTACAAGGAAAAGGGACGGAGTTAATCGCGAATTGGAGACAATTAGAAACGGATTATATTGAATCTTTGGCTAAAGAACAAATTCCGAATTTTGAACGTGCCAATGTAGGTTCACATAAGTATATGAAAGTTCGTCAATATAAGGAATATGCCGAGGCAGTTTCTAACATAGAGAATCAAATTACCGAGATAAGCAAGCGATTGCCCGATAACAAGATTACGCTAAAGCCCAAAAGGAAAGAGATCAAGACGGAGGTAAAGCCAAAATTAATTGGTAAACCTGAAATCATTGAGAAAGAAACAGGCAATTATGTTTTTTCGCCAAAGCAACTCGAAAAAGTAGAAGAATTGATAATTGCAGCAGTCACTATAAAAAAAGATTATGAGCGTTTGCAGAATACGGATTTGGTAAAAGAAAATAAGGAATTGAATCATCAAGTTGATAGTTTGTATGATTCTTTAAAAGAATCTCAAAAGATAAATCTAGTATTGAGGGAAGAAAATAGAAAATTAAATACTGAAATAGGTTCGTTAAAGACTCATATAAGAGATTTACAGACAAACATAAAGGTTTTATATCAACAAACGAAAAAAGTTTTTAAAGAGCAATTTAAGGTGTTTAGAGGGCTTATTAAAAAGGAATTGGGTAGTAAAGGAATAGATAATCAATTTGAACGTGAACATAAGAGAGAAATGAGCAGACATCAAGATTTTGATAGGGAAAGATAGAAGTGATAATGGTGAAAGCATTGAATTGCATGAGTTTGAAGAAGAAATAGAGGGTCGAATGTTGTGTTTTTGTAAGAGATGGAAAGCTTTAACAAGGTGTTTCATGTTATTATAGAGAAAGACGTATAAACGAGAAAAACCGCTCTAGCTTTGGACGGCGAGACGGTTTTTCATAATAAGGTTGGAATCAACCATTTATATATTCTATATACATTCTAACATATAAAAGTTGATTCCTTCCACTAAGGGAGAGAATTATTTTATGACAAAAGTTGTAGATTTTGGACAAGCTGAAAAAAAAGCGAAAATAAGAGATAGTAAGATTGATAGTATTTATGACCAGTTGCAAGCAGGTGGTTACTCGGAAGAAGAAAAAATAATGCTTTTGCAGTTGTTAAGTAAGGCGACTGGTGGGGAAGAATATTTCATTGGTAAAAAGAAAAAGCCTACGGATAGGGTGAAGTTTGTGCAAATGATTACGGATAATTATAATTACTTAGCAAAAATAAACTATCTTACAAATGCTGAAAAGGCTTTTCTAATGGATTTAGTGCCTTATGTAGAATTTAAAACGAATATTCTTGTAGAACGAGCAAATGAGGAAAATGAATTTGATTCAGACAATGCTACACCTAGTTATTTAGCAAAAGAATTGAAGAGAGATCGTTCAAGGGTTTCAATGATGATGAATTCTTTAATGGAAAAAGGAGTATTGGCGGTTGCGGAATCTGGAATGACAACAGAAGATGGACGTATTTGTACGAGTCGTACATGGTTTATAAATCCTAACATTATGTGTTGTTCTCCAAAAGATGGAGTAGACAAAGCTACACAAAGAATTTTTAAGAAGTCTCTTAAAAATTTTGTTGCTGAAGATGGTAAAAAACATAAATTACCAGTCTATTTATTTTAGGAATGAGAAGAAATGATGTCATTGACATCTTTTTTTTTATGTGTTTTACCATTTTTTAGGTGTTGCTTTTTTGCAACACAGGTGTTGCTTTTTTGCAACACCCTATACCTCATAAAGCCTTGCTATTACTGACTTTCTTCACTTTGCTCTTCTCACTCTTATATATATAGCTAAAAGT
>NZ_PCNZ01000111.1 GCF_002975175.1 Bacillus sp. MYb209
CCAAGTTTTTTTATTTCTTTTGTCGCTTTCTGCGTTGTTGCTATCGGCGACTTGTTCTATATTACACCTATGTATGTTAATCGTCAATAGTTTTAAATAAGTTTTTTATAAAAATATGAATTAACTATACCAACAAGCCGTTAGCACAATAATAATACACTTGAATGTAACTCCCAAAAAATAAACTAAATACGAATAACCTATAAAAGTCACTGTAGGTTATTCGTATTTAGTTGTCATTACATTATGTATACCATAATAGAAAGAATTAAATATTATTCCTTTGAAGGTATCGAGCAGCTACCATCTGCACAATAATCATCTGTTGTACTATTTATTGAAAGATCTTGAAGTTCAGACTTAGGATTCTCTTCTTCCCACACCTGCTGAAGTGCACCAACAAAGGTTTCAAGTGGTTGTGCACCTGAAATAGCATACTTTTGATTAACAATAAAATAAGGTACCCCTGTAATTTTATATTGTTGGGCAATTGATTCATCAATCCTAACCTCATTGGCATAAGCATTTTTATTATGAATAACATTTAAAGCCTCTTCCCTATCTAGACCGGAAGCTTCAGCAATATTAGCCAGTGTTTCCACATCACTTAAGTTTCTCGATTCAGTGAAATATGCAAAAAGTAGATTTTCTGTAATCTCCTTTTCCTTCCCCTGATCCTTTGCGAATTTCGCCAAACGATGTGCATCAAAAGTATTTGTTGGCTTCATCTCTTCAAAATTGAAACTTAAACCCATACTAGCTGCATGATTGCCTAGTTGTATATTATTACGATCAGCTTCTTCAACACTAATCCCATACTTCGATGCAAGTACTTCATTAATACTCATTCCAGAGTAGATCGGGGCATTTTGATCTAATTCAAAACTTTTAAACTCAACTTCAACATCTTTCTTATGTGGAAATTGCTCTAAAGCCATTTCTAATCTACGCTTCCCAATATAGCAAAACGGGCATACAAAATCAGACCAAACTTCAATTTTCATATGAACACCTCATTAACATTTATTTTTCAATCATTGTAGCACTGACGTTACGGAATTCAAAAATTTATGCCTCAAGAAGTTACGACTACTAATCAAAGAAGATTTCATACCCATATATACACTTCAATTGTAAATGAGCTCCTTGTTCAACATTCCTATATCTCACTACATATTTAGCCATAATATAGCTGTTCTCATAATAATTGAAAAGCACCTGTATCATTTCCATAGATTATGTACTACTTCCTTATACTTAATAACAAAAAAGCATCCCTCAAAACGCTACTATTATAAGAATAAAAAATTAAAGGAAGCAATTATACAAATCTATATTATTGAAATTATGAACGGAGTTATTTTCAAAAGTATATTAGTGAAGAGAATTTAGATGTCCAATCATGAAGAAGAAGTATTTACCGGCAGAAATACCTCTAATGTTTATTAGTTAAGGGATACTATATACAGGATTTTAAGGGAAAATAGCTATATAATTCATAAACCATTAAATCATTTAGAGTATAGAAGCTTCAATTATGCGCCAAGTTTTTTAGAAATTAATTATAAAAGAAGAGAGATTTCCTCCTATATTGAAGATATGACCAATAATGGTCCTATGACGAAATACATATAGTTTAATAAATGCTTAATAAAAATAGCGAAAACACTTCGCCTTTATCATGATTCTGTAAATGATTTTCCATCTGGTATGATTTAGCAATCAATATTTCCACTCTTGTTTCTAACGAAACAAATATACAAAAAAACACAAGTCAAAAGACTTGTGTTTTAGCTTGCTTGGCGACGTCCTACTCTCACAGGGACAAGGTCCCAACTACCATCGGCGCTAGAGAGCTTAACTTCCGTGTTCGGTATGGGAACGGGTGTGACCTCTCTGCCATCAT
>NZ_PCNZ01000112.1 GCF_002975175.1 Bacillus sp. MYb209
ATAAGTACATCCATTGACCTTTTATTTTGATATATGTTTCATCGACTCTCCACGAATCATTTGTTGACTTAAGATGATGTCGTACTTTCTCTTCTAGTTGAGGTCCATATTGATGAACCCAGCGCATAATCGTTGTGTGAGCAATTGATAATCCTCTTTCCTCCATCATTTCCACCAGGTTACGAAAGCTCAAATTGTACCGTAGGTACCACCTTACTGTTAATAAGATTAGTTCCGGCTGATAATGCTTCCATTTGAACAAATTCTCCTTTTCCATACTGAACACACACCTTTTGTGGAGTAGTATCAGTATGCCCAAGTTTAAGAGATTTTTTGCACCAGAACCAGTTTTTTCTACTCCTTTTATATTTTAATAAAATACAAGATTTTTCTTCATTACCCCACTTACTTAGAGTAGATTCGCTTAAAGATTATTGAACAAATTAATATGAGCTGGTTTAAATTATCTGGATATGTTTTCTACCTACAATACTGTAAACTCTTACCTGTCTAGAAAATTGACTTTTTCTTTATAAAATTTTGCTTAGCGTACGAAATTCGCGTTTTGTTGGTGCTACCCCATGCCCCACCAAGCTAAGGCAAATTATTACCCCCTAAACGAAAAAAGCGCTATCCTTTCTGTAATATGATGGAAAGGATGGTGCTTTTTATGTCTCGAGATGTTTCAGATGAACTGAACCTCTTTTCACTGGAATTGCAACAATCTTTGTCTCCTTATGTCCTCAAACAATTGGCCAAAAAAGTAGGTTTTGTTCAGAGGTCCAGTAAGTATCAAGCGAAAGATTTATTTGCTTTGTGTGTATGGTTAAGCCAAAAGGTAGCGAATACTTCCTTAACTCAACTATGTTGTTGTCTAGAATCTTCAACCGGTGTATTAATGAGTCCAGAAGGACTCAATCAACGATTTAATCCTTGAGCAGTCAGGTTCCTACAAAACGTATTCACTTCCTTGCTTACTCAGAAGATACAAACTTCTCAGGCTCTTTCTCATCGTTATGCTTCTCAATTTCAGCGTATACGAATCTTCGATTCTACTACGTTTCAACTTCCAGATGCTTTTGCTTCAACTTACCAAGGATCAGGAGGAAGTAGTCATACAGCTGGCGTGAAGATCCAATTGGAATACGATCTTCTCAGTGGCCAATTCCTACATGTGCACTCTGGCCCAGGTAAACAAAATGATCGAACCTATGGTTCCACGTGCTTACAAACAGTGCAAACAGGTGACTTATGTATACGTGACTTAGGATATTTTGACCTGGAAGATCTCCATCAAATGAATTAGAAAGGAGCCTGTTATATTTCTCGCTTAAAATTAAACACCCAAATTTATCAGAAGAATCCTAATCCAGAATATTTTAAGGACGGACGAATGAAAAAACAGTCGGAGTATGTTCAATTAGACATGGAAGATCTCATGTTGCAGCTACAACCAGGACAAACCCACGAAATTCATAAAGCCTATATCGGATTGTATCAAAAGCTTCCAACTCGAGTGGTCCTACATCGATTGACAGAAGAACAAACACGAAAACGCTGGGAAAACCAGGCGTTAAAAGAGAAGAAGAAGGGCATTGTCATGAAAGAACGAAGTAAGCGTTTAAGTGCGATGAACGTTTATATTTCAAATCTTCCATTTGTTGGTAAAATTATGGTTTATCGTTTGGTTGCTGGTTCTGGGCCTAATTGCTTGAGGAACTAAAATATAGTCAGTGTCCAAATTGATCACAGGGCTTCAACCTTAGGATTTCTCCACCAGTTGCCTGTCAGCTACGAGGCGACTTGGCTCTTACCTCGGTTGGACTTTCACCAACTAACAATTAACGGCTTGCTGGGCACACAACATAAAAAAACCGCTCCTTTTCGAGCGGT
>NZ_PCNZ01000113.1 GCF_002975175.1 Bacillus sp. MYb209
TATCAAAAATTTTCCTTCGTCTGTTTGACCTCTTACAGAAAAACGGACGGAAATCGCATCGATATGAGAAAAAGACAGTCTTTGATATTTTAGGTGTCGTTTATCAGTGTACTGTATCCAATCTAAAGCAAAAAACTGCATAATCTTTAAAAATACACCTTATCAAGGTTTATTTGGTATGCGTATTTTTAAAAACAAATAAACAAAATATCAAGCATGTAGGCAACATGAACGGAAGTTCATAGGAAACCCAACCTTAGCTTGATGGGCATGGGGTACCGCCAGCATTTTGGAAAAAAATCAGGCTAAGAGTATGCAAGATTTTATACAATTTTTCGGCTAATCCAGTAACCTAAAAACCATGCCAGGATAGGAATGTATAAAAAATGAATAGAGTTATAGAAAAAGAAAAAGTGGATTTCTTTTGAGAGTAGGGATTCGCTTTTTTCTTGCTACTGATAATGAGACGTTATGTTAACCCGATTTGAATACAATATACATATTACATTTTATCTATCTTACACAATGGTAACTATCATATAATAAAAGTAAAATTAGGAAATCGTGAGGATAATTACATTGAAAAAATTTGTTGTTAGCTATTTAGCTTGCTTGATGTTTTTCTCTATTTCTATCAATATTTTAGCTTATCAAGAACCCAATTATGAAGAAACATGGGGTCCGATTTGGGTATCAATTATTATGTATGTGATATTAGGAAGTATTCCTGTTTTTATAGGTTGTTTATTAGGAGAATTTTTTTATAGAAAAATAAAAAAGAGTTATAAGTTAAAATTCGGAATCCCCTTATTTATATTGTTAGGAGTTTTCTATGGTTATTTAATCCGTATTATAATCTTTGGGAAACATATTATATCTGTATCTTTTACTATTCAGGACTTTGTGGAAATCAGCCCTATTATTTTAGCATCTTTATTATTTTATTTTATAAGACGGATTTAATTAACTTCCAATAACGGAAGTTATGATAACTAAATATTACAAGTGTATTTACTTTGAATTTTTATGAAAGGAGATAAAACAGTGCATTTATTAAGAAGGTTGATAGCAGCTATATTGTCAGCATTAATTATGTCTACGTCATTCGAAATACTTGATTTTGTTTTCGCTAATCCGTATCAATTTTCATTTCTAGATATATTTATGATAGCCATAATCTACATTAGTCCTATATTTATATTATTTGGAATTTCAGTTTCATTATTGATTGATTGGTTTATAAAAAAAGTCTTAAGTAAACTGAATTCTCCTAAAAAAATTCATTTAGTTCAACTATTTATTTATGCGATATTTGGCGTAATTTCATTAGGTATATTGTTTTCATTTGTTTTTATGGTACCTGGCTTAGTATGGAATGCTCTTTTTGGAATAATACCAGCTGTTTTATATTTCTTTGTATTATCGTCTTTAAAGAAAAGAGATAAATCAACATCCTGAATGTATACTTTTGTTGTTGATTTTGAGATTATTAAGGGATTCGAGATAAGGTTAATAATTTTGGGAAAATGAATGTAAACTAATATGTAAAAGTTTACATTCGATATCATTAAAAAAAGTCCTATATAAGAGGACTTTTTTATGTAGATAAGTTAATATAATAATAGCATTTTTTTAGTTTTTTATACTTCTCTTATTTTTTTCCACAACTGTTTGCCAAGTGAACATGCTCATTAAAAATTTTGTTGTTAATTTGTTTTTCATATTTTTTTAATGTTTCATTTATT
>NZ_PCNZ01000114.1 GCF_002975175.1 Bacillus sp. MYb209
TCTCCTACGAATGGGATGATTCCACCTAAGAATGATAAAACTGCCATTGCGATTGTCATATTATTTCCTCCTCTTTTTTCGTATTAAGATGTGGTGAATCTTTATACCCTTATTATAGTAAGCGCTTACATTTATAACAATACATTTCTATATGCAATATTGCATATAGGGGCAACGTTATACGTTTAGACAAAAATTAGACCTCTATTAGTCATTCCTTAATGGTGCCATAGCGAGGTGAGAGTCTTCAAGGGTTCTCCTTAATAGGAGGAAACGATATTGGAAAGAGTGCAAGAGATTGACAGTAATCTGAAACTCAAGAGCTGGGTTAAACAGGTACTAGCTGTAGGCGGAATGTTAGGGTTCTGCTACTTGGTGTTATATGTTTTCAGTTTCTTAGTTGTTATGTAAATACTATACAACTACACTAGTGGAGTCTTGCCTACAGAGGTAAGGCTCTTTAGTTGGTTCTGGTGCAAAAATGATTTCATAAAAATTCTAAACTGAATGTTTGTCGACAATAAAAGTAAATCATCCGAAATTCAACGCAAAAATACGTAGTTAAAGAACCAACGGCTATTAAATGTTCGGAATTAAACTCATATTTTTTTGTATATTTTGACATTATTCGAGGTTTGCACCAGAACCCGTGTGATTACAGTAGACAAAAACCCAGCCTATCCTATACCTCTTTCAAATAAATGCCATCTTTGCACCAGAACCTTAATTCTCATAAAAATCTTTTAATCTACTTATATGCAATATTACATATTGGTTATAAGTATTTTTCGTGTTATATTATTTAATTGCTACATGTTTAGTAATATTTAATTTTGAAAGGGGAAAGATTATGTTACCAAATACAGTTCGTACTCCAAATAAGAAAAAAAAATGGATTATTGTCGGGGTTATTGTACTAATTGTTATCGTTGCGGCGGTTAATATTTTTGTTATGCAAGGTAAGAAGAAAGATACAACGAAGACGGATGCTGTAAGTTTTGAGAAAGTGACAGAGCGTAAGCTAAATAATACGAAGTTAATTTCGGGTCAGGTGAAGCCGGGGAATATTGAAAGCTTCTATGCGGATCCAACTAAAGGAAAAGTGAAAGATATTGCAGTGAAAGAAGGACAAGAGGTAGAAAAGGGAACGAAATTATTCTCTTATGATAATGAAGAAATTAATCTGCAAATGAAGCAAGCTGAGCTTGATCAGAAGATGGCTGATATGCGTTATGATCAAGGGAAAAAGAAAATTGATTCATTGAAGAACGAAATTAAGAAGGCAAAAGATAGTGGAGCTGCGAAAGAAGTAACAGACCCAATGGAAGAGCAAGTAAGTGAATTAGAAATGGCACAAAAAACAACTGATCTTGAGAAAGAAAAAGGGAAGTTGCAAAAAGAAGAGTTAAGTAAAAAGCAGAAAGAACTTACGATTTATAGTAACTTCGCTGGTGTCGTACAAAAGCTAGATAAAGATGCAGCACAAAGTTCATCTCAGGCGTTAGGCGGCCAAGGAAAATCATTTTTACAAATTGCCTCTAAAGATCCGTTCCAAGTTCAAGGGACTTTAACAGAGCTTCAAAAGTCACAAATTCAAAAAGACCAAACGTTCACTGTAACTGCGAAAGCGAATAATAAGAAGAAGTGGACAGGTAAAATTACAGAAGTAAGTGAATTCCCAACGA
>NZ_PCNZ01000116.1 GCF_002975175.1 Bacillus sp. MYb209
TTCATTGTATTTAACATGATTTTGAAAGAAAGCTTTATCCAAACGTGCATTTAAAGCGTTTGTATCACTAATAAAATTAGCTTCGGAACTTTTAGAATTAGCGAAAATTGGAGGGCTTAAAAAATCCGTACACTTAAGTTCTGCAAAACCATTAAACTGAACATCAGCAATTCTATCCTGAAGTGCTCCATTACATGCATCTGGAACATTTGTAGCATATTCAATATTTTTACGAATATGTCCTGCTACAAATAATTTAGCTTTTTCAACAGTTAAAAAGTCAGACCCCGGAATAGCTTTAAATGCCACAGGTACAAGTTTAACTTGTTCTAAAAATACATGCTTTTTCACTCTCTTAATTTCAGTTGCTGCCGGATTAAGTGTAATATCTGACTCTACAACAATTTGAAGTGTTGACTCCGCTAATACAACCGGAACCTTAAGTATTGTCGTTCTAGAAAAAGTTGCAGAAATTGGCGTAATTGGAGAAGCATTTAATGGTATTTGTTCTGTTGATGTGACTGGACAAGGTCCTGGTGTTTCTTGTTCGCTCAAAGAAAACAACCTCATTTCATTACATATTTAGAGATTTTTACACACTCTATTTAACTAGAATATGTAGTATTAATTTTAATGCATAGGCTTATGTTATATTTGTTTATTTATATATTTAAAATTGGTGGGTTTTTTGAATATATAGGTTCAGTTAACTTTTAGAAATTTTACCATCATGACTGACTCGAACTTGTTGAACTTGTAGTAAATTAATGATTAAATCTAATACAATTTTTTGACATATTTGATTTAAATGAGTTTCTGACTTTTTTTGTATGGAATCCCCATTTCCATTATTAAATGCAGTATACTCAATATTCTGATGTATATACCCTTCTATAAATAAATTTCCTTTTAATACTGTACATATCCCATTACCTAACGATTGTGAAAATTGACTAGGAATAAATTTACAATTAGTTAATACTACCTCTTTGGAGATTTCTTTAACCCTTATAACCTTTTCTTCAAACACGATATTTTCTTCTAAACATATTTCAATTTTGTATTCCCCTATTACAACTGGAACTCTAATATGTATACAATCATAAGAAGTATAAGAATTATTATTTATTTCTCCTGTTTTCATAAATGGTGAGTCATGTAAAGGAACTACAACTGATTTATAATACTCATCCTTATTATTCATACCATAGTTATGAGTATCAGTAAGAAATATAATTTCATGAATTTCAGAACTAACCAAACGACAATCAAGCTGTTCTGGATAATAAGTTATAGTATTAAATAGTTTTGTATCAAATTGAGGGGATTGTTTATTATTGAGATCAATAAATTCAAATGTATTTTGAACTGAATTACTACAGATAGGAGCATGAAAAAAATCATCAATTTTTACATGAGTGGAGAATGAGCTTTTTTTAGTCATAAAACATACTTTTCCTTGTTCATACGTATCACACTCACTAGTACAGTCAACAGAATCAATTTCATCCACTTCTTCTTGATCTCCCAGTTCATTCATAAAAT
>NZ_PCNZ01000117.1 GCF_002975175.1 Bacillus sp. MYb209
CAAGCACAATTAGACGAAGGAAAGACCGGAGTTGTGATGAATCAAGGCCAACATGGATTTGTAGAAAAAGCATCTGGTACAAACCCAAGATTTATTATTCCACTTTATAAAAAATATGCAGACAGCTGGACTAAAGATTGGGATGTGATTGCTCAAAGTTATGATTACCAATTTAATAAGATAGCAAATAAATTATCAGATAAGCAAAAACAATTGATAAAATTGACTTCAAAGCCAGTATCCAAAGATGTTCTTGAGAATTATGTTAAGAATGACCCTAAAGCTCGTGCAGATTTTTATGATCGATTATCTGATATATTGGCGGAGCGTACTAACGTCCTAGAGACATCTATTGCACTACCATTTAATGCACTAAATCACGGTAACCCTTATCAAATTATCCCCTATAAAAAAGGGGCGAATAAAGTATTGGTAAAAACAGGTTCAAAATATCTTTCAGGGAAAGAAGGAAAGAGCCTTCAATATTCCGAATCGATTGGTGATGATGAAGTATTTGAACTTGTTCAGACCGGAAATTCTAATGATAATAAATTCCAGTTCTATTTAAAAAACAAGAATGGAGTAAGTTTGGCGGGTAATTTAAACACTCAACAATTTGGTACTGATTGGAGTTTCAAATCCGAAATTCGTTTCACTGGAAAAAGCAACAATGAAATTAACAATTGGTTAATAGAGTGGTATCCGGGTAAAGAAAATGAGAGACAGAAGTATGACGGAGTAAAGCTTGTAGCTGATGAAAAAGATTCTACTAAATGGAATGCAAAAGATTCTTCTGGAAATGTAATAAAGAACAGTTGGGTAAACCAAGGTTCTGGTTATTCCTTTGCAGATGCTGAAGGAGCCCTTTTGACAGGCTGGCAAGAAATTAAGGGGAAGACTTATTATTTCGAACCGACTTATGGTGACATGGTTACTGTAAATGGATCTGAAATCGATGGGAAGTACTACAACTTCAATGATGATGGTTCCTTGCAACGATCAACCTGGAAAGGTGATACTTATTCCGATGCTGATGGAGTGGTTATTAAAGAAGGCTTGAAAGATATAGATGGTAAAACTTATTATTTCCAAAATTACAATGTAAATAAAAAGGAAATACGTCTAGAAGATCAAAATATCACTCTTCATTTTTCTGAAAAAGGCGTACTTGAGAGAGCTTCTAGGTTGAATGGGGAAGCGCTAGATGGCGTGTTAACTTTTGTTGATTTTGAAAACAAACAGTTAGTGTTTGAAAAAGATGGTTCTATCAGAAAAAATGGGATCTCTAAGGTTTCTTTACCTGTATGGAGTGGAGAATATCGGCCTCAACTGGCATATTACAGCTTAGAAGATGGGCGTGCTTATACCGGTTGGAAAATGATAGACGGTAAAAGATACTATTTCATAGATGGCTACAATCAAACGTTCAATGATTATAAAGACATTGACGGAAAAAAATATTATTTCCATGAAGACGGATCAGTTAACAAAGC
>NZ_PCNZ01000118.1 GCF_002975175.1 Bacillus sp. MYb209
ACCGCTCGAAAAGGAGCGGTTTTTTTATGTTGTGTGCCCAGCAAGCCGTTAATTGCTTGTTGGTGAAAGTCCAACCGAGGTAAGAGCCAAGTCGCTGACAGGCAACTGGTGGAGAAATCCTAAGGTTGAAGCCCTGTGACCAATTTGGACACTGACTACATTTTAGTTCCTCAAGCAATTACGGGTACAGCCGACATACGTGTAAAAATAGGGGTCACCTCACATGCCCATCAGACTAAAATTTTATAGTACCGCCAGCATTTCGAAAAACCCCCACGCTAAGCAAAAAATAAAATAAGCTGCCCATATGGACAGCTTATTTACATAATTATCGTTATTGGAAGTCACTTTATAGCTGTAAAAGGTGTTTCGATTCAAATAACAGACACCTTTAAGGTCAAAACCTCTATTAGTTCATCTATACTGCCTGTAACATGCTCTACTTGTGGTAGATGATAAAACGTACTTGTTGTTTTAAAGTTGTTAAATTCCTCATCGGGCGAGTAGAGATATATTTTCTTGCCTGTACCTAAAGCAATTCCAAATTCAATGTGACTTCCTTTTCCTGCAGGCAGTAGTACTACAATAAAATCTGATTCTATTACAGCATTCTTCTCAGCTTGACCTATGTTTATTAAGTCAGTAAACGTTGAGGCTCTTTCATTTTGAGTCCAATCATATGTATGAGTGAATCCTTTGCTTTTTAATTTTTCGCTAACATATCTAACATTGTCTTTGTTTTGAAAACTTGATGCCACATAGAATTTCATTGGTTTCCTCCATATCTAAAGTTTTTTATAACAAAACCCTCCTATTTGGAGGGAGGGTCAATCTTTGTTTTGTTTTTCTAACAGTTGAATAACCCTATCTAACTTTTGCTCAACTGGATCTTGCTTTTTGCGATTGCCGGTATGCCGGATTATACGTATAATTCCGCCAAACAGTGCACCGATGATTACTGCAATAATGACGTAATAAATAGTGGTTCCTAAAGGCATTATTGAGAACCTCCTTTTTTCCTTATTATACCATTCAGGAGAAGTGATATGTTGTGTGATTTAGGTTGTATATGTTATTCATGCTCGGTTAACATAACGCATCATTATCGGTAGCAAGGAAAAGGAGAATCCCTACTCTCACAAGGGATCCTCCTTTTTTCGTTCTATGGATCTATGCATTTTTTTACACATTCCTATCCTGGCGTAGTTTTAGGATTCTCGTTTGTTATTAGATTAGCCAAAAAACTGTATAAAATCTTGCATGCTCTTAGCGTGGGTTTTTTCCAAAATGCTGGCGATACCCCATGCCCATCAAGCTAAGATTTTCAGAAACCTCCCATTACAAAAATTTTACCTTTTCACAGTTATTCATAAGAGTTCGGCTCATTTTTTCTTTTTTTGGGCCTTTATTTTCTTTAAGTTGATGGGTATTCTTTAAGTTGATGGGTATGTATGGTGACCCCCTCATGCCTCCCTACAGGGAGA
>NZ_PCNZ01000119.1 GCF_002975175.1 Bacillus sp. MYb209
CTTTTAGGTACCAAGGCAGATCTGCTTGACAAACATTAGCTGGTTTTTGTGCTTGTTTAGCAGGATGAAAATATATTAGCTAACAATTTTTCTGTAGCAGGGCTGAGGACTTTATTTTTTTTGCGGATTAATCCAACAGGTAAAGCGAATGAAATATCATCGATGTCACGAATAGCGTATTGATGTGAATTGGCAACGAAATTGCTAGGTAGCATAGCAATACCAAATCCTTGTAATACAAGATTTAAAACCATCTCCATGTTTGCTGCATCGTAATTAGAGTGTAAATGAAAGCCATGATGAAGAAAAACATGCTCTATTTTTCGCCGATAATCACACAATTGTCCAGTTAAAATGAAATTTTCATCTTCCAAATCACACATGTGAATTTTTTCTTGTGTAGATAATGGATGGTCGATTGGCAGTATCAAACAAAGCTTTTCTTCATATAGCGGATAAAATTCAAGATTTAATTCTGGTGATGGAGGGGGACATAAGGCAATATCAAGTTCGTTAGCGATAATCCGTTGACTAAATTGTTGGGTTACGCCACTTTCGATGGAAAGACAAATTTGTGGATGTTCTTTCATAAACGTTGTTAGTACGGAAATCAAATTTGTTTTGCCAATGGAATCAATTGCTCCAATCCGAATAAGTCCTTTCTGACCGAGTGAAAATTCTTTTGCGGTTTCGGTGATTACATCCACTTGATTTAATAAAATATCTGCCTGTTCTTTCACAAGTCTTCCGGCTTCGGTTAGCACCATTTGTTTTCCTTTACGCTCAAACAGTTCGATGCCGAGTTTTTCTTCTAATTGATTGATGTGTAGGGTGATGGTAGATTGTGCGTATTGCAGCAGATTTGCTGCTTTTATCTGACTACCACATTGGACAACAGCTTGAAATGTCTGTAACAAACGAATTTCCATAATTCATTCCTCCTGAAGAATAGTTCATTTTTGTTCATATTGACCAATATATTATCGTAAATTACTATTTGTATAGAAGGAGATGATAACATGAAAGATTACTTTTCCGTTGATATCACAAACAGTGAGTGGAAATTTGTTATGGATGGTATAGAACAAATTCCATTACGAGATGAGAATGGTGAACTGCGTTATGTCGTGCGATTTGCACCGGGGGCAAAATTCCCTCAACATACGCATAAGGATACCGAGGAATTATTCGTATTAGATGGAGCTCTTATCAGCAATGATGTTGAGTATGGAGCAGGTTCTTATCTCTGTTATGGACCTAATACAGAACATGAACCATGGTCTGAAAAGGGTTGTTTGGTTCTTGTAATGGAACGTAATGCTGGATAGTGTTTTTCTGTTTCTGTTTTTTTGTGTAGGAAATTATTAATTTTTATTGTTTTCATGCAAACATTGCCACATAGAATGGATAACCTTCATTCTAAGAGGAAACCGCTCGAAAAGGAGCGGTTTTTTTATGTTGTGTGCCCAGCAAGCCGTTAATTG
>NZ_PCNZ01000120.1 GCF_002975175.1 Bacillus sp. MYb209
GTAAACAAAAACAAGAAGATAAAAAGGGAGATGTTCAATAATGAAAAAACATATTATCGATATTTCAAAATGGAATGACAGTATTAATTGGGATGTATTAGCTCCTCAAATTAGTTTAGCGATTTGCCGTGTTCAATATGGATCAGATACAGTAGATGGATTATATAAACAACATGTAGCGCAATTAGAGAAACGTGGCATTCCACATGCTGCCTATGCGTATGGATGCTATGTTTCTGTTAATGATGCAATTGTGGAAGCGAACGATTTTATGAAAAGAACAAATTTAAATGCTAAATTCTTAGTGCTGGATTGTGAGGATGATACATTAAAAAGTTGTGGCCCCGACAATCTAGCAGCTGCTTCTCAAGCTTTTATTGATACATGTAAAGCGGCAGGTTGGAAAGTCGGATTTTATGTATCACATCATATGTACAATCAATATGGTTTAAATAAGGTAAAAGCAGACTTCTTGTGGATTCCTCGTTATGGAAGTAATAAACCAGCCTTTGCGTGTGATCTATGGCAATATGCAGACGGAGAAACAGGCGGTTGGCTTGATGGTGTAGGAAAAGTTGACTTAAATGTTCTAAATGGAGACAAGCCATTATCTTGGTTTATTGGTGGTAATGAACTAAATCCAATTAACCCAATTGATCCAATTCAGCCTATTCAAAAAGAGGGAATTGGGCATGCAACATCAAAATACGATAATGGCTATGGTGTGAATCTATATGAAAATCCTGCTGATCCTATTTTTGCTGGACGTATTACACAAAAAATCCCTTACTTAATCCAGAAAGGATACTGGGGTGGTGGAGAAAAAGACATGATCTGCCTTGGGAATGAAAAGCAGTGGGCTTACCTAAAACATTTTGATGTGAAATGGTTCTATGCGCATTCTAAATATCCTGTAGGTTGGGGGATTGCAGTTCATAGTGAGCCAGAATGTATTAACCATGTTGGAAATATTGACGGTTCTACTCCTTATCGTATTTGGGGAAGAGTTGGCGACGCAATAGATATTGGTGGTAATCGTTGGATTCGTGAGGAACATGTAACTATTAAGTAAAAACAAGAGCCGTCATTATGACGGCTTTTTTTATTTATTACAAATCAGATATTCTTCTAACTTGTTTTCCCTTATTCTTTAAACTTCTCTTATATTGTTTGAAGTCTTGTTTCTCCACATAGAATTGTTCGCCCGTTGCAACGTTTTTCACTAAATATGTTTTCAACGTAAATTCCTTGATTGAAAAATAAGTGGCCCATATCCATATTGAAAGTGTAAGTGTTGGAACAGCTAATAGAAAAGTAGTAACTAAAATAACAATATCTACTTTAGGAGTTACTCGTTTTAAAACTAAACGTTTCCCAGGTGCAGCTTGAGCTTGCTCTAATTGCTCCATACGTTGTAACGAAGCAATAGTATCGTAACTCATGTAATGACCTCCTTGAAGTGATACCTAAATCATACCAATTT
>NZ_PCNZ01000121.1 GCF_002975175.1 Bacillus sp. MYb209
CAAGCACAATTAGACGAAGGAAAGACCGGAGTTGTGATGAATCAAGGCCAACATGCATTTGTAGAAAAAGCATCTGGTAAAAACCCAAGATTTCTTTTTCCACTTTATAAAAAATATGCAGACAGCTGGGCTCCAGATTGGGATGTGGTTGTTAAAAATTCGGATTCCCTATTTGATAAGATAGCAAATAAATTATCAGATAAGCAAAAACAATTGATAACATTGACTTCAAAGCCAGTATCTAAAGATGTTCTTGACAATTATGTTAATAATGATCCTAAAGCTCGTGCAGATTTTTATGATCGATTATCTGATGTATTGGCGGAGCGTACTCACGTCCTAGAGACACCTATTGCACTACCATTTAATGCACTAAATCACGGTAACCCTTATCAAATTATCCCTTATAAAAAAGGAACGAATAAAGTAATCGTAAAAACAGGTTCAAAATACCTTTCAGGAAAAGAAGGAAGAGGACTTCAATATTCCGATTCGCTTGGCGATGATGAAGTGTTTGAACTTGTTCAGATAGGAAATTCTTACGATGGTAAATTTCAGTTCCGTTTGAATAACAAAAATGGGGTAAGTTTGGCTGGTAATCAAAATGTTCAACAATTTGGTACTGATTGGAGTTTCAAATCCGAAATTCGTTTCACTGGAAAAAGCAACAATGAAATTAACAATTGGTTAATAGAGTGGTATCCGGGTAAAGAAAATGAGAGACAGAAGTATGACAAAATAGAGATGATAAAGAATGAAAAGGACCCTACTAAATATAGTGCAAAAGATTCTTCTGGAAATGTAATAAAGAACAGTTGGGTAATTCAAGGGGATTGGTATTTCTTTGCAGATGCTGATGGAGTCCTTTTGACAGGCTGGCAAGAAATTAAAGGGAAGACTTATTATTTCAGACCGGGTTTTGGTAACATGGTTGCTGTAAGTGGATCTGAAATCGATGGGAAGTACTACAACTTCAATGACGATGGTTCTGTGCTACAATCAGCATGGAAGGAAGATCAAAATGGTCTACACTATTCTGATGCTTCTGGAGTGGTTATTAAAGAAGGCTTGAAAGATATAGATGGTAAAATTTATTATTTCCAAAATTACAATGCAAATAAAATGGAAATACGTCTAGAAGATCAAAATACCATTCTTCATTTTTCTGACAAAGGCGTACTTGAGAGAGCTTCTAGGATAAATGGAGAAACTATAGACAGCGATGTTTATGCTTCGTTTGAAAACAAAATATTAGCATTTAATAAAGACGGTTCGATTTGGAAAACAGGGATCAACAAAAAGGAGAACTTCCAGGCATATTATAGTTTAGAAGATGGAGTTTTCTATACCGGTTGGAAAATGATAGACGGTAAGAACCACTATTTCACAAATGGCCGTAATCATACGTTCAATAAGCATGAAGACATTGACGGAAAAAAATATTATTTCCATGAAGACGGATCAGTTAACAAAGC
>NZ_PCNZ01000122.1 GCF_002975175.1 Bacillus sp. MYb209
TCGTCTAGAGAGGATGGTGTGAGTATATGAGTCTAGTTAAGTGTGGATTTTTTATTTAAATATGAAAGTGATTTAATAAGGATCTTTTTTATGAATTGTTTTTTAAGCACCATATCCTAATAACGTATTACTAAAAAAAATATTTGCCAACTTGTCTATTTCAATTATTATGCTTAAACATATTTTGTTTTGATAACTAATAATAAGTTAATTTAATAGCATTACATTGTTAGGTGTCAAAATTAGAAGTAAAGGATGGTGATAGAGAATGGCTGAACTTCAAGATAATACTGAAATTGTAACTCTGTTGCAAGCATTTCAATTGGTAGGGGCAAGAGTTGTATTATTTTTACCATCATTTCACGTAGAAGGCCTTATTACACAAATTGGAGAAAATTTTGTTACTCTTCGTCGTGGTAATGGGGAAGGCGTTGAAGTAGAAAGTAATGCAAATGGTGAAGCTCTTGAAAATCCAAACCAAATTAGTGTTGCAATTAGTAGCATTTTATCGGTTAGTGATGATCAAGGAGCATAATAAATTAAAAATGTACTGGGTATTATAAATACCCAGTACATTTTTATATAATCTGCTTACTATATAATACATACTTATTATAGGGGGGGCATAGATGTGTCAATTTTGTTTAAATTCCGATAATAGAAAACGTAAATTTAGATTGTTTGAAATAAATCCGATTCCTCTTATCGCACCATTTAAATCAAGAAGGAGTTTTGATACTTTATTAGAATCAGAAAAATCTTCTGATGTTTTATTAAAATCAAAAATGTCCCCTAACACCTCTTTAGAATTAAAGGGATCTTCTTCTTCTCATTCAGTAGTGAATAGTTCTAGCAATAATTTTGCAGAGGTAACAAATGAGGTTAGAGAACTTTTATATGCCTATCAGTTGCTTCATTTACGTACTGTATTGTTTTTAGAAGGAATTCATATTAAAGGCATTATAATGAATGTGAGTCAAAATTTAGTTACTGTTATTGGACCAAATGTAGAAATAACAAGTAATTCAACTGGTAATATTATAGGTTTTCCGAACAAAATTAATGTTAGACTTGAGTCTATTCAAGCAATTGGTGATGTAGAATAGGTTTCTCATTAAAACGCAAAAAATAATAGAGTAACATGTGATTTTTAATGTTGCTTTATATTATATGGAAAAATCAAATCGAAAATGTATCAAGAATATTATCTTTTTTTCTTTGTTAATTCCAATATATTTTAGATTGACACTCCTTGCTCCTTTAGGGCTGGGAGTGTCAAATCCATGCATATTAGGTGATTCCAAGTATAGAATAGCAGTAACATCGAGAAATGTTAATCTATACGTTAGAGTTATCCCCTATATATTGAGAAAGCGCTTAAATAAGGTGTCTTTTTGTTTTCACCTTTTGAGAAGGTTCTGGTGCAAAAACTATAAGATTTATGTAACTAATCTCTGAAACTTAGACAT
>NZ_PCNZ01000123.1 GCF_002975175.1 Bacillus sp. MYb209
ATACGTGGGGGCTCGTCCCCACACGACGAACCAGCCTCAACCCCAAAAGCAAAGGGAAACCTTCTTTTAAACCTGTTCATTTTGCTTTTTAAGCGTTTATTTTCATTTTCACGACATTAATAGTATTACTTTAGATTTATATTCTTTAAAAAGGATTCTGAAGCGCCTGAATAGTGTTTTGTATTTTATTGTTATTTATTTCTAGATTAAGGATTTATATTTATTTAATAGCTATTGTTTTCTTTTAGTATTTTAAAGTAATGTTTGATTGCAATTTATTAAAAATATCATGTCCTTAGTGAGTACTCATATGGAGACATTAAAGGGACTTTGTGTACTCACTGAGTCTACATCTAGGGACACAATGGGGACATTTGGAGGGTTTTGTGTCGTCAGTGAGTGGACATCCTGGGAATTTTCGTGTACCCATGTTTAAGCTAGGCTCCGCCTAGTCCCAGCCCCTAGTTGGGCCCAAAAACCCCTTATGCTCTTCTCTCTATTTTGATTTAGAATTTCCAATTTTATAAAATGACTTGTTTTTAAACTAAATTTTATTATGTTAAAAAAACAAGAATGTGATTTTGATTGCGGTTTGTTGCAAGGTTATTAGAAAACTTTTTGTGGCGCGGCTAGGATCTTTGCTAAATGAAGTATGAATTGGAGATATGAAAAATTCCGTTATTTCCATATGACAAAAGGATATAAACCTTAGTAGGATGAATTAGTAAAAACCTAGGTTTCAAAGTTGGTTTTTTGGAAAATAATCCTTGATATTAAAAATATATAGGTTTTTATCTAGGTTTTAAAGGTGGGTAAAAAGGTGGGTAAAAAGATGGGTAAAAGTGAATGCCTAGGTGGAGAAAACCCAGGTTATATAGCTATGACTGTTAAAGAAGTTGCATTATATTTAGATGAATCACCAAATGTTATAAGGAATTGGATGAAAGGATTAAAGACATATATTCCTTTAGAGAAAAATGAGTCAGGTTACAATATTTTTGATGAAAAAGCTCTTGAGCAAATGAAGATAGTTAAGCAATTACATCGAGAACAGAATTATTCAATAAAACAAATTGAACATTATTTTGCTACAGGTGGAGAGAGTATTAAACCTGTTCCTAGTAAAGAGGTTGGAGAGATTTTAGCTGAAGAATTAAAAGCATTAAAAAATGAAGTTAGTAAACTTAGAGAATATAGTGAGAAACAAGAAGAATTTAATAAGTTGTTAATTGAACAATTACAAAAGCAACAAGATTATATTGATAACAAGTTAGAGCAACGGGATCAGAAGTTACTTGAAACAATTCGTGAAGTACAAGAAACAAAATCATTAACAGCGTCTACGGAATCAAAAGGTTTTTTTGCGAAGTTATTTGGAAAATGATTTTTTTGAGATTTATAATCTGAGTCCTGGCGTTTATGCCGCGAAAGTTCCTTGACGATGAGGGGAACCCTCAT
>NZ_PCNZ01000124.1 GCF_002975175.1 Bacillus sp. MYb209
CATGTTGGCCTTGATTCATCACAACTCCGGTCTTTCCTTCGTCTAATTGTGCTTGTGTAATGTAAAGAAGATCGTGTTCTGAGACATTTGCTCCATTAGGGTTTAAATCTATAATTGCACCTGCTTCAGTAATTTTAAGCTGCTGCCCAGATCTTAGTTGATGAAGTTCGATTCTTCCATTTGGATAGCGTACTTTAACTGGTTTAAGAAAATTCGAATCACCTTGTGTATGATACATGGAAATATTAAATTCCCCAGATGTAAAACTAGGAGCCTGGTAAGTTTCGTTTTCTGCATATACATCAATGCGAGTACCTGGGTTTCGGTCTTTCTCCTCTGGGCTTATTCCAAGTGCTTCATAAGTGTTTGCTAAAGCACCTAATACAGTAATACTTATATCTATTACCGTACCTATCCCTGCGCTAGCTTTGTTTTCTGCAATAGGAGCGACAGAAAAAAGAATACCTAATGCCGCTGCAGTAGGAATTACTTTCTTTCCAATTCCAATTGTTTTAAATTTTTTCTTCATTTTTGTTGTCCTCTCTTAGTAAGATTTAGCCTAGATTGCTTACATGTAACACTGTAAAAAACAAACATATAAATACTGTCGTATATTGATTTAAAATATAAAATCAATATTTATAAATTCATCTTAGTTTAAAAACCTTTCAAATTTCTTTCATAAATGTTACAAAAGTCTTTCATTAATATCGTATAAAATTCTGAACTTTTTACGATAGTCTATATTTTTTCAGCTTGGCCCCATGCTCATTAAGCGAAGATTTTTAAGTATCCCCAAAACAAAATTTTTATTTGTAAAATGAATGAAGTAGTAAACAAGAAAGGCTGGCAAAATGCCAACCTTTCTTGTTTTTTGGGTCTCAATTTTTAACTTAATAAGATATATCGGTGGTTTACTTATGTATCAATCCTTTTATTTCTATCGGTATTTCCAAGTTTAAGAAATTACTTGCAAGAGTCCTGAAGTGTTTGTATGAGAAGCAATGAAAGGGTTTTGTAACATTTACGAAAGACTTTTGAGAGTTATTTAAATTAAGATAAACTTACCGATGTTAATTTAAATATGTTGGAAACAGTATAAATTAGAAAGTAAGGAGCACATCCATGAAGGAAAAGATAAAGAGATGTATAAAAAAAATCCCCCCTGTAGGAATAGCGATGGGGATTGTATTCAGCTTGAACCCATTTACAAAACATAAAGCGAAAGCAGACGTTGATACGTTCGCAACGATTGTTACAACATTTGGTGATACCTATGATTCGTTTTTAAAAGAGCCTTTTGTTATCTTTTTATCCGAACAAAGTGCTAAAAATGATTATACAGCTAACAATGAAAACCGTGCTTACAAAGCTCCTACTTTTAACAAAGGAGAATTTGGTATTAGTG
>NZ_PCNZ01000125.1 GCF_002975175.1 Bacillus sp. MYb209
TGAAGTTCATCCATCAACTATTTGGAATTGTTGCTTAAGACTAGATTCCACTAGGAAACTTTTCGCCTCTTTATATCTTTCCCAAGTATTTGTACCAGAACCCTTTACCCTCTGTCACATCGTTTGACTTTGCAGTCATCCTACTGTTCATGCAGATGACATAGGGATTACCAAGTTTCACATTCCACAGATGCGACAGGGTTAGGTAGGCTCTTTACTCCGGATAAGTTGTGGGATGCAGCACGGCAGCATTATGAGACTACCTTTCCTCTTATCAAGACCTGGGCAAAGCTGTACATTATCCCAAGCTAACGGTTACGAAGCTTGCGAACCTTCACTCTCGTTCAATACCTGTCTTCTTCTAGCAGTATTCTGAGCCATGTACAGACCCTCTGTTTCCTCATTTCCTCATGCAACCCACGGGCTCGTTACAAAGCCCGCAGTTTCGGATGGAGATAGCCTTTGCATCTAGTCTAGTAGCGGAAGCTACACTGTGAGAATGCGACTTCTTGTCGCACCATAATTATCGTTATTGGAAGTTGTAATATGTTTTACTCAGAATCCTCTTCTTGATTATATTGAGTAACAATTTCTTTAATTTCTGCAACTCTTTGTAGAGTAATTCCTTCTCTCTGTTCAATTGCTAAAGGATGATCAGTCAGTTCCAATTCGATAAAGAGCCTTATTCCAATAGCTCTTGTATGGACATGAGTTTTCAAATTTAATGTATCGGGATAACCAGGGATTGATGTAGAAAGCCATCCGAAGTAAGGTTCTTCTGTTTCTCTTTCTTCCAATTTCCATAATCCCATTGTTTTGTTGAAGCTTTCTTCGCTTAAAGATACCCATATATTCCAAATAAATATTTCGTTACTATCTATAATTGGAATTTCTATACAACCTCGAACAAAGTAATATTCTCCATCCATAATGCAGATATCAGAATTTATTTCAAAGCGTTTTCGTCTTTCCATTTCAGGAACATTATAATAATAAATAGGAGCATCACTTCCATAGCTCATTGGTAGCTCCTGTTCAGAGTGAATACAACGAAATTTTTCATAACTAATTTCTTTCTTATTTGTTCTTCCATACGATCTTCTTCTACGAATTTGATTATATGCTCCTTATCTCATCGTTTATCTTAAATTATATATGAGAATTGATATGTATATCATATTCATGTTCCGTTAACATAACGTCTTATTATCGGTAGAAAAATGTTAAAGCAATAATTACAAATAAAGAAAAAGAATCCCTTATGATTTTTGGGATTCTTTTTCTTGTTTAAAGTTTGCTCACACAAATGATCTGCACATCAATCCATCTTTGATATACAGATCATTTGTATGATAATTTTTATAAATAATTGCGGAATA
>NZ_PCNZ01000126.1 GCF_002975175.1 Bacillus sp. MYb209
TGGTCTTATCCCTGTCAAGTAGACAGTATTAAAAAGACTAAGCAGCCATCGAGACTCGATATTCTATCGGAGCTCGATGGTTGAGTCGTTTTTGGAACCGTTTATAGTTATAAAAGTAAATATATTCTTCAATTGCTTGTATTAAATCCGCTTCTGTTTTAAAATGATTCAAATACAACATCTCCGATTTAAAATGGGAGAAAAATGATTCGATACAGGCATTATCATGGCAGTTTCCTTTGCGAGAGTGGCTGCCAATGATACCTAAATCAAAAAGTCGTTTGTTGTAGGCATGAGATGTGTACTGGAATCCCTGATCTGAATGGAGAATGGTTCCACGCACATCTCTTTTTTGTGCCAACATTTCAATTGTATCTAATACAAGTTCATTATCATTGCGCTTGGAAATTTTCCAAGAAACAACTTCGTTATTATAAATATCTTGTACAACAGAAAGATAGCGGAATCCCTCTTGAAATCGTAGGTAGGTAATGTCTGTAACAAGCGCTTCATTTTGTTGGCGATCTTTGAATTCACGGTTTAAAACATTTGGAAAAGTATTGGAATCATTCCCTTTAAAGAAGCGACGCTTCTTCCGAATAATAGACTGAATGTTGAGTTCACTCATTAAGCGATATACCTTTTTGCGATTTATAAAATAACCCTCTTCTTGTAAAGCGATTTTCATACGTGGATAACCATATTCCTTGTGCTTTACGTGAATAGATTGTATTACCTTTTTTAATCGTTGATCGGATTCTAGTCGCATGTTTTTCATACTTTTTGTATGAATCCACTTATAGTAACTTGAACGATGTACACCCGCAAATTTAGTAAGCCATATAACTGGATATTTTCTCTTTAATGATTCAATGATATGATATCTCTCTTTATATTTTAGTACGCCTCCATTTACAGATTTGGATACTGCTTTTTTAAATATTCAACCTGAGCCTTATAGTAGTCACGTTCCTCTTCAACGGTGTTGAAATGAACACGTTTTCCTTTTAGAGGGTTTGGTATACCTTTCATTCCACTATTTTTTCCACGAGTATCTGTAATCTCACCACATTCTTTATATTTTTTCACCCAATTTTTAAGTTGGGTAGAACTTCTAAGCTGAAATTTTTCCTTTATCATAGTGTAACTTCCTTCTCCGTTTAAATAACTTTGAACAGCTGATAACTTTAATTCTTCTGAATATGTATTAAAAGTTGAGCCTTTTTTAGTCATAAAAAATCCCCTCCAAGTAATAGTGTAACATCCATGTGTGCACATGGTCTTTTTTACACTGTCTACCTAAAGGGGATAATACCA
>NZ_PCNZ01000127.1 GCF_002975175.1 Bacillus sp. MYb209
AAGAACAGCTTGATTTACGATATCAGTCTGTCCAAAATCAGAAAGAATTCATCCATCACTTGTTTGGGCTAACAGCATAAAATACAATTCTGCTAGAAATATATGCGCTATATTCTCTTTTATTTTATCTTTGCACCAGAACCGCTATCTTTTGTATAGTTAACTTTACTGTTAGTCATGTATCCCACCCTTATTTATCTGAAAAATAAAAATAAATTCGAATGTATTTTGGTTTTTTGTGAAAGTTAACCATATAGAGGCCGCTGTGAGCTTGAAATAGAGTCAAGATATTTGTAAAAAAGACGTGGAGTTTTGAATAAAGCCACGATGTTTATAAAAACAAAAAGTTAAGGTGAATTAGGAGAATCTCTATTTTGGAATGAAATTGATCAGGTTGTTTTAGGTGTTTATTTAAAGCGTTTAATACGTATTTATCTGAACAACCAGTAAATAATTAAAAAGGAATTGTGGTGATGCTACATGTGAAGTTGCTGAATCCTAGCTTTCATGCTGCAAAAGTTCTTTGAGAGTGAGAGGAACTCTCATGGGCAAGGAACGTAGGATAAAAAGCGTAGAATCGATTATACGGAAAGGGAAAAAGAATCCTATTATTAATATAAATGAATGTAAAATGACTAAAAAAGAACTTAAATTCTTGACAGATAGAAAATAAGTTCTTTCTTTGTTAGTGGAGTTTTATTTAGCAGTGTGTTGGAGCACTATATAATATATGTATTTATTAGTAAGAGGTGTTTAATTTCCAAAAAATGTATCTTTGTAAATAAGAAAAAAGGACAGTTGAAAACTGTCCTTTTTTCTATCTTTTAAAGATAGTTACCGAACAGGTAATTTAGGGTTTTGGGGTATAAGATGATTATCATCTCATTGTTAATGTATGTAAGTAATACAAAATGGCTTGTACAATTGTTAAAATTAGTGATTTTTTTTTGATAAATTAGTTAATTGGATGTTTGATAGAGGAAGAAAGTCTAATCAATTAATATATTTCTTTCATAATATATAATGCAAATAAAAATTTTTAGGAAAAAGGGGGTATATTAAATGTGTTTTGAACGTAGATGTGAATGTGATGAATGTAATAGAAACCGAAGAAGAAGAAGAGAACGTGAGGAAGTAAGAGAACTGGGGAATTTTGAAGGACGAAGAAGATTAAACGGTTTACGAGAAGGCGACAAAATTAACGTTTTTTCAGGCGGAGATCAGATCGATGGAAGAGGAGTCTTTGTTCGTATAGAGGATGGATTTCTTATTTGGGTGGATGCTGCTGCTAATATTAATGT
>NZ_PCNZ01000128.1 GCF_002975175.1 Bacillus sp. MYb209
TCGATATGAGAAAAAAACGGTCTTTGATATATTAGGTGTCGTTTACAATTGTACCCTGTCTTATAATCAAGCCGCTTAATTCAAAAAAATGAAACCCGCTAGGGTTTATTTCGTATGCAAATCTTTCAATCAACTACACTTGCCCTTTAGAAAAAAGAAACAATCTCGTCTAAAATTGACTTTGCATAAGCTTAGCTTGATAGCGATGGGGTCTGGCCACATCGCTATCAAGCTAACAAAACAAAATACCCCATAAAATGAAAAAATACGCTATTCTTTCTGTAGAATCATAGGAAAGGATGGCGTTTTTGTATGTCTATTTCTATATCTGATGAATTACAACTATTTGCTCAAGAAATTCAAAGCTTCTTATCCCCAAATCTCTTACGAGATCTTGCTAGAGATGTTGGTTTTGTGCAACGAACCAGTAAGTACCAAGCAAAAGATTTAGTCGCTTTATGTGTATGGATGAGCCAAAATGTCGCTACGACTTCTTTAACTCAGTTATCTAGCTGTTTAGAAGCATCAACAGAAGTACTTATTAGTCCCGAGGGACTGAATCAAAGATTTAATAAAGCGGCCGTCCAATTTTTACAACACATATTAGCTGAACTACTAAACCGAAAATTGGCCTCATCTATGCCGATTTCTTCTCCATACACTTCTGTTTTCAAGCGTATTCGTATTTTAGATTCCACTGCTTTTCAACTCCCAGATCCCTTTTCATTGGTTTATCCAGGTGCAGGAGGGTGCAGTCATACAGCTGGGATGAAAATTCAACTTGAGTATGACCTGTTAAACGGACAGTTCCTTCATATTCATACAGGTCCAGGTAAACAACATGATCGAACCTACGGTTCTCTGTGTGTCCCAACTATAACAGCGAATGATTTATGTATCCGAGATTTAGGTTATTTTCATTTGAAAGATCTTCAACATATACAAGATAAAAAGGCTTACTATATCTCTCGTATCAAGTCGAATACACGTATTTATCAAAAAAATCCCAACCCTGATTACTTTCAAGATGGAAGAATCAAGAAAGGTACAGAGTATATACAGATAGATATGGAGGTTTTAATGAACTCTCTTCAACCAGGACAAACATGTGAAATATCCAAGGCTTATGTAGGAATGACTGATAAAGTCCCAACTCGTGTGATTGTTCATCGACTAACAAAAGAACAACAACAAAAACGATTACAAGATCAAACTGTAAGAGAAAAAAAGAAAGGAATGAAGT
>NZ_PCNZ01000129.1 GCF_002975175.1 Bacillus sp. MYb209
AGATAAAATGATTACGTTGTTTCCTTGAAAACCCTGGAATGTTGCACTTGTAGGTGGTTGACAATCATATTGAATAACAATACAAGTACCAGGAGTTAATGTGTGTAAGAATTGTAATAACTCTGGATTGTTATTCTGTTTTCTTCTATTGTCTTCTCTTTCTTCTTTTCTGTGATGATCTCTCCGATCATCACATCTATCGAAATCACAACCTCCACAAAAACCAAAACCCATAAAAATTACCCCCTTTCGTTCGTCAGTACATCTTATGCTCGTCTAGAAAGGATGGTGTGAGTATATGAGTCTAGTTAAGTGTGGATTTTTTATTTAAATATGAAAGTGATTTAATAATATTATTTCTGGTTTTGGTGCAAAAAATCTATAAAAATTGGACATAATGATACTATTACTCTAAAAAGGTGTGTGATTGGTATGGAACGAATTAAAGCTGCTGAAGAATTAATTGAGGATATGAGGGAGTGTTTTTTGAACGGAACATCCTTAAGGTGTGAAGCTAAGGATTTTAATATCGTATCTTGGCTGACAGAAGAAGTGATGCGTAAATCCGAGTAAAAGCTTCATTTGGCACAACAAAGTAGCCAGCTTAATTAGCTAACCACTAGTTGTACAAAAGAAAATTAGGCCCTACAAGTTAGGTTGTGTAACTTTAAAGTTACAGTTATAGTATAAACCGGATTGGAAATGTTATTCGGAAGGGAATATAATAAAAATTTCATTTTGTAGAGATTATTTACACATGAAAAAAAGCGCTTATATAGCGCTTTTTAAAAAGTAGGTTTCAAATCACACGTCCAAATGTGAGTTGAATACATGTGCATAAGTAGCATATGTAAATTTGAATTGAATTGTGCAAATAAATTAACAATACAGGAGTGGAGTAAGTAAGTTCGTATCAATGATGTAATGATTAACCCTACTAATAATTTCTTCGCTAGAATTTATATCAACGCATATACCACCAATTGAATTTAATTGTATATCTCGTTCGTATAAAAAAGTATCCATAACAGATTATTCTTCTTTATTATATATAAATTACACAGTTAATCTTAATATAAATGAAATTAGAATTCATCTTCCTTAATTAGATTGCCAGCATCGTTATCTTTCGTTAATCTTTGTTTTAGGTAGTTTTCTTTTGTTGTCCGGTCATTTTTATGACCTACTGCAGCCGCTATTACATGAGGTGCTAGTCCTTTGTAGT
>NZ_PCNZ01000130.1 GCF_002975175.1 Bacillus sp. MYb209
TCATTTTTATGACCTACTGCAGCCGCTATTACATGAGGTGCTAGTCCTTTGTAGTCGTATAAGTACTGCACATAAAAATGTCTAAAAAAGTGGGGAGTGATTCGTATATTCTCCGTAAAGGGTAACTTTGTATCCTTAATGATTTTAGAAATATATTGTGATAAATAATTTTCTTTATAAGCAGTATGATTCTTTGTTTGAAATATAGTCTCACCATTTTTATTTCCAATGTCCACAGGTAATCGTCTCCGGATTCGAAACGCAACAATCCGATTAAAAATCTCCTTATTAATAGAAACAATCCGTTCATTATCTCCCTTTGTATCAACTATTAAATAGTAACGTCCACGTATAGCGTCATATTCAAGGTCTTTCCACATTGCGTGCGCTACTTCTGCAACACGTAATCCTGTAGTAGCCAGAACCGATAGTAAAGCATAATTGATTTCATTATCCTTATAGTAATGAAGCAATTGCTTCACTTCCTCATATGATAACTCGCGTTTTGGTTTATGTTGTTTATTAACGGTAGTACTTAGAATTTCCACATGAAGAGGTTCCTGGATATATTGAATTTCATATAGCCATTTCAAATACGAACGGACCACACCAAGTTTCCGACTAATCGTAGATGCTTTGTATTTTTCTTTTGATTGATAGGAGATTGCCTCCTGGGATAGCCATTTTTGATAGTTACGTATATGTCGCTTTCTTAAGTTCCTCCAAACTTGGCCGACTACATAATCTTTAACATCTTGCTGCAGAAACTCTGTGCTTTGCTTAATAAAAAAATAAAATTGACTTAGATCACGAGCATATAGAGTCCTGGATGCATCCTTTATACGTTTTTCTTGGTCAAAATGTGTTTGCCGATTTAAATAGTAATACAATATTTCCTCATCTGAAAATCCCTCATATGTATATGAATCTTCTCTTTCGTTATTTTCCTTTTTAAATTCAGCTTCATTTATATAATCTTGATTCCATATCGCAATTATGTTTGAGAAATTTTGTTTTTGTTTCTCTATATTTTCTAAAAAAGTTTCACTATGAATTGTATTTAATTTAAATTCCATTGTTACTCAACTCCATATTAATTCCTTTTATATCTAATATTATAACTGAATTACATTCAAAGTTATTTACATAGTTAGATTAAATTTTATAAAAATGAAAGTGTAAAACAACCATAGAAAATCTCCCATTTTCTATGGTTAT
>NZ_PCNZ01000131.1 GCF_002975175.1 Bacillus sp. MYb209
ATAAAAGTAGGCACATCAAATAAACCCTGACGGGTTTCAAATTTTTCGCTATGCTACCTGATGGGCAGAAGTGGTATACTCATACACAACACCTAAAATATCAAAGACTGTTTTTTTCTCATATCTGTGAGATTTTCGTCCGTTTCGCTGTAGGAGGTTAAACAGACGAAGGAGAATCTTTGATAATTCTTGGGTGTTTTTATGTAGTGCTTGATGAAAAAGTAAGAAATAATCTTTAATTATGTACATCGCTTTATATTCACTTAGTTCTTTCTGTTTCTTACGTAACAGGAGTTCTCTCATTTTAAACATAGTAGAAGAACATAATAGGATACTAATGAGTTGTCCATAAAGGTGGCATTCTAATCGCTCTTGTTTAATAGATTTACAACGATGAATTCGAAACCAAGATTTCCATATTTTAAATAACAGCTCAATTTGCCAACGCAGTGAATATAAATCATAGATTTTCTCTTTCGGTACCCATTCCGTAGGAATGTTTGTCATATATACCGTAATTCCTTGTAAAAGTTTCGTACGCTCTGTATATGTAATCCCTTTTTTCTTTTCACGAATAGCTCGATCATGTAGACGTTTCTGTTTTTGCTCCTCTGTACATCTATAAACCACAATGCGAGTGGGTAGTTTGTCTTTGCTCCCTACATATACATCATGTAATTCATACACTTGGCCAGGTTGTAATTGGTTCATGATGTCTTCCAAATGAATTTGTATATATACCGGTCTCAATTGAGCAGGTTTTGTTTTAAATACCACTGTTTCGAATTCTTTTCTATATATTTTAGTTGGTAATTTAAGACGCGATAAATAATACCCTTCCTTATCTTGGATCGATTTAAAGTCTTGTAAACGAAAATACCCTAAGTCACGAATATATAGTTCATTCTTTTGTGTCATGTCCATTCGAGTCGCCCCATATGCCTGATCACTTCGTTTTCCTGGTTCAATTTTCACATCAGAAAACTCTCCACTCAACAAGTCATACTCTAATTGAATTTTCACACCAGCTGTATGACTACAGCCTCCGGCACCAGGATAAGTAGCTGCGAATCGATCTGGAACTTGAAAGGTTGTAGAATCAAGGATGCGAATCCGCTCAAAGTAAGCAGAAAGAGAATGAGAAATTGTAGA
>NZ_PCNZ01000132.1 GCF_002975175.1 Bacillus sp. MYb209
CCCTTATTATAGTAAGCGCTTACATTTATAACAATACATTTCTATATGCAATATTACATATTTATACGTTTAGACAAAAATTAGACCTCTATTAGTCATTCCTTAATGGTATCATAGCGAGGTGAGAGTCTTTAAGGGTTCTCCTTAATAGGAGGAAACGGATATGGAAAGAGTGCAAGCGATTATTGACAGTAATCTGAAATTCAAGAGCTGGGTTAAACAGGTACTAGCTATAGGCGGAATATTAGGGTTCTTCTACTTGGTATTATATGTTTTATGTTTCTTAATTGTTATGTAAATATATACAACTATACTAGTGAAGCCTTACCTACAGAGGTAAGGCTCTTTTGTTGTATCTGAGGTGAATTTTTTTTGAGGTACTCCAAAATATTTGGTTGATGGGCATGTGGTTCTACTTCTATCACTGAAAGTAAACTAATATTCAAAAGTTTACTTTCGAAAGCAAAAAATACTCAAAAATCTCCACTTTTTTCGTTTCACTTCACCATTGACGAATGGATTTCGGCAGATGATGGCATGTCGCCAAGCCGAACATACTAAAAACAAGAGGATGTTAATAAAATGGAATTGTTGTAAAAGTAGTAGGATATATACTTTGAGATGTATATTCTATAGCTGGATAATATTGTATTGTTTCATGATAAGGTATAGCTGGATGATAATAGTATGGCATATGTTGCATTGCATGCTGCACTGCATGGATTGTTACTTGAGCTCCATGGAGTGAAAAAACTGGGCCTGCTTGTCTGTTTCCAATATAGTAAGGATTTATCATAATAATTCACCTCAGTTAAAAATAAATAAACATTTATATAATATGTCTAAAAATTAAACAAAGTGTTTAGTTTTAAATCAATGAAAAACAAACAAATCGTATAAAATCAGTATAGCTTGTCTGATAGATTCTTTTGGATGATATTGATTTTATAGATTAAAAATGGTTCTGGTGCAAAAAGATGATAAATAAAAAAGAATCAAGGATTCCTAACGGAATCACCTGTTAAGCAGTTAATCCAAACAGCTGGTTGATAAAAACATTCTGATTTTGGACAGACTGGTCCTGCAAATCAATTTGTTCTTTTTTGACCATATGCA
>NZ_PCNZ01000133.1 GCF_002975175.1 Bacillus sp. MYb209
TAATCTGTACCCTTTGTAAAGGACATTTTGAAAAAAGTTAGGCAACATCAAGAAGATGATTTCTGTATCCAACAGGAGTCATCTTTTTTAAATTCCATTGATATCTATAATGATTATAGTACGTCATATATTTCTTAATCTCTTGTTTCAACTCAGTAAAAGACTCGCAAGGTTTTATATGTGCTTCATCTTTCAGATGACCAAAAAATGATTCTTGTGGAGCGTTATCCCAACAATTCCCTCTTCTTGACATGGATTGCCCGAGATTTAGCTTTTTGACTAGCTTTTGGTAGGTAGGACTTGTGTAGTGGGCTCCTTGATCTGAATGAATATATGCACCTTCAGTCAATCGAATCCTCTTATTCCTTTTTAGTTTATGAAGGGTTGTCGTTACGAGGTCTAATGTCATCTGTTCTGAAACATGGTAAGCTACAATTTCATTGGTTGAGCCATCTAAAATTGTAGACAAATAGGCTCTTTTATTCTTACCATAAACTAAATAGGTGATATCTGTAAGAAGTGTTTTTCCTGGGGTGTTTTGTTTAAATTCTCGATTTAATCGATTCGGTACTACTCGATGTTCTTTTGTCGCTTTCAGCATTCTTTTATAAGGATTCGCTTTACGAACCGGACAGACAATCTCATATTTCTTCATGATTCTACGGATACGTTTTAAATTGTAGACAACTTGAAACTGACCCGCTAATGTCATCTTTATTTGACGAGCCCCTTTCTTTCTATTTCTAAATCGAAGTGCTTTTAATATGGTTTCTTTCACGATTTCATCTCGATCGCTCTTTTGTTTCCGTTGTTCTTGAGATGAAATTGAAAAATAATTATAGTATCCCGAACGGGATACACCAACTACTTTACACAAATGACTGACCATATTTCTTAAGTTGTATTTTATGATGACAGAATGAATCAAGATGAATTTCTGACTAGGTGGTAACGTTATTTCCTTCTCATCCTCCCTTCCATAAGTTTGATTTTTTTTAACAATTCATTTTCCGCCTTTAGTAAGTTTCGTTCGGCTTCTAAACGGGCATACTTCTCTTCTAACGTAAGCTCTCTCTCAAGAGTTCTTCCAGCGTTTTCGG
>NZ_PCNZ01000134.1 GCF_002975175.1 Bacillus sp. MYb209
GGGGGCTTCTCGGTTAGTCGTTACTTTTGATAGCTAACGAATTAGTCCTAAGACAGCCGAGCTAACTCCCTTGTTCCAAAGGTTATTTTATTGCTATTTATGCTAACGCTAATAGACGTATTGCTTCATTTTTGATATTGATAGCTGAGTTATAATCTCTATCGAGATTTATACCACATATACAAGAATATACTCGTTCAGACAATGATATATCTTTCACAATTCCACAATTGCTACATGTTTTTGTGGAAGGAAACCATTTGTCTATTTTCACAAGTTGTTTGCCTTGTTCTTGTAGTTTATAAGCTAAAAAAGAAGTGAACAGACCCCAACCATTGTCAGCAACACTTTTTCCAAAATGAAGTGCTTGCGACATTCCTTTCATGTTTAGGTCTTCCATAGCTATAACATCAAAATTAGTAGCCAACTCTTTAGACTCATGATGAAGGAAATTCTTACGTTGGTTAGCCACTTTCTCATGTAACTTAGCTACACGAATACGTTGTTTATTCCAACGCTCAGAACCTTTATTGCGTCTTGCTAATACTCGTTGTGCCTTTGCTAATCGGTCTAACATGTTACGATAGAACTTAGGATAGTTGGCTTTCTCACCCTCAGAACTAACATATAATCCATTCATCGCAAAGTCTAATCCAACAAATGTTTCTACTTCTTTTTGTACAATCTCTTTTTCATATTCAGTCAAGATGGACACATAGTATTTACCGGTAGGTGTCATGGAGATCGTACATGACTTGATAATATAGTCTTGTGGTATTTCTCTATGCTGTTTGATACGTACCATTTTTAGTTTTGGTAATTTGATATGACCATTTAGCAACATAATATTTCCGTTTACTACATTCGTTGTATAAGATTTTCTGGCTTTTTTACTTTTGAATGTTGGAAAGTCATTTTGACCACTAAAGAAATTCTTATAGGCAGTTTGCAAGTTTAGTTGAGCATTTGCCAAAGCTAATGAATCAACTTCTTTTAACCACTCAAATTCTGCTTTGTATTTCGCAGGAGTTGGAAGCTTTTGTTTCTTTAGTTGTT
>NZ_PCNZ01000135.1 GCF_002975175.1 Bacillus sp. MYb209
TTAATACCTTAATGTTTTCGTTAGCTTCTTTTGTATCTACATCAACTTTCACTGAAACTACATTCCATATCATTTCGAGAAAATTGTACGCTAAGAAGTTGATAAAGGTTGTAATCACTTAACCAGCGTTTATAAATGTTTTCGATTATAAAATAGAGTACTAAACTTTTGATATGAAAACATACACCTCTGAATCATAATTTTTATGGAAGTGAAAAGTGAAGCCCTAAAGCAGCAAATGTATAATAAATGAAATTCACTCCTTATGTTTTGTTAGACCTTCTGATAAACATTCAATCATTTTTTTCATCATCTTCGAAAAAGTCGGTTCTCCAATCTCTTGTCGATGTAATGGAATAAGTATGGTTGTTCGAAAAAGGCCAATAAGTACTTCAGGATCATCTTCTGTAACGCCTTTTTCCTGTAGAAATTTAACAAACGCTAAAGAACTATCTAAATCTTCCTTTGCATGTTTATCTAGAAGTTCCTTAGGAAGTCTTTTCACAATTCGATCATATTCACCTCTTTGATAAAGACTTTGTAAAAATGGGTTTTGTTCTATAGTTTTAAAAGATAATTCAAAGAAACGAATTAAAAGTTCTTTTGGAGGTAGAGACTCACACATAATTTCTGAAATAATTGTATTTTTTACTTCTTCCTCTTTTCGCAATACTGCGTAAAACAACTCTTCTTTTGATGAATAATATGAATAAAAAGAACCCTTTGCGATTCCACATGCATTTACTATGTCATCAATACTAGTTTTAGAGAATCCATAGTGAATAAACAGTTCTTTACTCTTAAAGAGAAGGTTCTCATGTATCTGTTTTCTCTGCTCAGATGAAATTCTTGCCATAATGTATCCCCGCCTGTTTTTATTTGACTATTTATAGACATTTAGTCGAATATTTGATAGATTTATTTTATTGAATTATTTTTATTTTGTAAATACATAAATGTTAGCTGTGATAAAAGACCAGATTATACTAAATAAAGGGGAAAAGACATGGCAACAAAAAATAATATATTAATTCATGGATTTGTTGCACCGGG
>NZ_PCNZ01000136.1 GCF_002975175.1 Bacillus sp. MYb209
AAAAGCATATGAAACATCTTTCTTAAAAGATTGTAAAATATCAGCTGTTTGCTTCAATTCTTTTACTAGCGTTACGCCTTTAGCTAATGTACTTGCTCCACCTGCTCCTTTTCTTCCTTTTGTGACCAGGCCTGCTCTACCTAGTCCCTTATCAGCAATTAGGCCGAGGGCTAATTGGGTTAATCCATAAGTAGTCCATTGTGTAATGCTCTCTGCATCTCCATCTATAATATCTCGTTTCACAGTACTTGAAAATGCATGCCACATATTTTTTGTCGTTTCATCCAAATGTAAAATCGCATATGTAACATTAATAAAAGTTCCTATATCCATATTACTTAAAGCTTCCATGGACTTGATTTCATCTTCAACAGCTTTCCCTGTTCCGATTACAGTACCATTCCACATCTTTTTTACTGTTTCGAACATTTTAACTACATCGTCTACCTTATCGTCCCAAGCCTTTCTAATCGGAGATTTCTCTTCTATCCTACCGCACATTTCTCCATCTTTAATTGAATGGTCAGCTTTTCGGGATATCTCTTCTGTAATCGCTTGGATAGAAGTCGTCCATTCCATATTCAACCCTTGTGTACTAAATGTACCACTTGTAGGACTAAAACCTTTTCCACTTTGTACTTCTGCAAGCCCCGTAGCAATACTAGTGGCTAGTTGGAGTGCTGTATCATAATTACTACTAGAAGTATAATTGAATTCATGCAGGTGTTCTAACTTTTCTTGCAGTTTCCGTTTCATCATATCAAAAATACCCATCATCGCTTGCATAGCTGGAAGGACATTACTAATCCCTTCAACACCTGCTCTCATTCGGTCAATCCCTCGAATTTGTTCTAGTATTTCTTGTTCGATGACATCTGTTGAAGCTACCTGTGATTGAAATTGACTTGGAAAGGCATCATTCTGACGGATTAGTTCTTCACACAAGTAAATGATTCCTTGTGCTAATGGACGAAAGGTTTGTGCAAAGAATGCTTTTGCACTGCTATATGTTTGTCCTTGTAGAACAGTATCAATTGCAAAAGC